>NZ_JAZHYP010000002.1:0-702543 GCF_039650365.1 Mariniflexile soesokkakense | reverse complement strand
TGGGAATCGTCTTCCAGATTAAGCGTGCCGTTTAGTTCCAAATACCAACTGTTTTCTATAAGGTTATCGCTATGTACGGTAAACGTTTTGCCTGCATCTATTATCAATCCCATTGTTTTAACAGGGTGGCACGCCGTTACATTATTTGCTATTTTTACAATGCTCCAATCTTTATTTGTTGCAATGCTTTCAATATCCCAAACATTGCCGTGTAACCAAGAGTTTTCACTAGTCCAATTGCCATTTGCATTTGTTATATAGGGCATAGGGGCTGTTTGCTCTTGTACAGTTGTTATATAGTTTAAGGTTAATTCATTGTTATAAATAGAATAATCAGAAGTTGTATTATTCTTAATATTTGTCATTGGATAGTAAGCTACTAAATTTGTCCATGGAATTTTAGTATTGGTTGCCATATCTATAATATCTTTCGGTACAATTGCACCACATACATTTCCGGCATTATTAGTAACTTCTTGATAAATTATTTGCTGTAATTGTGTATTGGTTAATTCTTTATTAAATACACGCACTTCATCTATATATCCTTTAAAATATTCTCTATTAATAATATTACTTGAAGCTCTTCCAATTTCAAAAGCTTCGTTGCCATTAGCAGTACTTTCAATTTTTGCAGTTGTAACACTTATTGTTAATGAATTTTCCAACTTACCATCTACAAATAATTTTACGTCTCCTGTGGCATTGGAATAAGTGCCTGCTATATGGTGCCATTCATTCATGTTTATGCCAGAACAACTTGTTACCACTGCTGCATTTCCTAATGTTTTTATTGCAAAACTAGGTTCATTTCCGTTTTTAAGATATAATTTACAAGCTACATCTTCTCCTGCAATAGTGGTTGTGCCAGCATTTCCTGCATCTATTTTTACCCAAGCCATGATGCTTACCTCGTCTTGCCCTGTTATAAATGAATTTGCCGACAAATAGTCGTCAACCCCATCAAAATCTATCGTTGCATAAACCGGTGGATTACCATCAAACAAATCTCTATAATCTAAATCACCTCCTGAAAATAAATCGCCATCAACATCTGGAAGAATAGATGCTGAAGGATTGTTTATTTCATCATTTACATCAAAAGGATCATTTAAGTTTGTACCTTCAAATAGATTGTCTATTCCATCGTTGTCAAAATCGGTAAAGGTTACAATAGTATTTGCCATTCCGTTTTCTTCTATATCTAACAGCCCATCATTGTCACTATCTAAATCTAGAAAATCTGGCACTTTATCTTTATCTGTATCAACCACAATAAGTCCAGTACCATAGGCTGTATCCACTCCTGTATTGGAAACTATATTATTGGGGGCTAAATATCCTAAGGTCGTCTGTCCTTCCACATTATCTGGAATACCATCATTATCACTATCCAAATCCAAATGATTGTAATTTCCATCACCATCAAAATCTTCACCAGTTACTATTGTTAAAGAATTAGCATTAAAATCTAAAAACTCACACTGTGTAAAACTCATACCGAATTGACGTAAACTTGATCCTGTAACCGTTTTAATTGCTTGCATACGCATGGTAAAGGAATTGCCAATAAATTGATAATAGGCACGTAGCCAAGGTAAAGTTGAGAAGCCATTAACGGTAGTTTCACCAGAAGTCATTTCAATATTATTACCACCTAAATCTACCACATCTAAATCGGTAGGGTTATCAACCCCATAAGCTGCAGGATTATAATATATTACGGACTCCTTTAAACTAGCTGTACCATCACAATCCCAAGTAACTCCGTTTACCCTAAAAATTTGAGTAGAAGGAACCGTGGTGCCAGAGTTAACGATAGTGAATTTAAAAGTGGCTCCAGGAGTACCTGTGCCAGAAAAAGTGAGTTCGGTTTGTAAATAATTAGGATTGTCTACTACATCATTATCAATATTGGTAATTGTAGTATTAGTTAATTCCATGACTTGCATTAAAACATCATAGCCTTGCACAGCATTTCCAAAGCGATAAACCGCCCCTACAGTTCCCGCGCCACTTGTACTAGCAGAAGCATCATAAGTACCATTTAAAAAGTCTAACGGAGGAAGTGTACATTCAAATCTATCTTGTCCTAAATTTTCTTTGGCATCTGTTATGCCATCACCATCATCATCATAATCTAAATAATCGGCAATACCATCATTATCCGTATCAAGTTGTGCGTTGCAAGCAGCATCTCCTCCAGCTACATTAAAATATATAATTTGTCCGGTGGTATTTGCTCCGCTTCCGTTATTATTAATAACTTCAACGCCATCAACTTTAACAGAAACAAACCCACCACTCCAGCCATTATTAGCGGCATCAAATAGTTTTATGTAATAGTTATTTCCGTTAGTTACACAACCTAGGTCGTATTTACCACCATAAACTTCATGAGAATCAAGTTTTGTTGTTGAATAGCATTGAGAACCATCGCAAATAGTTAATAACAAATCATTTGCAGTATTATAAACCTCAATCTTGTTTTCGTAGGATTTACTGGTCCATTTAACTCTTATTTTAACACCAGAATTTTGTGCTAAAACAAAATTAAAAGTACACAGTATGGCAAGAGCCACTAGTAGTAATTTTGTTTTCATAAGTGATAGATTTGGGATCAATCAATTACAATATTAAATGCTAATTACTTGAAAAACAATTAATAACATAATTTCTCGTTATATTTGTAAATAAATACGTTGAACGTAATTTAAATGTTAAAAAACAAGATAAAAAGCAGGCTAAAAAATCTTATTTTTTAACAAAAACACTTCGCATTTTAAATAAATTCATTTTTTGCGTTTTTAAAAACATCTTTTTAAAATATTTATAACATATTATATATAAACTAATTAACTATAAATTTTTTAGTAAATACTTGGCCTGTTTGCGCTTTAAACCAGGCTATATAGGTTCCTGTTGCTACACCGGTTATTTTCATTCCGTTAGTTAACATATCCTGCGACACATTGTTGAATTCCAAAACTGTTTGGCCTCGTATGTTTACTATAGCCAATTTGTCTATAGAAGCTTTAAGTTTTTTACCATATAGGGTATTGGTGGTATTTTGGTAGTAAATAAAGTTTTCTGGTGCCATTATTTCTTCCGCACTTAAACTTTGCTGTTTTGACTGGAACACCAACTCGAACCTTTTGTTGAACTTTCCTTGTGTCGACGAAAATTTATAGGCCGTACCTTGTCTTAGATCGAAATAGGTATCCGTTTCATTGTCCCTTAAATAAACCTCTTGGTCCTCATCTATGTTCTTTAGCTCGGTAGCTTTAATCTCAAAAGTATTGTTGCCCGAGGACTTAAAGTTTAAGGGAACTGCTTTGTCCGACGTAATGGGCGCATACGCCTGCATGTTCATGTTCTTGCCTTCCAAATCCAGATTGAAATCGTTGTTATTGACTTCAATGTTTTCTGAATCGTAGCCATAATCAAAACCGTCGGTGGTTGATTCGCTAAACCCTAAAAGGAGCTCTCTTTTGGTTTTGGGCCCTACAACAGAATTAAATTCCAATCGTATTTTCTTCATTGAATTATTATCATTGCCCTCTGGTCCATTACTGCTTTTGGATTGCTTGTTCCCTGATTTAAAGAGCGAAAGAATGCTGCCAACAACGCCATACGCATCTATTTCTTTAACAAATTTACGTTGGCTGTTATTAAATACCACATTGCCGCTTGCGACAATCTCTGCTATAAATGCTTGACCTATAGGCAAATATCTTTCAGGTGGCAATGTGCCTTCCAATGTCCCTAAAGTAGCTCCATAAATACCCGTGAACTGAGATGCTCTTATCGCACCCAATTTATTAACATGTGCGTAACCTCCTTGGTACTCGTTTAGATTATGGGAATTGCCGGCCCATTGTTGCCACAATTGCACCGTGCCTCCTATAATGCCTTTATTGTCATCAATAAATTTATGGATATCTAAAGCTGAAGGGTAGGGGTTGCCTAGCAGATACTCTGTTTTTGATACATTGGTTACAGACCCAGGGCCTCCTTTATCGGTTACTTTTACTATAATGGTGCCGTTATTGGGCTTGCCTTCAAATATATACTGTTGTTGCAAACCGGCATTTCCAGTGCCTTTTTGGGTATAGCCCACTCCTGGTTCTAAAAGTGTATTTGGCTTTACCGAAGCCCAATCCCAATAGGTTAGGCCATTTTTAAAAGTGTAGAGCCAGTAGGTGCTGATTTTACCCGCTTGGTTATATGCCGAAGCAAACTGCATATTAAACCCTGTTTCATCTTTTAGCATATTTAGGGTAAATGCAGTATTGTTGGTGTTATTAGTTGCCGCATTATTGTCTATTAAGCCGGTAGCTCCCTGAATACCTACTGGCGAGGACCAATAATTATACCTAAAGGCATTGGAGGTGCCTTCTTGTCTCCTTAAAAGTTTTCCAGTAGCTGATGTGACTAAATCGCTAGTAGTGGTTTGTACTAATTGCGAATCGTTCATTAAATCTAAGGTGCCGCCTAAGTTTAAAAACCAGCTGTTATATATTTCATGATCGCCATTTACGGTAAGGGTTTTTCCTTCATCGATTATAAGTCCTAAGGTTTTAATAGAACTATTGGTTGTTATATTATTCGATATTTTAATAATACCATTATCTTTACTATTAACAACATCTTCAATATCCCAAACATCACCGTGTAACCAGATACTGTTACTTTCCCAATTCCCATCGAAACCTGTAACATACGGCATTGGAGCTGTTTGCTCTAATATGGTTTCAATATTGTTTAAGGTTAATTCATGGTCGTTATTGGAATAATCAATAGTTTTATTGTTTTTAATATCAGTCATTGGGTAATAAGCTATTAAATTTTCCCAAGGCACTTTGCTTTTAGTGGTGTTATCAATTATATCTTTCCCAATAACCGTTCCTCTTATAGAACCATTATTGTTTTCAATTTCCTGATAAACCATTTGTTGTAATTGACTATCTGTTAATGCCGTATTAAATACTCGAACTTCATCTATATCTCCTTTAAAATATTGTCCATTTGTTAATTTGTTTGAAAATCGGCCAATTTCAAAAGTGTTATTTGCGTCTTGGCTTAAAGCAATTTGGTTTCCACTTTTTCCAATATTCTTTGTGTCCATTAGAACTCCATCCATGTAAAGCTTCATCAAGCCTGTTGAACTAGAATAGCTTCCTGCAATATGATGCCATTTATCAAATTTAATAGTGCTACAATCAGAACAATCTCCTGCCGATTTTTCAGCATGTTTATTAGTTCTCACTGTAAACATTGGCTTGTTTCCATTTTTTAACCATAATTTGCAAGCAACATCCTCACCAGCAATAGTAGTGTTGATTGAAATTCCAGAATTGGACTTAACCCAAGCCATCATTGTAACATTATTTAGTCCATTTATAAATGAATTTCCAGAAAGATAATTGTCTACACCATCAAAATACAGCATGGCATTATAGGGTACATTTATGAAAGTAAAAACAGCATCCCTAAAATCTACATCGCCCCCAGTATTAGCGTCGCTGTCTGCATCTGGTAATAAACTAGGATTATTAATGGTTCCGTTAGCATCAGAATACCCTGTTGTAGCATCCGTACTGTTATCTAGTCCGTCATAGTCAGAATCTATTCCTGTAAGTGTTATGCCAGCCTCAGTTGTATCATTACCGCCTTCATTGTCTGAATCTAAATCCAAATAGTCAGCACTATCTGTTCCATCTGTATTTACAGGTGTCAATCCAGTTAAATAATTTTTATCAACACCAAACGCATTTACTGAACCTGCTGGCGAAATATAGCCTAAGGTTGTTTGAGCTTCTACATTATCTGGAATCCCGTCTCCATCACTATCTAAATCTAAATAGTTAAATATATAATCTGCGTCGTTCGAACTTTCTTTAAGCACATAGTTTACCGTTCGGCAATTTGCTGATGCTTGAACTGCATCTGGAATACCATCGGTTCCCACATTTCCATTTACAATGCCATTTGTATATGGTTTTCCATGACCCGCTTCTTCAGCATCAAAAATACCGTCATTGTCACTGTCCAAATCAAACATATTGGCTATTCCATCACCATCGGTATCAAGAGTTGAGTTTGTATATTTAACCGAGCCTTCATCAAAATTTGAGTAATTAGACATGGTTACTACATAAGAATATTTACCAGGTGAAAGTGTAACCGTGCCTTGAATCAATGTCCATGGAGTTGCTGCCGAAGACCCATTCTGTATAGGTATTGCGATAGTTCCAGTATCTGCAATTAAAGTAGCGCCGTTCAAATTATTTCCAACACCCGAATAAATAGAAATTTTAGCGGTCGCTGTATTATTGTTATCTCTTGGAGAAAAATAGCCGGAATATGTAATATTGGTTGTTGAAGTAATTGTAAAAGATTGGTAAATATCGGCATTACCATTTATGTCAAAGTAATGTTGATTCAATCCAACAGTATTTGTTTTTGTATCTGCGTCAAACGGGGGGCCTCCATTTCCGTAGTTATAAGCACCACCATTAACCCGAACAACATTAGGTGTTCCTCCCGAACCTAAATCGCCTGGAATCAAAATCCATGGTAAAATGGTAGTTGCATTTACACCTTGCCCTGCTTGATTGTTTCCATTATTTGAAACGGTCACATTTTCAAAACCACCATAGCTGAGAATATTATTTTCTTCGCTATCTAAAATTCCATCATTGTCATCATCCAAATCTACTGAATCAAATATTCCATCACCATCGGTATCTTTATCTGGTGGGGTATTGCATGAGGTATCATTTCCTGAAACTTTGAACGATTTGGTTTTTCCTTTTTTTGAAGCATCGGAACCATCATCGGCTAAAACCTCTTTACCAGCTACTTCAATACTGATAGACCCTTTATTCCAACCGCTGTCTTTTATGTCATAAAGTACAACATAGTAATCATTACCATTGGGCAAGCAACCTAAATCTAGTGTTACACTATAATCATCAATGTTGGTTTGTTTATTTTTTTCATAACATTGCGTATCATCACAAATGGTTGCTATGAGTTTATTTGAAGGGTCATAGATATCAACTTTATAATTGAATGATTTTATAGTCCATTCTACTTTTATTTTAACATTTGACTTTTGTGCTAAAGAAAAATTAAAAGCTAATAGTATGGTAAAAACAACAAGTAGTTTTGTCTTCATAGGTAACAGATTAGGGGTTTAATCAATTAAATTACAAATGTTAACCTTGATATAAACAGCTATGCCATATTCATGTTTTAAAGCAAATCTGTTTACAGATATGAATAATGAACATATAAAAAGAAAGCGATAGTTTACATTACGATTTGATCTTCAATCTATTAGCTTAAAAAATATTCTTTTTTTTAATACTAAATTTTAGATTAAAAATCTATAACGTGAGGGAAATGCAACTTAACGAATTAATATTTGTTTACATTATTCATTAAATTAACAGTACAATAGTAAGGATAAAAATTGATTCAGTCAAAAAAAATTAATGCTTTTTTTCGATTAAGTGTTTAATTAGTGCGATAAAGCGATTTATTTAGTAAGAAAAAACATGTAAAATTTGAAAATAGTATAACCTTTTTGATACTTTGGTATTCCAAAAAAAGCTTCCACTTAAGATACTATAGCATCAACCAAATCTTCAATTTTAGAAATGAGTTGAATTTTAATAGCCGTATTTTTAAGTGCTATTTTATTATATTTAGACACAAAAATGGTTGAAAACCCCAATTTTTCTGCTTCTAAAATACGTTGCTCTACGCGTTGAACCGGGCGTATTTCACCAGACAAACCAACTTCAGCAGCAAAGCAAAAATCCTTTTGCAGGGCCACATCCTCATTGGATGATAAAATAGAGGCGACTACAGCTAAATCAATTGCTGGGTCATCTACTGTAATACCACCTGTAATATTTAAAAACACATCTTTAGCCCCAAGACGGAAACCTGCACGTTTTTCTAGTACTGCCAAAAGCATATTGAGTCGTTTGGCATTAAACCCCGTAGCACTTCGCTGTGGTGTGCCATAAACCGCAGTACTAACCAATGCTTGCACTTCAATCATTAGTGGGCGCATGCCTTCTAAAGTTGCAGCAATGGCGTTTCCAGATAATTCTTCGTCCTTTTTAGAAATTAATATTTCTGATGGATTTGAAACTTCACGTAATCCAGAACCTTGCATTTCGTAAATACCTAATTCATTCGTAGACCCAAATCGGTTTTTATGTGCTCGTAAAATTCTAAATACATGATTACGATCACCTTCAAACTGTAAAACAGTATCGACCATGTGCTCTAAAATTTTAGGACCGGCAATATTGCCATCTTTAGTTATGTGACCAATTAACAATACTGGGGTTGCGGTTTCTTTGGCAAACTTGATAAGTTCGGTCGTACATTCTTTTATTTGTGAAATACTCCCTGAAGACGATTCGATATAATCGCTGTGAAGGGTTTGAATGGAATCGATAATTACAATATCAGGTTCTAAAGCTTCAATTTGTTTAAAGATATTTTGGGTTTTGGTTTCTGTAAGAATATAACAATTATTATGCTTTGGGTTGATGCGTTCAGCACGCATTTTTATTTGTTTTTGACTTTCTTCCCCCGAAACATATAAGGTTTTATAAGGTAGTTTTAATGAAATTTGAAGCAGTAAGGTGCTTTTTCCAATTCCCGGTTCACCGCCTAAAAGGGTTAAAGACCCTGGTACAATACCGCCACCAAGCACGCGGTTAAATTCACCATCAAAAGTATCTAACCGCGCTTCTTTTGATGCGTCGATATCTTGAATTCGTAATGGAACAGCTGTCTTTTTTGCTGCCGATGTTGGTGATTTCCAATCACTTTTATCGGGTGTTTGAATAACTTCTTCAACAATGGTGTTCCACTCCTTACAAGCGTTACATTGCCCTTGCCATTTAGCATATTGCGAACCGCAGTTCTGACAAAAAAAGGTGGTTTTTACTTTTGCCATTAATATCCAAAATCTACTTTTATGGCTTCTGCTTTTTCAAGCATAATGTCTTTTGTTATCCCAGCAACTTCATCAAAAGTATAACCTGTTTGATAGGTACGCATGGCTTTTTTTGTGTCGCCCGTTTCTTCGTAAAAACGTGCTAAATAATAGCTCCCCAATAATGTTTTTGGGTATTCGTCACGGGCAATTTTGCCTAAAGCTTCATAATATTCAAACTGTTGTGTTTTTTCAATAGCTGCTGAAATGGCTTTAAAATCGTTAATAAGAATCTGTTTTTTTATGCCAAACAAATCGTAAATGGTTTTATATTTTTCTTGAAGATATTCAACGGGTGAGCCTTCCAATTTTAGAATAGTCTCCGTGTATTCATCTTTACTGATAGGTTGAAACACTTTAAAAATAGATTCAATGGCATTTGGAATGGCATGTGTAGGTACCGAATAATGCGATGGTTTTTCAAAATTATTGAATTTATAGAATAGGTTTTTGTTGTCTAACACTGAAATATCGGTGTTTAAAGCGTCTGTCATTTTTTTAATGGATGATGAATCATTATTTGTATTTGCCAAATAGTAAAAAGTTTTAGATGGGATTTTACCTAACACTTCTGGAAGATAATCAAGCATTTTAGGTGCTAATTCTGGACTTATAGCAATGTAACCTTTAAATATAGGGTTTGGTTTTAGTAAAAAATAATTAATGAAGTTCGCGGTTTCACCATGTCCAACGGCGACCCTAAAATTGGCGGTTTTGTATTTTTTTTCTAAATACGGAATAAGTTCCATACCAATAAACTCAAAAAAATTAGCACCAGTTTCTATAGGTAACGAGTTTTGTTCGGAATACATACAATCATCATAACGTTTATCATATTGATTGACACCTACTACAATAGCTGCTGGCATGTCTTCCCAATATGAATAATAATCAACATTTCCAGCTACGGCTTCAAACAAATAATCGCCATCTAAAACAATAAACAAAGGGTACTTTGTGTCATCATTTGCACTATAACCTCTGGGGAATTGAATTTTTAATTCGCGTGCTTCACCAAGTTTTGCAGACTCTATAGTCTCATATTTTACTTGAGCATTAAAATTAGAAACGGAACAAAGAACTAATAAAATGGAAAGAAGTTGTTTCATTTTAAGAATGATTTGAGATTTTAATGCAAGGTATGAAATTAGTTAAAACTAAAAAAAGTTGATTTTGAGTCTTTAATCTTTAGTCTTATTTCTATTGTAAATAGGTAAGTAAATAAGGGATAAGCCTCCAAAAATAATAATCATAAGTGTTTGAGACGCCCACATAATCCAACCAAAAGCATAACTAGGATCTTTTTCTATCCCGAAAATAGCAAATGCAGCAAAAACTGCTATAGGGTAAGAACCAATGCCGCCATTGGTTGCAGCTATACTAAAGCTTGCAGAAATAAACCCTATCAAAATAGCTCCAGAAGAAATGCCTTCTAAATCTTGTATGGCTAACGATGTTACGTAAAACATAAGTAAGTACATAGCCCAAATAAACAGTGTGTGAAAAATAAAAGCCCACTTTTTTTTCATTTTGAAAACGCTTAACGCACCTTCAATTAAGCCGTTTATAAAGCTCCGTGCTTTTAATGCGAACTTAGATTTGCTTTTTTTTATAAATCTGAAAAAAGCAATAATTAAGATAGTTACTGCTACTAATGCTGAAACTATTTTAACAGGATTAAATTTTTCAATAAAAAATCCATAAATGAAGTCGAATTGAAGAAATAGTGTAATAAGTATGATACTGAACATTACTAGTAAATCTGCGATACGCTCGGATACAATAGTTCCAAAACCTTTTTCAAAAGGCACCCCTTCGTAATTTGTAAGTATAGACGCCCTGGCTACTTCACCTGCTCTGGGAATGGTGTAATTTATTAAATAGGTAGCAAATACGGCCATCACACTATTTCCAAATTTAATATCGTATCCCAATGGTTCTAGCTGAAAACGCCATCTATACGCACGAGATAAATGACTCAACAAACCAAGAAAAACGCCTAGAAAAACCCAGAATTTATCTGCTTTATTCCAATATTCAAAAATTATTTCTAAAGGAACGTTTTGTAAAGAATACCAAACTAAAAAAACTCCCAGTAATAGTGGGAGTATGATTTTTAGTGTTTTTTTTATACTTTGGTTCAAACCTTTATTTTAACAGGTTAGTAGCTTCATCTGGAAAGACTAAAGATGGTTTAAAAACTTTAGCTTCTTCAATACCCATAAAAGCATAAGTAATTAATATTAAAGTATCGCCCACCGAAACTTTTCTGGCGGCAGCACCATTTAGTGTAATTTCACCAGTATTTCTAGGTCCCGGAATACAATAGGTTTCTAAACGTTCGCCATTGTCGTTATTTACAATTTGAACTTTTTCACCTTGTATTATATTGGCTGCTTCCATTAAATCTTCATCAATAGTAATACTACCTATGTAGTTTAGTTCTGCACCGGTACATTTTACTCTGTGAATTTTAGATTTTACTACTTGTATTTGCATGTGGCAAAGATAATTAATTTAGAGCGATATTGTCAATGAGTCTAACATCATCAGCATACACGGCAATAAAAGCTCTGTATTTTTTGTTTTTTGTTTTACGTTTTACTGTTTTTAAAGTAGAAGTATCAGCAATAATGAAGTATTCTAGCTTTAATAAGTCATGTGTTAAAAACTGTTTTTCAACCCATTTTGATACTTCTTGCGCACTTTTTGTGCCAAAATACTCTTTGGCAGTTGTTAATATTTTATAAATAAAAGAGGCTGCTGCTTTATAGTCTGGTTTTAGTCGGGTATTGCGCGAACTCATTGCTAAGCCAGATACTTCTCTATATATAGGGCATGGTACAATAATGACAGGGATGCGATGTTTTTCGACTAACTTTTTTATAATAGCTAATTGTTGAAAATCTTTTTCGCCAAAATAAGCTTTATTAGGTTTTATAATGTCGAATAAGCGCTTTACAATGGTGCCCACACCATCAAAATGGCCGGTTCTAAACTTGCCTTCCATTTGAAGCTCTAAACCATCAAAATCAAAAGTTTCAGACATGATATTTCCTTCGTAAATATCATTAACAGAAGGGGCATAAACCAAGATATTTTCTTTACTAACAGTTTTAAGCAATTCAACATCACGCTCTAAGGTTCTGGGGTATTTTATTAAATCTTCTTTATTGTCAAATTGCGTTGGGTTAACAAAAATACTAACTACAACCTTATCATTGCTTTTAAGTGCTTTTTTAACCAAAGCTAAGTGGCCTTTATGCAATGCACCCATGGTAGGGACCAGTCCTAAAGTTTGCTTTTTTTCTTTAAAAGCATTAATTGTAGCTACAAATTGTTGTTTTTCTGTGTAAACCTTCACTTTTTAATATAAAATTAACGGGTGCAAACTTAAGATTTTACAACCAATCTGCATAAATTTTTGTACTTTTGCGTGTTTTTTATTTCGATTTTCCGAAAGAAACACATTTATACGACGGGTATTTTGAAATTTCTTACAAAATAAATGATTAATGGTTGGTTGTATAAAAACTATAAAAAGCAATAAATACTAACACATGAAACTTCCTTAACGAGATTTCGATACTCGATGAAATGATTGTATGGAAGCAACATGTGACCGAAATAAAACAATAAATAAAGACACATGAAAGATAAGAGGATATTATATGTATCATCTGAAGTAGTACCCTATTTACCAGAAACTGAAATTTCTTCAATGTCTTTTGAAGCACCAAGATTGGTAAATCAACAAGGTGGCCAAATTAGAATTTTCATGCCTAGATACGGCAATATAAACGAACGCAGGCACCAATTACATGAAGTTATTAGGCTATCTGGGATAAATTTAGTGATAAATGATTTGGATATGCCTCTTATTATTAAGGTAGCATCTATTCCAAAAGAGCGTATTCAGGTTTATTTTATTGATAATGATGAATACTTTAAAAGAAAAGCAACCTTAACAGATGAAGATGGTAATTTATTTGGCGATAACGACGAGCGGGCTATTTTTTTTGCGAAAGGCGTTATTGAAACGGTTAAGAAATTAAATTGGTCGCCAGATATTATTCACGTTCATGGGTGGTTAGCCTCCTTATTACCAATTTACCTTAAAGAATACTATAAAGACGAGCCTTTGTTTACCGATAGTAAAATAGTTACTTCAGTATACAATCAAAGTTTTAACAATACGTTAAACAATGATATGTTTAATAAAGTTAAATTTGACAATCTTAATGAAGATGCTATTAAAGTTCTTGAAGAACCGTCGTATGTTAACTTAATGAAAATTGCTATTGATTATTCTGATGCTTTAATAGTAGGGTCGGAAAATATTCCAAAAGATTTAGAAACCTATTTAAAAGCGTCAAATAAGCCCGTTTTAGAATACAAAAGTAAAGATGAATTTGGTGAAGCCTACAAAACATTTTTTAATACCAGCGTTTTAAGCTAACCTATTTACATTCATTTCAATATATATGAAGAAGACCATTAAAGCCCTTAAATTACCTGTAGTTTTTATATTTATTTTTTCATCTTTTATTGCTTGCGATAAAGATTTTTCGGTTCTTGAAAGCGATGTGTTGGGAGATAAGAATTTAAATTTTGAAACCGACACCACAAGCTTTCAAATAGCAGCTTACAACAAAATACTCGATTCCGTGCAAATTAACGGTTTGTCTTCAAACCTATTGGGTGTTTATAACGACCCAGCGTATGGACAAACTATAGCCAGTATTATAACACAAATAACACCAACTACAAATAGTCCAGATTTTGGTGATAATCCTGTTATTGATTCTGTTATTTTAACCATCCCGTATTTTAATAGAATTACAGGAGCGGATAACGATGGCAATGCCACTTACACCATTCTAGACTCTTTATACGGCAAAAAACCGAATGAAGATATCAAGCCTTTTAAATTAACTATTTATCAAAATAATTATTTCTTAAGAGATTTCGATCCAAGCGGAAGTTTAGACCAAAAACAAAATTATTATTCAAAAGCAAACCGCAGTATCAACGCAACCGATAATTTTGCTTTAAATGGTACATCTGTAATAAATTTTGATGAACAAAAAGGAGCTATAATGTTTGAAAACACTATTACTCCTAGTAGCAACCCAACTAAAACTATTACAAATAAAGGAACAGCTGATGCCGTTACAACACTGTCTGTGCCTGCTTTAAGAAAAAATTTAGATATTGCTTTTTGGAAAGCAGCTATATTAGATAAAGAAGGTGATGCTGTATTAAGTAGTGCCAGTAATTTTAAAAATTATTTTAGAGGTTTATACTTTAAAGCAGAAGCTGTTAGCGGTAATGGAAGTATGGTTTTGTTAAATTTAGCGTCTACCAATGCTAATATTACTATTTATTATTCAAAAGATTCCACCGTGGCTAATGAAAGAACCCAAGCCTCCTATGTTTTAAGATTTACCGGTAATATTCTAAATACTTTTATTAATGATTACAGTTCTGTACCATTACAAGACGGTAATCAAATTACAGGTGATGAAAAGCTGTATTTAAAAGGTGCCGAAGGCTCAATGGCTGTTGTAGATTTGTTTAGTGGAGACAATGCTTTAAAAGAATTTTTAGATACATACAGAACGCCTCTTGGGAACGGCGACTATAAGAAAGACAGTAACGGTAACTATATTTTAAAACGCCTAATAAACGATGCTCAATTAATTGTTTTTGAAGATGAAACACTTCAAGATGGTGGTATTGCTGATTTGCATAAATACGACAGACTTTATGCCTACGACATAGAAAACAATATACAGCTTATTGATTACGACTATGATCCTACATTAAGTAGCACCGACCCTTATAATTCAGCATTTTTTCATTTAGGACAACGTAAAAAAAACGATGCAGGTATTTCAAAATATAAAATTCATTTAACCGAGCATTTAAATAATATTTTGCTTAGGGATTCTACCAATACAAAAATTGGTTTGGTGTTATCTAGTAATGTTAACCAAATCAATAGTGCTAAAATTTTAAATAGTGTAGATGAGGTAACATCAATACCTGCTACATCTATAATAACACCAAGAGGGACTATTTTGCATGGAACTAGCTCAACAGTTCCTAATAATAGAAAAATGAAATTAAAGATATTTTTTACGGAGCCTAAATAATTTACCCTTATAATGAAGTTGTTTCTTACTAAAGAAAAATGAACTTCATCGTATAAAATAAGGACTTCATATAATAATTATCATTCATTAGTATTTATTTTACATATTTGCTTTGAATTAAAACCCCAAAATCAAAAAAAAATAAATTATGTGTGGAATTGTAGGATATATAGGAACTAGAGAGGCTTATCCAATTATAATTGAAGGACTTAAGCGATTAGAGTATCGCGGTTACGATAGTGCAGGTATTGCCCTTTTTGATGGTACAGACCTTAAAGTTTCTAAAACAAAAGGGAAAGTTTCAGATTTAGAAGAACGTGCCCAAAAGGAAATAACCAAACACGGTAATATAGGAATTGGTCATACACGATGGGCAACCCACGGTGTTCCAAATGATGTTAATTCACACCCGCATCTTTCTAATTCTGGCGATTTAGTTATTATTCACAATGGTATTATTGAAAATTATGAGTCTTTAAAGCAAGAATTAATTTCAAGAGGGTTTACATTTAAATCAGATACTGATACCGAAGTTTTAATAAATTTAATTGAAGATGTAAAAAACCAAGAAAACGTAAAGCTTGGGAAAGCGGTTCAAATTGCATTAAATCAAGTAGTTGGAGCTTATGCTATTGCTGTTTTTGATAAAACAAAGCCAGAAGAAATTGTTATTGCCCGCTTAGGTAGTCCGCTAGCAGTTGGTGTTGGTGAAGATGAATTTTTTATTGCAAGTGACGCCTCTCCTTTTTTAGAATATACCAAAAATGCTATTTATTTAGAAGATGAAGAAATGGCAATTATAAGATTCCATAAAGGCATTAAAGTTAGGAAAATTAAAGATGATTCTATAGTACCTGCTTATGTTCAAGAACTTCAAATGAATTTGGAGCAAATTGAAAAAGGTGGTTATGAACATTTTATGCTAAAGGAAATACATGAGCAGCCAAAAGCTATTACCGATACTTACAGAGGGCGACTTTTAAGAAACGAAGCTATTATAAAAATGGCTGGTGTTGAAGATAATATGAAAAGATTCCTCAATGCCAATCGCATCATAATAGTAGCTTGTGGCACCTCATGGCACGCAGGTTTAGTAGCCGAGTATATTTTTGAAGATTTAGCAAGAATACCTGTTGAAGTAGAATATGCTTCAGAGTTTAGGTATAGAAACCCAGTAATAGGAGAAAATGATGTTGTAATTGCAATTTCACAATCTGGAGAAACCGCCGATACCCTAGCAGCTATAAAGTTGGCAAAATCTAAAGGAGCCTTTGTTTTTGGTGTTTGTAATGTAGTTGGTTCATCTATTGCAAGAGAAGCTGATGCCGGAGCTTATACACATGCGGGACCAGAAATTGGTGTAGCTTCAACAAAAGCATTTACGACACAAATTACTGTTTTAACATTAATGGCATTGCGTTTAGCAAGAGCCAAAGGGACTATTAGTAGTTCGGACTTCAGACAACATTTATTAGAGTTGGAGTTGATACCGAAAAAAGTTGAGGAGGCACTTGAATCGGATGCGCATATTAAGATGATTGCAGACATTTACAAAAATTCGCGAAACTGTTTATATTTAGGTAGAGGTTTTAATTTTCCAGTAGCACTAGAAGGTGCTTTAAAATTAAAGGAAATTTCATATATCCACGCTGAAGGTTATCCAGCTGCGGAGATGAAACATGGCCCTATTGCATTAATTGACGAAAACATGCCAATTGTTGTTATCGCAACTAAAAAGGGGCATTATGAAAAAGTAGTAAGCAACATTCAGGAAATAAAATCTAGAAAGGGTAAGATTATTGGAATTGTTACCGAAGGTGACACCCAAGTTAGAGATCTTGCAGACCATGTTATTGAAGTTCCAGATACGTTGGAATCCTTATCTCCTTTATTAACTACTATTCCACTTCAGCTACTATCATACCACATAGCAGTATTATTAGGTAAAAATGTAGATCAACCTCGTAACTTGGCAAAGTCTGTTACTGTTGAATAATTAAAGCAACTTTTAAATTACGATAAAAAAAGTCATGATTAAGCCTTAATCATGACTTTTTTCGTTTATAGGGTATTTTTTTACGGATAAATCAGTGTATTGCACTTTTTTTTGTTAAATTTTACTATGCGTGCATAATTTTTTTGTACATTTATTCCTAAATATTATAGAATATTTATGTATTTATGAACTAAACCTTAAAACTAATTAATACTAAATGAAAACAATTCTCCCATTTTTTCTGTTGTTTTTTTATGGCTTTGCACATTCACAAACAACAATTTCAGGTTCTGTTGTAGATGATAATAACCAGCCCGTTCCTGGTGCAAATATTATTGTCTCAGGAACCTCTACAGGTACCGTTACAGATTTTGACGGAAACTTCCTGTTGAATTATAGTCAAAAACCACCATTTAATGTCCAGGCAAGTAGTGTTGGTTTTGAAACAATGATCATACAAGTGACCTCCAATTATCAAAAATTAAATTTTATCCTCAAAGAAGGGACCTCATTAGATGAAGTGGTTATTTCTGCTTCAAGAACCCCCGAACGCATTTTTGAGTCGCCGGTAACTGTAGAGCGTTTCGGATTAAAAGAAATCAAAAACACGGCTTCTGCCGATTTTTATGGCGGATTAGAAACCATGAAAGGCGTAGATGTAAATACAAACAGTTTAACCTTTAAATCTATTAATACAAGAGGTTTTGCTGCTTTTGGAAACAATCGATTTATGCAATTGGTTGACGGTATGGATAATTCTGCTCCAGCGCTTAATTTCCCATTAGGAAATTTACTTGGTATGACTGAAACTGATGTGCAAAATATTGAATTATTGCCAGGAGCAGCATCTGCTTTATATGGCGCAAATGCCTTTAATGGCATTTTATTCATGCAGAGTAAAAATCCATTTGACTTTCCTGGTTTAAGTGGATATGTGAAACGAGGAATTACTTCACAAGAAGCGGCTGGAAATAATGCTTACACCGATTTTGGTATTAGGGCCGCCCATAAATTCAGCAATACCTTTGCTGCAAAAGTTAATTTTGGTTACTTAAAAGGAACCGATTGGTATGCAACCGATTATAGTGACAAAAATATGCCAGGTGCTACTAGAGCTTCTAATGTTGATTATGATGGTGTTAACATATATGGCGATAATGTTAGATTTAATATAAAAGATGCGGCTTTGGGATTGGAGGCTTTAGGTAGAATACCTTTGGGAGCTAGTGCTTTAGTTCCATCTACTTTTGTTAGTAGAACAGGATATGCTGAACGCGATTTAACCGATTATAATGCAGAAAGCGTAAAAGCGGATTGGGGATTATATTTTAGACCATGGGCAGACAATTTTGAAATTGCTTATGTAGGTAAAGTAGGTACAGGGTCAACAATTTATCAAGGGGCCCAACGTTACAGAATAGACAATTTTTCTATGCAACAGCACAAATTAGAAATTAAGAACAAGAATTTCTTTTTGCGAGGTTACATTACATCAGACAAAGCAGGAGATACCTATGTTATGGATGTTGCTGGGCCAAATTTACTTGCAGCATGGAAACCTCATCAAACTTGGTTTGGAGAATATGCAGGCGCTTATGTGCAATCTAAATCTGTTGGAGCCACCGATGCACAGGCACATGCTATAAGCAGACAGTTTGCAGAAACTGGGAGATTAGAACCAGGAACTCCGGAATTCCAAAACGCATTCGACACTGTGACTAATGACACAAGTTTTTTAACTGGATCTAAAATAAAAGATAATTCTAAAATATATCATGCTGATGCCAATTACAATTTTAGTCATTTAACTGATGTTGCCGATATTCAAATTGGTGGTTCTTATAGAACATATAAATTAAATTCTTTTGGGACTATTTACGCAGACGCCGATGGCGCTATACCATATTCTGAAATTGGTGTTTATACTCAGGTACAAAAAACAATAATGGAGCATCTAAAATTGACAGGCTCTATACGCTATGATAAATCTGAATTATTTGACGGATTCTTTTCTCCAAGAATTTCTGCAGGCTACACGCTAGGTGAAAAAGAAAACCATAATATTAGAGCGTCATACCAAACAGGATTTAGAAACCCCAATACACAGGATTTATATATAGGTTTAGTAACAGGGTTAGGTACTTTAATTGGAGGTGCCAATGATATTGGTGATCGATTTGTTAGACCTTATTCAAATAGCCAATTTGCTCAAAACTTTTTAGGTCAACCAGCTACACTTAATCAAGCAGGATCTGCCGCCTATACTAATTCTATGGCAGCTTCTATTGCAACAGGTCTTGCCACTCACAATCCTAGTAATAATGGAAGTGAATTTATTGGAAACCCTAATTACGTAAAACCTGAACAGGTAACTTCTTTCGAGGTCGGCTACAGGGGAAAACTAAATAAGGTCATTTTGGACTTTAGTGCTTACTATAATACCTATAAAGATTTTATTGCGAATGAATCGGTAGTTGCAACGCATTATGGTAACAATGCCAATTTTGATTTAACAGGATTCAACCCTCAAAACCCAGCTTCGGTTGCGGGACTAAACCAAGATACACAATTAATACTTGCGGCACTTAGAAACAATGATTTTGCCAGATATCAAACCTATACAAATTCAGAAACAAATGTTAACTCTTATGGAGGGGCTATTGCCATTAACACAAAAGTACTTGGTAATTTTGATTTAGGAACAAATTATACTTATTCAAACTTTGAATTTGATAAAATAGCAAATCCTAATTTTAGACCAAGCTTTAATACCGCAGAGCATAAGGTAAAAGCTACTTTTGGACATACCGAATTATTCAAAAATTTTGGATTTAATATAGCTTGGAGATGGAGTGATACATATTTATGGGAATCAAGCTTTGGCGACGGACAAATTCCTGCATACCACGTTATTGATGCTCAAATGAATTATAGGATACCAAGTTTAAAATCATCTTTTAAAGTAGGTGCAACCAATCTTTTAGGAGATGACTACGCCACAGCCTTTGGTACTGGACTTATCGGTTCTATGTACTATTTGTCATGGACAATTAATAACTTATAAAATAATATTTAATGAATACCGGCTTATTTGCAACTACCACATTTGAAGCTATCGAAGCATTTGGTTTTAATTTACAGCTTCTGGAAATGTTTCAAAAGCAGGAGGTTGCCAAATAAATTATTGTCCATCATTAAATTAATTTAAAGAACAGTATAAACGCCTTGAAATTCAAGGCGTTTTATTATTATAAAAAAGCTTAAAAAACAACTTTCATTTTAAATTAAAAAAATTATCTTTGCACGCGGAAACTAAAAGTGTTTTCATTCAATTAAAACGCATAATATTAAACACATAAGTAATGGCTAAAGTTACAGGTAAGGTTGCACAAATAGTAGGTCCGGTTATCGATGTTGAATTCGGTGCTGGTTCTGAACTTCCAAAAATTTATGATTCATTAGAAATTAAAAGACCAGATGGTTCTTTATTAGTACTAGAAGTACAGTCTCACATTGGTGAAGATACCGTGCGTACTATTGCTATGGACTCCTCAGATGGTTTAAGCAGAGGTACTGAGGTTGTTGCAACTGGAGCGCCTATACAAATGCCTATTGGTGATGCTGTTTACGGACGTTTGTTTAATGTAATTGGTGATGCTATTGATGGTCTTGGAGATTTGCCTAAAGCTGGAGAAGCTGGGTTACCAATTCACCGTCAAGCTCCTAAATTTGAAGATTTATCAACTTCTACTGAAGTTTTATTTACAGGTATTAAAGTAATCGATTTGATTGAGCCTTATGCAAAAGGTGGTAAAATTGGTTTATTTGGTGGTGCTGGTGTAGGTAAAACAGTATTAATCCAAGAGTTGATTAACAATATAGCAAAAGGTCACGGTGGATTATCAGTATTTGCTGGTGTAGGAGAAAGAACTCGTGAAGGAAATGACCTTTTAAGAGAGATGTTAGAGTCTGGAATTATCCGTTATGGTGATGATTTCATGCATTCTATGGAAGATGGCGGATGGGATTTATCTAAAGTTGATAAAGCTAAGATGAAAGAATCTAAAGCTACTTTCGTATTCGGACAAATGAACGAGCCACCAGGAGCACGTGCACGTGTTGCTTTATCTGGTTTAACTATTGCTGAATATTTTCGTGATGGTGCTGGTGAGGGACAAGGAAAAGATGTACTTTTCTTCGTAGATAACATTTTCCGTTTTACACAAGCTGGTTCTGAGGTATCTGCACTTTTAGGTCGTATGCCTTCTGCGGTAGGTTACCAACCAACTTTAGCAACTGAGATGGGTGCGATGCAAGAGCGTATCACATCAACAAAAAGAGGTTCTATTACATCGGTACAAGCGGTTTACGTACCTGCGGATGATTTAACAGATCCTGCGCCTGCAACAACGTTTGCCCACTTAGATGCAACTACGGTATTATCTCGTAAAATTGCTGAGTTAGGTATTTATCCTGCGGTAGATCCGTTAGATTCTACTTCTAGAATTTTAACTGCCGATATTTTAGGTAAAGATCATTATGCTTGTGCTCAAAGAGTAAAAGAGTTATTACAACGTTATAAAGAATTACAAGATATTATTGCCATTCTTGGTATGGAAGAGTTGTCTGAAGAAGATAAAATGGCTGTAGGTAGAGCAAGACGTGTTCAACGTTTCTTATCTCAACCATTCCACGTAGCTGAGCAATTTACTGGTATCCCTGGTGTTTTAGTTGACATTAAAGAAACTATTAAAGGATTTAACATGATTATGGATGGTGAATTAGATCACTTACCAGAAGCAGCGTTCAACCTTAAAGGTACCATTGAAGAAGCTATGGAAGCTGGAGAAAAAATGTTAGCGGAAGCATAATTCAATTGATAATTATCAATTGACAATTATCAATTATCAATTATAAAAATTATGTATTTAGAAATTGTATCACCAGAAGCTACTTTATTTAGTTCAGAAATTGAATCTGTTGTACTTCCTGGCGTAAATGGTGAATTTCAAATTTTAAAAGACCACGCTTCTATTGTGTCGCTTTTAAAAGATGGAATCATTAAAATTCATACACAAAACGATTTAGTTTTAAATGGCCTTCACCCAGAAATATTACCAAGTAAAGGTGATGCCAAAGTATTGACCCTAAAAATCAATTCTGGAACTATTGAAATGAAAGATAATAAAGTAATTGTTTTAGTAGACTAAACACTATCTTAATTATTTATATAATATTAAACCGCTTCAATTGAGGCGGTTTTTTTATATTTTAAATTGCTACATTTGTTATTATAAATTTTAAATTATTTAATTCATGTCTGATGTTGTATTAACACTCCATTCTTATTGGGCTTATATTGTACTTTTAATTTTAATTATTGCTGTTGTAAATGCCTTAATAAAAGTATTTGGTGATAAAGAATACCAAGCTAAAGATTTTAGAATATCGTTATTTACTTTAATAGTATCACATATTCAATTATTAATTGGATTGATATTGTATTTTGTGTCTCCTAAATTTGAATTATGGAGCCAGTTAGGTGCTGAGGTTATGAAAAATTCACTTACACGATTGTATTTGGTGGAACATCCGTTAGTAAATATTATAGCTGTTGCTTTAATTACTATTGGTTATTCTAAACATAAAAAGAAGTTGACTTCAAAAGCAAAATTAAAACCAATAGCTATTTTTTATACCATTGCTTTAGTATTGTTTTTATCAAGAATTCCTTGGAGTATCTGGTTATCGTAAATAAAAAATGCGACTTTTAAAGTCGCATTTTTTATTTACGATAAAATTTTTATTCTGTATTTACTTCTTTAATTACATATATATAAACCGGAAAATGGTCGCTAAAACCATCCGTAAATCCGCTATACGAAAAGCTGCGTTTCGGATACCCTTTATAGGTGCTAGATTTATCTATTAAATAATTTTTGTTGTAAATATTAGCCTTATAATATCGAAACGACGTAAAATCTTTTTCAAGTAATGGTTTTGTTATCATTATTTGATCAAATAAACTCCAAGCATCTCTATAGGCTGTTGTGCCCAAACCATCTTTAAAGTAATTCTCATAAGGATTGTAAATACCTTTTAAGCCTACTTTGTTTTTATTCTTTTCAGTTTTTAAACCATCTTTAATACTTGGGTCTGTTGGGTTATCATTCAAATCACCCATTATAAAAATTTTGGCGTAGGGATTTATCACTTGTAGAGAATCTACCAAGCGTTTACTTAATTTGGCAGCCGCTTTTCGGTTGGGTGCACTTTTCTCATCGCCACCGCTTCTTGAAGGCCAGTGATTGACAATAATGTGGATTAAATCTCCTTCCAACTCTCCACTCACTAGCAATTGATCTCTGGTGTAAATTCGGTTTCTGGAATTTACATCATAAATTTTTAATTCATGGCTACTAGTACTAATGGGTTTAAATAATTTTTTTTGATATAATAAAGCAACATCAATCCCTCTGATGTCGGGTGACGGGTAGTGAATAATACCATAGTTTTTATCTCGCAATAGAGAATCATTTATTACATCTTCAATTACTTCGCGGTTTTCAACTTCACAGATGCCAAGTATGGCAGGCGAATTGTTTGTTACTTCCAATCCAATATCTGCCATAACACGTGCCATGTTTTTTACCTTTCTTTTATAAACTTCAGCTCTGTTTGTTTTCAATTCCATTATAGGGCTCGACTCATCAAATTTAGTTGGGTCGTTAATGGTGTCAAACAAGTTTTCTAAGTTGTAAAAAGCAATAGTATGTATTTTATACAATTTTTTTTCTTGTGCATTCATGTTCAACCAGGAACATGAAAATAGCATTAAGATTAAAAACTTTAAGGGGTTCATTTATAAATAAATTAAGGTGTAAATTATTTTCTTACAAAAGTTAGTCCAAAAATAAATATTAATTGGAAAAAAATGTAAATTAGTTTATCGAATAATATATTAAGCATCAATAAAGTAACATATTTAAATGAAGCGAATTAAAAAGTTGTTGTTTTTTATCTTCGGTATATGCACTGTTTTAATTGCATCGGCGCAACAAACCATTATTAAAGGAAGTGTAAATGATGGGGTTAATTTTCAGCCTATTGCTAATGTTATTATAACTATTGAAGAAACCAATCAATCTACTCAAACAAATACAGATGGGGCGTTTATATTTAAAGAAGATGTTCCATTGGGTGAACAAATTTTAAGAATTTCAAAAGAAGGCTTTATTACCAAAAGATTTCCAATTGTAGTAAATGAGTTTAAGATAGTCGATATTTCGGATATGACTTTGGAAGAAGACCTTTCAGAATCTCATGACTTATTTACCATTATGCTCTCGGATGATGAATTGGATGATGATATTGGGGGTATCGATAATATTTCTGGGATACTGCAATCGTCGCTCGATGTGTTTCAACGCACCGCAGCTTTCGAGTTTAGTTCGTCTTTTTTTAGAATGCGCGGGTTAGATTCCGATAACGGTTCTGTTTTAATAAATGGTATTGAGATGAACAAACTGTTTAATGGGCGACCACAATGGAGTAATTGGGGCGGACTAAACGATGTGTTTCGAAACCAAGAGCTCACTTCAGGGTTAACACCTTCAAATTATAATTTTGGTGGTGTTTTAGGTTCAACAAATATAAATACTAGAGCTTCTGATTATAGAAGCGGCGGTCGTATTACCTATTCATCGTCCAATCGAAGTTATACAAACAGATTGATGGCAAGTTATGCGTCTGGGCTATTGAAAAACGATTGGGCATTCGCTATTTCTTTGGGCAGACGCTGGGGTAACGAAGGCTATCAGGATGCCACAATTTATGAATCCAATTCTTTTTTTACTTCCGTAGAAAAAAAATTAAACGATAAACACAGTTTCAATTTTACTGGGATTTATGCACCAAACAGACGTGGAAAGTCATCACCAAATACCCAAGAAGTTTACGATTTAAAAGGGATTAAGTACAATGAATATTGGGGTTGGCAAGAAGGTAAAAAACGTAATTCTAGAATAAAAGACGTTGATGAACCTATTCTTATTTTGAGTCATTTTTGGGATGTTACAAAAAAAACATCACTAAATAATACAGTAGCTTACCAATTCGGAAAACAAGGAAATAGTCGACTCGATTATAATGGCACCGATTTAGTAAATGGATTTCCTGAAGGTGGAGGCTCTAATCCAAGCGCCACCTATTATCAAAAATTGCCCAGTTATTTTGAGCGCAATTTTCCAAACGATTTGGGTTTTGCTTATATAGCACAACAAGAGTTTTTAAATAAAGGGCAGATTAATTGGAACGATTTGTATAGTGCCAATATTAGCAATACAGTAAACGGTGGCAATGCTGTTTATGCGTTGTATGAAGATAGAGTGGATGATAAACAAGTAACGTTTAATTCTACAATGAATTCCCAAATTAATGAACATGTTTTATTTAATGGCTCTATAAATTATAAATCGTTAAAGTCTGAAAATTATGCAAAGGTACTTGATTTACTCGGAGCCACAGGATATTTAGATGTTGATGGATATGCTAATGATTTCGAGAATAATCCCGAAGCGATTCAAAACGATTTATTAAACCCAAACAGAATTGTTGGTGTAGGCGATACCTTTAAATACAATTACAATTTTAATGCAGAAGTTATTATCGGGTATGCTCAATTGCAATTCAAATACAATAAGATTGATTTTTATGTGGCAGGAAGTATAACGAGCACGAGTTCTCAACGTGAAGGTATTTATGAAAATGGCTCGTTTCCGGGAAATCAATCATTCGGAAAAGGTAAAAAAATAAACTTTCTAGGTTCTGGAGCTAAAGCAGGCACTACTTATAAAATTTCGGGTAAACATGTGTTTGATGTTAATGTGGGATATATTTCAAAAGCGCCATCTATTCAAAATACCTATTCCAATTCCAGAGAGAATCACAATATAGTCCCGAATATTTCCGAAGAAAAAATTACAAGTATAGACGCCAGTTATATTTTTAGGTCATCAATTGTAAATGCTAAACTTACAGGATATTACACCAAAATAAAAGATGCAAACGAAATCTCATTTTTCTTTGCCGATGGTATAGGTGCCATCAATGCGTTTGCTGAAAACGAGTTTAAAGAAGATGCAAATTTTGTACAAGAGATTCTACAAGGTGTTGAAAAGAAACATTTTGGTGCAGAATTGGGTATTGAGGCACAAGTTACAACTACCATTAAATTAAAAGGCGCTTTGGCTATGGGACAATTTACCTATGATAACAACCCTAATTTGTATTTGTCGTCCGAGGATTTTACCAATGTATATTTAGGAAAATCTAATTTAAAAAATTACAAATTGGCTGCTGGTCCGCATACAGCGTATTCTTTGGGTTTTGAATACCGCGATCCCGATTATTGGTGGTTTGGTGCCACGGCCAACTTTTTTAGTAATACCTATATAGATATCAGTCCGTTAACCAGAAGTTCAAATTTTAATACGGATGTTGATGGGCAGTCTTTTAATGATTATGATCAAACACTTGCTAAAGCATTATTAAAACAAGAACGTTTTGATGATTATATGGTTATAAACCTTACGGGTGGTAAATCGTGGCGTATAAAAGATAAGTATATAGGGTCGTTTGTAAGCGTAAATAATCTATTGGATGAAGTGTATAAAACGGGCGGATTTGAGCAATCCAGAAACGCCAATTTTAGAGAGTTAAGAGACGATAAAGCATTGAACAAACCTGTTTTTGGTTCAAAATACTGGTATGGCAGAGGCGCTACCTATTTTGTAAATGTGAATTATAGATTTTAAAATAACGGTAGTATGAATAACATAAGTAAATTTCTAATAGGTGTTTCAATAGCCATCAGCTTTACGGCTTGTGTACAAGATGATGACTATTCGGTTCCAGATACAACTATCAAAGAGCCTAATATTCCAGCAAGTAGCATCACCACTTTTAAAGCTATTGTAGAGCGCTATGAACAAGCCGTTAATGGTGGAAATGCCACGGTTTTAATTAGAGATGAACAAAATTTATACATTGAAGGCTATGTTGTTTCTAGTGACAAAGGCGGTAATTTTTTTGAAGAATTAATCATTCAAAACAAAATGGATGACAGTAATCCCGATAACGACCCACGATTAGGACTTAAAATAGAAATAAACGCAAGTAGTTTGTATAACACATTTGAAGTTGGTAGAAAGGTGTATGTAAAAATGAATGGCTTAACTATAGGCTTATCTAACGGTGTGATAGCTGTTGGTAAAGGAGATTCTAATAGGGTGAAACAAATTCAGGCATCCGAATATCGTAATATTATTAAAAGAGGCACCGAAGTAGTAACACTAACTCCTAAAATTGCCAATATTCAGGATTTGACTGATAAAGACGAAAATACCCTGATTCAATTAAATAATATGCAAGTGAATCGGTTTGATTTGGCTTCCACCTATGCAGGCGAAAGTACCGATGAGTTTGATGGATTTCGCATTTTAGAAAGTTGCGATAACAGAGTGTCTATTTTGATGCAAACCAGTACGTTTTCCGATTTTAAATCGCTGCCCGTTCCGCAAGGGAAAGGCACAATCCAGGGCATTTTTGGTAGAGATTTTGGTGATGATTTTAATGTGCTGATGATTAATAGTACCATAGATATTAATTTTGACAACCCGCAACGTTGCGACCCGTTAGAACTGAATTGTGGACTAGCAGCCAACTTTGGAACCACCAATCTGTTTTATGAAAATTTTGAAACTCAAGTGAATAATAGACTAATAACCGGCAACGGATGGACCAATTATATTGAAGCAGGAACCGAAGGTTGGGAAGCATTTTCTTCTACATCATCCAATGCGTCTTTAGGGCGTTCGGCAAGGGTACAAACTGCCAGCTCTGGAGATGTAAGCAATATTGCTTGGTTAATTACACCAACCATTAATTTAAATGGGAAAAATGGCGTAACGCTAAGGTTTAAAACATCCAACAGTTTAGCCGATAGTAGTTTTATGGAAGTATTGTATTCTTTAAATTGGGATGGTACACTGGCAAATATTAAATCGGCCACTTGGGGCATATTATCTGCGGCGTACGTAGTAAAAGATTCCGATTCGTTTGTGCCATGGTTTAATTCAGGTAATGTAGATTTATCCTGCGCTACCGGAACCATGCACATTGCGTTTAAATACACAGGAAGTGGGCAAGAAGCCTTTGATGGGGTTTATGAATTGGATGAGGTTAGTGTGGATTATGGGCCGTAAGATTTAGGGAATCATCATTTTTATTATATCGGAATATTTAGGTGATAATGAGTATATTTATCCACATACTAGAAGTTGTGTGCCATTTTAATGAACCAAAGAACTAACTATATACTTTTCTACATTGGAATTGCACTTTTACTAATTGGAGCATTCGGATTGACCTTTATGGCATTCTTTGTAATTATTGGATTGCCGGTTTATATAATAGGAATTATTTTAATATTGGTTGTTAAGAGAAGACTCAAAATCAAACTTTTTTGGATTTTAGGAACTATAGTATCAATAATAATATTTTGGCCAATTTGGACAAAAATTAATACGATAGAACCAGAAACCTATTTAATTTCAGAAAATTACACTGGAAAAGTTAAAATAATTTATGGACTGGATTGTGGGATAGAACCGAAAATTGAAAATGGAAGAAAGATTTTGGAAATTCCTAATGATGGAATTCTCTTTGTAAAATACAAATTTGAAAGCGGTATAATTGATCACGAATACTATTCAGTTGACAGAAATGGCAAAAGAATAAAATTTGAACAATTCGAAAACTATAAAAACGGAACTAAAAATGTTCCCGGAATTGGATTTAGTGCTTCTGGTAATTTCCCTGGTGAAATGCCAAACGGTGGTTTTTCATCTGAATCACCTTTAACAGTTCATTTTTCGGAATTTCAAGTTTTGCGAGATACGATTTTGAAATTCGACTCAATTGTTCGCAGTAGAATTGAAAAATGTAAATAAAAACTGTACTCAATAAAAACTGAGTTGTAACCACTTCAAAAAATGAACACCTTCGACATCCTATTCTACAATATTTTTACCTATTTCAAGCCCAAATACAAACAAAAATCTATCAGCATTGCCATAGCTTATGTGTCTGTGTTGCAATGTGCGTTATTATTGCTTTTAGGCGTTTTCTTTGCAAAATTTTTTAATCAGATGAACATGACTACCATGAGTAAGGAAAAAGCATGGACGCTTTTTATTTTGGTTACAGGGTTTCTGTTTTTTAAAAACTGGATGCAGTACACTGGCAAAAGGCGTATGATGATAAATACTAAAATGAATAAAAAAACAAAACCAATGTATAATATTTGGTTGCTTTTATTGTTGCCAGTTGTTGCTTTAGGGTTAACTTTTATACTTTTTCAAGCAGTATAAACTGTTCCATGTACCTATTCGTCATTACGAAGGAGGTACGACTGAAGTAATCTTATTAATTGAAATTATTTCATTTCTTTACAGAACAACAGATGGCTTCGTGCCTCGCAATGACGTAACCATCACTTCTTAAAAATAGCATATACCGGAAAGTGGTCGCTATAACCTCCCTGGTATTTTTTACCAATATAGGTTCTAAATGGAGTCCCTTTAAACTTGCCTTTAAAAAGTTTTAAAAAGTCTTCGTCAAAAATATTGGCAGTGTCAAATTCAAACTTATTTGGCGTACTTTCAAAAAAGTTAGTGGAGACTATAATTTGGTCAAATAAATTCCACTGGCGGTTGTGCATGGTGGTGCCTCTGCTAAAAGAACGCAACGTATTCATAGGGTTGAAAAGGTTTGCTACTTCAACTAAATTTTTAATACTCTTGCTAGAAGGGTCGTCGTTAAAATCACCCATAACAATAATTTTAGCCTCAGCATTTTCCAAACGTAAATTGCTAATAATTTCAGCCACTTTATTTGATGAAGCCATACGTTTGGGCTCGGTTTCTTTTTCGCCTTCGCGTCTAGAAGACCAATGGTTTACAATTACATGAATAGTTTCACCATCTAATAAGCCAGAAACCAATAAAATATCTCTGGTATAATCAGGCATGCCTTGTTCATCAATTAAATGTATTCTAAAAACCTCCGAATGTGTAACATCAAAAGCAGCGGTGTCATAAATTAAAGCCACATCAATGCCACGTTCATCTAAAGAATCATAATGCACATAGTTGTAATGGCAGGTTTCTAAATGCTTATAGTTTATTAAATCTTGAATTGCTTTGGCATTTTCAACTTCTGCTAATCCTACAATGGCAGGGTGTTTGCCCGTTTCTTTTTTACCAATGTTAGAAATGGCAAAGCTTAATTTACGAAGCTTATTGTCATAGCGTTTAGGCGTCCATTTTTTAACATTAATGGGTAAAAAATCATTATCATTTGTTCGCGAATCATCATAAATATCGAATAAGTTTTCAAGATTATAAAAAGCGACGGTTTGTAAATCGTGTCTAATAGGGATATCTTCAAGAAAGTCGGTCATAAGTCAAAATAAACACTAAAAATATAAAAATTAAAGTGGATGCATTTATGTAACTTTGCATATTACGATTATTTTATGTTAGAAAAGAAAGATATTACTTTAGAAAAAGCCGTTTTAATAGGGGTTATTACAAAGGAACAAGACGAAGTTAAATCTCGTGAATATTTAGATGAGTTAGAGTTTTTAACCTACACAGCAGGTGGCGAGGTAGTGAAACGTTTTACCCAAAAAATGGAAAGACCAGACCCTAGAACATTTATTGGAACTGGTAAAATAGAAGATGTACGTAAGTATATTGAAGAACATGAAGTGGGTACAGCTATTTTTGATGATGAATTATCATCTGCCCAAGAACGCAACATCAGCAAAATTTTAAATTGTAAAGTATTAGATAGAACCAATTTAATACTCGATATTTTTGCGCAACGTGCCCAAACCAGTTATGCTAGAACGCAAGTGGAGTTGGCACAATGCGAATATTTATTGCCTCGATTAAGAGGTATGTGGACGCATCTTGAGCGTCAAAAAGGTGGTATTGGTATGCGTGGTCCTGGTGAAACAGAGATTGAAACTGATAGACGTATTGTTCGCGATAAAATTTCGTTACTTAAAGAGAAGTTAAAAACCATCGATAGGCAAATGTCTGTACAACGTGGTAATCGTGGTGCTATGGTTCGTGTGGCTTTGGTTGGTTATACTAATGTTGGGAAATCGACGTTAATGAATGTAATAAGTAAAAGCGATGTGTTTGCCGAAAATAAATTGTTTGCAACTTTAGATACGACCGTTAGAAAAGTGGTGATTCAAAATTTACCATTTTTATTAAGTGATACGGTTGGATTCATTAGAAAATTACCAACCCAATTAGTTGAAAGTTTTAAGGGGACGCTTGATGAGGTTAGAGAAGCCGATTTATTATTGCATGTAGTTGATATTTCGCACCCTAATTTTGAAGAACACATCGAGTCTGTAAATAAGATTTTAGGTGAAATTAAAAGTGCCGATAAGCCTATTATTATGGTGTTTAATAAAATTGATGCCTATAAGCCAGAACCATTAGATGCCGATGATTTAGAAACTGAAAGAACTTCAAAACACAACACGCTAAGTGAATGGAAAAGCACTTGGATGAGTAAAGTTGGACGAAATAATGCGTTGTTTATTTCAGCAATAAATAAAGAGAATTTAGAAGATTTTAAAAAGCGGGTTTACGATGAGGTTCGTGAAATTCATATCACCCGTTTTCCTTATAATAAATTTTTGTACCCCGACTACGAGGACATGAAATAGCAAGTGCTGATAATATGAAGCTGATTAAAAGCATACTTAAAAAGAAATTGATAAAGTGGTTGCTAATCGTTTTTGCTTCAATTATTTTATTCTTTTTAGCACTTTATATTAGTATTTATTTAGGTTTTTTTGGTAAAGTACCAACTGCCGCAGAGCTAAGTTCCATAAAACAAGAAGAAGCGACTCAGGTTCTAGACAAAGATGGGCAATTAATAGGCAAATATTATATTTATGATAGACAGCCTTTGCAGTTTGAAGATTTTCCTAAACACCTCATTGATGCTTTAGTAGCAACTGAAGATATTCGTTTTTTTGAACATGATGGTATCGACAATGTTAGTTTGATGCGTGTGTTTGTAAAAAGTATTCTTCTACGTGATAAATCTGCTGGTGGAGGAAGCACCATAACGCTTCAACTAGCAAAGAATTTATATGGCAGAAGTAATTATAGGTTCTTTAGCATGGTGATAAATAAATTCCGAGAATCAATTATTGCGAAACGAATTGAGTCAATTTATTCAAAGGAAGACATTCTTACTATGTATTTTAATACGGTCCCATTTTCTGATAACACTTACGGGGTTGAAAGTGCTGCGCGTAAATTTTTTAATAAACCTGCCATTCAGCTTACTGAAGTAGAAGCTGCAACTTTAATAGGTACGTTAAAAGCAAACAATTATTATAATCCTAGATTGTATCCTGAAAGAAGTTTAGAAAGGCGTAATGTAGTGCTCAATCAAATGGTCAAATATGGCAACATACCTCAAGATTCTGCTAATTTTTATGTTAATCAAGCATTGGGATTAGATTATAAATCATTCAATCATGATGTAGGCATAGCACCTTATTTTAGAGAACAAGTTAAAAAAGAGTTGGCAGCTATATTGGATACTATTAAAAATCCAAATGGAGAACCTTATGATTTGTACCGTGATGGACTCATAGTACATACTACGCTAGATGTTGGGATGCAACAATTGGCAGAAGATGCAGTGAAAGAACATTTAACGGTTTTGCAAAAAGACTTTGAGATTTCTTACGGTAAATATGCGCCGTGGAAAACCAATAAAAAAGTTATTGAAACATCTTTTAAAGTACTTCCGAAGTATAAGTCATATAAAAAAGCAGGTTTAACCAACGCTCAAATACAAGATTCCCTTTCTGTTAAGCATAAGATAGAATTGTTTGAATGGAAAGGAGATACCATTAAAAACATGAGTGTTTTGGATAGTTTGCAACATTATCTAAAGTTTTTAAATACAGGTATGTTAGGCATCGACCCTAAAACGGGTGCCATAAGAACTTATATTGGAGGAATTGATTATCGTTATTTTAAGTACGACCACGTATCACAAAGTGAAAGACAAGTTGGGTCAACATTTAAACCTTTTGTTTATACCGCAGCTATTGAAAATGGCATGAAACCTTGCACGTATTTTTCCTTAGCAGAAGTAACTTATAGTAATTATGATGATTGGACACCGACTAATTCTGGCACAGAGAGTGAAGACCCGTATATCAATTATAATCTTGAAATGGCTTTGAGCAATTCAGTAAACACCATTGCTGTGAAAGTGTTAAATGAAGTGGGAATTGATAAGGTTTTAGAGCAGGCAAATAAAATGGGAATAAAAAAAGAATTACCAAAATTGCCTTCTATAGCTTTAGGGGTTACAGAGATTAATTTAAAAGAACTCACAGGTGCTTATGCCAGTTATGTAAATAAAAGTAAGTCTGTTAAACCTTTTTGCATTACGAAAATAACCGATAGGAATGGTAAGGTTATAGCGTCGTTTAAACCAAAGGAATCAGAGCCTGCTTTTAATGATTATACAAGGCAAGTGATGCTTGAAATGATGAAATCGACGGTTAACCAAGGAACTGCAGCAAGATTAAGAACCACATACAATTTAACTAACGATATTGCAGGAAAAACAGGAACAACGCAAAATAACAAAGACGGTTGGTTTGTAGGCATTACTCCGAATTTAGTAATGCTTACTTGGGTAGGCAATGATAATCACAGCATAGGTTTTAAGACCACAGGAATTGGTCAGGGTGCCAATTCTGCATTGCCAATTTTCGCAAAATTTTATAAGAAATTAAATGCTGATGATAGATATAACAACATTACAAAAAGTCATTTTGAAATGCCTTCAGATGAAGTTGTTTCTGATTTAAACTGCGAAGAATCCAAACGAGATGGCTTTTTTAAAAGGCTTTTTACTAGGAAGAAGAAGCAACGGAAATTTAAAGGCAGTTAAAAATAATTAATAAAAATGCACATCTCTTGATGTGCATTTTTATTATATAAAGATTGGTTTTTTAAAATTTATAACTCAAACCTATGGTGTAATACGATTGTAAATCGTTATTTACATCATCAAAACCTGTCGCACTAGGGGGTGTTTGGGCTAATGCATAATTAAGTGCTTCTTGTTTATTGCTTCTTAAGCCAAAATCAAAACCAACACCAATCATCTTCCAAAGTGTGTAGCTAAACGAATTACTCCAAGTCCAGTTAGAGTAGTCGCCACTTTTGTAACTTTGGAACATAGATAAGTTTGTTTTAAAGTTTATAGCACCAATTTGTCTTGTATAATCAGTTACAATTTTAGAACCAAGAGATGATTCAAAAACAGTATCACCATCGCTAAATACAAAGTTGTAGTTTAATGGGTGAATTACAACAATTAAATTATCAATAGGTGTCCAAGTAGCACCAACACCTAAATCTAAATAACCTGGGTCGTTAAAGTTGTCTAAAAGCGTCGTTCTGTATTCCATCAATCCCGAAGCAGCTAATGTTTTTGTAATGTTTCTTCCGTATAACGATGACATATTAAAAACATCTGTGGTTGGTTTGAAGCTATCATCATCCGCAGGATTGTCTTTATTATTCAATTTAACCCAATTTAAATTGGTAGTTAAGGCATTTCTCCAAAAGAATTTTTCTTGAATCAAGTTAGCGTGACCATTAAGAGTGAATCCAATGTTACCAGACGAGTTGTTTGGTGCACCTTGGGCATACCATTTACTAAAGTTTGATAAACTACCACCAATAGTACCAAAAGCCCCAACTCTCCAACCTGATAAAGCATCTATTTTGGCTTGTAAAGCATTTGCTTCGCCTTGTAAAGCATTTGCAGCAGCTTGTTTTTCGGATTTTTGAGCTTCAAGTTCTTCTTTTGTTTGTGCGTTTACGGTTGCAATACCGATGCACAATGCTAAAAATAAAAGTGTTTTTTTCATTTATGAAGTGTTTGTGAGGTAGGTTTAAATATAATTTTTAATTTAGTAATTCACAAGAAATATCATAAAATCAACACATGTTAAGGCATAGGTTGTGTTGAAATGTCACAAAAATATTATTTGTTTTTGAAAAGAGGAACAGAAGAACATGCTTCCCCATACATGATAGATTTGGCAATAGGTTTTAGCTTATTTGCTAACATGATGTAAGCATTTTGAGGAACAGGTTTTTTTGAACAGCCTTTGATGATAGTTGGGGTGTTTTTATATTCCGAAACATCAAGATTTCCAATTACATCTTGATAAATGGATGTTTCTAAAGCTTCCAGATTCCCAATAATAACCTTTTTAGCATAAGGCTCTAAATGAATACTAATAAGCATAAATGCCCAACCTGGAACAATAGCATCTGTACTGCAAGTTAAAGCTATATAGCTATCTTGATATTCCGACCAGTCAAATTCAGATACTTGATTTCTAAAATCTTTTTCACGTAAAACCAAGCCTTCCCAAAGCCAATCTTTTATATCAAAAAGAACTCTCTGGCCTTTTGGATAATAATCCTCAAGGTTAATAGTTGCTAATTTGCTATTCGCTACGCGATTTATTATTTCGTCTGACATATTATTGAGACCTTTTGACTGAGCTCAAGGTGATATTTAGGTTTTAAATTAACTTTACTGTATACTGTAACTGTAAACTATTTTACAGCATTCCCAATTCCAACTTAGCTTCCTCACTCATTAAATCTTGTGTCCAAGGAGGGTCGAACGTAATTTCTACTTCAGCAGATTTCACATCGTTTAATGATTTTACTTTTTCTTCAACCTCCAATGGCAATGTTTCTGCTACTGGGCAGTTTGGTGTTGTTAAGGTCATTAATATTTTAACATCGTAATCTTCATTTACAAAAACATCATAAATCAAACCTAATTCATAAATATCTACAGGTATTTCTGGATCGTAAATGGTTTTTAGTACGTTTACTATTTTTTCACCTAATTCAGTGGTATCTATTGCTTCGCTCATTTTTTTAATGTTTATGTGTTTATTTGTTGAGACGTTTATTCGAAATAAATCAACAGATAAACGATTCAACGAATAAACTTATTTTAACTGTGTTTGGTATGCAATGGCATACATTTTAAGTTGTTTTATCATACTCACCAAACCGTTCGCTCTGGTTGGTGATAAATGTTCTTTTAATCCAATTTTATCAATAAAATCGGTATCGGCATTAATAATGTCTTTTGGATGCTGATTTGAAAATACGCGTATTAAAATTGCAATAATACCTTTAGTAATAATAGCGTCACTATCGGCGGTAAATTCTATTTTATCGTTTTTCATTTCGGCATGAACCCAAACTTTACTTTGGCAACCTTTTATGATGTTGCTGTTAGTTTTATATTGGTCGTCAATTAGAGGTAAATCTTTACCCAAATCAATCATATATTGGTAACGCTCTTCCCAATCTTCAAACATTGAGAATTCGTCTATTATTTCATTTTGTATGTCTTGAATACTCACAATTGTAAATTTAATTTTTGTCACCTCGAGCGCAGTCGAGAGGTTAACATATTTATAGGTCTCGACTGCACTCGACCTAACAGTATAATTCTACGCAAAAATACAATAAGAAATGTTGCTATTCAATGTTTTCTGAAATAGATAGCATTTCTTTAACAAGTTCTGCTATTTCTTTGGGCGGATTCCCATGATCGAAGCTTTGGCTTTCATAGGTTTTGCCATCATAAGTTATTTTTAAGTTGGCTATGGCAGCACCATCAAAAAAGCGATTTTCTGAAGGTGCTTTTAGGTTTGGGATATTCTCAATATCAATGGGCTTTAGGGCTTTTAAAATACTTTTCCAATTAGGTTTGGAACAGGGTTTTATTAAGCGCGTTTCACCTCTTTTGTTTAGTACGGAAATACTTTTTTTACTGATGGAAATGTGTTTGAAAGTTCTTCTGGAATGTGTAGAATAGTCAATAGAAATAGTGTCTTGTTTTATATTGGCTTGTGAACAACCATTGTCTACAAACAATAGTGATAAAAGAACTATTAGAAATTTCATGATGATGTAAGGTTTAGTTTCTTTTTATAATATAACAAAAAAGAAGCCAAAAATTAAGACAACATCATTTTTGCTTTTTTAACACCAGTAACTAAAGCGTCTATTTCTTCTTTGGTGTTATAAAATGCGAAAGAAGCTCGCACCGTTCCTGGAATTTTAAAATAATCCATTATAGGTTGTGCACAATGGTGACCAGTTCGAACAGCGATTCCTAATTTGTCTAAAATGGTACCAACATCATAGGGATGAATTCCTTCTAGGTTAAATGAAACAACTGAAGCTTTATTTTTTGAAGTTCCGTAGAATTTTAAACCATCAATCTGCGATAATTGTGATGTGGCGTATTCTAGAAGTTCGTGTTCGTATTTAGAAATAACATCAAAACCAATACTGTTCATATAATCGATGGCTGCTCCAAAAGCGATGCCACCACAAATGTTTGGGGTTCCTGCTTCGAATTTATGTGGTAAATCGGCGTAAGTTGTTTTTTCAAAAGTAACTTCGGCTATCATTTCACCACCACCTTGGTAAGGGGGTAATTTTTTCAACCAACTTTCTTTTCCGTAAAGCATGCCTTCGCCCGTTGGCCCACACATTTTGTGAGCTGAAGCAACATAAAAATCGACATCTAAAGCCTGAACATCGGGCTTTATGTGAGGGCACGATTGTGCACCATCAATTAAAACTGCAGCACCAACTTGGTGGGCTTTTTCAATAATATATTCAATAGGGTTGATAGTTCCTAAAGCGTTTGAAATATGATTTACAAAAACTAGTTTCGTGTTTTTTGAAAGTAATTTATTGTATTCGGTCATTACCAATTCACCTTCTTGGTTCATAGGAATGACTTTTAAAAGAGCTCCAGTACGTTCGCACAACATTTGCCAAGGCACAATGTTACTATGGTGTTCTAAAGCTGAAACAATAATCTCATCTCCTTTTTTTAAGATGGAAGAAAAGCCGTTTGCAACTAAATTTATACCGTGCGTAGTGCCCGATGTGAATATAATTTCGTGTGCAAATTTGGCGTTGAAATGTTTTTGAATTTTGTGCCTTGCTTGTTCGTATTTATCGGTAGCTTCCTGACTTAAGCTATGTACACCACGATGAATGTTGGCGTTGTAATTTGAGTAATAATCCACAATAACATCGATAACTTGTTTTGGGGTTTGTGATGTTGCAGCATTATCAAAATACATCAATGGTTTGCCATTTACTTTGCGAGAAAGAATGGGGAAGTCTTTTCGGATGGTTTCTACGTTGAACATGGCTTTATGTTTAGCCCCGATAGTAGTCTTTCGACTCCGCTCAAGATAAACTTGAAATCCTCCTTTTGTGAAAGACCCTTCGATTGAGCTCAGGGTGACCTAAAAAAAGATATAGCGGATAGCGGGAATAGCTTCAAATAATTTTATAAATCAAACCCAAGATTTACACCTAATTTGTTGGCGATAATTTTAGTAATGCGCTGTTTGATTTCTGGAATTTTAACAGAACTTAACACGTTATTACTAAAGGCGTACATTAAAAGTGCCTTGGCTTCTTTTTCTGGAATTCCGCGCGAACGCATGTAAAACATGGCACTTTCGTCTAGTTGTCCGATGGTACAACCGTGTGAGCATTTTACATCATCAGCAAAGATTTCCAGCTGAGGTTTGGTGTTTATGGTTGCTTTATCGCTTATTAAAATGTTGTTGTTGGCTTGAAACGCATTAGTTTTTTGAGCCTCTTTTTCAACTACAATTTTCCCATTAAAAACGCCTGTTGAGTTTTCGCCGAAAATACCTTTGTAATCTTGATGACTCTCACAATTTGGTTCGATATGATGCACCAAGGTGTTGTGGTCTACATGTTGTTTGTCGCCAATAATGGTCACGCCCTTTAGGGTAGATTCGATGCGTTCTCCCGTTTGGTAGAAATTCAAATTGTTGCGCACCAATTTCCCGCCAAAAGCAAACGTATGTACCGATGCAACACTTTCTTGCTTTTGCTTAATAAATGTGTTGTCTATAAGCGTTGCGTTTTGGTTGTCGTTTTGAATTTTGTAATAATCAACAATGGCGCGTTTGTTGGCAAAAATTTCGGTTACGCTATTTGTTAAAACAGCATTATCCGTTAAGCTTTGATGGCGTTCTATAATTTGTACATGTGAATTCTCATCAACCACAATCAAATTACGAGGCTGCAACATGGTTGCCGATTCATTTCCTGTTGAAAAATAGATGATTTGAATTGGCTTTTGAACCAATTTATTTTTCGGAATGTGAATATAGGCTCCTTCACTTGAAAATGCAGTGTTTAATGAAGTAAGGCTATCTTTTGTAGCTGCTTTATTAAAATAGTTTTCAATGATTAAACGGTATTTTGGTTTTGTTAATGCAGAAGACATTAAGCAAACATCCAATCCGTCGTGTGTGGTTTGCGATAGGTGTGAAGAATACTTTCCATCAATAAACACTACATTAAAAGTGTCTATATCATGAATAAAATATTTTTTTACATCGTTATATTCTATAGCATTTTCATTTTTAGGGAAAACACTGTAATCTTCTTTTAGAATACTGTTTAAAGAAGTGTATTTCCATGCTTCTTCCTTTTTGGTAGGGAAGCCTTTTTCTTCAAATATTTTGATAGCTTCGCTTCTAACATCGTGTACGTATGCATCTACATCTACGCGTTCTTCGAATGCTAAAAAGGATGATATTAATTTTTCTTTTAAATCCATTTTGTTGAGTTGAAATGTTTAAAAGTTTGAAAGTAAAAAGTTGGACTACATGTAACTTTTAAACTTTAAAAACTTTTTACTTTTAACTGATTTTTAAGCGTTCACTTCTTCTTTAATCCAGTCGTATCCTTTTTCTTCAAGTTCATGGGCTAATTCTTTTCCGCCCGATTTTACAATACGACCGTTATAAAGTACGTGTACAAAATCTGGAACGATATGGTCTAACAAACGTTGATAATGTGTAATAACTATAACCGCATTGTCTTTGCTTTTTAGTTTGTTAACGCCGTTTGCAACAATACGAAGGGCGTCAATGTCTAAGCCAGAATCGGTTTCATCAAGAATGGCCAATTTAGGTTCAAGCATTGCCATTTGGAAAATTTCGTTACGTTTCTTCTCGCCACCTGAAAAACCTTCATTTAATGAACGGGATAAAAATTTTCTATCGATTTCTAATAACTCCGATTTCTCACGGATTAATTTCAACATGTCTTTAGCAGGCATTTCTTCTAAACCTTGCGCTTTACGTGTTTCGTTAATAGCAGTTTTCATGAAGTTTGTTACCGAAACTCCCGGAATTTCAACAGGATATTGAAATGACAAAAACACCCCTTTATGAGCGCGTTCTTCAGCAGCTAATTCATTGATGTCTTCATTATTGAATATGATATCCCCTTCGGTAACTTCATATTCTTCTTTTCCTGCAATAACAGAAGCTAGTGTGCTTTTTCCTGAACCGTTTGGTCCCATAATCGCGTGAACCTCTCCAGCTTTAACTTCTAAATTTATGCCTCTTAAAATGGCTTTATCTTCAACACTTGCGTGTAAATTTTCAATTTTTAACATGTTGTTAATTTGATTCTATTTTTATACTTTATAATAATTTATCCTACAGAGCCTTCTAAACTAATTTCCAATAGTTTTTGAGCTTCCACAGCAAACTCCATAGGAAGCTTATTTAATACCTCTTTACTAAATCCGTTTACAATAAGTGCAATGGCTTTTTCAGTATCTATTCCACGTTGGTTGCAATAGAAAATTTGGTCTTCACCAATTTTACTAGTGGTTGCTTCGTGTTCTATTTTTGCTGACTTGTTTTTAGCTTCTATATATGGAAACGTGTGTGCACCGCATTCGTTACCCATAAGTAAACTATCGCATTGTGAAAAGTTACGGGCGTTATCGGCATTCGGACTTATTTTTACCAATCCGCGGTAACTATTTTGTGATTTTCCTGCTGAGATACCTTTCGAAATGATAGTCGATTTAGTGTTTTTTCCTAAATGAACCATTTTCGTACCCGTATCAGCTTGTTGGAAATTGTTGGTAACGGCGATGGAGTAAAACTCTCCAACCGAATTATCTCCTTTTAAAACACATGATGGGTATTTCCAAGTTACGGCACTACCGGTTTCCACTTGCGTCCAAGAAATTTTAGCGTTCTTTTCGCATAAACCACGTTTGGTTACAAAATTGAAAACACCCCCTTTGCCTTCGGCATTTCCAGGGTACCAGTTTTGTACAGTTGAATATTTTATTTCAGCGTCATCTAAAGCAATAAGCTCAACAACAGCTGCGTGTAATTGATTTTCATCACGACTTGGTGCGGTACAACCTTCTAAATAAGAAACGTAACTGCCTTCATCTGCAATAACCAAAGTTCTTTCAAACTGACCCGTTCCTGCTTGATTGATTCTAAAATAGGTAGACAATTCCATAGGACATTTTACGCCTTTTGGAATGTAGCAGAAACTTCCATCACTAAAAACAGCAGAGTTTAAAGCAGCATAGAAATTATCTTTTTGAGGAACAACCGTACCGATATATTTTTTAACTAAGTCTGGATGTTCGCGTAAAGCTTCAGAAATTGAGCAAAATATAATCCCTTTCTCTCCTAAAGTCTTTTTAAATGTTGTTGCTACCGAAACGGAATCTACCACAACATCCATGGCTACACCAGATAGTTTTTTTTGTTCATCCAATGAAATACCAAGTTTAGCAAATGTTGCTAATAACTCAGGATCTACTTCATCTAAACTATTGTATTTAGGTTTGCTATTTGGTGCTGAATAGTATGAAATAGCTTGAAAATCTGGTTTGGTGTAATGCACATTTGCCCATTCTGGTTCAACCATTTTTTCCCAAGCACGAAACGCTTCTAAGCGCCATTCGGTCATCCATTCTGGTTCTTCTTTTTTAAGAGAAATTGCACGAACAATATCTTCGTTTAAACCCACAGGAAACGTGTCAGATTCTATATCGGTATAAAATCCGTATTCGTATTCCTTGGTTTTAAGTTCTTCCCTTAAATCGTCTTCAGTATATTTATTCATAATTAGTATTAATGTTGTAAAGTAAAAAGTTATAAAGTTGAGTTTAAGTATTTTATTAAACCACTAATTAACTTCGAAACTTCGTTTACTTTTAACTTTAATTTTTCAAATTCTTCTGAACTTAAATAATTTATATCATAAGCTAAATATAATTGCGAGCGAAACTCCCCTGATAATGCTTTGGCAATGTATAAAAAGCGAATGAACTCCTTTGTTGTTTCTCTTTCAAATCCTTCAGCTATGTTTGAAGAAATTGAAATACTTGAACGTCTTATTTGGTCTCTTAAACCAAAATCAACATTAAAGTATTTATTTTCTTTAGTTAAATTGTAAATGTCCTTGTTTAATTCTCGGGCTTTCTGCCTTGAAATAATTTCTTCAAAAAGAATTAAATTTCGCCGTTTACCTTAAAACTTTTTAACTTTCTACTTTATAAACTTACAGTGAAAACGATTCACCGCAACCACATGTGCGATTTGCATTTGGGTTGTTAAACACAAATCCGGTGCCGTTTAATCCTCCAGAGTATTCTAAAGTAGTTCCTACTAGGTACAAGAAACTTTTTTTGTCTACAATAATTTTCACATCATTATCCACAAACACTTTATCATCTTCTGCATTTTCTTTATCAAACTTTAAATCGTAAGATAGCCCAGAACAACCACCGCTTTTAACGCCTACTCGTACAAAGTCGGTAGTAGGGTTAAAGCCATCTTCTTGCATAAGTTCGATAACTTTTTTCTTAGCTGTTTCAGAAACTTTTATCATATGTTTTTAATTAGATTTAGATAAGTCTTAAATCATTTTTTATTAAGACGATTTCTAAATAGGGTACAAATATACAATATAAGTCACGTATTACCATGTAACCTAACATTATATTAGCATATAGTTTTATAGGTTTTCCCTATTGATTAAAAAAGCAGCAACTTTGTTATAGATTTATGGGTTTAAGTTGAAAAATTTGAATTTTTATTAGCGATAGCTTATACGTTTATATAAATAAGCTTCTTATTTTTGCAGCATGATAGAAGATAAAAATCAACAACGTACATCATTAAGTGAGTTAGGTGAATTCGGACTTATAGACCACTTAACTAAAAACTTTAAAATCAATCACAAATCAACCATAAAAGGTGTGGGGGATGATGCAGCCGTTTTAGAGTTTAACAATAAGAAGATTGTATTGACTACCGATTTGTTGGTTGAAGGTGTGCATTTCGATTTAAGCTATATGCCCTTAAAACATTTGGGTTATAAAGCGGTTATGGTTAATTTATCGGATGTGTATGCAATGAATGCCAATCCAACCCAAATTACTATATCTATAGCTGTATCCAATAGGTTTCCTTTAGAGGCACTTGAAGATTTGTATGCAGGTGTTGAAACGGCTGCTAAAATTTATAATATTGATGTTGTTGGTGGCGATACCACATCGTCTAATACGGGATTGTTAATTTCGGTTACAGCCATTGGCGAGGTAGATCAAGAGGTTTATAGGTCTGGTGCAAAGCCAAGTGATTTGTTGGTTGTTTCTGGCGATTTAGGAGGTGCATATATGGGGCTGCAAGTGTTGGAGCGTGAAAAGGAAGTATATAAAGTGAACCCAAATAGTCAACCAGATTTAACGCCGTATTCTTATATAATTGAGCGTCAATTAAAACCAGAGGCTAGAAAAGATATTGTAAAATTGTTGAAAGATTTGGATGTGAAGCCAACTTCGATGATAGATATAAGTGATGGTTTATCTTCTGAAATTATACATTTATGTAAACAAAGTAATGCAGGTTGTGATTTATATGAGGATAAAATTCCGTTAGACCCACAAGTTATTTCTACTTGTGAAGAATTTAATTTGGATAGTACAACAGTTGCTTTGAATGGTGGTGAAGATTATGAATTGTTGTTTACAATATCTCAAACAGATTTTCCAAAAATAAAAGCAAACCCTAACTTTAGCGTGATTGGTTATATGAAAGAAGTAAGCGAAGGGATGCATTTAGTAACTAGAGGTGAATCAAGAATACCAATAAAGGCACAAGGGTGGAAAAACTTTGGTGATTAAGCTATTTGTAATTTAGCTTTTTGTTCAATTTGATTTTCTTTAAGTTTTTTAATGCGCAAAATACGTTTGTGATGTATACGTTCTAAAACATCATTTATTTCTTTAAACTTTGGTGTTAGTTCAATAAGGTTGCCGTTACCGCTGGTAGTAAGTTGTTTTTTACAGGTTTTGCAAGCGTATTCTTTAACATGATAGGTAACATTTCTAGTTACTTTGAAATCATGCCCAAAGACCATGCAATGAATGTTTTTCATTTAATTGCCTTAATTAGTTTAATTAGAGACCATTAAACTATAAAAAACATTTATAAGTGGTTAATAATCTGTTAATAAATCGACGAAAGGATTGCTTTTTCCTTTAAACGTTCCATTCTTGAATTGTGAATGCGCTCTAAGATGGCATTAATCTCTTTAAATTTTGGAGTTAATTCTATTAAACTTCCATTGCTGTTTGTAGTTAACTGTTTTTTGCAGTGTGAACATGTGTACTCTTTAACATGGTAGGTCACTTTTTTAGATACTTGATAATCATGCCCAAAAAAATTGCAATACATTTTTGGCATTAAAGCAGGCTTTGTGGTTGGTTTTTTCATAAGTTGCTTTGTTTGAGGAGTAAACATAATAAAAAAACAGAAATAAACGACAAAACTATATTATTTTTCGATGAAATGCATGATATTTATTAAGAAATCACTTTCATTTTCAATATGACTCATGTGTCCGTCTGGAAATTCAACTACTTTAATGGTGTTGTTCTTGGTTTGATTAATGAGTGTTTCATAGTCTAAAACAGGATCTTTTTTGCTTATAATCATCATTTTTTTGAAATTAGATAATTGAAGTATGTGTGTTCTGTTTTTTCTAATTTTCATACCTTCCAACGCAGCAACAATACCTTGTAATGGAGTTTCTAAAGCACTATTAATAACTTCTTTAATTTTATCGGCGAAAATAATTCTGTTTTTTGGTCTAAATAAATTGTTTATCGCAATTCTAACAAAGGTTTTGTGATTTTGTTTAACAGCAAGAATAGCGCGGTCTCTGTTTTGCTTTTTTTCTTCTGTATCAGGGAAAGCTGTAGAATTCATTAAACATAAACCTTTTAAATTGTTTGGGTTTTGTTCCGCGAAAGCGAGTGCTACATACCCACCCATAGAATGCCCAATAAGTGTTGGTTTGTTTATTTTTAAATGGTTTAAAACCGCTTCAACAGTTTCTGCCATAAGTTCCATAGTGTGCAGGTAACCTAAGCATTCGGTTTTCCCATGACCCAATAAATCAATACAAATAACGCGGTTTTTTTTTCTCAGTTCTGGAATGAAAGCATTCCACATGGTAGCGTTTTCTAAAAATCCGTGAAGCAAAACTACAGGGTTTCCTTCGCCTTGGTCGGTGTAAAAAACATTTATGCCTTTGTAAGGTAGTTTCATTTTGATTAAATGAATTAAGTAGTTTAAGGTTTTACTTTCTTAATAGCTGTAAAAGCTTTATCAACAAATTCATCCTCAACTAAAATGGTAAACTCGTTGGTAGTAGAAATAACTTCATAAAGTACAATGCCTTCCCAAGCTAAACGCTTAAAAAACTGATAATATAATCCTGCAATTTTAGAGTTGTCTTGTGGCAGGTTAACACTAATGGCAGAAAGCCCGTCTTGAATGGCAATAAAACTTTCGCTTTTTAAATTCTCTTTTATAAAATCGTTTAAACTGCTCGAAATAATAATATTGCTTTCGTGAATGCCTCTTGTAAAGGTGTAAAATAATTTAGACTCTTGGTTGATACGTTCTAAAATTTTAGCGTGGTTATCAATTATGGTTTCAGAATTCTTTATAGTGAAATCGGTTAGGTTTGAACGCACCGTTATATCGCCCAAATTCTGCATGAATTTTTTCATTTTTAAAGAATTTGACAAAGCTGGTGGTGGATTGTATCGTCGTAAAGCCATCATAATAGCACCAGGCTTCACGTCTTTTTTTAGCATCTTGCTTATTGGTTCGGTAAGTTCTATGGCCAAAGCGCTAAAGTTTATTATGTTTCTTGAAAGCGCTTCTTCTAGGTAAGGTTGTGTGATTAATATGTCTTCAACACAGTTTGATACAGTCTTCATGTTAATTATTTAACAATATGTGTAAAAATAAACATATTTTTTAATAAATATCTTTTTTAAGCTAAGGAGTTATACTTTCGCCGTCTAAATTAATGAAATCAAATTGATTTTAAAGGAATTAAAGAAACAAGCATAACGTATGAGAGTATTAAAATTTGGTGGAACTTCGGTTGGATCGGTTGAAAATATATGTAATGTTAAGAATATTATAAACGACGGCGAAAAAAAGGTTGTTGTTTTGTCGGCTATGTCTGGTACAACAAATCAGTTAGTTGCTATTGCAAAACACATTGCTGATAATGAAAGTAATGAAAGTGTTGATAAAATCAATAAACTTCACCAAACATATATTACGGTAATAGACAATCTTCTTGCGAATGCCTCATTGAATAAAGAAGTTAAAACATACGTTTCTAGTATTTTTAATTTGTTGGTTGAATGTACTGCTAAGCCTTTTTCAATTGATTTGGAAAATGAAATTGTTGCTCAAGGTGAGTTGCTTTCAACATATATGGTGAATAGTTATTTAAAGCAAGAAGGAGTAAGTTCAAGTTTATTGCCAGCTTTAACTTTCATGAAGATTGATTCGGATAAAGATCCGGATGTCAATTATATAAAAGCACATTTTAAAACAGCTTTTGATAAAGCTGAAGACGCTCAAATTTACATCACACAAGGGTTCATCTGTTTAGATGATAAAGGGAAGATTTCGAATCTTCAACGTGGTGGAAGTGATTATACGGCAACTATTATTGGGGCCGCTATTAATGCAGAGGAGGTTCAAATTTGGACAGACATTGACGGTATGCATAACAACGACCCAAGATATGTTGAGAATACCAGGCCAATTTCAAATTTATCATTTGATGAGGCAGCTGAATTGGCATACTTTGGAGCAAAAATATTACACCCTCAAACAGTAACACCTGTTAGGTCACTTAATATTCCAGTGCGATTAAAAAATACCATGAACCCAGAAGCTTATGGTACTTTAATAAATAACGACCATTCTGAAAATGGCGTGAAAGCTATGGCTGCTAAAGATGGTATTACTGCTATTAAGATTAAATCTGGCAGAATGCTTCAAGCACACGGGTTTTTAAGAAAAGTATTTGAGATTTTTGAAGTTTACGAAACTTCAATTGATATGATAACAACTTCGGAAGTAGCTGTTTCTTTAACTATTGATGACGATAGAAACTTAAATAAAATTTTAGCTGAACTAGAAAAATTCGCAATTATTGAAGTAGATAAAAACCAAAGTATTATTTGCTTGGTGGGTCATTCTGTGGTGAATCATTCAGAAACATATAAGTTATTCCAAATATTACAAGATGTGAAAATTAGAATGATTTCCTATGGAGGAAGTAACAACAATATTTCACTTTTAGTGGACACTAAAAATAAAATTAATACGCTGCAAAAACTAAACGATTATTTATTTGAATTAGTCACTCTATAAATTACAATATTTAGTAATGTTAGCAAAAAGGGTCGTTGAAAAACGACCCTTTTATTATTTTATGAATTCATTAAATCCTCAATTTCTTCAGCTTCAATTGGGATGTTTCGCATTAAGTTAAATGGTTCTCCAGTTTTTTGAATCACTACATCATCTTCCAATCGAATGCCAAAACCTTCTTCAGGCATATAAATTCCAGGTTCTACGGTAAAAACCATATTAGCTTGCATAGGCTCAGTTAAAATGCCATAATCATGTGTGTCTAAGCCCATGTGGTGACTGGTTCCGTGCATAAAGTATTTTTTGTAAGCAGGCCAATCGGGGTTTTCGTTTTGAACATCGGCTTTGTCTAATAACCCTAACCCTAATAATTCTGATGTCATTAGTTTCCCAACTTCTACATGGTAATCAGTCCAAATAGTTCCTGGAACTAGTAGTTTTGTGGCTTCATTTTTTACTCTTAAAACCGCATTGTAAACTGCTTTTTGTCGATTGGAATATGTTCCGGAAACTGGAATGGTTCTACTTAAGTCGCTAGAATAATTAGCATATTCGGCAGCCGTATCAAATAATATTAAATCGCCCGCTTTACATTGTTTGTTGTTTTCAATATAATGCAAAACGTTGGCATTGTTTCCTGAAGCGATGATGGGTGTGTATGCAAACCCTTTAGAGCGGTTGCGTAAAAATTCGTGCATTAATTCCGCTTCAATTTCATATTCCCAAACCTCAGGTTTTACAAAATTTAATATTCTACGAAATCCTTTTTCGGTAATGTTACAGGCTTGTTGAATTAAGTCAATTTCAATAGGGTCTTTAACCGAGCGAAGGCGTTGTAATATTGGTGCGCTTTTTGCAACCCTGTGTGCGGGGTATTTTTCTTTTAACCATTTGGTGTAACGGTCTTCGCGGGTTTCGGTTTCAACATTCGCTCTGTAATGTTCGTTGGTGTTTATATAAACGGTGTCACATTGTGTCATTAATTCAAACATTATTTTTTCCATGTCTTGAAGCCAATATACCGTTTTAATACCACTGGTTTCAAAGGCTTTTTCTTTGTTAAGTTTTTCGCCTTCCCAAACAGCAATGTGTGCATTGGTTTCTTTTAAAAATAAAATTTCACGATGTTTTTCTTTTGGGCAGTCGGGAAACAATACCAAAATGCTTTCTTCTTGGTCTACACCACTTAGATAAAAAATATCGCGATGTTGTTGAAAAGGCATTGTGCTATCTGCGCTTATTGGATAGATATCATTTGAGTTAAAAACAGCCAAACTGCAAGGTTTCATCTTAGCAGTAAAGTTTTTTCTGTTGCTAATAAAAAGAGAGGAATTTATTGGTAGATATTTCATGTGTTTGTTTTTAAATCCGCTATAAATCAATAATGTAATCTGCGGTTTTTAACGTATTTAAATTTGTGTTATGTAAGTGTAAAGTATGCTAAAAGTAGCAAAACTAAACAAATCATATGTAATAATTTGCTATATTTGATACTGCCTCAATTCTAATTATTGTAAAAATATTGAATATTATGAAAAGAATTATTTTACAAATAGTATTTATCTTATTAGGAAGCCTAATAAGTTCATCAAATTTACATGCACAAATCCTACTTAAAGAAGCTTCATTAAAAAAGCAGATTGAAAACTCAAGTTTGGTTGTGGAAGGTGAGGTTATTTCGAAACAGTCCTTTTGGGATGCCGATAATAAAAATATTTATACATCCAATACGGTTAAGGTTTATAAGGTTTTTAAAGGTGATCTTGTTGAAACCATAGAAGTCATTACAAGGGGAGGTACGATTGGTTTATCAGCAGAAGTTGTTACGCCTAGTTTAAAATTAAACACGGAAGACATAGGAGTGTTTATGTTGTATGATAATAATATTAGGCTTAGTGCTCTTAGTAAATCTTCAAAAAAGCAATTCAAACCCTATGGCTCACTGCAGGGTTTTTATAAATATAATTTATATAATGACGAGGCTATAAACCCATTCAATAAAAAGAAAGGGGTAACTTCTTTTTATAAAGAAATTATGGGGTATACCAATATTAGCTATGTTGAAGTTAATAGCTTTCACAGAGCTAGTAAACAAACTAATTTGAGTAAAAGTACATTGGCTGCTCCGGGTTCAATAACTTTTACGCCAACTACAACAACTGCGGGGACTAAAACAGAGCTTACAGTTAATGGTACTGGTTTTGGTACAGCCAAAGGTAAAGTGCTGTTTAGTAATGCAGATGATGGTGGATCCACTTTTATTGAAGCATTAGGGACACAAGTGCTAGCTTGGTCTGATACTCAAATTACAGTTCAAATTCCTTCAGAAGCTGGAACAGGACGAATTAGGATAACGGATAGTGGAGGAGCTTCGGCAACTTCAACTAGTGATTTAATAATAACCTATTCTGAATCGAATGTTTATTATGATGCAGATGATATGACAAGTACAGGTGGGAGTAATGGGCCACTTCCCCTTTATGCTTACAGGGCACAGCATATTAAGGATAATTCTTCTGGAGGTTATACATGGGAAATGTTTACAGACTTTAATGCCAATGCAAATGCTAAAGCTGCGTTTTTAAGGGCGTTTGAGACTTGGAGATGTACAACAGGTATTAATTGGATAGTAGCTGGAGCCGTTACTACGGTTGATGTTGCTTCACAGGATAATGTAAATGTTATTCGGTTTGATAATGGAGATGAGTTGGAAACTGATGTTTTAGGTCAATGCATATCGTATTATAATGGCTGTTCTGCGGGTTCAACATTTAACTGGTTTGTTTATGAATTAGATATGCTCTTTGATGATGCGACTAACTGGAATTATAGTTCTGCTATCAACTCAACAGGGATTTCTCAATATGATTTTGAAAGTGTTGCACTTCATGAATTAGGACATGGGCACCAACTAGCTCATGTTAACGATACTAATGATGTTATGCATTATGCACTTTCAAATTCTGAAGAGCAAAGAGTTTTAGGGGCTAGAAATATTACAGCTGCGAGTGCTATTCAAGGAAGAAGCACAGGTTCTATGGTGTGTGCGCAACCTTTAATGACTAATCATCCTTGTTATTTAAGTGTTGAAGAAGAAGAGTTAGATGCAGCAATTGGCATTTACCCGAATCCAACAAGTGGTCAGTTTTATATAAAAAACAACTCACTTATTAATTTAGATAAAATTGTTGTTTACGATGTTCGAGGAAGACTAATTTCTCAACTTGATGCATCTAATGCATCACGAACAAAAACAATTAATTTAATGGGGGTTTCAAAAGGCTTATATTTTGTTAAGATTCTATCTGAAAGAGCAGAAATCACAAAAAAAATACTTATAGAGTAAATCAATTGTGATTAAAATTTTAATAAAAAGGCACTTTTTTAAGTGTCTTTTTTATTTTGCAACCCAATTTGTTTGATAATAGTTTAAATTAATCGTTGATTTTTGTGCGTATTAATCATATTTTATGTTAAAAACCAAGAATAATTTACATATTTTAAAAACTAAGTATTATTACTTATAATTGTTCTAAATTATAATTTTACTGCCCAACTTTTTGTCTATGAATTTATTGTAAATTACCTTTGCAAACTATACTTAATAAATTAACTAATGAGCGGATTTTTAAAATCTTCAATTGGAAGAAAAGTAGCCATGGCGCTTTCAGCTTTCTTCCTCATGTTTTTCTTACTTCAACATTTTGCAATTAACCTTTTATCTGTTTTTAGTGGCGACCTTTTTAACGAGGTATCTCACTTTATGGGAACCAATTGGTTAATTCAATTTGTAATGCAACCCATATTAATTTTTGGTGTTGTTTTTCACTTTGTTATGGGTTTTATCCTAGAGATAAAGAACAAAAAAGCAAGAAATATTGCTTATGTAAAAAACAATGGTGCTGCAAATTCAACGTGGATGAGTAGAAACATGATTTACAGTGGTGTTGCTATTTTAGCATTTATCATTTTACATTTTATCGATTTTTGGTTTCCAGAAATTAACACAAAATTTATACAAGGCGATTGGTCTGGAATACACGAAGGTGTTGATGGTTACCGCTATTTCCATGAGTTACAGGAAAAGTTTGTAAGCCCTATTAGAGTAGGGGCTTATGTTTTGGCTTTTGTGTTTTTGGCATTGCATTTATTGCATGGTTTCACCTCTGCTTTCCAATCTATGGGAGCTACTGCAAGCAGAAAGAAAACGTTACAAAACATAGGAAAGGCCTATTCAATTATAATTCCTTTAGGATTTATAGTTATTGCGCTATTTCATCATTTAAATCACCATTAATCTCAGATATATGGCATTAGATTCAAAAATACCACACGGTCCTTTAAAAGATAAATGGACAGATTATAAAAATCATATCAACCTAGTAAATCCTGCAAATAAGCGTCATATTGATGTTATTGTTGTAGGAACAGGTTTAGCTGGTGGTTCTGCCGCAGCTACTTTGGCGGAATTAGGTTATAATGTAAAAGCATTTGCTTATCAAGATTCACCTCGTCGTGCACACTCAATTGCTGCTCAGGGAGGTATTAATGCTGCAAAAAACTATCAAGGTGATGGTGATTCAACATATAGATTATTTTATGATACCGTAAAAGGGGGCGATTACCGTTCTCGTGAAGCAAACGTGTATCGTTTGGCTGAGGTTTCAGCTAATATTATCGACCAATGTGTGGCTCAAGGTGTTCCTTTTGCTCGTGATTATGGTGGATTGTTAGACAACCGTTCGTTTGGTGGTGTATTGGTTTCAAGAACTTTTTATGCTAAAGGACAAACAGGGCAGCAATTATTATTAGGCGCCTATTCAGCAATGAACCGTCAAATTGCACGTGGTAAAATTGAAATGTTCAACCGCCACGAAATGCTAGATGTTGTTAAAGTTGATGGTAAAGCGAGAGGTATTATTGCCCGTAATTTAATTACTGGTGAAATAGAACGTCATTCGGCTCATGCAGTTGTTATTGCTTCGGGGGGATACGGAAATGTATATTTCTTATCAACAAACGCGATGGGTTCTAATGCAACCGCTGCTTGGAAAATTCATAAAAAAGGGGCGTATTTTGCAAATCCTTGTTATACACAAATACACCCAACATGTATTCCACGTTCGGGCGATTATCAGTCCAAATTAACATTGATGTCTGAATCGTTACGTAACGACGGACGTATTTGGGTGCCAAAAAATATTGAAGATTCTAAAGCATTACAACAACGTAAAATAAAGCCAACAGATATTGCTGAAGAAAACAGAGATTATTTCTTAGAGCGTCGTTACCCTGCATTTGGTAACTTAGTACCTCGTGATGTGGCATCTCGTGCTGCTAAAGAACGTTGTGATGCTGGTTTTGGTGTAAATGCAACTGGCGAAGCGGTATTTTTAGATTTTGCTTCTGCAATTACACGCTACGGAAAAACACAAGCTAAAATTCAGAATATAGAAAATCCTTCCGATGCTAAAATATACGAATTAGGTCAAGCCATTGTTGAAGAGAAATACGGAAACTTATTTCAAATGTATGAGAAAATCGTTGACGAGAATCCATACGAAACACCGATGATGATTTACCCTGCAACCCATTATACTATGGGAGGTGTTTGGGTAGATTATAATTTAATGACTACCGTTGATGGGTTATATTGTATTGGTGAAGCTAATTTCTCTGAACATGGAGCTAACCGATTAGGTGCTTCAGCATTAATGCAAGGTTTGGCCGATGGTTATTTTGTATTGCCTTATACTATTGGCGATTACTTGTCTAATGAAATTAGAACCGGTAAAATTCCAACCAACACGCCAGAGTTTGACGAAGCTGAAAAAGAAGTAACTGATAGAATCAATTTCTTCATTAATAATAAAGGAGAGCATTCAGTAGATTATTACCACAAAAAATTAGGAAAAATTATGTGGGATAAATGCGGCATGTCTCGTAACGAGCAAGGTTTAAAAGAAGCCATGGTTGAAATTAAAGCATTACGCGAAGATTTCTGGAAAAACGTAAAAGTGCCTGGTTCTGCAAGCGAAATGAATCCTGAACTGGAAAAAGCAGGTCGTGTAGCAGATTTTCTTGAGTTAGGTGAATTATTCGCTAAAGATGCACTTAATAGAAACGAATCTTGTGGTGGTCACTTTAGAGAAGAATCGGTTGAATTAGATGGCGAACAAAAAGGCGAAGCAAAACGTAATGATAAAGATTATGCTTACGTAGCTGCTTGGGAGTACAAAGGTGAACCAGCCGATGCGGTTTTACATAAAGAAATATTAGAGTTTAAAGATATTGAACTAAAACAACGTTCTTATAAGTAATTTAGTCACTAGCCATCAGGAAATAGATGAGTGAAATCAAGACATATAAAGATTTATTGATTTGGCAAAAAGGAATTGAAATAGTAAAAGAAACCTATTTGTTATGCAAGGAAATTCCAAATGATGAATTATTTGGATTGCAAAGTCAAATCAAACGATCTTCCATTTCGATTCCATCTAATATTGCAGAAGGTTGGGGAAGGAATTACACTAAGAATTATTTGCAATTTTTAAAATATTCAAGAGGGTCTTTATTAGAATTAGAAACTCAAATTATAATAGCAAAAGAATTAAATTTTATTTCAACAGAAAGTTTTAATAAAATTCAAGATTTAATAAGCGAAGAAAGTAAAATGTTAAATGCCTTTATAAAATCAATTGATAAGTAGTTTTTACTAATTACTTTTGACTTTTGGCTAATAAACTATAAAATGAATCTAACACTTAAAATTTGGAGACAGAAAGACTCAAAATCAAAGGGTCAAATGGTCGATTATAAAGTAACTGATATTTCAGAACATATGTCTTTTTTAGAAATGATGGATGTTTTGAACGAACAATTAGTAAATACTGGTGAAGAACCTGTGGCTTTTGATCACGATTGTCGTGAAGGTATTTGCGGAATGTGTTCTATGTACATTAATGGTGAAGCCCACGGACCAGATAGAGGTGTAACCACTTGCCAATTACACATGCGTATGTTTAAAGATGGCGACACTATTACCATTGAACCATTTAGAGCAGCTGCTTTTCCAGTAATTAAAGATTTAGTGGTTGATAGAACATCTTTTGAGCGTATTCAACAAGCTGGAGGTTACATTTCAGTAAATACGTCTGGAAATACGCAAGATGCTAACTCTATTCCAATTTCTAAACATGCTGCCGATGAAGCTATGGACGCCGCCACTTGTATTGGTTGTGGAGCCTGTGTAGCAACGTGTAAAAATTCATCTGCTATGTTATTTGTGGGCGCAAAAGTGTCGCAATATGCTTTGTTACCTCAAGGTCAAGTTGAAGCAGCAGACCGTGTACGTAACATGGTAGCACAAATGGATTTAGAAGGTTTTGGAAACTGTACCAACACCGGTGCTTGCGAAATTGAATGTCCTAAAGGCATTTCATTAGACAATATTGCAAGAATGAATAGAGAGTTAATGAAAGCGAGTTTGTCTTAAAGACTACCTTTTATCGATAATAAATAGAACCCAGGCTTTTGCTTGGGTTTTTTATTTAGATTTGGCTTCTTAATTTGTTAAAATGAAAAAAAATGTTTGCCTTTTAGGGTTGATGTGTTTTATGAGCATGCTGTGTGATGCGCAAACAATAACTCATGATATTTCAAACAGATCATTCTTTTCCGAAACCATGTTGCTTCAACATATAAAAACATTATCATCTGATGTTTTTGAAGGCAGAAGAACAGGAACAAAAGGTGCTTTAAAGGCTGAAAAGTACATCGTCAACCAGTTTATGTTGTTTGAGGTTTTACCTTTAGGAAATGACTATTTACAGCCATTTTTGTTTACGGAAGCAGGCAGGCGTTATGAAAGTAAAAATGTTTTAGGGTATATAAAAGGGACAACATACCCTGAAAAATATATTGTAATTAGTGCACATTACGACCATGAAGGTGTTAAAAATGGAAACGTTTATAATGGAACAGATGATAATGCTTCTGGTACCAGTGCCCTGCTTAGTTTTGCTGAATATTTTAGAATCCATCCCCCAAAACATTCGGTTATTTTGGCGGCTTTTGATGCGGAGGAATTGGGGCTTCAAGGGTCTAAATACTTTGTAAATCATTCGATTGTTCCTTTGAAGCAAATCATGGTAAACCTCAATATGGATATGATTAGCCGAAGCGATAAGAACGAATTGTTTGCAGTTGGTACTATTCATAATGAAACTTTGAAACAAGTCGTTACAAATCATACCTATTCCAAAAAAATAAACTTTTTAGCAGGTCATGATGAAGGTAACTGGAAAGATAATTGGACCTATGCTTCCGATCATGCAAACTTTCATAAAAAAGGAATTCCATTTTTATATTTTGGAGTTGACGATCATGAAGATTACCACAAACCAACCGATGATTACGAAAATATCCAACCTGAATTTTATATAGAAGCAGTAAAGGTTATCATATCCGTTTTTGAAAAAATAGATTTATTAAACTTTTAAAAGTTTTAAAATCCTGCAAGGTTTTCAAAACCTTAGATATATCTAATTTTAAAAATAAGCCTTCAATTGAACCGTTCCAGTGTGTATGGTTCTGCTGGTTTCAGTTTTTCTACCAAAATAGCTTAGGTTTAAGTCTAAAAAATCGGTTAGTTTTTTCTGTGCCAACAAACTCCAAGTAAAGTTTTTTCCAGGTTGTAAGCCTTCCAACATTTGGTAGGAAACAGGCGTATTGGCACTGCCTTCAAATTTATTGGAGAAATAGTTAAACTCACCTATAATAGAGTTTTTTGGACTGCCTGCAAACGTAAACGACGTGCCGTATTTTTGCTGTTTTAGCGTTTCTAAACTCCCAATAGTATTCGCTTTACTGGCATGTTGGTAGAAGATATCGAAACGTGAATTGTCATTAAACAAATAAGATAGTTTAGGGTTGAAGCGCGTTTCATCAAAATTGTAATTTTTGCTAATAAAATTTTGACTTAAACTTTCATTGTTTTCAAAATCAGATTGTAGCGTTAGCAACCAACTTTCGGCAAATTTATGGTTGAAATTAAATTGATGGCTACGCAGTCCGTTTTCAATAAATCCAATGGATAATATATTCCGACTTCTATTTGAAAGAAATGTGTACGATGTGGTGTAATGCTGCTTTCCTCGATTAAAAAACAGTACATTTCGAAAATTAAGTTGAAGTCCTAATTGGTTTTCTTCACTACTTTCAAAGGGATTCAAATTAAAACTACCACCGTCACGTTTTAGTTTTCTATCAACCAAATAACTGGTTTGATTGTAAAAATGCGACCAGAATTTTTGAGTTTTATTTTCGCTTACCGACCATTGCGACGGATTGATAGTTAACGTTTGGCTCAATCTATTTTGATGTGTTTTTATATAAACCTGATTGGGCAAAAGCACCCGAATGTATTTCCCTTGGTCTTGAAATTGGGCTATTTCAAATTCTTCCAATTCTTGTATGCCGTTTTCATTGTAATCTATCCACGTGTAAGTGCCCTGTCCAGGCTCCACTTCTACATAAGTAAAATCTTGTTGTGGCAAGCTGCCCGAATTGGTTTCAAAAAGCGTGTTCCATTGCACTATTTGTTTGAATAGTTTTTGATTGAATTGTAATCTGGAATTGATGGATTGTTCGTCATCAAAACCATTTTCTTCATTCTTTAACGTTCTGTAATTTGCGAAAAGTGCTAAATTGGTATTGATATTTTGAATAAGGCGTGTGTCTAAATAAAAGGTGTTTGAGGTATTTACTTTTTGTAATTGGTTGTTTCTAATGCTATCGTTTATACGATTTTTATAACCAATTTCAGTGAAAATTTTCGTGCTGTCTCCAACTCCAAAAAATATTTCATAGGATTTGAATTTCTGACTTAAATCGGTTAATTCTTGGGTTGAAATAGTTTTTTGTTGATTATCTTCAATAGCTAATTTTGTGCCTAACCAACTTTTATTCATGCTATACACAACAGTATTTGAAGATCTTAAAAACGTAGAGGTATTTGTGTTTGAAGTAGCATTTAAAAAACTGGAATACGATGCAATTCTAAATTTATTAAGCATCAAGTGGGTATTGAAAACATGTCGGTTTCCATTAAAATTTTCAGCATATCCCAAATGTTCAAATCGATAGGAGGCAAATCCTTTTTCAACGTGAGTCAAATGTAATCCAGAAGTCAATAAGGTTTGATTTCCAAAATTTATAGTTGAATTGGTTGTTGATGGATCACCTAAATTCCAATCCCTATTAAATTCGGCATTATATAAACGTTCAATGGTTTTAAAATTTTCATTTATAAAATCTCCATCGGCAAACACTTTTAAATTCCATAAACTATCATTTTTTATAATATTTTGAGATATTTTAAGTTTCCCCGCAAATCCATTATTGTTACTGTCGTCTAAACTTGAAAATAGGTTTAAGTCGTTTTTACTGGCGGCTATTTCAAAACCTATATCGGTTTTTTCAGTTGGGGTATAGTTTCCGTTTATTACTGCTATTTGAAGTTTAGTTGGTGCAATTAATTGAACGATGGGTGCATAGTTTCCTTGTAAATTGCCAGCATATTCGTAAATATTATTAATAGCATTGGTGCTTTGTAAAACGTAGTCGCCTTGGTTGACGCCCACTTGCGAAAACGTAACACGATACAACGTATCATCTGGATTGTTGGAAAACACAAAAGCTTCAACGCCGTCAATCAATTCTTTTTTATACTGAATTCTATTATCGCTATACGATTCTAAAACATCTGATGGTGCTACCATTTGTGTTTTATCATCGCCAGCGCCTGAAAGTATTTGAACCTGCGCTTCCGATAAATTTTGTTGCAACGGTTGATTTTTAGCATCATTTTCAGAATATACCGAAACGCCAATATTCAATTTTTGACTTTCAAATTGGCCTCCTCCATAAGCCACCAACCGCGAATAGTTGCGTTCACTGTATTGGTAATCGACCGTAATTCGCATTTCGGACGTAATGGGAAAAGTGGAATTGAAAATAATTTCACCAGCATTATAATCGATGATATAATCTTTGTCTTCACCACGTTGGGCTACAATACCATTCACATATACGATTTCACTTCCTGAAACGATAAGTACATACAATTCACCATTTTGTCCTTGCAATTTATAAGCGCCTTGATTGCCCTCTTGGGCTTTAAACGTGCTTCTGGTAAATTGTCCACGTACCAAAGCACCGGCAGAAAACACATTGGTTTGAGCATCTTCATCGCCTAATTTTGTGTTTATAGACAGTCCTTGAACCCGTTTTGAAAAATTAGCGAAATAAGAATAGGTATTTTGCAAGTCGATATCGCCCGCTCGAATATTCCATTTATCACTATATAACTCTATAAAAACTTGGTCGAATTCATCCAGTCGTTGGCTATAACCACTTTCCTGTAACGGAATATTGGCGTCTTGAATGGAAGCTCGAAGCGATACCTTTTCACTCAGTTTTCCTGAAATCTGTAAATCCAATTCGCTATTTAAAACCGAATTTTGATTATTCCCAACAGTAACACCACGAGAAATACTCCCCGATGTTGTTAAACCATCAAAAGGAATGTAATTTTTAGAATCGTTAGGTTGTGAAAGTTGATATAGTTTTTGAAGATTTTCGGTGTTTTCAACTATAATAGAATCGTCTAATTGCTGGTAGGTTTTCGTTAAAAATTCTGGGTATTTCAAATAATTGATGATGATGGAGTCGGTTTCAACAGGTTTTAAAAACTTTAAAATGGCTTTTCCAAAATCAACCAAATAGAACGAAGTATCAATAACCGTATTATTTTTCGTTTTTATTGAAAAGTAGTTTGAATTAATACTTACACTATCAATAACAATAGAACCGCTTACAGCAACTTTTTTAGTTCTATAGTTTGAAACCGGATTCTGCGAAACACCACAAAACCAAATAAAAAAAATAAAAAGGCAGGTTATAAACTTCATTAGATATTTAAACTTCAAATCGTTTAAAATATTTTGTTAATAGATTTCGTTAAAAGTGCTATAAAATAATAGTGTAAAAGTAACGCATTATTTATTTTAGCTGAAATTCTTATTTATTTCATGAAAATTATCTCATACAACGTAAACGGTATTCGCGCAGCATTAAATAAAGGTTTTATAGATTGGTTAAAAAGTGCCAACCCCGATGTTATTTGTTTACAAGAAATTAAAGCCTTAAAAGAACAACTGGATTTAGATGTTTTTGTTGAAGCTGGTTACAAATACAACTATTGGTTCAGTGCCCAAAAGAAAGGTTATAGTGGTGTTGCCATTTTAAGTAAAATAAAACCAAACCATATAGAATATGGCACAGGAATTGCTTCCATGGATTTTGAAGGTAGAAATCTTAGGGCTGATTTTGATGGTGTTTCGGTAATGAGTTTGTATTTGCCTTCGGGAACCAACGACGCGAGGTTAGACCACAAATTTGAGTACATGGATATGTTTCAAGACTATATCAACAAATTAAAAACTGACATTCCGAATTTAATTATTTGTGGCGATTATAACATATGCCACGAAGAAATTGACATTCACAATCCAAAAGGTTTGAGTAATACTTCAGGGTTTTTACCAGCCGAACGCAAATGGATAGGCGCATTTATAAATAATGGATTTACCGATTCTTTCCGTCATTTAAATAAAGAACCAAACAATTATACATGGTGGAGTTACCGCGCCAATTCACGTGCCAATAACAAAGGTTGGCGATTAGATTATGCCATGGTTTCAAATGCCATACAAGAAAAGATAAAAAGAGCCGTTATACTATCGGATGCGGTGCATAGCGACCATTGTCCTATATTATTAGAAATTGATAATTAAACCCAATTTATTATAACCAAACCCATAAAGAAATTAAAATGATTAGAAAAATTTTCTTAGTTGCCTTAACACTAGTTTTTATATCTTCGTGTGTATCACCCAAAATTTACAAAGATTTAGAAGCCAAATACGCAAATTTAAAACAAGCAAACAGAAAGCTTTCCGATGAAAATGAAGATTTGCTTTTCGATAAAACAAAGGCTGAAAATGAGTTGAAACAACTTCGGTCAGATTATTCAGAAGTTCTTGCACAGCGTAATAAATTACAAAGTGATTACGACGCTACCAAAGCAAATCTAGATGCGCTAAAATCTTCTTACGATGCTTTAGAAAAAAACAGTTCAGCCTCTATAGCCGCAAATTCAGAAAAGAACAGAGAATTATTAGCGCAATTGGAAGCAAAGGAACAAGCTTTGGCAGACGAAAACCAACGTTTGGAAAACCTAAAAAAACAACTACAAGATCGCTCAAACCGTGTAGCAGAATTGGAAAAAGTAATTTCAGATAAAGATGCTGCAATGACTGCTTTAAAAGATGCTATTTCTAGAGCCTTAACCGATTTTGAAGGCAAAGGTTTAACCGTAGTACAACGCGACGGCAAAGTATATGTGTCTATGGAAAACAAATTGTTATTCAGTTCGGGAAGTTGGGCAGTTGGTGTTGAAGGACGCAGAGCCGTACAACAATTAGGTTCCGTTTTAGCAAACAACCCAGACATCGCTATTTTAATTGAAGGTCATACCGATAACGTACCATATCAAGGTGGTGGGCAAATAGTGGGTAACTGGGATTTGTCAACCAAACGCGCCACCGCCATCGTTAACATTTTACGCGAAAACGTCTCTATAAATGCCGAAAATTTAACCGCTGCAGGTCGTGGTGAGTTTGCACCTATCGCCACCAACGACACACCGGAAGGAAAAGCAAAAAACAGACGCATCGAAGTTATTTTAACACCTAAGTTAGACGAGCTTTCGAAATTGTTAAACGATAATTAAAAGTTGAGCGTTACCCAAGGGTTGGGTTTTTCACTATACCTTTTTTGCTTTTACTTGCAAAAAAGGATGTCGTTTCAACCCCTAACGCAATAAAAACCTTAACATAGTTTTAAACCTTTCAGTTCATTTGTAACTGAAAGGTTTTTTATCTTTAACACCTTATATAAAAATCGAAGGGACAAAACAGTCCAGTAATCAAAAATGAAATATACCACCATACCAAAAACCGATATAAAAGTTAGTAAAATTTGCCTTGGCACCATGACCTGGGGTAACCAAAATACTGAATCCGAAGGACATAAACAACTAGATTACGCATTAGAAAATGGCGTTAATTTTATAGACACTGCCGAAATGTACCCTGTGCCTGCAAGTACAGAAACACAAGGAAAAACCAGTAAAATTATTGGTACATGGTTAGCAAAAACAGGCAACCGAGATAAAGTTGTTTTGGCAAGTAAAATTGTAGGCCGCCCAAGCGATTATACAGCACACATTAGAACAACTGGATTAAACGCTAATTCTATACAAGAAGCTATAGATAATGAGTTGAAACGCCTGCAAACCGATTATATCGATTTATATCAAATACATTGGCCGGAGCGTGAAACTAATACGTTTAGCACACGCGACTATAAGCACAACCCAAACGATAGTTGGACCGATAATTTTAATGAAGTACTTCAAGCACTAAATGAGCAAATTAAAGCAGGTAAAATCAGGCATGTTGGAATGTCTAACGAAAAAGCTTGGGGAGCGATGCGTTATTTAGAAGAATCTAAAAACCATAGTTTACCTCGAATGAAAACCGTTCAAAACGCATACTCATTAATAAACAGAGGTTTTGAAGGCGATATGGCTGAAATTTCCATGCGGGAAAATTTAGGGCTGTTAGCTTATTCACCTATGGCATTTGGAGTGCTTTCTGGTAAATACATAAAAGGAACAGCAGCGGATAATGCTAGACTTAAATTGTTTCCAAGATTTGCACGCTATAGTAGTGAACAAAGTACAGAAGCCACCAAATGTTACCTGAAAATAGCCGAAGATAATGGCATGACCTTAGCGCAAATGAGTTTAGCTTTTGTAACTCAACAACCTTTTGTGACCAGCAATATTATTGGTGCTACCAGTTTAGAGCAACTTAAAGAAAATATCGATTCTGTAAATGTTAAGTTGAATGATGATATTTTAAAGCTAATTAATGAAGTGCATAACGTAATTCCTAATCCAGCGACTTGATTTCATGCTTATAATACAAAAAGTTTAGACATACTAAACTTTTTGTATTAACCTTTAGTTTTTTTGTACTTCTTGTAACTTATAAAAATCGTACAGTTTTTTATTGTATGGGTAATCCCAGCATCCCATTCTATGATAAAGGTTTCCACCAAATCCTTTTTTGTAAATATGTATGCCATGTAGTGGATGGGCTCTATTTAAATTTGGTGCGGACCCGAACATATCATATTCTGTACAACCCCATGCTTTTGCCATGCGTATAGATTCCCATTGCAGCGCATAACTTGCCATGGAGTTGTTTTTAGAAGATTTAGATGCGCCATATAAATACGTGCCTCTTTTTTTTGATAAAACTAAAAACATGGAAGATAGGAACTTGTCATCTATATCCGCCATAAGCATCTTAACTGTAACGCCATTTTTGTTATTATCTTGGTTTTTTAAAATGGTAGAAAAAAACTCTTGATTTTGTAAAGGCATGCCATGTCGAATAGCTGTGTCAAGATATAATTTGTACCAAGAATCTATATGTTCAATGCCGTATTCACGAACTCTAATACCTTTTTTATTCGCTTTTCTTACATTGTATCTTGTATTATATCTCATGTTATAAAGCAAGTCTTGTTCTTCTAAACTTAAATCAAGGAAAAAAGTATTTTTGGGAAGGTTGTCTTGCACGCTTTTTTTTAAATTCCAATTGGTGGTACCAAAATTTACTCTAAATTCTTGCGTTTGGTGAGGTGGCGGACCAATCCAATTTCCTGAATTGTCGAAATATTCTTTTTCACTCGCCCATTGATTTTCCCAAATTAAATCGTAGCGGATAAAGATGCAATTGGGAGGTAAGTGTGACTTTATGGATTCGGATAGCTGTTCTAAAAATAAACCTTGGTTTTCAAATGTTGGTTCTAATTTCGGTCCGTATGGAACGTAAGCAATACAAGTGTCATTATTTATGTACTTAATTAGAATTAATAAATCTTCAACTACTTTTTCTAAAGAACTAGCATTGCTGATTAATAAATTTTTAGAAATAGTTAATTCAAATCCTTGTGCTATAAATCCTTGGTTACTTTTTACTCGACCCCAAAAAGGTGTTTGAGGTAATATGTTTGTTGTTTTAAATTCTTCAATATCTTTTTGCTCTAACTCACAAATCATTTTTTTGGCAGCAAAATTAAGAAATCATATACTTAATTTAAAATCATTTGTAATTTGATTTCATCTTTATAAGAGTGGTCTTAAAATGTAAAAAATTATACTGAGAAATGTTTAATTCGTGAGTTTATATTTTAAAATATTAAACCATGGATAGTAGCACAGTGTTTTTAGCAATTGCCATTAACTTAATATAAGGGTTTAATAACGCCCAAAATACTATTTCTTGTTTCGTTACGTTTTCTTAACTTTGGCACACTAAATTAAATAAGCCTTGTCGTTGAACTTACAAGATATTCCTCGTGTAAAGACTATTACGAAAGAGGAATTTTTAAAACACTATTTTAAACCACAAAAGCCTGTGGTTATTGAGCGTTTTATAGACCATTGGCCTGCTTTCAGCAAGTGGAATTTAGATTACATGAAAACTGTTGGGGGCGAGATTATTGTTCCGTTATACGACGATAGACCGGTTGATTATAAAGATGGTTTTAACGAACCACATACCAAAATGAAATTAGCCGATTATATAGATTTGTTAAAAAGCGAACCTACTAAATACCGTATTTTTTTATGGAATGCCATTAAGGAAATACCACTATTGCAAAACGATTTTTCGTTTCCCGATTTTGGTTTGCGCCTCATGAAAGGTATCCCAATGCTGTTTTTTGGCGGACGCGATTCATACACCTTTATGCATTACGACATAGATTTAGCTAATATTTTCCATTTTCATTTTGAAGGTATAAAACAAGTTGTTTTGTTCGACCAAAACCAGAACAAATATTTGTACAAAGTACCACATGCACTAATTACTAGAGAAGACATCGATTTTTCCAACCCTGATTTTGAAAAATGGCCCTTGCTAAAAGAAGCAAAAGGTTACCAAACCACACTAGCTCATGGTGAAGTATTGTATATGCCAGAAGGCTATTGGCACTATATGCGATACATAACGCCTGGGTTTTCTATGAGTTTACGTGCCATTGCCCATAACCCTATAAATTTTAGTAAAGCGGTTTACAACATTGTTATCATGCGGAATTTTGATAACGCCATGCGCCGTATAAAGGGGCAAAAATGGATTGATTGGAAAAACCAACGGGCTATTGCCAAAACCCATAAGAACTTATAAATAAAGCGGTTTTTACAATAACTTATAATATATTTGTTTCACTTAAAATTTAAACTTATATCATGCGAAAAATAATCTTTTTAGTAGCCATTTTTACCGTAACTCTTAGTAATTCACAAGCTTTTATTGGCACTAACGATAACAAACTTCAGTTAGGAACCAATTTACAAAACAATGCAACCGGTGTTAACATAAGTTATGATTATGGGTTAGGCGAAAATATATCGGTTGGTGTGTCGTCATCATACTCTTTGAGTCTTAATGATAACATTTCTGCTAGTTTTGGCGACCGTTTTGATGTTAAGGGACGTTTTAATGCTAACTTAGGAAACGTAGTTAATATAGACGATAATTTTGACATCTACCCAGGTTTAAACCTTAGCCTTAAAAACTTTGGTGGGCATTTAGGGATGCGTTACTTTTTTACCAACGGTTTTGGTGTTTATACAGAGTTTAATGTGCCTTTAGCAAAATACAATACCGATATTTTAGATGCTGGTGAAAAATTACACAACCAATTTACTCTTAACTTAGGAGCTTCTTTTAATTTATAAAAGCACTTTTACAAATATTTAAAAAAGTGAAAAATTTAGTTTTTCGCTTTTTTTTTTTATAGTTATTTTAATAAAAGTAATTGACTTTTAAGATTGAATTAAGTAACATTTGGTTTCGTTTTAATACTCAATATTGAGAATTTTTTATTTATAAATTGAAGGGGATTTAATGGACAAAAAAATCCCAAACAGAGATGCTTGGGATTTTGTTTTTGGAATTTGAGATTCCTGCTTTCGCAGAAATTCTTAATATCTGTAATATTCTGGCTTAAATGGCCCTTCTACAGCTACACCAATATAATCTGCTTGGTCTGGTTTTAACTCGGTAAGTTCAACGCCAATTTTTGCCAAGTGTAATTTTGCTACTTTTTCATCAAGATGTTTAGGTAACATGTACACATCGTTTCCATAAGCTTCGCTATTAGTCCAAAGCTCAATTTGAGCTAACGTTTGGTTTGTAAACGAATTACTCATTACAAAACTTGGGTGACCAGTAGCGCAACCTAAGTTTACCAAACGTCCTTCTGCAAGTATGATGATATCTTTACCGTTTACGGTGTATTTATCTACTTGTGGTTTGATAGTGTTTTTTGTGTGACCGTGGTTTTTCTTTAACCAAGCCATATCAATTTCATTATCAAAATGCCCAATGTTACAGATGATAGTTTTGTCTTTTACAGCTTCAAAATGTTCGCCACGTACAATATCTTTATTCCCTGTTGTTGTGATAATTATGTCTGCATTTGGAGCAATGGTTTCTAGTTTTTTAACTTCAAAACCGTCCATAGCAGCTTGTAATGCGCAAATTGGGTCGATTTCGGTAACTGTTACAATACTTCCTGCACCTTTAAAAGAGGCGGCAGTACCTTTGCCAACATCACCATACCCACAAACAACTACGCGTTTTCCAGCAAGCATGATATCGGTAGCACGACGAATAGCATCTACGGCAGATTCTTTACAACCATATTTGTTATCGAATTTCGATTTTGTAACCGAATCGTTTACATTAATAGCAGGCATTGGGAGTGTCCCTTTTTTAACACGCTCGTATAGTCTGTGAACACCTGTAGTGGTTTCTTCACTTAAGCCTTTAATATCGGCAACTAATTCTGGGTAACGGTCTAAAACCATATTGGTTAAATCACCACCATCATCAAGAATCATGTTAAGTGGTTTACGGTCTTCTCCAAAGAAAAGCGTTTGCTCAATACACCAATCAAATTCTTCTTCGGTCATGTCTTTCCAAGCATACACTGATGTTCCTACAGCAGCAATAGCAGCAGCAGCTTGATCTTGTGTTGAGAAAATGTTACAAGAACTCCAAGTAACCTCGGCGCCTAAAGCCTGTAAGGTTTCAATTAACACCGCTGTTTGGATGGTCATGTGTAAACATCCTGCAATACGCGCTCCTTTAAGTGGTTGCGAATTTCCGTATTCTTCACGCAAACTCATAAGTCCTGGCATTTCGGCCTCGGCTAATTCTATTTCTTTTCGTCCCCAAGCGGCAAGTGAAATATCTTTTACTTTATTGGCTACGTAAGGAATTGTTTTTGTACTCATATCAACTTTTTGTTTTTCTTTGTTTTATAAAAGGAAAACATTTTTGGAATCGTATTTAAAATAGTTAAATTGCTCAACAAAAATGTTTTTTCTGCCTTAGGCAGTGCAAAGATAACTAATAACTTTTAGAAAATTAAATGCCTCTTTATAAAACTATTACTCCTGATTCACAAACTGTTGTTAAAATCTGGAAGATTTCAGAATCTTTTGATGATTTAATGCAATCAGTAAACTTAAAACCAAAAAGTTTAGAGCGTGTTCTGGGTATGAAAAGTGAAATGCACCAGCGTGGGTTTTTAAGTGTACGCTGTTTATTAAAAGCATATGGCTATGAAGATGTCGATTTATCTTATGATGAAAACGGAAAGCCGTATTTAAAAGATGGCAAATACATTTCCATTACCCATTCCTTTAATTTTTCGGCAGTAATAATTAGCGATGCTATTACTGGAATTGACATAGAAAAACAACGCGATAAAATTGGAGTGATTGCTCATAAATTTATCGATTACGAGTTTAGCTATCTTAACGAAAACACAATAGATTATGTTAATAAACTTACCGTTATTTGGTGTGTAAAAGAATCACTATATAAATTATTTGCAACTCCAGGGTTAAGCTTTAAACAACATTGTTTAGTAATTCCTATTTCTGATAATGAACATGAAACCATCGCTTGGATAGATTATGAAGATAAAAAATACCGTTATCAAGTTCAATTTTTAGAGTTTGAAGGTTTTACATGTGCATATGCCATAAAATAGATTAACAATTTTAAAAAAAAATATTTGTGTATTCGTGGCAGAAATTAAAAACATATACCAAAACATATTAAAATCTATTTCTGCTAAAGAAAGGCTTTTAGCTGTTTTAATAGATCCTGATAAGTTTTCTATTAAAAACACCAAGAATTTTATAGCAAGAGTTAACGCTTCTATAATAACCCATATTTTTGTTGGAGGTAGCACTGTTGAAACGGGCGTTACCAATATTTTAGTAGCCAAAATAAAAAAGCAAACCAAGCTTCCGGTCATACTATTTCCGGGAGATGTTACTCAAATTACAAATCATGCCGACGGTTTGTTATTTTTAAGTTTAATTTCAGGTAGAAATCCTGATTATTTAATTGGGAAACATGTTGAGTCGATTTCCATTCTTAGAAAGACAAAATTAGAGATTATATCAACAGGTTACATCCTTGTTGAAAACGGAAAAAAAACCGCTGTGCAACGGGTTACACATACACAGCCAATGAATAGAGCTGCTATTCAAAATATAATTGATACCGCCAAAGCAGGTGAGTTGCTGGGAATGAAATGGATATATTTAGAAGCTGGAAGTGGTGCAAAACATCCCGTAACTACAGCTATTATTAATGCGGTTAAACAGGAATTACAAATTCCATTAATTGTTGGTGGTGGTATTAAAAGCCAGCAGCAATTATTTGATGCCTATAATGCAGGTGCCGATTTAGTAGTTATTGGTACTGCTTTTGAAAATAATGAGAGTTTTTTTGAAACATTGAAGTAAAACAACTTATTTTTTTATTTCAAACACTTGTAAATATTCTGGTTCTATTTTAATGGAGTTAATGGCAGTTTTATCTAAATTGGGTTGCTTATCAAAATAAATTTTAAAGTCTTTTTTAAAAGGTTCAATTTCAAAAATTAAAGGTACTTCTTTTTCCAATTTTATGTCGGTAAGGTTTATAGACCAAGTGGTGTCATTATTAAAATTGTCGGCAACTAAGTTTTTGCCAGAATAGCATTGTAACTTATCTCCAGAATAATCTATGCGTAAATAAACATTTTTAGATACTTTAATCTGATTTTTATCAAACTTAAGTGCATATCTATTTGGCGAAAAAAGTACCTTCTCATACTGTTTTGGTTTTTGTGGCAAAATAATAGGCTCGGTTGTATTGCCAACAACATCCCAAGGAGCTGGAATTTTATATTGCTCTACCGTTTCCCAACTTATATCGGTTGGGATATAAACTTTATCGGCGTTGTAAAATTCAACTTCTAAAATTCCAATACAGGCTTTTTTGTTTCTTAAATAAGGGAAATCCAGTATTATTGTGTTTTTACCCTTTTGAACATAACCCGTAAAATCTAAAGTGTTTGTTTTTTCAGCTATTATGTTTTGATTCAACCACTTTCCATTAATTCTAATAATACAGGTTTCATCAGTTAGAAAATGAAAAACGGCCTTTTTTATATCGGCTGTATTTTCAAGATTAAAAGTCTTAAAAAACTGTTTGTGGTACAGTTCATTTTTTTCTTGATAGTTGTCTGCTGAAATTTGCAACCACTTGGCTTCATTAATTAAATCCGCTTTTTCAACAGTATAAACCATTTTTTTTTCAATATTTTGAAGGCTATAATGTTTAAAGCCGTTTATAGTTTTCTCTTTCGTTTTTTTTGTTGTATTTAATTGGCTATTATTTAACGAAACAACAGTATCCGTTTTATGAATTGAAAAAGCATGTAACTGGTTGTTCTCATCCATAATTAAATTGGCACTAGATAAAAACGCATGTGTTTGATTTTTGCTTTTGAAGTGCCAAAAATTATCAACTTGGTTTTCTGAAAGCACAAAAATACGTTGAATAGTAGCGTCCGTGTTTTTAATTATTATTGGATTTTTTAGTCCTAATTCGATGTTTTTCAATAGAAACTCATCACCACTTTTACTTATGTTTTTACCATTAACATGTATGCTTTTAATTTTTTTTGAAGCAAAGAGAAATTCAGCATCAATAGCATTAGTTTCCTTAAAATACCAGTCTTTGGTGTTTTCGGATTTTACATTGCATATAGGTTGAACCGTTGCATATTTGAGAATATTTTGTCCTATAGCCATATTTACAGGCCATATAAAAACTGTTTTGTCTTCAATATTTATGGGGATAGAAGGAATTTTTATAGTTTCATTATTTAACTGAATATTGAACTGCACCTCTTTTTTGGTTGATTTTGTATATCCTCGATAATAATTTGAAGCAAATAAAAACCCACTATCGTTTTTTACCCTAAAAGCATATTGTAATAGGTCTGTATTGGTATTGTTTTCAGGAATAATAGGTGCCATTGGAGCTAAATCTTCACCAAATTCTGCTAAGAAATAATGCAGGGGTTTTAACTTTTGATAGGCTTCTGAAATTTCACCTGTTTCGCGTAAGGCAGCTTGAAAATCGTATGAAATGTTGGGATATTCATTCCAATAACCAGATTCATATCGATCTTCTTCAAGTGTTGTGTATTTTCCAACAGGATTTAAACCGCCTGCAAACACATAATAGCCTGGTAAATTACTGCCCGAAGCTACGCTTGAGGTGGCAATGGTAACACCGTCTATAGGGTCTAAAATCGGGCGTCGATGTTCTGATATTTGGTTTCCAATACCTAATTCGCAGGTAAAATAGGGGTACAACACATAGTCGGGTTGGTATTTGTCTGACAATTCTTTATGTCCAATACTTTGGTCGTTTATGGGTTTATTGAAAAGATAACTTTCGTTAGTTGTAATTTTCTTGATATCGGTATTCCAAGGTGCTGCAGGATAACCGCCCCAAAGCGGAATAACCTCGTTTTCTGGAGTCGATGCGTTTCGCCACCCTGTAATGGTATACATAGGGACATCAATGCCATATTTAAGGGCTGTGTTTTTTAGTTCCATGATGTGCTGTTCTCCACTTTTCCCTCGCCAATATTCATTTTCTAGCTGAATGCCAATAACAGGACCGTTGTTTTTATAATATAGACCGTTTAACTGCTCTGCAATTTCACGATATAATTTATCAACATATTCTAAATATTTGATGTCATTGGTTCGTATTTTAAAATCGTTTTGGTTTACAATCCAATCGGGTAAGCCACCATTTCTAACTTCTCCATGGCACCAAGGTCCAATACGTGGATACGCCCATACATCATGTTTTTTGCAAAGTTCTATAAACCTTCTTAAGTTTTTATTGCCGCTCCAGTCGAAAACACCTTGTTCCTCTTCATGGTGAATCCAAAAGACATAAGTAGAAATAATTGTAATGCCATTGGCTTTCATTTTCAAAATTAAATCTTCCCATTTATCTGGGTTGCAACGTGAAAAATGGATTTCGCCCATAACTGGTAAAATCGGTTTGCCTGCTAACGATAAAAATTTATTATTAATAGTAATTTCTTTTCCTTTTGACCCCGAATGCCCCATTTTTAAAGTGCCTTCAATGGGTTTTGGAACATTAATACGGGCATCAATCTTTATTTTTTGACAATACGAAGATGTTGATGTGAGAAGTAAAGCAGTTATAATTAATCTAAAATATAATGCCATTAGTTTGATTTTTAAATTGATATCATGGATTTTCTTTTACGTAAGAATTCCATACTGTTCGCTCTTTCTTTTCAAATAATTCAGAGATAATATCCAATGAAATTTTTTCTTTTGGCATAAATTTATCAGACTGCATATATGTTATAATACTTCTATAAAGCTGATTGGCTACAGGGCTATTACCATCATTTTTGTTAATATTAATACTGCAAACCATTAATTTTCCACTATTTACGTTTGCTTCAAAAAGCATTCCTAATCGGCGGTTTAAAAACCACGTGTCTACAGGCTGAATGATGGGTCTAAAATGTGGTGGAAAATTTTCCAAATTCATAATCTGTTGTTTGTTGGCAATATCCCACCATTGTAAATCAGCATAATAATCCGTTGGGAAATCATTAAAAACAGGATGTTTATCTTTTATTAGAATACCTGTAGTGTGTGGAGGTCGCATTTTAAACCAAGAGGTATTCCAAAAAACGGGCGTTTGATATTGTACAACATCTTTACCATTTTCAACAGTGCCTGCAGCTAACAATAAAACATTGCCACCTTGTTTTAATACTTGACTTGCTTTAATATCTAAAATTTTGGTAACATAAATTTTATTAGTTTTAATCTCTCCAGTAGTTTTTGGGTATACCCAAATATCCCATTGGTTTGTGTAACTACCTACATGAATTTTTAACGTACATTTTGAAGCTTTAGTTACAAAACTGAGTGGGACTTGAATGTTTCCTAACTTATTTCCTTTGCCTAACGGAATGATTTTATTTTCGAAATCACCTGATTTAACAATGGTATTGTTTTCATCAAACAGCTCCCATTTAGGATATGTGTTTTCTAAAGCTTTTCCAATAAAATTAGCAACTTCTATACTAGAAATTAAAGTTTCATCATTGTAAAATGTATATTTTGGTAACCGAGCTAATGGCACAACATCGTTACAAAATGATTTAAATTCAGATGCCGAAATATAGCCTTTCTCATCCCAAAAAGCATCTAGAACACCAACCAATGCTGTGCCTTGACCAGAAAAATCATTTAAGCTTAATAGTTGAAATCCAGCCAAATTTGGGGTTCGTAAAGTTGCTTCAATTTCTTGTTTGTAGCAGGATGCTTGTGATTTTCCTGAAGCCATTAAAAAATCATGAGCTTGATCTACCATATGGTGATCCTTTAAATCTTCCTGAAACAACTCAAAATTTTTGGCTTTTAGGACACCTGTGTATTTTTTAATTTCATCAAAATTGGGATAGGCACACCATTGTCCCATTTCGAAAGTTACATAGGGTTTATCTTGGTTTTCGGTTTTATCTCGGTAATCAAATACGCTTTCTGGTTGTTTGTCGTTCCATTCCAATCCTCTAGGAGGCGATCGTACAATAAAATCGCTATTTTCAATAATAGACCAGCTTCTTCCTGTTGATGCGCCTGTAAAAACACGTTGCGAATCGTATGCTTTAAAACGAGCGACCCAATTCTCTAAATATGGCACATAATTTCCTGAAGGTTCATTCCCATAAGCCATCATACAAAACGATGGGTGATTTCCGTAGGTGTCAATAATCCTTTTGGTTTCGTCCATTAAATACGCATCAATTGGTTTTCCATTACCCAAACTCACAGAATATTTTGCCCAACTAGGGCCTTCAATCTGTAAATAAATGCCAGCTTTGTCAGCTGCAATAAAAGCGGCTTCCGGTGGACAATATGAATGAAAACGAACGTGGTTTAATCCAAAAGATTTACATATTTTATAAATGCGCTCCCAAGAAGCTTCGTCTGTTGGGGGATATCCAGTTAATGGAAAAACACTGCATTCTGTAGTTCCTCTTAAAGAAATGGGGATGTTGTTTATTTTAAAATGTTTGTCTTCAATGGTGAATTCCCGCATTCCAAAAACTTCTTTTTTAGCGTCTAGAATATCTTCATTGGTTTTTAAAACAGTTTCTATTTGGTATATGTTTGGTGTAAATTCATTCCATGTTTTAAAATTGTCACCCATTGGAATTTCTGCAACTAATTCGCTAGAGTCATTATTGAATTTAAACGATAAAGGGTTTAAATGGTGCTCATGGTTTAGTCCATTTATTTTAATGTCAACTTCTAGCTTTTGCGTTGCTTTTTTATTCAGAATTATTTTGATTTCAATATTTTTAGCCGAAATATTTGGCGTTATTTTAACTTGATTAATATTATATTCTTTTTTTTGAAATAACATTATTTCACCAATAATACCATTCCAGTTGCCTTGTGTATGGTCTGAAATACTATGCGAATTTATGCCAACATCTAAATCTCTAATAGCATTGTCTACACGAATGGTTAAAGTATGTTTTCCTGGTTTTATATTCTTCTGAATTGTAAAACTGTGCGGAACGGATAGACTGTTTTGTGTCCCAGCATACATAGTATCTATCCAAACTTGAGTTTGCCAATGAGGTCTTTCCAGTTCTAAAGAGATGGTTTTATTTGTCCAGTTTTCAGGTATAATAATTTCTTTTTGATACCATGCAGCCCCCACATAATGTTTGTTTGGGGTTAACCAAAACGGAAATTTTAAACTATCTTTTTTTCTGTATTTTTCCATGGCAGGATTGAAATACCATGTACTATCGTAAATACTTCCCGTCCATTCTGTAATTAATGTAGGGTTGTTGCCAATACCTTGGTCTCTTAAAGAAGATGGTAATTGAATACTATCTTCAAACTTAAGAGCTTGCCAATTTTCTTTTACGCCTATATTGGTTGGGTCTAATTTATAGGCCCAATTTCCTTTAAGATTTATTTTTTCAGGTTGATTGGCACATTGAAAGAGCACAACCATTGAAAATAAGGCAAACCAGAATTTTATTGACATACTCTAATGCTATTTGTAATGACACTACTTTTTTGGCTTAAAGCTTGTTGTCTTTTTTGCTAAATAAATATTGGGAGTTTTAGGTTTTTTCATACCATGTCCTAAATAAAAACCAGTATGAGCGGGTTGGTTATATGCTACATTTTGCCAAGCGATACTGGTGCGGTATAAAGGATCGTGCATTAAGGTAAATATGCGCTCTGAGGTACTATGTGGCGTTGAAAATATTACCAATTCGGTGTTTTCTGAATTTCGCCAGATAATTTCTTCTCTCCAATCTCCCAAAATATCGGCAATTAAACAGGGGTTTGATTTTGTGCCATTATTACTTTTTAAGCTCATGCCATCGTAATCATAAGCTTTTAGAAGAATATCAGAACTTTTAGTTTCGGGATTCCATTTTGCAATCACTGTTTTATCTACTATTTCTCGTAGTAAATCGCCATCCCACCATCCAAACATATTAAAACTGGCGCCTCTTGTACCCGTTGAAGGGTATGTTGTAGAGATAACTTCGCCTTTAACGTTATGTACTCCAGAGCCGTTAGATGCCCAACTTTCAGTGCCAATATGGTTAGGGTCTACATCGGCTGTAACACCTCTGCCTATATCTCCACTTCCAGTAACACTCCAAATAACATTACCTGTTTTTGGATCTCTAAAATCTATAGCTGGAATAGTAGTTCCATTAGCCACTTCATGTACCATAAAATATTCCAAACCTTCTCTATTAGGATCAAAATCACCTAAATGGCTAGCATCTCCATGACCAAAACCTGTGGAGTATAAAACAGTGCCATCATCATCTATGGCCGCAGAACCGTATTGAATTTCGTCTTTTCCATCACCATCTACATCACCTACAGTTATACTATGGTTACCTTGTCCATAAACCGCTTCTTTGCCACCTCCATCGTTTGTGTCAAATATCCATCGATTTGTTAATTTTCCATTTCTATAATCAAAAGCAGCCAGTACGGCACGTGTGTAATAACCTCTGGCAAATACTAAACTAGGGTGTTTGCCATCAAGATAAGCCACACAAGCTAAAAATCGATCCACTCTATTTCCATAACTATCACCCCAATCAGACACATTTCCTCTGGCTGGAATGTAATTTTGTGTATCTATAAAAGCGCCAGTTTTACCATTAAAAAGACTCAAATATTCGGGGCCTGATAAAATATAACCATTCGGAGCTCTGTAGTCTGCTGTAACATCACCTAAAATAGTTCCTGCTCCATCAACAGTGCCATCGGCAGTTTTGCATGCTATTTCTGCTTTCCCATCACCATCTAAATCATAAACTAAGAACTGTGTATAGTGTGCCCCCGAACGAATGTTTCTACCTAAATCTATAGTCCATAGCACAGTGCCATCCAATTTTATCCCTTGCAGGATGGTGTTACCTGTATAACCTCTATGTGAATTATCGTGTGAATTTGAAGGCATCCATTTCAAAATCAATTCATATTCGCCATCACCATCTAAATCGCCAACAGAAGCATCATTGGCTTCATAAATAAAATCTCTGCCATCAGGAGTTGTTCCGCCTTCAGGAGCTGAAACAGGAATTGTTTTATAGATATTATTCCAAACGTCTGTTGGTTTTGACGGTTTTTGTTCTTTTCCATTTATAATTGCCGATACACTATATGTTTCGTTTGAGACTATGGAATCTGTATAGTTACTAGCACCTGTGATTGGTGTTTTATTCAATAAGATTTTACCTCGATATACATTGTATGAAGCATTTTCAAACTCAGAAGCAAAAATTCGCCAACTTACTAAAACCTCGTTACTGTTTTTCCTAACAGCCAATACACTTCTATCTAAATCTTCCATTTGTTTTTGGGCTGATACAGGCATAAATGCTAATGTAAAGACCAAGCCAAAAAGGATTATTTTCAAATAGGAAAAACAATCTCTTTTTGAGGTTTTAATATTTGGAAATTTAACTACTAACTGTTTTTCATTCAAAATAATGACGTTTGTGGTTTAGTTAAAAAATTATTTTAAAATAGCTTTAAATACATTAACTTCAGTTTCCTGTGTTATTTTTATTAAATACAATCCTTTAGGATAATTACTTAAGTCTAACCTTTTAGTAGCATTGGCATTTTTTTTGACTAAAAATTTACCCATGGTATCATACACTTCAATAGTGCCACTATGGACTCCAGAAATATATAATTCATCAGTGGTTGGATTTGGATATATTTTTATTGACGAACTGTTTTTTATACCACTATCTTTAACAGAAAGGGTGCCTCCATTAGCTAAATAAATATTAGGAGAAGCAGGTGTTTGCATGCCAACGCCTAAATAAAAACCAGTATGTGCTGGTTGGTTGTATGCCACATTTTGCCATGCAATACTGGTGCGATAAACAGGGTCGTGCATTAAGGTAAAAATACGTTCGGTTGTGGGGTTAGGTGTTGAAAAAATAACAAGTTCTGTATTGTCAAATTTTCTCCAAATAATTTCTTCTCTCCAATCACCTAATATATCTGCAATTAAACATGGACTTGATTTTGACCCATTGTTGTCTGAAATGGAAACATTATCATAATTATAAGCTGTTAAAATTCTGTCTGTGCCTCCCTTAGCTGCATTCCATTTGGTAATAACCGTTCTGTCTACTAGCTCCCTTAATAAGTCGCCATCGTACCAGGCAAGCATATTATAAGTAGTTCCATTACCTGCAGTTGTTGGGTATGTTGTTGAAATCACATCTCCGTTAACATTATGTATTCCCGATCCATTTGAGGCCCAACTTTCTGCTCCAAGATGGTTAGGGTCAATGTCGGCAGTAACACCTCTACCAATATCTCCACTTCCTGGCACACTCCAAAATACTTGACCTGTTTTAGGGTTTCTAAAATCTATTTGTGGCACTTCGGGCCTATTAGCTTCTTCGTGCACCATAAAATATTCTAAACCTTCTTTATTAGGGTCAAAATCACCTAAATGAGCAGCATCACCATGCCCAAAGCCAGTAGTATATAATCCAGTGCCATTATCATCTATTGCACAAGACCCATATTGAATTTCATCTTTTCCATCGCCATCTAAATCACCTACCGAAAGATTGTGATTGCCTTGTCCTGCATAGGCACCGTTGCCGCTATTATTAGAGTCAAATACCCAACGATTTGTTAATTGTCCATCTCTATAATCATAAGCTGCTAATACCGTACGTGTGTAATAGCCTCTACAGAAAACTAAGCTAGGTCTAGCGCCATCAAGATAAGCTACACATGCTAAAAACCGGTCGACTCTATTACCATAATTATCACCCCAACTAGAAACGGAACCTCTAGCAGGAATGTAGTTTTGTGTGGTAATAAAAGCTCCTGTTTCACCATTAAAAAGACTCAGATATTCTGGACCAGTTAAAATATAGCCGTTTGAAGTTCGGTAATCTGCATTGGCATCGCCTAAAACGGTTCCAACACCATCAACGGTTCCATCGGCCGTTTTACATGCTATTTCAGCTTTTCCATCACCATCTAAGTCGTACACCATAAATTGTGTGTAATGTGCGCCAGAACGGATGTTTTTTCCTAAATCAATAGTCCAAAAAACGGTACCATCCATTTTTAATGCTTGTAAAATAGTATTCCCTGTATAGCCACTTTGTGCATTGTCTTTAGAATTTGTAGGGTACCATTTTAAAATTATTTCATATTCGCCATCGCCATCTAAATCGCCAACAGAAGCATCATTGGCTTCATAGGTGTAGCTTACATTGTCTGGGGTTGTTCCTCCAGCAGGAGCAGTTATAGGTATTTTTTTGTATATTTTATTCCAAACATTTATGGGTTGAGAAACTTCTTGCTCAATGCCATCAATTATGGCAGATACACTATAAGTGGCATTAGTAGATGTATTATCTACGTAATTACTTGCTCCGGTTATAGGTGTTGTATTTAATAGTGTTGTGCCTCTGTAAACGTTATAAGATGCATTTGTAAATTCTGTGCCAAAAATACGCCAACTTACCAATACTTGATTGGAACCAGTACGTACGGCCAATACGCCACGATCTAAGTTTTCCATTTGCTTTTGGGCTATAACAGGCGTTACTGCCAGTATAAAAGCTAGAACAAGTAGGCTATTTTTTAAATATGCCTTTAAGCTTCTTTTTGTTTTCATAATATTAAGTAGTTTTTTTGTCATAAAAATGGTTTAGTTTGGTTGTTTTAGTTGATTGCTTATAAACAAATTTAGAATTTACATTTAAAGAGGCTATCCTGCACTATCCTGTTATAGTCTGTTAGTATAGTGTAATATGTTGAAAACAAAGGTTTTAATAGGTGTGACTTTGAAAGCTATAGTTGCAGCAACATTGATTAGTTGTTCGGGAAGAAACGTATATTTATATCTTGAGAGAAAAGACAGTATATTTAGGGTCGTAATAACATGAAAATAGTAAAATCGGATAGATACAATAATGGATCAGTTTTTTGATTTTTTCTTAAACACTTATAAAGATAAAGATACTTTTGTAGTTATTTTAGAAGCGATTGTTTTAGTAACCGGCATTGCAAGTGTTTGGTATGCTAAAAAAGAAAACATTTTAGTGTATCCTACGGGATTAATAGCGACAATCATTTCAGTTTATCTTTTGTTAAATGACAAGCTATATGGTGATATGATGATAAATTTTTATTTTTCGATAATGAGTATTTACGGTTGGTGGAATTGGTCTAGAACCAAAAACAATCAAAAAGTGGTTAAAATTTCTAGAACAAACACTAATGAAAAAATAATTGGCTTTGGCTTATTTCTTTTAACAATAGCATTCACATATATCGTTTATAGGATTTTTGGAGATGAAATAACGATGTCAAATTATGTTGATATGTTTACTTCAGGTATGTTTTTTACGGCTATGTGGTACATGGCTAAAAAGAAAATCGAAAATTGGACACTTTGGATTATAGCTGATATCGTAACCATTCCGCTTTATGCCTATAGAGGTTTGGGGATGCTGTCGTTTCAATACCTTATATTTACAATTTTGGCTGTACAGGCTTATTTTTTATGGAAGAAAAGTATAAACAACAACCTTCAAACTGCATAAAAGTAGTGTTATTCGGACCAGAATCTACCGGAAAAACCACTCTTTCAGGACAATTGGCAAGATATTACAATTCGGTTTGGGTGCCAGAATATGCGCGTGAGTATCTTCAAAATAAATGGAATAACGAACGTAAAACCTGTGAACCTGATGATTTATTACCTATTGCTAAAGGACAAATTAAATTAGAAAACAAATTAGCCCAAAAAACTGATACTGTTCTAATTTGCGATACCGATTTACTTGAAACCAAAGTATATTCCGAGGCGTATTATTTAGGCTATTGCGACCCAATTCTTGAAAAATATGCTTTAGAAAACACATACGATTTGTATTTTTTGACTTATATTGACACCCCTTGGGAAGTTGACGATTTAAGGGATAAGCCAGAAGAAAGAGAAGCCATGTTTAAAGCGTTTGAAAATGCGTTAATTCTAAATAAAAGACCATACGTAATACTAAAAGGCGATAAAAAAGAACGGCTAGAAACAGCAGTTAAATATATTGATGAATTATTAAAGAAAAGCGAGTAATGTTTACAGAACAAGATATTCAGCAAATAAAAAATCACGGGTTAACGGTTGAAAAAGTGAATGCTCAAATAGAACGTATTAAATCTGGAATGAGTTATTCAAATCTTGTAGATGCTGCAACAATTGGTAACGGTGTTTTAAGAAAAAATGATGAGCAACAACAGAGTTCTATCGATTTTTTTGAAAGCAAACGCAGCGAATTATCTATGGTGAAATTTGTGCCAGCTTCGGGTGCAGCAACGCGTATGTTTAAATTTTTGTTTCAGTTTTTAAATGAATTTAAACCAAACGAAGAAAGTTTTGAATCTTATCAAGAACAAGAAAAAAACAAAGACATTTCGACATTTATAAAAGGCTTAGAAAACTTTCCTTATTATGAAATAGTTAAGAAGAAAATGGAGCAAACAAACCCTAATGTTGATAGTTTGCCATTAGGCGAACAATATATTTTGTTTGTTCAAACCATGTTACATGCCAATCGGTTAAACTATAGTTTTTTTCCAAAAGGGTTGTTGCCGTTTCATAAATACGAAAATCACGTTTCAACTGCATTTCAAGAGCATTTATTGGAAGCAACCATGTACGTGACTTCAGGAAATGTCACCTCTTTACACTTTACCATTTCTGATGCGCACAAAACCATGTTTCAGGATGAATTGAATCTTATAAAAGATAAACTTGAAAAAGAAAATAACACGCAGTTTGATGTGTCTTTTTCATGCCAAAGTAAATCTACAGATACTATTGCTATCACATCAAAAGATGAACTTTATAGAACAGAAGATAATGAATTACTGTTCCGACCATCGGGTCACGGCGCTTTAATAGAAAATCTTAATGCACTCGATTTCGATCTTATTTTTATAAAAAATATCGATAATATTGTTGTGTTAGAACAAAATATTGAGATTTCAAACTATAAAAAAATGTTGGCTGGAATCTTGTTACAAATACAAAAACAAGCTTTTAAATATTTGAATAATTTAGATGATAACGAAATATCGGAAGATGAGGTAAATAATATCGAGTTATTTGTGATTAATCGTATCAACGTAGAAATTGAAGACGCTTACCAAAACTTCACTTTAAAAGAAAAAAGAGCCTATTTACACAACAAACTAAACAGACCAATTAGAGTTTGTGGTATGGTTAAAAATGAAGGAGAACCTGGTGGCGGTCCATTTTGGGTAAAGGATGAAAATGGCGTTATTTCACTACAAATTGTCGAGTTTGCTCAAATTGATATTGAAAACCAATCGCAAAGAAATATTGTGGATAATGCAACCCATTTCAACCCAACCGATTTGGTTTGTGCAGTAAAAGATTATAAAGGAAATAAATTCGATTTAACAAAATATATTGACACAAACGCTGCTTTTATAACTATTAAATCGCAAAACGGTACCGATATCAAAGCATTAGAGCGACCCGGATTATGGAACGGCAGTATGGCACATTGGAATTCTATTTTTGTTGAAATTCCACTATTAACCTTCAACCCTGTAAAAATAGTTAACGATTTATTGAAACCTGCACATCAAGTTTAATAATGTTTGATAAAGATGCCCTGTATCGAGAATTGACTTTTAAAGCTGTTAGAAGTTCGGGTGCTGGTGGGCAACATGTAAATAAAGTATCTTCTAAGGTTGAACTTATTTTTAATTTATTGGAATCTTTGGTTTTTAGTGATGTGCTAAAAGAGCGACTAATTAATAAACTTCAAAACAGATTAACCACAGAAGGTGTTTTAGTGCTTCAATGCGATGAAAGTAGAAGTCAGCATAAAAACAAAGAACTCGTAATAAAGCGTTTTTTTGAAATCATTGAAAGCGGATTAACCATTCCCAAAAAACGAATCCCAACAAAAATACCAAGAGCTGTTATTAAAAAACGGTTAAAGAGCAAGCGCAAACTATCTGATAAAAAAGCAAATAGACAAAAACCAGACATTGATTAAAAATAATTATCAATTGTCAATTGTCAATTATCAATTGTTACTATCTTTGCAGCGTTCTCATAAAGGGGTGCTCGATTGATTGATGATTGAAGATTAACGATTAACGATTGATGAATGAAACATTCAAAAAATCAAAAAGCGTAAATCAAAAATCGGAAATCCATTTGGCTGAGATCATACCCAATGAACCTAGAACAGGTAATGCTGTTTAGGGATTTAAATTGAAACTTCAATGTATTACGAACGTGGTAATGCTTTGCAAATTCAATAAAACAATAATTATAAACCATAAAGAATAATTACCTCTTTTTATTCGATTATTATTTAATCGATATGAAAAATTTATTTCTTTTTTTAACACTATTGGTGTTATCAGTCAGTGCAAACGCACAAAACAATCAAGTTCAACAAGATTCAACTAAAACCCAAAAGCTAGATGAAGTTTTGGTGAATGCCGTTCGTGTAAATGCTACATCACCTATTACACATTCAAACATTACCAAAAAAGATTTAGAAAAACGTAATTTAGGTCAAGATTTACCAATTTTGTTAAATTATTTACCATCCGTTGTAACAACCTCCGATGCTGGTGCAGGTGTGGGCTACACAAGTATTCGTGTTCGTGGTGTTAGTGGGCAATCAACCAATGTGACTATCAACGGTATTCCGTATAACGATAGTGAGTCGTTGGGTTCGTATTGGGTAGATTTACCCGATTTTTCATCTTCGGTTGAAAGTTTACAACTGCAACGTGGTGTTGGTACATCTACCAACGGTTCGAGTGCTTTTGGAGCAAGTATCAACATCTTAACCGATGCTGTTTCGTATGAACCGAATGCTGAAATTTCAAATGCTTTTGGTAGTTATAATACGAGAAAGCATAATGTTAAATTCAGTACAGGATTAATCAATAATCATTTTGAATTGTCAGGGCGCTTATCGCAAATTAATTCTGATGGCTATATTGATAGAGCGTCTTCCGATTTAAAATCCTATTTCCTTCAAGGTGTTTATAAAGATGATAATACCTTAATAAAAGCTTTAGTGTTTGGTGGGCACGAACTAACATATCAAGCTTGGTACGGAACACCTTTGGCTAGAATTAATGGCGATGCAGCAGGTATTGAAGCTTATATTTTAGAAAATTATCTATCAGATGCTGAAGCTGAAAATCTTAGAAATTCAGACAGAAGGTATAATTATTATACTTATGAAAATGAGGTTGATAACTATAAACAAGACCATTACCAATTGCATTGGAACGAGCGCTTTAATAGTAATTGGTCAACTAATTTAGGATTAAATTATACATATGGTCGTGGGTATTTTGAGCAATACAAAGTAGATGAAGACTTTGCCGATTATGATTTAGAAGAAATTACCATGGGCGGAGAAACCATTAATAGCACCGATTTAATTCGTAGACGTTGGTTAGATAACGATTTTTATGTGGTTAATGGAAGTGCTAATTACAAAAACGAAGATTTAGATATGTCTTTTGGTATGTCTTATAGTAGTTATGTTGGAAAACATTTTGGTGAAATTATTTGGGCGCGTTACGCTAGTAATTCTGAATTTGGCGACCATTATTATGATGGTAAAGGAGATAAGAAAGACTTCAGCTCATTTATTAAAGCGACTTATAGGTTAAATGATAAGGTGAGTTTGTATGGTGATTTACAAACGCGTGTTGTAGATTATAAAACATCGGGTTTAACCTCCGATAGAGTGAGTTTGTTAGTAGACGAGACTTTTAATTTTTTCAACCCAAAAGCAGGAGTAACTTACGAATTTAATACAAATAACAATGTGTATTTTTCGTATGCCAGAGCAAATCGCGAACCAAGTCGTAATGATTTTGAAAACAACCCAGAGATTAAACCAGAGCAATTAAACGACTTCGAGTTGGGTTGGAGACATACTAATAAATCTTTTAGAGTGAGTGCCAATACATACTATATGCTGTATAATGAGCAGTTAACTTTAACAGGAGCTATTGATGATGTGGGAGCGCCTATTCGAGAAAATAGTGGTGCAAGTTACCGTTTAGGTTTAGAAGTTGATGCGGCTATTCAAGTATCTAAGCAGTTTGCCGTTCAGCCAAATGTTACTATAAGTTCGAATAAAAATAAAGAAACTGTTATTTCAAAAGATGGAGATTTGGTGAATTTGGGAAAAACCAATATTTCGTTTTCACCCGAACTTGTTGCTGCAAATGCTTTAGTGTTTCAGCCAGCAAATAATTTCCAGATGTCTTTTTTAAGTAAATATGTAGGGGAACAGTTTATGGGGAATTCAGATTCTGACGCTTCAAAATTAGAAAGTTATTTTGTGAATGATTTCAATATTACTTACGAGTTGAAACCTAATTCAATATTCAAATCCATTTTATTTTCAGGATTGGTAAATAATATTTTTGGAGAGAAATATATATCTAATGGATATTATTACACGTATGATGATACGTGGTCAGATCCAAATGCAACAATAACTATTGAAGGTGCTGGTTATTATCCGCAAGCAACCACAAACTTTTTAGTAGGTGTTACTTTAAAATTTTAATTTTTGCCTCAAAATTTGATTTGGAAAAAGCGGCTCTTTAAGGGTCGCTTTTTTAGTTGTTATAAACTCTAATAATGGAACCTGAAACTTCAACCCTGTACCGAATTAAGGTGTAAGAACCTGTGGTGCCTTCTCTTTTAATGCCATTTAAAATATCATACGAATTACCATCATCGCAATTGCACGTCGCAATAATGCCTGCAACACTTAGTTTTGAACAGGTGCTTATTTGGTGGTTTGGGTCTGTTATCTCAAAAGCATTATAATTAGTACCACCTGCATAATATAGCACAACTCCGTTTATGCCATAAGGACTGTTTAGAATCACAAAATTTCCTGGAAATTTTAATTGGCTAAATTCTGGTAAATTGGTATTGATTAAACTGCCAGTATTAAATTGGTAGTTTGGTAAATAAGGATTTTTAGTAATCATGTTATCGGCACTACAAGTGGCCAATAAAACAAAACAGGTTACATATAAAAAGGGCTTCATATTTAAGTATAATATAATTTTCAGTTTACAACATTAAGCAAAATGAGCTAAATATTTTGTATATTTGTGTATAATCTCGTTTGAACGAGATTTTTTTTATGCTGAACTCGTTCAGCATTTTATTATTAATAAAACGATGAAGTTATGAGTAAAGTATCATACTATACACCAGAAGGGTTAAAAAAATTAAGAGACGAGCTAAAGCAATTAAAAGATGTGGAACGTGTAAAGGCATCTAGAGCCATTGCTGAAGCTAGAGATAAAGGCGATTTAAGTGAAAATGCTGAGTATGATGCCGCCAAAGAAGCACAAGGCATGTTGGAAATGCGTATTTCTAAATTAGAAGATGCGTTGGCAGGAGCACGTATTATTGATGAGTCGCAATTAGATAATTCTAAAATATTGGTATTATCTAAAGTGAAAATAAAGAACCAAACCAACGGTATGGAAATGAACTATACATTGGTTGCCGATGGTGAAGCGGATTTAGCTTCGGGTAAAATATCGGTAAATTCACCAATAGGTAAAGGCTTGTTAGGAAAATCGGTTGGAGATGTTGCCGAAATACAAGTGCCTAATGGCATAATGAAATTTGATATTATCGAAATTTCCAGATAATTCCAAAAAAACATTTATAAAAGATTCCTAGTTAATTAAATTAGGAATCTTTTTATATTTACAACTGTTTACATTAATTTTCAACAATATGGCTTCAATTTTCACCAAAATAGTTAACGGAGAAATTCCTTGTTATAAAATAGCAGAAACTGATGACTTTTTAGCGTTTTTAGATGTAAACCCCAATGCAAAAGGGCATACGTTGTGCATTCCTAAAAAGGAAGTCGATAAAATTTTCGATTTAGACGAAGCTTCATATACAGGATTAATGCAGTTTTCAAGACGGGTTGCTAAAGCCATTGAAAAAGCCATACCATGCAAACGCGTAGGTGTTACCGTTATTGGGCTGGAAGTGCCTCATGCCCATGTACATTTAATTCCGTTACATACTATGGAAGATGCACGTTTTATTCAAAAAACCAAATTATCTCCAGAAGAATTTCAAGAAGTTGCAAATAGTATTAAAGCGCAATTATAGGTTGGTATAAACAAGAATAGCCACGACACAAATGGTTATGATTATGCCCGAAAAAATAGCCAACCATGATGCTTTTTTTAGGTGTGTTGAAGGCTTTCTGGGGATAGCAGCCTTTTTGTGATATTCAAAAACAAGCTCAATATCATCGGTCCAATTTACAGGATAAATAGTGCTCTTGCACGTTTTACAAGCCATATCATATTTAATTTCAGGAGTAATGGCTTTATAAAAACTGGTTTCTATGGTTTTTTGTTTAATTGTTAAATATAAACCATCGTTATTGTAACAAATGGGGCAGTTATTATTTAAATCAACTTCCTTTATAAAAATAAATTTTTCGACCATAATTTATAGTTTATGCACGTTTAAGTGTTATTTTAAACGTGGTTCCTTTATCTTTTTCAGATTGCAAAACCTTTATTTTGCCATCATGAAAATCTTCAATAATGCGCCTTGTTAGTGATAGACCCAACCCCCAGCCACGTTTTTTAGTAGTAAATCCAGGCTCGAATATTTTATTAAAATCTTTTTTAGATAGGCCTTTGCCTGTATCGGTAACGGTTACCATGATGGTGTTTTCTAATTGAGAAATTTCTAAAGAAATTTTGCCGCGACCTTTCATAGCATCAATGGCGTTTTTAACTAGGTTTTCTATACACCAACTGTATAGTTGTTTGTTTAGATTTACTTGAATTTCACCATCTGGGATCTTGATATCAAATTCAATAAGGTTTGAAGATCGGGCTTTTAAATAATCGTAAGAATCAATAGTTTCTTTAACAATGTCGGCAACCTCTAAAGTAGGTACAGATCCTATTTTACTAAAGCGCTCGGTAATGGTTTGTAGCCTGTCTATATCTTTTTCAATTTCAACAATATAATCGGGGTTAGTATTTTCAGATTTTAAAATTTCGGTCCAACCAATTAAAGACGATAAAGGCGTGCCTATCTGGTGTGCCGTTTCTTTGGCCATCCCAGACCATAGTTTGTTTTGGGTGGCATTCTTATTGCTTCTGTAAAAAAAGAAAATAACCGCGCCAAAAAGAAACACAATAAGCAATAAAGCCAGCGGATAGTATTTTAGTTTGTTTAATAATTCGGAATTTCCGTAGTAAATAGTGCCGACAATGCTATCTCCTAATTTTACGGGAATGGGTTTGTTCTCTTCTTCGAACCGTACTATTAGTTTTTTAAGGTATAAAGTGTCAGATATTTTGGAGTCGTTTATATTGTTGTAACTGCCTAAGCTACCATCCTCATTAATAACCAACATGGGTGTAGTTTTATTACTGTTAAGTATTTTAAGGGTTAAATCTAAATTGGCATTGGTTTCAAAGTTTATAAAATCGGTTTGAGCAAACGACCAATTTTCCATCTTGGTACGCTCTTCTTCTTTGAAATGCTGAAAAAACTCATAGGTTTTCCATAAAATAAGTGATACAATAGCAAACGATGCTACTATTATTACCCAACGTAATGTGTTGCTATATTTTGTAAAAATCATTCTCTATTAAATAACTGGTAATATAATGTAAATCTGTTAATATTATTGTCCAAGTTGTTAGTAAAATGGTTTTTTGTTATACATTAGATTAGTTACATTTGCTTAGATAGTTAAAATTCAATATTAATGACTAAGCGAAACTAACATAAATATTTTGTTAAGTTATTAATGAAAATAAATTGTTAGTTTTGTTGAAATTAAAAAAGTTTAATGCTTTCAATAGATCCAAAAACACTATCAACCAGTAAATTACATAGTTACTTGTTAAGTGCTGTGGCACCAAGACCTATAGCTTTTGCAAGTACTGTTGATGTTAATGGGCATGCTAATTTATCGCCATTTAGTTTTTTTAATGTATTTAGTGCGAATCCACCCATATTAATTTTTTCGCCTTCACGTCGTGTAAAAGATAATACTGTTAAACATACACTTAAAAATGTGTTGGAGACAAGAGAAGTGGTTATAAATGTGGTGAGTTTTGATATGGTTCATCAAACATCGTTAAGTAGTACCGAATATCCCGAGGGAGTCAATGAGTTTGAAAAGTCAGGGTTTACTATGTTGAAATCTGATTTAGTGAAACCATTTCGTGTGGCTGAGTCGCCTGTCCAAATAGAGTGTAAGGTGAATGATATTATAGAATTAGGAACTGAGGGTGGTGCAGGAAATTTAATTATTTGTGAAGTAGTAAAGCTTCATATAGACGAAGATGTTCTTGATAAAGACGGCTCTATAAACCAAGTAAAATTAGATTTGGTTGCCAGAGCAGGAGGAAGTTATTACAGTCGTGCCAAAAAAGGTTTTTTTGAAATACCAAAACCTTTAACCACATTAGGTATTGGGGTTGATAATTTTCCTGAAGACGTTAAGAATAGTATGGTGCTAACGGGAAACGATTTAGGTATGTTGGGCAACGTAGAGGTCTTACCAACCCAAACCGATGTTGATGCTTTTATTAAAGATATAAGTGAAAGGTATCCGAAAATTAAAACATCAACCCACAGGCAAAAACATAAGCTAGCACGTAATTATTTAAGTTTTGGAGATGTTGAAAGTGCTTGGAAAATATTGTTGTCTTAATTTTTAGGCAGTATAGATAGAGAATAAATAATAAGAATAAATACAGATTAAATGGAAGTTCAAGGAAGAATTAAAATGGTAGGCGAAACCCAATCTTTTGGAGGTAATGGTTTTAGAAAAAGAGAAATTGTAGTAACTACGGAAGAACAGTATCCACAACACATTATGGTGGAGTTTGTTCAAGATAAATGCGATTTACTTAATAACTATAAAGAAGGTCAGCAAGTAAAAATCAGCATTAATTTACGTGGACGCGAATGGGTAAACCCACAAGGGGAAACCAAATATTTCAACTCAATTCAAGGTTGGAGAATTGAGGCTTTACAAGCAGCAAGTTCTGATGGTAATTTGCCACCAGTACCACCTATGGATGCTTTTGAGCCAGCAGGTGATTTAAATGAAGATGATCACGACGATTTACCGTTTTAAAACCCATTGATTCCTTCCATTTTTAAGGGAAGGTGGATTTTGATTCCATAGAATCAAAAGACGGTAGGGTCAAATTAATACAGCCTCAATATTCTATAAAAATGTTGAGGTTTTTTATTTTTACGGTATTTTAAATTGTTTATGGAACTATTAACCCAAGACATAAAATTTCCAGATGTTGCCAAGACCACTGAAGATGGTTTGTTGGCTATTGGTGGCGATTTATCGGTAGCACGTTTATTGCATGCTTATAAACAGGGTGTTTTTCCATGGTTTAGTGAGGGAGAACCTATTTTATGGTGGTCTCCAAATCCTCGTTTCGTACTCTTCCCAAAAAAACTGAAAGTTTCAAAAAGTATGAAACAAGTATTAAAGAATAAAGACTATGTTGTTACTGTAAATAAAGATTTTAGAGCAGTAATTACACAATGTTCTAAAATGAAACGAGCCGGACAACCCGGAACTTGGATTACTAACGACATGATTGAGGCTTACATAAAACTTCATGATTTAGGTTATGCAAAATCTGTTGAGGTTTGGGAGCATGATGAATTAGTTGGTGGTTTGTATGGTGTAGATTTAGAAAATGGTGTGTTTTGTGGCGAAAGTATGTTTAGTAAAAAAAGCAATGCCAGTAAAATTGCATTTATCACCTTTATTCAAAATAATAACTACAAACTTATAGATTGCCAAGTTTATACCAATCATTTAGAAAGTTTAGGCGCTGAGGAGATATCTAGAGAAGTCTTTTTGAAATATTTAATGTAGTGGTTTTAAAAATGATTATCTTGAAATAGTTTAAAGATTATTTTGAAAATTATGAGAAAACGTTTCATCCTTATACAATTAATTTTTGTTTCCTTTTTTGGGTATTCTCAAATTTTAAAAAAAGCAATACCAGATAAATTGGTTGTGCTTACTTTTGATGATGGCTGTGTTAGCCATTATACTTTTGTAGCGCCATTGCTGAAAAAATATAATTTCAATGCTACTTTTTTTATGTGTGAATTCCCTCCAAATTATAAGGACAGCACAAAATATATGACTTGGAGTCAGGTTAAAGGACTCTCAGATATGGGGTTTGAAGTGGGAAACCATACACTTTCTCATGCTAAAATAAATAAAATCACAAATCAAGAATATAAAGAACAAGTACAAGCTATTGAAATTAAATGCGATTCTATCGGTATTTCAAAACCAACGTCTTTCGCATATCCTGCTTACGATTTAAATGCGTCTGCGCTCCAAATCCTAATGGAAACAGATTATAAATTTGCTCGTGCAGGTGGTAGTAGGGCTTACAATCCTTTAGAAGACCATCCTTTTCTATTGCCTAGTTGGGCGATGAAATCGGATAATAAAAATCAAATTATAGAAGCCTTTAACGAAGCTAAAAACGGAAACATTGTGGTAATTACCATTCATGGTGTGCCAGATATTGAGCATCCTTGGGTTAATACGCCGCCCGAATTATTTGAAGCATATCTACAGTATTTGAATGATAATGATTTTAATGTCATTTCAATAAAAGATTTAGACAACTATATTAATACGGATATTGCTCTAAAAACTATTGTTCCGGATTTGAATAAGAAACTTAAAGGTTAAATTAGAAAGTGTTTTTAAGTGAATTTAATTTTTACAAGTATTATTAAAATATTTACTAAACTTTATCATACCTAAAACAGTCAGTTTCATGGTCGTTTACCATGCCAGTTGCTTGCATATGGGCATACATTACAGTGCTGCCAACAAACTTAAAACCGCGCTTTTTTAAGTCTTTACTTAAAGCATCGCTAATGGCGGTAGTAGGAGGAATTTCTTTATAGGTTTTCACTTTGTTTTTTATAGGTTTACCATCAACAAAACCCCAAATATAGTTACTGAAACTGCCAAATTCTTCTTGTATTTTCATAAATAATTGAGCGTTTGTAACAGTAGCGTTTACTTTTAACTTATTTCGTATAATACCAGCATCTTGCAATAAAGTATCAATTTTAACTTGCTGATAGTTTGCTATTTTTTTATAATCAAAATTATCAAAAGCTGCTCTAAAATTTTCGCGTTTACGCAAAATAGTAATCCAACTTAAACCTGCTTGAAAAGTTTCTAAAATTAAAAATTCAAAAATAGTGGCATCGTCATAAACCGGGACGCCCCATTCTTGGTCATGGTATGCTTCGTATAAAGCATCGCCAACACACCAACCACATCTGTGTTTTTCAGCCATCATGTTTTATTTGTAAGTATTAAAGTAAAAGTATGACAATTATCATCTAATTTAAAATAACCAGATACTAATTTTGTGCTAATCCAATAAATGCAAAATCAGTATGCAATGACCCATAGTTATTATCTTATGTCATATAAGATACTTAATGGTGAATTGCGCCTGACCAATAAAGAATAAATATTAATAAACAAATGAAATCAATTATATCCAATAGTTTGAAACTAGGGATTACCTATCAAGCTTATAGAGAACTTGTAAAGCAATTATCTGAACAAAATTCTACAACAGGAAATGAAGAAACGGAAGCTTTGGCAAATTACACAAAGCTTAATGATAGACGTATGAACCGATGGGATAAAACGTTGAAAATTTCACATGAATCTCAAAAAAAAATTAGTGAATTTGAACAGAATGTTACTTGGTTGGTTGTTATTGAAAGTTGGTGTGGAGATGGGGCTCATGTACTGCCAGTATTAAATAAAATTGCGGAATTAAATAATCATATTAATTTAAAAATTGTACTTCGTGATGAAAACCCAGAACTTATGGATTTGTTTTTAACCAATAAAAGGCGCTCGATACCTAAATTAATTATGATTGATGCAGAAACCGGCGATGTTTTAAACACCTACGGACCCAGACCAAGTGAAGCAACAAGTCTTGTAAGTCGTTACAAAATGAAGTATGGGTTTTTAACACCAGAATTTAAAGAGGATTTGCAACATTGGTACAATGGTGATAAAGGACAAAATGTTATTGATGATATAACAAATATGCTTTGCGAATTACAACCTAATGTTTGCCTATAAAGCTAAATGTAATAGAGCCTAATTGTGTTTTTTTAGAAGCATCTGCACTAAATTTAGAACTTTTCGCATACTCTAAAGCATGTTCAATTAAACATTCGTTTTTAGAGTTTGAAGAGTTGTTTACGTACGCATCTATTACACTACCATTGGCATTAACCGTAATATTAATAACAATTTTCCCATCAACTTCGCACAAATAAACTGGTATAGGTATGAATACTTTTTTTCTATCTACCAACGAAAAACTAACCGTACTTTTAGTATTAACACCTGTATTTTGTTGTTGTTTCAATAAATCGTTTACCTTGCTGTAAGAAGATAATTCTTCTTTGTTTACCGCAGGTTTTATAGGCTTGTTTTCACCTAAACTATTTGATTCGTCACCTTCGCCATCACTTTCTTCACTCGATGAAGGCACATAATCTTCAGGTGGTGCAATTTGCTGATATGCCTGTGCAAAATGTTTGGTTTTATCGGCTTCGTTAAATGCGTTGTTTGTTTCTGCTTTATTGGCGTTTATTTTTTCTAAAGCTTCAAGTATTTTTGCTTCCTCAGGGGTTAATTCTTTTTCAGGCTCCATTTCATAATAGCTTTCGGTAACCAATTCATCCTGCGTTTTTATGCTTAAATTAAAAACAGAAAGAATCACCGTTCCTGATAATAAGATCGTGATTAATAGAGATTTATGTTTGTTTGAGAGGTTCAAATACGATTTTAAAAATTATAATGGTAATAATATATACGACAAAGTAAGGTAAAAAGATTAAAAAAGCATAAATTCTAAGAAAATGGATAGACTTGATAAACCTTCCAGGGTTCTATAGCCGAAGCGTTTTCTGGTAAAATCTAATCCTATTAATAATGAATTATAGTTTTCTAGAATACCTTGATAGCCTAAACCTAGTTTATACATATTACCCTATTCAAATGATTTTCCCATGCCTAATAGCGTTCCATAACCACCACGAATAAACAAGTTGTCATCATCTGCGATTATATTGTATTGTAAGCTTAAATAAGCAGGAAAAAAATGTAACCCTTGTTTAGAATGCCAATCGTATTCAAGGTTTAAGCCAACTAAAGATCGCTTGTCAAATTGATAACCAATGGAGTTGTTTACAAAAAGTGCACTTGGCTCAAAAAGCGTGCTATCATCAGAATCATCAAAAGCAACATAATCTTCATTAACGGTTAATGTTGTCGCTAACGATATTTTATAAAATATACCATTATTTTTATCTGTTTGTTCTTGAGAAATAGCAACATAATATGAAAGCAAAAATAAACATGGAAGAAATTTTATTTGCCTCATAATGTTGTAGTTAGTGAGATAAATATAGTATGAAATATTATTCCAAAGGAAGGTTTTTTATAAAAGTTTTTATTGAAACACCGTTATCTACATGAAAGTCGCCAATTTTAGTCCTTCTCAAAGCCGATAAATGTCCGCCAGAATGTAGCGCTTTTCCAAAATCGTTAGCCAAAGAGCGTATGTAAGTGCCTTTACTACAAACCACTCTAAAATCAACATTTAATGAACTTGTACTGAGCGCGGTCGAAGTATTAATATTGGTGATTTCAAATTCTGAAATGTTTACGGTTCTAGGTTTAATTTCTACCTCTTCACCAGCTCTGGCAAATTCGTATAATCGTTTCCCGTCTTTTTTTATGGCAGAAAACACTGGAGGAAACTGTTGAATCTCTCCAATAAAGCCTTTCGTTGTTTCGTGTATTAATTCGTTGGTAAAATGGGCCGTTGGGAAGGTTTCATTAATTTCTGTTTCCAAATCAAAAGATGGCGTGGTGCTTCCTAAAACAATGGTGCCGGTATATTCCTTTATTTGTGCTTGAAATGTGTCTATCTGCTTGGTCATTTTCCCAGTACAAAGCACCAATAAGCCTGTAGCCAATGGGTCTAAAGTACCAGCGTGGCCAACCTTTATTTTTTTAATATGGAATGCCTGCCTAATCTCCCAGCGAAGTTTGTTTACTACCTGAAAGGAGGTCCAATGCAGTGGTTTGTCAATTAATAATACTTGACCGGATTGATAGTCTTCAACAGTCATTAAATTATAGTTAATTTTTGAATGAAGAAGTGAATAAACAATATAAGAGCTCCGGCAACAATTCTGTAATAGCCGAAAATTTTAAAACCATGTTTGCTTAAATAGGTTATAAACGATTTTATAGCTATTAAAGCCACTATAAAACCAACCACATTTCCAATAATTAAAAGGTTCACTTGGTCTGATGTTAACTCAAAACCTGCTTTATAATAATCGTAACTTTTTTTAACTGTTGCGCCCAACATGGTTGGAATGGCTAAAAAAAATGAAAACTCGGCAGCTACCGTACGGGATAATTTTTGTGTCATACCACCAACGATACTTGCGCCACTTCTTGAAACACCAGGAATCATAGCCAAACATTGGAAAAATCCAATTTTTAAAGCGGTGAGGTATGAAATCTCTGTGCCGTCTTCATCACCAAACCAATCATCAACTTTTAAAAGTAAAAAGCCACCGATAATTAAGGAAACTGCCACTGTGATAGGGTTTTCCAATAAAGAATCAATGGAGTCGCTAAATAACAAGCCTAAAATTACGGCAGGAATAAAAGCAACAAATAGTTTGAAATAGAAATCTAAACTTTGAAAAAAGCGCTTGAAATACAATACAATAACCGACATAATAGTTCCAAGTTGAATTACTATGGTAAACAGTTTTGTAAAGTCTTCGTGTGCAATTCCGAAAAAAGACGAGGCCACAATCATGTGTCCTGTTGAAGATACCGGCAAGAACTCGGTAATACCTTCAATAATGGCTAAAATAATGGCTTCAAATAAATTCATGGGGCAAATGTATTAAAAACGATATTTTAATTTACAAAACCTGCGTTTATTTTACTTTAAATGTTGATTCTCTAATTATAAGTGACCCTTTTATTTCTATGGTTTTATGCATGACGATGTCTGTGTCACTTTCTATTTCTTCTATTAAATACTTAACAGCAGTTTTGCCTAGCGTTTCTCCAGGTTGGTCTACGGTTGTTAATGAAGGCTCAATAATAGTTGAATTTAAATTGTTACTAAAACCAACAACAGCAATTTCTTCAGGTATTTTAATGTTAAATTTTTTTAATGTTTGAATCACTCCAATAGCGGCATAATCAGTAATGGCAAATATGGCATCTGGTCTGTTTTTAAGACTTAATAATAAATTGGTCATACGTTTACCTTGCTGTTGCGAAATATCATCAACACTAATAATAATTTTTTCGTCTACTTCTATATTGTGCTCTTTTAGTGCTTTTAAATAACCCGTGTATCTTTTTTCAGAATTATAAGAGAACTCCCGTTCTTTTATAATCGCAATTCTTTTTTTACCAATATTAATAAGGTGCTCTACAACATTAAATGCAGCTTCTTCATCATTAGTAATTATTTGAGTACATGGAACTTTATTGGAGACTTTATCAAAAAGAATTATGGGTAGTTTGTTAAAAACAGGTAAAATACTATCAACATTTTTTGTCATTTTTGTAAGCGAGGCTAAAATGCCGTCAACACCAAATTGAGTCAGGGTATTTAACATTTCGGTTTGTTTTAAAACATCGTTATTAGATTCTGAAATAATAACTCTGTAGCCTCTAAGTGAGGCTTCTTCTAAAATACCCTTTAAAATAGTGCTATGAAAATAGTGGGTGATGTTGGGTACAAGGACCCCTAAAATATTTGATTTGCTTTTTCTAAACCCTTTTGCGAAAATATTAGGAACGTAGTTCATAGACTGCGCTAATTTTTTTACGCTATCCTTAGTTTCAGTACTTATATCAGGATGATCATTTAGAGCTCTGGAAACGGTTGATACAGAAACATTTAGAATTTTGGCTAATTTTTTTAATGTAGTAACCCCTTTTTTCATCGGTTTTTAGATTTTATGTTAAAATAAATAACATCGCAAACGTTTTCGCAAACGTTTGCATGCAAATATCACAAAAAAAAGTCATATATTTTATGTATATTGGAATAAATTTGACAAATAATTAACTAATTCTAAATAAAATGAAAAAAACTATTTTAACATTTTTATGCCTGTTTAGCTTTACTGCAATATTTTCGCAAACGGAAATATCAGGAACCGTTAAAGACAATTCAGGTGTCCCGATTACAGGAGCCAACGTCCTATTAATAGGAAGTACTTCTGGAGCTACATCAGATTTTGATGGAAATTTTAGTTTTACAGCGAATCTTTCTGGAGCGCAAAAATTGCAAATCTCCTATTTAGGGTACGAAACCAAAGTGCAAGCTGTAAACGTAAGTGGATCTGCAATTAAAGTACAGATTGTTTTACAAGAAGGTGGAAATGCTTTAGATGAGGTGGTGCTTACTGCAACATCTACGTTTAGATCGCAAAAGGAATCACCAAATTCGATTTCGTCTTTAAAAGCACAAGAATTAACACGTTTGAATGCGAATAGTCAAGCAGATATTGTTGCTTCCATTCCAGGTATTGTTGCCGATGGTGGTGGTGGAGAAGCCGCGACTAACATTTTTGTTAGGGGATTGCCTTCTGGTGGTCAAAACGACTTTTCGCCTATTCAATATGATGGATTAACTTTAGCTGGTTACGGATTAAGTTCTACAGCTGGAGATGTTTATGCAAAGGTTGACCAAGGTGTAAAAGGCGTGGAGTTTGTGCGTGGTGGTTCATCAATTTTATATGGTGCAGGTTCTACTGCGGGTGTAATGAACTACATTTCAAAAACGGGTGATACTAATGATGAAAATATCATAAACCTGGAAGTAGCCGATAAAGGAAGAGTAAAAACAGAGTTTTATACTGGAGGTAAAGTTGGAAGCGACGATTCTAATACGTATTATGCTTTGTCAGGTTGGGTTCGTAAAGATGATGGGCCTTTAGATTTTGGACTTCCTTCTAAAGGATTTCAATTTAGAGGTAACTTGAAAAAGAAATTTGATAACGGGTCATTTACATTATATACTCAATTTATTGATGATAAAGCGCAATTCCTTTTAGGTCTTCCATTAGATGGAGATTCAAGAGAGCGTATTACAGGAAATGATGGTAAAACAGTTTATCAATTAAACTCTTCACATGTAAGAAATATTAGTTTTTTAACACCTGCTGGAGAATACCGAAGCCCAATTGGGGATGGAGTACATACAAAAGGTTTCTATGTTCAGGGGGATTTTAATTATGATTTAGGAAATGACTGGAAAATTAAATCGAAAGTTAAGGTTTCTGATTATGTAAATGATTTTGGATTGTATGTAGCAGCTAATGGTACAGTGAATGCGCCGGCTTCGTTAAGCGATTATTTAGCTAAGTATGGTTATGCAGGTGCTACTAATATAAATGCTTCTTATATGGGCGGTACTGCCCTTGGAGCAAATGATAGAATTATCGACAATTTAAATGTAGATAGAAACAGACCTATTACAGATTTAACCGGAGAGTTTAGTGTTACTAAAAAATTAGCTGGAGATAAAGTAGAACATAACATTACTGCAGGAACCTATTTAACGTCTTCTGAAGGAGAAGATAATAACTGGCAATTTTCAACATTATCAGCATTTAATAATGCGCCACAATTGGTAAATCTTTCGTTTACTGATGCAGGAGGTAATAACGTGATTTTATCACAAAACGGATTGACCAGAAGAATTGGGCAAACAGCTGCTACTTTTCTTACCCAAGATAGAACAGCATTTTATTTTACAGATGAGATGATTCTGGATAAATGGCGTATTGATGTTGGTTTTAGAATTGAAAATCAAAAAGCTAGTAGAGAAATTGGATCTACTGCAACTAAACAAGTATATACAGACGCAGGCTTAACTCCTGCCTTACAAAATGTTGGATATGCAACTGGTGCTTATAGAAGAGCAGAAGTTAGTACTACCGGTTTTGCTGCGTCATTAGCTGCGCTTTATAAAATTAACGATAAATTGAATGCTTACGCCAATGCATCTAAAGGGTATTTCTTTCCTTTAGCTAGAAGTATTAATGTTATTAGTAATGGTGTAATTGCTGGAGATTATAAACCAGAAAACATCTATCAAGTTGAAACTGGTTTAAAATATGCAAATAGTAAATTCTCTGGAACTTTTGCTGGTTACTATACAACGCTTGTTGATAGAGTTGCTATTCAAAGGTTAAATTATGGAGGAAGTATAGGAACTGTTGACGGAATTAAAACGGTTCAAAACACACGTACTATTGGTATGGAAGCTTCATGGGATTGGGAATTTGCTGATAATTTATCTTTCAACGGAAATTTCACTTATCAAGGTCATGAGCTTACATCTGACGAAAGAACTGTACTGCAATCAGGTACTGTTGATGGTAATGTATTAGTGGAAGGTACCGTAACTAACGGAGCTAATGTAGGAAAACAATTAAGAAGACAGCCTACAACTTTATCAACGTTGCGTTTAGATTACGATAATAAAAAGTTTGATGCTTTTGCATCAGCAAATATTAGAGGAGCTCAATTTAATGATGATGCAAATTTAGTGGAGCTTGATGGATTTACAGTTCTAAGAATAGGAGCTGGTTATACAATAGGTTTTGAGGATAGTAAAAATTTAAGACTAGGATTCTCTATTTACAATTTAGGTGACAGTCAAGGTTTGTCAGAAGGAGATCCAAGAGCTTTTACGCAATCAACAACTACAGATTATTTTGTTGGTCGTCCTATATTACCAAGACGTGCATTTTTTAATGCAACATTTACTTTTTAAGCATTAATAAGTTTAGTTTAGTTTAGTTTGAGAGCTCATCACTTACCGCTAAGTGTAGGTGATGGGTTTTTTAAACCTAATTATACTCTAATATATAATCAAGAAATTGATTAATAGCAGCTCATCACTTACTGTTAAGTGTAAGTGGTGAGTTTATTTTAAATTGAAAACAATACATTAAAAAACAAAACAACATGAAACTTACTATAGCACTTTGTCACTTTAGAGTAGGAGAAACCGATGGTGTTTCTTTAGAAATGGATAAATGGAAACTGGTACTTGAAAAACTTGGTCATACCGTTTTTTACATTGCAGGATCTACAGGTGTTTTAAAGAATGTTGAAATTATTAAAGAATTACATTATAATGATGCCACTAATAATAAGGTGGTAGAAAATGCCTATGTTAAATTTCATTCGTATAAAAACGAAGAGGAATTTAAAAAGGAAATAGAAAGGGAAGCAAAATCAATTGAAACAAAACTAATTGAAATCATTAAAGACAAAAAAATTGACCTGTTAATGGTTAATAATATGTTTTCTTTAGGCTGGAACTTGTCTGCTGGTTTAGGTTTTTCAAACGCCATAAAAAATTCTGATGTGAAATGTTTATGTCATCATCACGATTTTCATTGGGAAAGAGAAAAATACAGCCACCCAACCTGTTCTTTTGTTCAAGATCATTTGAATACTATATTTCCTCCGGTTCATCCAAGAATTAAACATGTTGTAATTAATAACATTGCTAAAAACGAATTATTTAAACGCAGAGGGATTGAAAGTACGGTTGTTCCTAACGTTTTTGAGTTCGATAACAACTGGGTTGTAGACGATTATAATCAGGATTTTAGAGCGTCATTCGGTATTAAAAAGAACGATTTAATCATTTTACAGGCAACCAGAATTGTAGCAAGAAAAGGTATAGAATTAGCGCTGGATTTTGTTGCAGAATTAAATGCCAATAAACAAAAATTAATTGGAAAGAAGTTATACAACAATCAAGTTTTTGAAGCCGATAGCAGCATCGTTTTTTTAATGGTTGGCTTAAATGAAGACGACCCGTATTTCGAAAAAATCATGAAATATGCCCAATCAAAACAAATTAATATTAAATGGGTGAATCAATTTGTGGATCACGAAAGGCATCAAACCAATGCTAAGAAAATATACTCCTTATGGGATTGTTATGCCAATTGCGACATTGTTACATACACCAGTCTTTTAGAAGGTTGGGGTAACCAGTTTATTGAAGCTCTGGTAGCCAAAAAAATAGTGATTAGCTATCAATACCCTGTTTTTGTGCAAGATATTTTGCAACTTAAATTTAACACAGTCGATTTAGGAGATACTCATACATTAAAAAAGGATGGATTAGCAGCTGTTTCACCAGAAATCATAGCCAATGCATCAAATAAGACCATCGATTTAATAACCGACCAATCAAAATACGCTCAAGTAGTAAATGAAAATTATACGATTGGGAAACAAAATTTATCCTTAGATGCCCTTGAGGTTTTATTAAAATCAATATTGAAAAATGAAAAGTAAGGCAATACAAATACTAAATGATAACTGGAGAGACGGTTATTCGGTTCCTAGCAAAAATTTATATCCATATCAATGGCTTTGGGATTCGGGTTTTATTGCCATCGGGTTTGCTTATTATGACATGGATAAAGCCGAAAAGGAGATAGAAACGCTCTTAGACGCACAATGGGAAAACGGATTTATTCCGCACATTGTATTCCATAAAATTAGCGATAGTTATTTTCCCGGACCAAATTTTCATAGGGCAGATTTACACCCATTATCAAATAAAAAATATCCATCAACGGGGATGACACAACCTCCTGTAACGGGTTTTACAATTGAAAAAATTTATGAAATTTCAAAAGACAAAAAAGCGTCTCTAAATTTCATTAAACGAACTATAGATAAAGTTTTCAAAAACCACGAGTATTTCTATTATAACAGAGACCCTAAAAATGAAGGACTGGTTTATATTTATCATAATTGGGAATCTGGCACAGACAATTCGCCTTTATGGGATAGTATTTTTGAAACCATGAATCCGCCGGTTTACACTTTTGAAAGAAGAGATACTTCGCATGTAAACCCAGAAGAACGCCCAACGCAAAGAGAATACGATCACTATTTGCACATTATAGATATAGCGAAAAGTTATAATTATGATGACGCTAAAATTGCTGAACATTCACCTTTTTTAGTTCAAGACCCGTTATTTAATGCGATGTTAATAAAATCGAACAAAGCATTAATTAATTTGTACCAATTAATAGGTGGTAATGAATCTAAAATAGAGCAATTAAAAAGTTGGAATGCAAAAAGTATCGCATCCTTTAATTCTAAATTGTACAACAAGAAATTAAAAGCCTATGTACATTACGATTTAAGAAATGAAAGGCCAATTAAATTGGTAAGTTCGTCTTCATTTTCACCATTATACGCAGGAATTCCAACGAAAGAACAAGCTGCAGAGTTAATTGAAACCATGACTTCAAAATTTGGAGGCGATTCTATGTATTTATTGGCATCGTTCGACCCAACCAGCGAAAAATTCAATCCTAAAAAATATTGGAGAGGTCCTGTTTGGATAAATTTAAACTGGATACTTTATTATGGCTTACAGGATTATGGCTATAATGATTTAGCACAACAGATAAAATCAGACAGCATTGAAATATTAGATAAAGTAGGGTTCTACGAATATTTCGACGCAAGAAAATCTGAATACAAAAAAGACAGTAAAGGCTATGGTGGTGGCGATTTTTCTTGGAGTGCCGCTTTATACCTCGATTTGATAAATAATTAATAATCTTTTAAAAACACAATATGAACTGGTTAGATTTTACAATTGTTATAGTATACTTAGTTGGCTTTTTAGGCTTAGGCTACTTTTTTAAAGAAAACAAAAATGCTAAGGATTATTTTCTAGGTGGACAAAGTATGGGTTGGTTTCCATTAAGTTTATCTACAATGGCAACGCAATTATCGGCCATTAGTTTTATTTCAGCTCCAGCGTTTGTAGGGTTAGCCCAAAATGGTGGTATGAAATGGTTAACCTTCGAGTTAGCAGTGCCTTTAGCGATGATTGGGATTATGGTATTAATAATTCCACCGCTGTATAGAGCTAATATTGTGAGTGTTTATGAATTTGCAGAGCGACGATTTTCAGTGTCAACACGTATAATTTTAAGCATCGTTTTTCAAATAGCACGTTCGTTATCTACCGGAGTCGCTGTTTTTGCCATCGCCATGATTTTACAGGCGATTTTAAATATTAGTTTTCATTATACCATTGCTTTAATAATTGTGATAACCATTGCGTATTCTTATATGGGTGGTATGAAAGCGGTTGTATGGGGTGATGCCATACAAATGATAATTTTATTTTTAGGCCTTTTAATATGTCTTATATATGGGTGGCAAGCATTAGGGAGCCATCCGGAATTTACTGGCTTTGATGCGGGTAGATTGCAGATTATTGATTTTCCTAATCTTGGTGTTTCTGGAGATGAGTACGGCTTTTGGCCAATGGTTTTAGGTGGTTTGTTTTTGTATTTATCATATTACGGCACAGATCAAACACAAGCGCAACGTTTACTTTCTGCTAAAAATGAAAGTACTATTAAAAAATTATTAATGGCAAATGGATTATTGCGTTTTCCAGTAGTTTTAGTGTATTGTATAATGGGACTAATTATTGGAGGGTTGGTAGCAGTTGTTCCAGAGTTTTCAACAGAAATTGCTGCCATGACACAAACACATTACCCAGAGTTTTATGCTGCAAGTGGTGTTAAACCAGATTTAATGATTCCGGTATTTATCATCAAATATTTACCTCATGGATTAATAGGGATTTTAATTGTTGGTATATTATCGGCAGCCATGTCATCATTAAGTTCTACAATTAATTCGTTAGGAGCCGTAACCGTTGAAGATATTTTTAATAGAGGCACTAAAAAATTAGACGACCAGACTTACATGAAATACTCAAAACTGTCAATTATTTTTTGGGGAGTAGTTTGTATAGGAGCGGCTTATTTATTTGGGAATAGCGAAGGCACTGTAATCGAATTAATCAATATCATTTCATCGCAATTTAATGGTCCTATTTTGGCAACTTTTGTAATTGCTATTTTAATTAAACGTGTTAACCATATAGGAATGAATGCGGGACTTATTGGAGGTGTCATCATCAACATATTAATTAAAATAAATTTTGATAATATATTTTGGATTTGGTTTAACCTTACAGGCTTCATTTTAACCTTAGTAATTGCACTTGTGGTAAGTGAGTTTATCAAAACCAAACCAAGAGAAACTTTTAACTTAGAATTTAATGTGCAACGAAAAGATATTTTCTCAAAAGAAGTGTACATATTGGCAGGGTTTTTCGTGGCCATTGTGTTGTTCAGTTTAGCGCTTCCTGGTATGTTATCTTAAATTTAAATGTTTGCGTAGAAAGTCATTATTAATTTCGAAATCCAATAATTATGAATAAAAAATTAGATAAAAACAAAACAATAGACACATTAAAAGGTCTGTATGGAGATGAAGCTAACGGAATTTACTTGGGTATAGAGAATCTAATTGAAAAATATCAATCAAAAATTAAAAATGAGGTTCAGCCATTAAATGAAAAAGACGCCATCTTAATAACGTATGGTGACAATGTGCAACAAGAAGGTGTTCCTCACTTAAAAACTTTGAAGAAATTTGTAGACACCTATTGTTTACCCGAAATTAATTCTACACATATATTACCTTGTTTTCCATATACCAGTGATGATGGATTTTCGGTGACTGATTATTATGAAATAGACCCGGATTTAGGGACTTGGAAAGAAATTGGAGAACTGGCAGAAACCAGCAGTTTAATGTTTGATGCTGTGGTTAATCATATGTCGAAATCATCACAATGGTTTCAGTCGTATTTAGCACAAGAAGAAGATTATAAAGATTATTTTATTGCTGTTAATCCCGAAATAGATTTATCAAAAGTTGTTAGGCCTCGTGCATTGCCACTTTTATCACCTTTCAAATTAAAAAATGGTGAAGAAAAACATATTTGGACCACGTTTAGTGAAGACCAAGTAGATTTGAATTTTGAATCACCTAAGGTGTTTTTGGCCATTCTTGACGTATTGCTGCATTATACCGCAAAAGGCGCTAAGTTTATTCGATTAGATGCCATCGCTTTTTTATGGAAGGAAATTGGCACCAATTGTATCCATTTAGAACAAACGCATACTATAATAAAATTGTATAAAGAAGTGATTCAAACGCTTACTTCAAACTTATATTTAATTACAGAAACCAACGTACCTCATAAAGAGAATATATCGTATTTTGGAAATGGGGAAGATGAAGCAGATTTAGTTTACAACTTTACACTGGCCCCGTTGTTGGTGTATTCTGTAATGAAAGAAGATGTAGCCATTTTAACCAATTGGGCATCGTCTTTACAAATGCCAAGCAACAAGGTTTGTTTTTTTAATTTCACCGCAAGTCACGATGGTTTAGGAATGCGACCTTTACAGGGCATTATTCCAGATAGTGAAATTCTGGATTTGGCTAAACGTGCAGAAAAACATGGCGGACAAGTAGGTTATAAAAACAATGAAGATGGTTCGCAATCGCCGTACGAATTAAATTGTAACTACTTGGATTTATTAAGTGATTCCAATGAAAGTGACGACAACCGTGTGGCAAAAATGATGATAACACAATCTTTAATGGTTGCCTTTCCTGGTGTTCCCGGAATCTATTTTCATTCGTTAGTAGGCTCTAGAAATTATTATAAAGGTGTTGAAGAATCGGGTATTAAACGAAGAATTAATAGAGAAAAACTTAATTTCAATAGTTTAGAAAAGGAACTAAATGAAAAAGATTCTTTAAGAAATCGTATTTATTCATCTTATAAAAAAATATTAAGTGTTCGTTCCAATCAAAAGGCGTTTAATCCATTTGGAGAAGCAACTTATGCGAAACTAGCTAATGATAAAGTGTTTGTGATAAAACGTGTATATGAAAACGATACCATTTATGCAATTTATAACTTTAGCTCTGCTTCTCAAAACATAAAGTCACTTTCAAATACCGTGTTCGATTTGTTTGCTAACAAAGATATTAAGGAAGATACATGGAAGCTTAAACCATTAAGTTTTTATTGGCTTAAAGTTAAATAAGATAGACACATGAAAATTGTATTATCACCCGATAAATTTAAAAACTCGTTAACAGGCATGGCGTTTTGTAATGCTGTTGAAGAAGGCATTAAGTCTGTTATCTTTAATGTTGAAATTGTAAAATTACCGTTGGCAGATGGTGGTGATGGTACTATTGAAGTAGTAGATTTTTATCTGAAAGGAAAAACAATATATGTTGAAGTGAACAATCCTTTCTTTCTACCTGTAAAAGCTTCCTATTTATATTCAGAAGATTCAAAAACAGCATTTATTGAAATGGCTGAAGCGTCTGGAGTAAAATTGCTTAATTTGGAGCAGTTTGATTGTAAAAACGCCACAACATTAGGGACTGGAGAAATGATTGTTGACGCGATTAATAAGGGTGCTTCAAAAATTATTTTAGGAATTGGTGGTAGTGCCACCAACGATTGTGGTATAGGAATGGCAACAGCATTAGGATATAGGTTTTTAGATAAAAACGGTAAGGAGGTAAAACCCATTGGCGCCAATTTATCTAACATTTCGGAGATTGATGTAACAAATGTAAATCCTAAACTTGCTGAAGTGTCTTTTGAAATAGCTTGCGATGTTACCAATCCGTTATATGGCAAAGAAGGAGCAGCATATGTTTATGGACCACAAAAAGGAGCAACAGAAGCCGATGTAAAATTACTTGACAAAGGTCTTCAGGATTTTTCTAAAATCTTGAATGTTGTTTTTAATGTAGATGCGCAATCCGTACAAGGTGCTGGTGCAGCAGGCGGTATGGGAATTGCCTCAAAGGTATTTCTAAATGGCAAATTAGAACAGGGTATCCAACTCGTTAAAAATTTAGCACAGTTTGATTCTAAACTTGATAATGCAGACTGGATTATTACTGGCGAAGGTAAGTTGGATGTTCAAACGTTTTCTGGTAAAACCATTAAGGGTGTGATGACTTCTGCGAAAACGAAACAAATAAAAGTAGCAGCTTTTTGTGGTATGATAGATTTAGAGGAAAGTGACATTAACAACTTTGGAATTAATTACGCAGATGCTGTTTTAAATTATTCCAAAGACTTAAATGACGCCATGAAAAACAGCTATAACTATGTGAAAATAATGGCTGAAAAATTTGCTAAAACAATAGCTTAAGATTTCTTATCCGGATTTAATAAAATAGCGTACACTTGAATGCCAAAACCTACAAGCACAAGCATAGGAGCTAACCTGATGCGTCTCCAACTAAATATTTCAGGGTTGAAAACATTCGGGTCGTCACTACCACCGCCAGACATTAAAATAAAGCCTAATGCAATACACGCTAAACCAATAAACATGAATTTATAGTTTTTCTTTCCGAATATAAAAACTGATTTCGAAGCTTCTTTTTGTTTTTGTTCTCCCATGATTTTCTTTCGTAGATTAGTTTTATGCAAAATAACAGTTTTATTTAAAACAATAGAGTTAATGAAACTGTAATTTATAATTTCAAAAACCCAATACCTAATAATACAATGCATCGGTTTTTAAATTTAAAAAGCGTTGTGTGGCAATGTGTGTGCTTATCCATGTAATTATAATGCCCAATGCAAATACAATGGCGAAAAGCAGCACAATTAAAATTGGTGTGTTAAGCAGCCCAAGTTCTGGGAATGTTTTGTTGATGTAATACAACACAATTGCCATACCTATTAGGGCTATTATGGCACCAACAATGCCTAAACGAATGCTTTTCCAAACAAACGGGCGACGAATAAATTGTTTAGTGGCACCTACCATTTGCATGGTTTTTATTGTGAAGCGTTTTGAGTAAACGGCTAATCGGATAGAACTGTTTATTAGTAAAACGGCAATTAGAGTGAAAATACCGCTTATAACCAATACCCAAAAACTTATTTTTTTAACGTTTTCGTTCATCAAGTTTACCAAATCGTTATCGTAGGTTACCTCGTCTACAAAGTTTTTTGAGGTGGCTTCTTCTGATATTTTTTCTAGGTGCTCTGAAGTTACAAAATCGGCTTTTAAGTGTACATCTATCGAGTTTTGTAATGGGTTGTAGCCTACAAAATCCATAAAATCTTCACCGTTTTCAGCTTTTAAAAATTCGGCAGCTTGTTCTTTTGAAACGTATTCAATGCTTTTTACATAATCGGCCATTGCTAAACTTTTTTCAAGTTGTTTAATTTCAACTTCTTTGGCTGTTTCTTTTAGGTAGATAGTAACCACCACTTGTTCTTTAAAATGGTCGGATACTTTTTTAGCATTTAAAACCAGCATGCCCAATAAACCCAATAAAAATAACACCAATGCAATGCTCAGTACTACTGAAAAGTATGAGGAGATAAGTCGGCGTTTTTGGTCTTTTTCAAAAGATGAACTCATAGAAGTATAGGATTAACGGTGTAAAAATAGTAAAGTATTCTATTATGCTAAGTATTACAACGTTTAAAGTTTCAAGATTGTTTTATTTAAGTTTATAATACTTAATTTTTTTGTGGTTTACTTATTATATAAACACCAGCAGCTACTAATATGCAGCATAGTATTTTAATTAAGTTAATATCTTGCCCGTATTGGCTTTGCATAAAAACATAAGCCAGTACACTAACCAAAATAAAACTAACCACGGGTTGCAAATACACATAACTACTTGTTACAGAAGGGGAAACGTGGTTTAGAGAATAAATATTAAATAAGTAAGCAAAAAAGGTGGTAAACAAAACTACATAGCCAATAGTTAAATACGTACTAGCGGTAAAAGCTTCAAAATCGGTGTTTAAAAACTCTGAAATTCCAAAAGGAAATACGTAAAGAAACCCAAATAAAAATATCCAACTGGCCACAGTAATGGCATGATATTTTTTCATTAAAGTTTTTGCCAATACAAGATACAACCCGTAGCTGCAAGCATTTAATAAAACAAACAAATTGCCTAAAAATGAACTTGTTCCAATGGTTTTATTACCATATAAAATTAAAAATATGGCGCCAATACCAGCCAAAATAATTCCGATTACTTTGTTTTTGGTAACACGTTCTTTTAAAATAATGAAGCTAAAAATTAAAACCAAAACAGGTGTTGCCGTTTGAATGATGGATGCATCAATTGGTGATGTTAAATTAATACCGTGAAAAAACAAGAGTTGGTTTGCGGCACCTCCAAACAAACCACAAAGTGCCAACATTAAAAAATCTTTCTTTTCAACTTTTTCTTTAACAAATAGTAGTTTGATGGCCCAAAAAAGTAGCATGCAACAAGAAAGTCTAATAAAAACAAAGGCAGTTGGGTTAATTTTATTAGGCATAATGCCTTTTGCAATGATGTAGTTGGCACCATAAATTACGTTGGCGCCTAACAGAGCCAAATGGGCTTTGGTAGTATCTTTTATCAAATCCAAATGATGTTTAAGCGGCGAAATTACAAATTGCATTTTAAACAAAACCTTAAATGGCTGTTATATTTAGCGATATAAAAAGGGAAACGCTTTCAGTTTTCTGTAGAAAGCGTAAATTTGCGCTTTCAAATTCGTCATTCCGAGCGAAGCGTGGGAATCTGTTTAATTATAGTTTCATATTAAAAGATTGCCACAGTCGCAAGCTCCGCTTAGGTATTTTCGATTAAAGTATATTTTAATCTCAATAACCTTCGCAATGACGTTAATATTTACAATTAAAAGGATGACATACAATTTCAACGAAATAGAAGCCAAATGGCAAAAATATTGGGCAAAAAACCAAACGTTTAAAGCTGAAAACAATTCAGTAAAACCTAAATTTTATGTGTTGGATATGTTCCCGTATCCAAGCGGTGCGGGCTTACACGTTGGGCATCCGTTAGGCTACATTGCTTCTGATATTTATGCACGTTACAAACGCCACAAAGGGTTCAATGTATTGCATCCACAAGGTTATGATAGTTTTGGTTTACCTGCTGAGCAGTATGCTATTCAAACGGGACAACATCCTGCTATAACAACTGCTGAAAACATAAAAACATACCGTCGCCAATTAGACCAAATTGGGTTTTCATTCGATTGGTCTCGCGAAGTGCGCACTTCAGACCCTAGTTATTACAAATGGACACAATGGATTTTTATTCAACTGTTCAATTCTTGGTATAATAAAGATGCTGATAAAGCGGAAGATATTTCAACATTAGAAAAAATATTTATTTCAGAAGGAAATTCAAATGTAAATGCAGTTTGTGATGCCGATATAATTTCATTTTCTGCGGAAGATTGGAATGCGTTTGATTCCAAAAAGAAACAACAAATATTATTACAATACAGATTAACTTATTTAGCTGAAACCGAAGTAAACTGGTGTCCTGCTTTGGGAACCGTTTTGGCAAATGATGAAATAGTAAACGGTGTTTCCGAACGTGGCGGACACCCTGTTATTAGAAAAAAAATGACCCAATGGAGTATGCGAATTTCGGCTTATGCTGAACGTTTACTACAAGGGTTGGATAAAATAGATTGGACAGATTCACTTAAAGAAAGCCAACGTAACTGGATAGGAAAATCGGTTGGTGCAGCTGTATCATTCAAGGTTTTAGCCAATAATGAAAACGAAAGTCATGCTGAGCATGTCGAAGCATCTCATGTTATTGATGTGTTTACTACAAGACCTGACACTATTTTCGGAGTAAGTTTTATGACCTTAGCTCCAGAACACGAACTAGTATCAAAGATTACGACTCCAGCACAAAAAGCCGAGGTAGAAGCCTATGTTTTAGCAACCGCAAAACGTAGCGAACGCGATAGAATGGCCGATGTAAAAACAATTACAGGTGCTTTTACAGGTGCGTATGCAGAACATCCGTTAACCAAACAACCCATTCCGGTTTGGGTTGGCGATTATGTTTTGGCAGGTTACGGAACAGGTGCGGTGATGTCCGTGCCATCTGGTGACCAGCGCGATTACGATTTTGCAAAACATTTCAATATACCAATTCCTAATATTTTTGAAGGGGTTGATATTTCAAAAGAAGCCTATGCTTCAAAAGACAATGTGGTGATTGCGAATAGCGATTTCTTAAACGGATTAAACTATAAAGAGGCGACTAAAAAAGCCATTCAAGAATTAGAAAAATTAGGTCAAGGCGAAGGAAAAACCAATTACCGTTTGCGCGATGCGGTTTTTAGTCGCCAACGTTATTGGGGCGAACCATTTCCAGTATATTATGTAAACGGCATGCCGCAAATGGTTGATGCCAAACATTTACCAATACGTTTGCCCGAAGTTGAAAAATATTTACCAACCGAAACGGGCGAGCCACCATTAGGAAACGCCACAGTTTGGGCGTGGGATTCTGTAAATAACAAAGTCGTTTCAAATGAATTTGTCACCCTGAGCGCAGTCGAAGGGTCTCATAACGGCATATATCCTTTAGAACTTAACACCATGCCAGGGTGGGCAGGAAGTTCGTGGTATTTTAACCGCTATATGGATCCCGATAATACCGAAGCATTCGCAAGCAAAGAAGCTTTGAACTATTGGAAAGACGTCGATTTATACATTGGTGGAAGCGAGCATGCCACAGGGCATTTATTGTATTCTCGTTTTTGGCAAAAATTCTTGTTCGATAAAGGCTTGGTGCCTGTGGATGAATATGCTAAAAAGCTGATTAACCAAGGCATGATTTTGGGGACTAGTGCTTATGTTGATGTTATTTCTTTAGAATTTATAGACAACGAAGGAGCTTATTTTTCAAGCAATAAATTTGACACTTTAATTAGTAAACGAATATCGGATTTTTACAATAAAAATTGTAAAAAAATTCAAAATTACTTTAATGATGAAAGTAAGAAAGAAGCAATAATAAAATCGTTAACTGATGAGGAAAAAGAGAATTTTACCTATTTAATAAAGTGTTTTGATGAATTTGCAGAAAAATTTGGCTGTAAAGAACCTTCTTATGGCTTGCCGTATAGAATTAGACCAGTTCTACTTGATATAAGTTTGATTGATGAAGCAAAGAATGAGATTCGTCTTGAGAAAATGGAGTCTGCATTAAACTTTACAAAGGTGGACAATGTTATAAAAGAATCAGATGGTACGTTTAAAGTAAAGCGCGAAGTCGAAAAAATGTCAAAATCCAAATACAACGTCGTTAATCCAGACCAAATTTGTGTTGATTATGGTGCCGATAGTTTACGTCTTTACGAAATGTTTTTAGGCCCCTTAGAACAATACAAACCTTGGAATACCGCTGGCATTACAGGTGTGCATGGTTTCCTTAAAAAACTTTGGAAATTGTATGTTGGTGAAAACGGACTGCTTGTAAATGATACAGAACCTTCAAAAGACAGTTTAAAAACCCTTCATAAAACCATTAAAAAAGTACAGGAAGATATCGAGAATTTCTCGTTCAACACCTCGGTTTCTACGTTTATGATTGCTGTAAATGAATTGACTGCTCAAAAATGTACGTCTAAAGAAATTTTAGAGCCTTTATTGGTTTTATTGTCGCCATATGCACCACATATTGCTGAAGAATTATGGAGCCAGTTAGGGCATAAAGCATCCATTTCAACAGTGCCATTTCCAACTTTTGATGAAAGACATTTAGTGGAAAGCAGTAAAAATTACCCGATTTCTTTCAACGGAAAAATGCGTTTCACCCTAGAACTGCCCATGGATTTTAACGCGCAACAAATTGAAGAAGCGGTTATGGCAAACGAAAAAACCCAAGAACAGTTACAAGGTAGAACACCTAAAAAAGTCATCATCGTTCCTGGTAAAATTGTAAATATTGTAGGTTAACGTCATTACTTTGTCATGTCGAAATGAGGTACGATTGAGACATCACATAATTATAAATCTTGGTGTTTTTATTATGTCATTTCGAACGAAGTTAGAAATGACAGTACGTTTATTTAATTTAAGAATAGTCCTAAATTGTATATGGATTTTACAGAAATTATTGGTTTTTCAGCAGCTATTTTAACAACAGCAGCGTTCTTACCTCAAGTTTATAAAACATGGAAAACCAAAGATGTTTCGGGTTTGTCTTTGCCTATGTTACTCATGTTTTTTATAGGCGTTTTTTTATGGCTGGTTTATGGTTTTTATAAAGAAAGTCCATCCATGGTTTCGGCAAATGCTATAACCGTTGTATCTGCTTTTTTCTTACTATACTTCAAAATTAAATACAGTAAAAAATAGTTAGAATCTCTCTTCTTTTATAACCTTTTTTGTTTCCTGGTCACGATTTGTATTTCCTATTAAACCTATGTATTTATGTAATTGCTAACAAAAAGTTAAATTTGATGATAATTATTCATCTAAAATAGCTTTTTTGATATTTTTTTCAATTCATTGTTTTAATATTGCATAGGTTTTAGACTAACTTAAAATATAATACTATGAAAATAGGTGTTCCAATAGAAATTAAAAATAACGAAAATAGAGTAGGTATGACCCCGTCAGGGGTGTTTGAGCTTACTAAAAGAAATCATGAAGTTTATGTGCAAAAAAATGCAGGCTACAACAGTGGTTTTTTAGATGAAGATTATTTGGGTGCTGGTGCTACTATTCTTGATACTATCGAGGAAGTTTACGGTATTGCTGAAATGATTGTGAAGGTGAAAGAACCTATTGAAGAAGAGTATCCTTTAATAAAACCAAACCAAGTGGTTTTTACTTATTTTCATTTTGCATCAAGCCAAATGCTTACCAATGCCATGGTTAAAAGTAAATCTATTTGTATTGCTTATGAAACGGTTGAAGATGCCGATGGTACGTTACCGTTATTAATTCCTATGTCTGAAGTTGCAGGTAGAATGTCGGTTCAACAAGGGGCTAAATATCTTGAAAAGCCTATTATGGGACGTGGTATTTTACTTGGAGGTGTTCCGGGAGTGCCTCCTGCAAAAGTACTTATTTTAGGTGCAGGTGTTGTAGGTTATCAGGCCGCAAAAATGGCAGCAGGTTTAGGTGCAAGCGTGCATATTTTGGATATTAATATGAAAGCATTACGCTATGTGAGCGATTCGATGCCAAATAATGTGGTTAGTGAATTTTCAAGTGAATACAACATTAGAAAACATATAAAAGATTCCGATTTAATTATAGGCGGCGTACTTATAAAAGGAGCCAAAGCGCCAAAGTTAATCACTAAAGACATGCTAAAAGAGATGCGTCCTGGTACGGTTATGGTTGATGTAGCTGTAGATCAAGGTGGTTGTTTTGAAACCACAAGACCAACAACGCACCAAGACCCTACCTATATAATTGATGATGTAGTGCATTACAGTGTTGCGAATATGCCTGGAGCTGTTCCTTATACATCTACTATGGCATTAACCAATGTAACTTTGCCGTATGTTATAAACTTGGCAAATCAAGGTTGGGAAAAAGCGTGTGAAAACAGTGCGTCTTTAGCAAAAGGATTAAATATTGTAAAAGGCGATATTGTTTATAAAGAAATAGCGGAAGCTTTCGATTTAGAGTTTGCTGAAGCGTAATAATAGATTAAAAATACATAAATTAAACCCTAAGAAATTGTCTTGGGGTTTTTTAGTTTCAGAATTTAACTGACAGAATATCATTTTCATAAATTTGGCGTTATTTTTGTTATATTTAAGTAGTGATTTAAAATTTAAAACAATGATTGGATATTATATATTATTAGGAGCCATTGCGCTTGTTAGTTGGTTAGTAAGTAGTACTTTGAAGAAAAAGTTTGAAAAGTACTCGAAAGTACAATTGCGTAATGGAATGAGTGGAGCAGAAATTGCCGAAAAAATGTTGGCAGATCACGGTATTACCGACGTTGAGGTGATTTCAACCCCAGGACAATTAACAGACCATTATAACCCGAAAAACAAAACGGTTAATTTAAGTGAGTCAGTTTACAACCAACGTAACGCAGCTGCGGCAGCTGTTGCTGCTCACGAATGTGGGCATGCGGTACAACATGCTCAAGCTTACGAATGGTTAAAAATGCGTTCAGCTTTAGTGCCTGTTGTTAGTGTGACTTCTGGTATGTCACAATGGGTGGTAATTGGCGGATTAATGTTAGGAGCTGCTGCAGGTTTAGGTATTGGTTATTATGTGGCCGTTGCTGGTTTAGTGATGATGGGCTTTGCAACATTATTTAGTTTTATAACTTTGCCTGTCGAATATGATGCGAGTAACCGTGCTTTGGCTTGGTTAAAAAACAAAAACATGGTGTCTCAACAAGAGTATGCAGGTTCTGAAGAAGCTCTTAAATGGGCAGCAAGAACTTATTTGGTAGCGGCTATTGGTGCTTTGGCATCGTTAGTATATTGGGCGCTTCAAGTATTTGGAGGCTCTAGAGATTAATATTAAAAAAATATAAAAAAGAACCGAATTCTCAATTTTTATGTAAGAATTCGGTTCTTTTTTATATCTTTAATTTAGAAACCTTAACTAAATAAGAATTTATGGAAAACTTAGTTGAAAACAAATTAATGGTAAGCCAACTTTCAGAAGTTGATAAAGTTGCTTTTTATAAAAAAACCTATTCGCATGTTGCGGGTGGTGTTTTAGTATTTATTCTTTTTGAATATTTGTTGCTGCAAAGCGAAACTATTGTAAATTTTGCTTTATCAATGGCGCAAGGGTGGCGTTGGTTAATTATGCTGGGTGGTTTTATGTTTGTAACCAACTACGCTGAAAAAATGACTTTGAAAACACCTGATAGGAACAAGCAATATTTGGCCTTCGGGCTTTATATTCTGGCAGAAGCCTTCATTTTTGTACCACTTATTTATATTGCTGCTTTTTATATGGATTCAGGTCCGGAAATATTAAATCAAGCAGCAATCGTAACTTTGGCATTATTCACTGGTTTGTCGGCCATCGTTTTTGTAACTAAAAAGGACTTTTCATTTTTAAAAGCAGGTTTAACCGTTGGTTTTTTTATCGCCATTGGACTAATATTAGCAGGATCTTTATTTGGTTTTAATTTAGGACTTTGGTTCTCGGTAGGGATGTGTATATTGGCAGCAGGATCTATCCTGTATCAAACCTCGAACTTGGTGAACAATTATTCAGATGATCAGTATATTCCAGCAGCATTGGGCTTATTTGCCTCATTGATGCTTCTGTTTTGGTACATACTTAGTATTTTTATGTCTAGAGACTAAAACAAAAAAATTATAACTTTAAAGCTCTGACCTATTTCAGGGCTTTTTTTGTTTCTTTACTTTTTCAATATTAATTTATAATGAATAATCCGCTAGCATATTACGAAAAGCACTTAGGAAGCTACAAAACAGAAGCGCATAAGTTGTATAATAAAATGACTGCTTTAAGTGTTAGCCGCTTGTTGGTTTTTGTATTTACAGGTTTAGGTATTCACATCTTTTTTGAACACTGGCAATTAGCCATTTTTGTAGGGGTTGCAGGGATTGCTACTTTCTTATATTTACTGTCAAAGTATAACGATGTTAAAGCTGAAAGGCAGTTTAATGAAGCTTTGGTTGTTATTAATGAAGATGAAATAAAAATAGCTTTGGGCGATTTCCATAATAGGGATACAGGCTTGCCATTTCAAGATGCGAATCATTTTTATAGTTTAGATATCGATTTATTCGGTCGTGGGTCTTTTTTTCAATTTATAAATAGAACTACAACCAAAGAAGGGGAAAAAGAGCTTGCAGATGCCTTAAAAGCTAATAATATTGATACTATTGTTTTAAGACAAGATGCTATAAACGAGTTAAACAAAAAACCAGAATGGCGCCAGTATTATTCTGCAACATCCAGTTTGGTGAAAGTAGAAACACCTGTAAAACAAATTATTAATTGGTTACAAAACTATCAGTTATTCTTGCCAAAAACGGCAAAATGGCTTCCTTTAATCTTTACAATCATTTCGGTGCTAATTATAGGATTGGGATTTTTTGGAGTAATAGCTCCAATTTTTATTGGCTATTTGCTGCTTATTGGTTTGGGTGTCTCGGGTATGTATGTGAAAAAGGTAAATGTGCTATCTTCAAATAGCGATAAAGTTAAAGAAACCTTCCGTCAATACGCATCACTTTTGGATTTGATTGAAAACGAGACTTTTTCTTCGGAATTATTAAAACAAAAACAACAGCAAATTCAACAGGAGGAAAAAAAAGCCTCTGTAATTTTTAATGATCTTTCCAAAACATTAGATGCTCTAGACAACAGAAACAACCTGATAGGAGCTATTTTTGGAAACGGATTTTTTCTTTCGGATATAAAAAACAGCTATCATATCGAGCAGTGGATAGCGCGTCATGCCAACAAAGTAAGTGACTGGTTTGAAGTGGTATCGTTTTTCGATGCGTATAACTCTTTAGGGAACTTTGTGTTTAATCATCCTGATTTTGTGTTTCCAACTATTGAAAAAAATAAAGTGGTTGTAAAAGCAGAAAGTTTAGGGCATCCCCTATTAAATAAAAACAAACGAGTAGATAGCGATTTAACTATAGAAAACGAGCAATTTTTTATAGTAACGGGCGCGAATATGGCTGGAAAAAGTACTTTTTTAAGAACGGTATCTTTACATATTGTAATGGCAAATGTAGGCTTGCCGGTTTGTGCAAAATCCAGTAGCTATTCGCCAGTAAAACTGATTACAAGCATGCGAACTACAGATTCGTTGACCGATGATAGTTCGTACTTCTTTTCTGAATTAACCCGTTTAAAATTTATTGTTGAAGCGATAGTAAAAGAACCTTATTTTATTGTTTTGGATGAAATTTTAAAAGGAACCAACAGCACCGATAAAGCCATCGGTTCAAGAAAATTTGTTGAAAAATTGGTAGCTTCAAAAGCAACGGGTATAATTGCTACGCACGATTTAAGTTTGTGCGAGATTGATAAGGAATTAGAAGATGTTAAAAACTATTATTTTGATGCTGAAATTATTAACGATGAACTTTATTTTGATTACACCTTAAAAGAAGGAGTTTGTAAAAATATGAACGCCTCTTTTTTATTGAAAAAGATGAATATTGTATAATTTAGAAGCAGAAGACGAGCGTGCCAACACCCAACACTTAAATCTAACACCCAACACAAATGCATCACCAATCTAAACTTCCAAATGTAGGTACAACCATTTTTTCGGTAATGAGTGCTTTGGCAACTAAGCATGGCGCTATCAATTTATCGCAGGGTTTTCCAAATTTTAAAAGCGACCAAAAATTAATCGATTTGGTAAGTAAAGCTATGAATTCAGGTTATAACCATTACGCGCCTATGAAAGGGAATTCAGAACTACGTGAAGCTATTGCTAAAAAAATGGAGTTGCTTTATAATTCAAGTTATCATCCAGAAAATGAAATTACGGTAACTGCTGGGGCAACTCAGGCCATTTTTACTATTATTGCAACTTTTATTAAACCCAACGATGAGGTTATTGTTTTTAAACCAGCTTATGATAGTTACGAACCAAATGTCGAGTTAAATGGCGGAAAGGTAATACCCATTCAACTTCAAGCTTCTGATAATTTCAAAGTGAATTGGACGGAAGTGAAGGAAAGCATTAATAATCAAACCAAAATGATTATTATTAATTCGCCACACAACCCAACTGGGTCTGTTTTTTCAAAAGATGATATGCTTCAATTGGAAAGTATAACAAGAAACACAAACATTATCGTGTTAAGTGATGAGGTTTATGAGCACATGATTTACGATGGCGAAACTCACCAAAGCGCTTGTTTGTATCCCTATTTGAAAACCAGAAGTTTTGTTGTGGCTTCCTTTTGTAAAACCTTTCATAATACAGGTTGGCGCATCGGGTATTGTTGCGCACCTAAAGAGCTCATGCAGGAATTTTTAAAATTGCATCAGTTTAATGTGTTTTGCATTCATCATCCCACTCAAAAAGGTATTGCTGATTATATGCAAGAACCAAAACATTATTTAGAATTATCAGAATTTTATCAGAAAAAACGGAATTTATTTTTAAATTTAATCAAAGATTCTAAGTTTAAATTTACACCATCAAAAGGCACCTATTTTCAAGTGTTAGATTATTCGGAAATAACACAGGAATACGATGTTGAGTTTGCGAAACGACTAACCATAGAATCTGGAATTGCCTCAATTCCATTGTCCGTATTTAATAGTAATAATGTAGATAACAAGGTGCTTCGATTTTGTTTTGCCAAAACGGATGATACATTAAAACAAGCAGCCGCTATTTTGAACAGTATTTAGGTGACTTTTTTAGTATTTAGAAGTCTAAAAAGTAAAGAACACTTTAAATTATAGATTATGAAATTATTTGCAGTATTAGTATTTTTAGGCTTGACCATTAGTGTTCAAGCGCAGGAAGTTAGTTTTAATGGAACGACCTATGAAATAAAAGGAAAAACTATTTTATTAGATGAAGCAGATGTAACAACAACGCTTTCTGTGGAAGAACAAACAGGTGTTTGGGAAGCATTTAATAAACAAAATGCTTTAGACAAAGAACTCGAAGCAGCTGAAAAGGCTATTAAAAAAGCTGAAAAAGAGCAAAAAAAGGCGGAAAAGAAACAGAAAAGAGCCGAAAAAGAATTGAAAGCTAGAGAAAAGGCTCAGTCTAAATTTGAAGACGCTAGTGAGGATTACAACGATGCTATAAAAAAATATGAAAAGCTAAAAAGGAAAGGTAAATTATCGCCTAATGACGAAGCAAAGTGGCTAGAAAAAATAAATGATTTAAAAGAAGATATTGATAAAGCAAAAAGAAAGCTTTAGCTCTTAACCCAATATATGCAAGACCAACTTAAAGTAGCCTTAATACAATCTGATTTGGTTTGGGAAAACCCAAAGCAAAATCGGAAAAATTTTTCTGAGAAAATTGAAAGTATTTTAAACGAAGTAGCTGTTATTGTACTGCCCGAAATGTTTGCAACTGGTTTTACTATGAAAACCGAAACTGTTGCAGAAACCATGGACGGGAAAACGGTTGCTTGGATGAAGAAACAAGCTGAAAAAACAGGAGCAGCCATCGTTGGGAGTCTTATTATTTCTGAAGATGGAAACTATTATAATCGCCTGCTTTTTGTAGAACCATCAGGAGTTATTACAACTTACGATAAAAGGCATACCTTTACTTTAGCTGGGGAAGATAAAGTATATTCAGCAGGCAAGGAAAAAGTAATAATAACTTATAAAGGGTGGAAATTTTGCCCTTTGGTTTGTTATGATTTACGTTTTCCTGTTTGGGCAAGAAATGTAGAGAATTATGACGTATTGCTGTATGTTGCAAATTGGCCAAAGCCTAGAATTTTAGCTTGGGATACCTTGCTAAAAGCAAGAGCTATTGAAAATATGAGTTATGTTGTGGGCGTTAACCGGGTAGGTTTAGATGAAGCGCAGAATGAATACTCTGGAAACTCGGCCGTGTATGATGTGTTGGGTAATGCCATAACAGCTATAAAACCAAATAAAGAACAGATTGAAGTAGTTGCTCTAGAACGCAACCATATCAATTTTTACCGTAATAAACTCAAGTTTTTAGATGATAAAGACGAATTTATTCTGAAGTAAATTCCAAAGTTTCGGGGTAACCCCAATCGGCACGCACTTCTATTTCTTTAAAGTGACTTACCCGTTCTGGTTGTATTTTTTTAAGATAACTACCCGTGTCATATTTGCCATTGCCATTTGCATCATGGATTACCCTAATATAATAGGTGCTTGGTTGTAAATTTAAAAAATCGATAGTTTCAGGTTTGGTAGTGTGTTTTTCAGCTTTAACTTCACCTTTATCAGTTGTTAGTTGAACAATAAGGGGGTATTTTGCATTTACCAACGTAAAACGTACAAAACCAAAATCGGATGCTTTTCTGGTGGTTAAATTAAAGTTTAAGGTATCATTTTTAGTGTCAAAAAAATCAGTAAAAGCTTCAGGTAAAACCAGCATTTTATAACTGTTTTCATCTGTCTTTTTAAAGTTGAAAGCATAGGTATTGTTAATGGAATCAAATTCTGATGTAAAATTAATTTTTATTGAATCTTTATCAATAAGATTGATTTTAGAAGCATCAAAATGAACGAATGGGATATTCCCAGTAATTCTAAAAGGCTGATCTACTCCAATAACTCCAGAAGGAATGGTTTTAATGATTAGCGAATCTTTTTCCTGTTTTCTAATTTTTACTGTGTAATCTTTATCAAAATCAGTGTGAGATACATTTAAAATAAGAGAGTCTACTTCAAGTTTGGGTTTGTACCAATAATAAATGGTGTCTGTTTTCTCGTCTTTTGTAATGCGGGATTTAAAGTCGGCAGTAGTTTTAGACTTTAAATTAACTTTCATTTTGCTGTAATCGCCCTCATACCCAATAGCTATTTTTTGTGTAGCCGCTATTTGTGGTCGGTTAGCTTTAAAATCGAGTTCTTCATTAAACAATTTAAGTGTATAAAGTGAATCGTTTGGTACCGTAATAAAACTTTTATAAAAAGCTATTTGGTCGGTTTTTTGTTGAAACTTATTATCGCTATTGCCATCTTTTAAAGCTATGAGCATATACTTTCCGGCTTTAATATTTTCAATAGAAAAAGTTGTTAAGCTATCTAGCGTATTGGTAATGTATTTAGGTGCTTTTTTATAAATAATAGAATCGGTAAACGTAGAATCTACTTCGTAAAGTGCCACATTTACAAACGTTTCAGGTTGTCTTTTTAAAGCATCAATAATGTTTCCTTTAACACTAAGCGAATCGATGTAACTTCCTGTAGAAAACACATATCTGTAGTATGGATACGGATTACCTTCGTTGTTATCGGTGATACTGTTCCCAAAGTTAAACGCATAAGTGGTATTAGGTTGTAGCGTATCGAAAATTTTAATGGTTATGTATTTACTAGCGCCACCAAGTGGTGTTATTTCGGGCGGGGTATTCATTGGCGGTGAAATAATAAGTTGCTTTTGAATGTCTTTAATTTTTACATACTCATCAAAATATATTTTAATAACCTTACCCTTAAAACTAGTGCTGTAATTTTTTGGAAGTTCGTCCACGATTTTAGGAGGCGTTTCGTCTTTTGGGCCACCGTCGGGCGTTCCTCTGTTGGCACAGTTTACAAAAACAAGGCCTAAAAAAATCAATAAAATAAAACTTGAAAGGGTTTTGTTCATCGCCAATTTTAAATTTTGTACAAACCTACATAATTTTAAAGATATAACGATTAACTCTTTATGCTATTGCTATGGTAGCAATGCTAATTTTAATGTTTTTTGCATGATTCAAAACGGTAATACAGGCTTCTAAAGTAGCTCCGGTAGTAATAATATCATCTACCAACAAAATGTGTTTATTTTCTAGTGGTTCAGGATTTTTTACGGCGAATAATTCATCGGTACTGTTCCAACGTGAGAGCCTGTTTTTAATGGTTTGCGATTGGGTATTGGTTACTTTTATAAGTACATCATCTATATAATCGGCTTCCAAAGCTTTGGCAATTTGTTGTCCGAATTTCGTAACCTGATTATAACCCCGCTTTTTAAGCTTTTTTTCATGCAATGGTACTGGAATAACCACATCAACCGTCTTATAGTCATCCAAAGTTTTTAATTCACCACCAAGCCAGTTTCCTAAAGAATATCCAACAGTTTCATAACCTTTATACTTCAAACCATGAATAAGTTGCTGTACCAATCCTTTTTTTTCAAATCTAAAAAGTGCCGTGCCATTTTCAATATTGGCGCGTCCATAAAGTACTTTTTTAACCGAATCATCATCATCAAAATGAAAATTAGTCACGGGTAAATCATGCCTGCAATTTACACAAATAGTGTCCTCATTATCATTCAGTAAGTTTAGGCATGCATAGCATACTTTTGGGAAGAATAAATTGACTATGGGTTTTAGCATAAAATACAATCATAATTATTTGGGCGTTACCATAAGGGTCGGGCTTTACGCACTCGCTTTTTTGTTCCTACCGTCGCAAAAAGAGCTCAAACAAATGCTTCAATCCCTAACGCATTTAAAAATAAGCAAATTCACACTTAATTTTTAACAAAGAACGCATTTAGTTTGGTTCGGTTTTTTATTTTTGCACCATGGCAAATAACGAAGATCAATTTAAAAAAGTAATCTCTCACGCAAAGGAGTACGGTTACGTGTTTCAAAGTAGTGAAATCTACGATGGATTAAGTGCAGTTTACGATTACGCACAAAACGGGGCGGAACTAAAGAAAAACATTCGCGACTACTGGTGGAAAGCCATGGTGCAAATGAACGATAATATTGTAGGTATTGATGCGGCCATTTTTATGCACCCAACCACTTGGAAAGCTTCAGGACATGTTGATGCGTTTAACGACCCGTTAATTGACAATAAAGATTCAAAAAAACGCTACAGAGCCGATGTGTTAATTGAAGACTATTGCGCTAAAATTGAAGCAAAAATTGATAAAGAAGTTGAAAAAGCTGCAAAACGTTTTGGTGAATCTTTTGATAAAGAAGAATTTGTTACCACCAATACCCGTGTTGTAGAATATCAAGAAAAAATAAATATTACGCTTTCGCGTATGGCAAAATCTTTAGAAAATGAAGATTTAGCTGATGTAAAAGCGTTGATTGAAGAACTGGAAATTGCCGACCCATTAACAGGTTCTAGAAACTGGACCGATGTGAAACAGTTTAACTTAATGTTTGGAACCAAATTAGGTGCTTCTGCTGAAAATGCGATGGATTTATATCTGCGTCCAGAAACAGCTCAAGGTATTTTTGTAAATTTTTTAAATGTTCAGAAAACAAGCCGATTAAAAATTCCTTTCGGAATTGCACAAACGGGAAAGGCGTTTAGAAATGAAATTGTGGCGAGACAATTTATTTTTAGAATGCGTGAGTTTGAACAAATGGAAATGCAGTTTTTTATTAAACCAGGCACCCAAAAAGAATGGTTTGAACACTGGAAAGAAACCAGAATGAAATGGCATTTAAGTTTAGGCATGGGAACGGATAATTACCGTTTTCACGACCATGAAAAATTAGCACATTACGCCGATGCTGCCACCGATATTGAGTTTAAATTCCCATTTGGGTTTAAAGAATTAGAGGGTATCCACTCACGCACCGATTTCGATTTAAGTCAGCACGAAAAATTCTCAGGTAAAAAATTACAGTATTTTGACCATGAAGATAATACGAGTTACACACCATACGTATTAGAAACATCTATTGGTTTAGACCGTATGTTTTTAGCCGTTTTCTCAAATTCTTTAGTTGAAGAAGAATTAGAAAACAATACAACACGTACCGTTTTAAAATTACCAGCAGTTTTAGCGCCCATAAAAGCAGCGGTGTTACCTTTGATTAAAAGAGACGGTTTACCAGAAATAGCAAAACAAATTGTAAATGATTTGAAATGGGATTTTAATGTAGATTACGATGAAAAAGATGCGGTAGGGCGTCGTTATAGAAGGCAAGATGCCAACGGAACACCATTTTGTATTACTGTAGACCATGATACTTTAGAAAATAATACTGTTACCATTCGTCATAGAGATTCTATGGAACAGGAGCGTGTTAAAATTGAAGATTTAAGAAACATTATTAAGCAAGCAGTTGATGTGCGTACTTGGCTAATGAAAATGTGACAAACGTAGTTTGTCGTGCTGTCCCGATAGCTATCGGGATGGTAACTACAAACTACAAAATATTAACTATTTAAGGAGTTGTAGCCAAGGTATGAGACATGTTTTTCTTTAAATTGAATCCCAAAAGTTTCTAATTCTTTTAAAATAGGGTTGTAAACTTCTTTGGTAATGGGCATTTGTACGCCCGGGGTTATTATTTTTCCATTTAAAATGGCAAGTGTAGCCATAGCAACGGGCAAGCCAACGGTTTTTGCCATGGCAGTATAGGTTTGGTCATCGCCAAGAACAACCATATTAGCATCAATTTGGTATGTTTTACCATCTTTTTCGTAGCCAAATTTATGGTACATTACTATCATGTCCTTATCGTTTTGGCCAAGTGTCCAACTATCCATTAATATTTTTTGAAGTATTTGTGCTGGGGTTGCCCTTTTTAGGCCTATTGGTTTTTTGGCATTAAAAATATCGAGTTCTACTAGTTTTTCCCAAACAATATCATCTTGGTCAATTTTTAATTGATGTCTTAGCTTTAGTTCTACCGAATCGGATGGACTGTAAGGTAAAAAGGCGTTTACAAAATCGCGGTAGCTCATGTTTTCGCTATCGTCTAAGGTGTAGCTGTCGTCGGTCATTCCTAGGGTTACAAAAATATTCCACGCTCTGCAAAATCCAACCCGCCTAATGGTGCCCCTAAATAAGGTTTTTACCCTATCTAGACCATAAACACTTTGGTATTTAAGTGAATCTCTATTGGCATAAACTTCAAAATGACCAAAATTATCAATATCTAAAAACTCGGTACGCCTAAACAAGCGGTGGTATGGAATGTATTTGTAGGTGCCTTCTTGTAAAAATTTTGCAGCGCCACCTTGCCCTGCAATAACCACATTTCTGGGGTTCCATGTGAATTTGTAATTCCAAAGATTGTTATCACTTTCCGGGGAAATTAATCCGCCTGTAAACGACTCAAACAAAACAACGTTCCCGCCTTCGTCTCTAATACGGTCTAAAACCTGCATAGCGCTCATGTGGTCTATACCTGGGTCTACCCCAATTTCGTTCATAAATACAAGCCCTTTGGCTTTAACATCGGCATCCAATACTTGTATTTCGGGACTAATATATGATGCTGTGACCATGTTCTTTCCGAATAAAACACAATCTTTAGCAACTTCAATGTGTAAACTTGCGGGTAACATGGAAATTACTATGTCGGCATTTTTTATGGCATTTTTTCTTAAAGTTTCATTAAAAATATCCAATAAAATAGTTTCGGCGTTTTGATGATTGCCAATAAGTTTTTTAACGGCATCAATATTTAAATCACCTATTGTAATAAACAGATTTTCGGAAACCGATTTATCTAATAAATATTTTAACAGATAGGAAGTAGATTTTCCAGAACCAATAACCAAAATCTTTCGCATAGTGATATTTGTTAAGTAATTTTGTAGCAGCTAATTTAGTAAATACACCAAGCATTTATTATAAAACATATATTAATATGAACAAGACAATATTAATTACAGCTTCTATTTTAGGAATAACAGGTATTATTTTGGGCGCGTTTGGTGCGCATGGTTTAAAACAGTTGATTTCAGTAGAAGCACAACAAACTTTTGAAACGGGCGTACGCTACCAAATGTATCATGCTATTTTATTGTTGTTTTTAGGTAATACAATGCTTGTTAGATATAAAAACAAAAAGAAAATCTATTATTTAACTTTAATAGGTGTTTTGTTGTTTTCAGGTTCTATTTATGGATTGGCCACAAATGCTTTAACTGCCTTCGATTTTAAATTAATTGGGTTTATAACGCCTATTGGAGGTTTGTTTTTAATACTGTCTTGGATATTTATATTTATTAATTTCTTGAAAATGAAACAATAAAATAAGAAAAATATAAAAATAATATATTAATTTTGAGTAATATATAATTTACACTACTATTATGATGAACTATGACCAGATTCCGAAGACGGTTTCGTTGGAAAAATATGGAATAAAAAATTCAAAAATTAAATATCAACTGTCCCCAGAAAAACTTCATGCGATTGCTGTTGAAAAAGGTCAAGGTGTTGAGGCGTCATCTGGAGCTTTAGCCGTAAATACCGGAGAATTTACAGGACGCTCTCCAAAAGATCGATTTATTGTTGAAGACGATATAACCCGAGAGCGAGTTTGGTGGGGCAATATTAATATTCCGTTTGATGCTGCTAAGTTTGATGCTTTATATGATAAGGTAGCAGCTTATTTATCGAACAAAGAAATTTTTGTTAGAGATTGTTATGCTTGTGCCGATGATAATTATAAATTGAATATTCGGGTTGTAAATGAATACCCGTGGAGTAATCAATTTGCCTATAATATGTTTTTGCGTCCAACCGATGAGGAATTAAAGACTTTTAAATTGGAATGGACCGTGATTAATGCGCCTGGTTTTATGGCAGATCCTAAAGTGGATGGTACCCGACAACACAACTTCGCTATTTTAAATTTCACTAAAAAAATAGCACTTATTGGTGGTACTGGTTATACTGGTGAAATTAAAAAAGGGATTTTTTCTGCGCTGAATTTTATTCTTCCAGTATATAAAAACACGCTGCCAATGCATTGTAGTGCCAATGTAGGGAAAGATGGCGATACGGCTATTTTCTTCGGTTTATCTGGGACAGGAAAAACGACGCTTTCTACCGACCCCAATAGAAGTTTGATTGGCGATGATGAACATGGTTGGACTGCTGAAAATACGGTGTTTAATTTTGAAGGGGGTTGTTATGCAAAAGTTATAAACTTATCAAGAGATAACGAACCTGAAATTTATGATGCCATAAAAAAAGGAGCGATTCTTGAAAATGTTGTTTTGGATGACAATAGTGATGTAAAGTTTGAAGACACATCTATTACACAAAATACACGGGTTAGTTATCCAATAAATCATATTGAGAATATACAGGTTCCTTCAATCGGTAAAAACCCAAAAAACATCTTCTTTTTAACTGCTGATGCTTTTGGAGTGTTGCCTCCAATTTCTAAATTAACACCAAGTCAGGCTGCGTATCATTTTATATCGGGTTATACGGCTAAGGTGGCAGGAACTGAAGCTGGTGTTTTAGAACCAACACCTAATTTTTCAGCTTGTTTTGGTGCGCCCTTTATGCCTTTACATCCAGCAAAATATGCCGAAATTCTAAGTAAAAAAATGATAGAGTCGGGGGTTAATGTTTGGTTGGTGAACACAGGATGGACGGGTGGCCCATACGGGGTTGGAACCCGAATGAAATTGAAATACACCCGTGCTATGATTAATGCTGTTTTAAATGGCGATTTAGGCCTGTATAACTATGATAATTACCACATACATTCTGTATTTGGTGTGGCGCAGCCTAGAGAATGTCCAGGTGTTCCAACAAGTGTTTTAAGCCCAAGAGCGACTTGGAATGATGATGAAGCTTATTATACAACAGCATTTAAATTAACCAATGCATTTCGTGAAAATTTCAAAAAGTTTGAAGCTTTTGCTAGTGAGGAAATTAGACGTGGCGGTCCGCAGCGATACGCGTTTTAATTGTAAACAAAAAGGGATGATTTTTTTTAATCATCCCTTTTTTATTTTGATAATAGCTTATTTTGCTTTATTTGCTTTTTCAATATATTTTTCTAAAGCCATCGTCATAGAAGGTGTTTCAGGTGTTGGTGCTGCAATATCTACACGTAATCCTCTTTCTTCAACAGCTTTAATAGTAGTTTCTCCAAATACCGCAATACGGGTTTCATTTTGTTTAAAATCGGGGAAATTATGAAATAATGAATCAATGCCAGAAGGACTAAAGAATACCAAAATATCGTAGTAAACATCAGCTAAATCAGAAAGGTCACTAATAACTGTCTTGTAAAAAATGGCTTGTTTCCAATCTACACCCAAGGCATTTAAAGTGTCTGGCACTTCATCCTTAACTTTATCTGTGTTGGGCATTAAAAATTTCTCGTCTTTATATTTTTTAATTAAAGGCGATAATTCAGAAAAAGTACGTTTTCCAACATAAATTTTGCGTTTTCTGTACACTACGTATTTTTGAAGATAAAAAGCAACAGCTTCAGACTGGCAAAAATATTTCATAGAATCGGGTACTTTAAATCGCATTTCTTCGGCAACCCTAAAAAAGTGGTCTATAGCATTTCTACTGGTTAAAATAATAGCAGTATAATTATTTAGGTCAACTTTTTGTTGTCTAATTTCTTTTGCAGAAACCCCTTCAACGTGAATGAAAGGCCTAAAATCTATTTTTACTTTTTGTTTTTCTATTAAATCGAAATAAGGCGAGTTTTCTATTTTAGGTTCTGGTTGAGATACTAAAACGGTTTTCACTTTCATAGGCGCAAGTAGTTAATTCTTCTATTTTGAAATGATTACTTTGTACAAAATGATACACGGTGCGATTTCAAGTGCGCAAAGATATAAAATAAAATAAAAGAAGTTGTGTTTTATTAAACTTTGATGCGCTTTAAAAGACGTAACGAGTCCTATTAAGATTACAATAAACAATAAAATAACACTAACATAAAAAAAAGTTAATGTGGGTTTGAAACTAAACAGCAACAAGGCGTTAATGGGTATAAGCACAAGACCCAAATAGTTTTTGTAACTTATTTTTTGAAATAGGTACTGGTCTATCATGGCATCCATTTCAAAAAGGCTGCCAATAAGCCGTTCAAGAAACACTTTTATTAAAATAAATACGCTAATACCAAAAGAAATTTTAAACATGGTATCTGGCGAAATGGTATTGGTGTTTGTGAAAAATTTAAAGCTTATAAAGCAAAAAAGAGATACTGAAATAATAAGGTTAACAAATAGTAAAGCATCAAATTTGTCGAAAAATTTCTGTTCGCGCGAATAAATTTTAAGGTATTTTGAGTTTCCCAAAACAGAAATAAAATCATTAAATCGTTTGGGAGATGCTAACTTTGCTGTAGCAATAAGAGCCATTCCCACCACAAGTAAGATAGTAAAAAAATCGTTTGATATAATATCCCTAAGCATATTGTAAAATTATTATAAATTTTTCAGAAGAAGGTTTAATTATTAAGGAATATTTAAAATAAATAAACAGCTAATAATGTACATTTGCTAAAAATTAATCCATTTTCGTTAAAATATAAGAATGACTGATACGATTGTTATCATTCCCACATACAATGAAATAGAGAATATTGAGGCTATAATAAAAGCAGTATTTTCTCAATCGGATGCTATTCATGTTCTTGTTGTTGATGATAATTCGCCAGATTTAACAGGTTTAAAAGTAAAGGAACTCCAAAAAGAGTTCCCTGACAAGTTGTTTTTAGAAGTTAGAAAGTTGAAATCTGGGTTGGGGACGGCTTATATTCATGGATTTAAGTGGTGCTTGAAAAGAAATTATCAATATATTTTTGAAATGGATGCCGATTTTTCGCATGACCCAAAGGATTTGGTGAAGTTGCATCACGCATGTCATGTTGAAGGTGCTGAGTTAGCTATTGGTTCGAGGTACGTAACTGGTGTTAATGTGGTTAACTGGCCTATGAATCGGGTGCTTATATCGTATTTTGCATCTAGGTATGTGCGAGTTATTACTGGTATGAAAATACACGATACAACAGCCGGCTTTGTATGCTATAAACGTAAGGTGTTGGAAACGATAAATTTAGACAAAATTAAATTTATTGGTTATGCCTTTCAAATTGAAATGAAATTTAAAGCTTATTTAAAAGGATTTAAAATAACTGAAGTGCCTGTAATTTTTACAGATAGAACATTAGGGGAATCAAAATTAAGTTCAGGAATAATATCTGAAGCTATTTTTGGGGTTATTTCTATGAAATTAAAAAGTCTATTCAAAAAGTAGATACCATTATGAAACCAAAAAAAATACTTATTAAAAATGCCCATATTGTAAACGAAGGGGCTATTTTTAATGGCGATATATTAATTGAAGGCGAATATATTAAAGAAGTTAGCGACTCAATTAGTGCAAAATCTTCAGATGTGTTTGTTATTGATGCAGAAGGAAAGTATTTGTTGCCAGGAGCAATTGATGATCAAGTACATTTTAGAGAGCCAGGGTTAACTCAAAAGGCTACTATTGAAACTGAAAGTAAAGCAGCCATAGCAGGGGGTATTACCTCATTTATAGAGATGCCCAATACCAACCCGCAAACAACTACTATTGAAAAATTAGAAGAGAAATTTGAAATAGCTTCTAAAACATCATCGGCAAACTATTCGTTTATGTTTGGTGGCACGAACGATAATTTGGAAGAAATTTTAAAAGTAGATGCCAATAGCGTTGCTGGATTAAAATTGTTTTTAGGGTCTTCAACAGGAAACATGTTGGTTGATGATGCCAAAGTGCTAGAGAAAATTTTTAAAAGCACGAACTTGCTTATTTCGGTACATTGTGAAGACGAGGCCACTATACAAAAGAATTTTCAAGAGCATTTAGATAAGTTTGGGGATGAAATTCCTATAAAATACCATCCTATAATTCGAAGCGAAGAAGCATGTTATTTATCATCTTCTAAAGCTATTAAATTAGCCGAAAAAACAGGAGCTAGACTGCATGTGTTCCATCTTTCCACAGGAAAAGAAACAAACTTATTTAGTAACAAAATTCCTTTAAAGGATAAAAAAATAACTGCCGAAGTTTGCATACATCATTTGTGGTTTTCAGATGAAGATTACGATAAAAAAGGAACGCTTATAAAGTGGAATCCTGCGGTAAAAACTGGTGAAGACAGAACGCAATTATGGGAAGCCTTACTAGATGATAGAATTGATGTTATTGCTACAGATCATGCTCCACATACTTTAGAAGAGAAGAAAAACGTTTATACTAAAGCCCCTTCCGGGGGGCCTTTGGTGCAACATGCTTTGCCTGCTATGTTAGAAATGCATCATAAAGGTAAGATATCCATAGAAAAAATTGTTGAAAAAATGTGCCATAACCCAGCTATTTTATTTCAGGTTGAAAAGCGTGGTTATATTAAGGAAGGCTATTTTGCCGATTTGGTTTTGGTAGATTTAAACAATCCATGGACCGTAAACAAAGATAATATCTTATACAAATGTGGCTGGTCGCCGTTTGAAGGCACCACGTTCAGGTCAAGAATTACCCATACTTTTGTAAATGGTAGTTTGGTATATCAAAATTCTAAATTTAATGATGTAAAGGCTGCTAAAAGATTAACTTTTAACAGGTCATGATAAAACGATTAATACTTAGTTTAAGTCTTGTTTTACTTGTTGTAGCTTGTAATAGTTTTGGGGGGCCAAAAAAACCAAGCAATTTGATTTCCAAAAAAACCATGGTTAACATTTTGATTGATGCTAGATTAATGGGGTCAGCTACTACTATTAACAAAAAAAAAATGCAAGAGCATGGTATTGCGTTGGAAAGCTATGTTTTTGAAAAATATGGCATAGATAGTTTACAATTTGCCTTAAGCAACGAGTATTATGCTTATCATATAAATGATTACGAAGAAATTTACAATACCATTACAGATAGTTTAGAAAAGCTTAAAAAAGTTTTAAACGAACAGAAGTTAAAAGAAGAAAAGGAACAGAAAAAGCGCGATAAAGATTCAATAAATGCCTTGGAAGTTAAAGATTCATTAGGTGTAATTGTGAAAAAGAATACTTTAACTGAAGATTTATTAAAAAAGAAAATTAAAGAAGATACTGGTATTTTAATTAATCCTGCTTCAAGTACAAATCGCCAATCTCTAAAATAGTTTCCTTAATATCTTTAAAATTATAACTTAATACAGCTTTAAGTTTGGTGCTGTTGTAGTTTTTTTTAGACATTAAAGAGCTTGTAAGGTGTTTTGTTAATTGTCTTTTTTTGCCAGTTAATTGGTATTTTAACCAATCTAATTTCCAAGATATATTTAATAAAAAGGAATTCGCCAGTTTTTTTGGAGGTGTTGTTTTTACAGATTGTGCTAAAGTTTGCAAAAATTGTTTGTAAGTCCAGTTTTCGGCAACTAATAGAAAGCGTTCGTTGGTGATATCGCTTTTCATTAATCGAGTCATAACAATTACCACATCGTTAACAGCAATAAGTCCAATAGTTCCGGATGTGTAATATTTTAAACCTTTATGCGCTTTTTTGAATAAACTGCCCGAGCCAAAGTGCCAAATGCCGGCGCCTAAAATAACCCCGGGATTTATAATTACGGCGTTTAAGCCTTCTTGTGTACCACGCCAAACTTCCATTTCTGCCCCGTATTTAGTAATGGCGTAAATGTTATTGTCGTCTTCTGGATTCCAAATGGTTTCTTCCGTAATGGGGTTATTATTAAGCGTTTTTCCCAATGTAGCAATCGAGCTAACATGGCAAAGTTTTTTAATGTTATTTGAAATACAAAAATTTACAATATTGGCGGTGCCTTCAATATTTGTTTTTCTTAAAAGCGGGTATTTGTGAGGTTCAAAAGATACAAAAGCAGCACAGTGATACACATGAGTAATATCTTTAAATGCTTCGGTTAAAGCAGGAATATCTAAAATATCGGCTTGTACCCATTCAATAGTTTCAAAAAGTGATGCATAGTTGCTTGTATACGTAGCAAAAACATTTTTTACTTGTTCTATTTTGCGTTCACTTCTATAAATAGCCCGAACATTTTCGTTATTACTTACAAGCCTGTAAAGCAAATGCGAACCCACCAAACCTGTACCTCCTGTTACTAAAATCATGCGACTAAAATAGTGAATATTTGGTCTGGGCAATAGTTTTTGGTTATCGTTTGTTTTAAACTTTAAAACTTTCAACTTTTAAACAAAGGAATTATACATTGATTTTTATCTTTGCCCTAGTTTTATAAAAATTTAAAAATAATGATTAAGAATTTTGTTGAAGAATTAACTTGGAGAGGTATGATTCATACCGTGATGCCAGGAGCAGAGGAACATTTAATGGAAAGCATGCGAAGTGCTTATGTGGGGTTCGATCCTACTGCAGATTCTTTACATATTGGTAATTTAGTGCCTATTATGTTATTGGCGCATTACCAACGTTGTGGTCACAAACCAGTGGCTTTGGTTGGTGGTGCAACAGGTATGATTGGAGACCCTTCTGGGAAGTCTAGTGAGCGTAATTTATTAGATGAAAAAACCTTGAGGCATAATCAAGAAGCCATAAAAAATCAATTGGCACATTTTTTAGACTTTGAAAGTAATGAAGCCAATGCAGCACTTTTGGTAAACAATTACGATTGGATGAAATCCTTTTCGTTTCTAGAATTTATTCGGGATGTAGGTAAACACATTACCGTAAATTACATGATGGCAAAAGACTCGGTTAAAAACAGAATTTCATCTGATGATTCTGAAGGGATGAGTTTTACTGAATTTACATACCAATTAGTACAGGGTTACGATTTTCTTCATTTATATAAAGAAAAAGATTGCTCTATTCAAATGGGTGGAAGCGACCAATGGGGAAATATAACTACGGGAACTGAATTAATAAGACGTATTTCAGGAGGAAAAGGCTTTGCTATTACATGTCCGTTAATTACAAAGTCCGACGGCTCTAAATTTGGAAAATCTGAAGGAGGCAATGTGTGGTTAGATGCAGAAAGAACATCGCCTTACAAATTTTACCAATATTGGTTAAATACTAGTGATGTTGATGCAGAAAAATATATAAAAATATTTACATTTTTAAATGAAGAAGAAATTAATGCTTTAATTAAAGAACATAACGTAGCACCGCATTTGCGCGTATTGCAAAAACGTTTGGCAGAGGAAATAACAACCATGGTACACTCTAAAGACGATTTAGAAAATGCCATTAAAGCCAGTGAAATTCTTTTTGGAAACTCAACAGGTAATGATTTAAAGAAGCTTAATGAGCAAACATTTTTAGATGTGTTTGAAGGTGTGCCATTAACTGAAATAGCAAGAGCCGACATAGAATCTGGATTAGATATAATAGCTGCTTTGGCTGAAAAAGGAGGGTTTTTAAAATCGAACGGTGAAGCTCGAAGAGCATTGAAAGAAAACTCAATTTCGGTAAATAAAGAAAAGGCACAGGACGATTATAGAATTACTTCAAAAGATTTAATAAATGAAAAATTCGTGTTGCTGCAGCGTGGTAAAAAGAACTATTTTATTTTAAGAATTGTTTAAAAAACAAAAAGCCTGATTGGGAAATCAGGCTTTTCACTAACCAACCAAACTAAAAAAAAAATTAATTATTCTTTTTCATAGTTTGTTCATTAGTCGGAAGGTATCGCTTAAACTTACATGGCAAATTAATTATTTTTTAAATTTTATTTGTTTCCACTTTTCATCAGCTTTTTTTCTTAATATTTCAGGATTTTCATTTTTCCATAATTCTAGAGTATTTGTGCCCCAAGCATTATAAAATAAGTAGAGTTTGCCATCCTTTATCTCAAAAACTTCGGGGTTTATGCTTACTTTGTCTCCTTTTGCACCCACGGCATAAGCACAATAGCCGCCATATTGTGGCAGGTATGTTTCAGGGGTTTTCTTAAATAAATTTAGATTTTCTTTAGAAACGAATTTATACTTTATACCATCAAACTCAGCAATGAAATTTTTGTTGCCTTCCATAGCTTGATTGTTGAAATAAGCAACCACATCGTAACCATTTGCCGCAAGCCCTTTTTTAGTATTATAGTCAATAGTTTGTGAGAAGCACACAGATGCGTAATGTGAAAATATAGTGATTAGACTTTTCATGTGCTTATTTTATTGTTTTTTAATGGTTACATGCTGTTCGCTATTAATTATTTCTTTGGGTGATAACGCTCTTAACATGCTCGTTTCATGAAGTGATTTTTATAATAAGTCGGGAAGCAGTTTATAACTTACAGCACCATAAGGTTACAGCCGCGGATATCAGAATTGTCAAAACGCCCAATAATTTCAAAAGAACCGTTTTTATTAACTCTTCCTAAATCTTGAGTGGCAATAAAAGAGCAAGAATTGATATTTGCTAAATCAATCACATTAATACCTCCCGCTTTACCTTTGGGTTGAATGCTCAAGGCATCTTCAGTATCTCGGGTTAAAATACGCATCCAGTTTGGGGTGTAAAAAATACCATTGCCTTTAGAATATGCCTGACTTAGTAATTCGGTCATGCCATATTCGCTATGAATTGTTTCTGCTCCAAAACCTTGTTTTAATTGTTGGTGAAGCTCTTCTCTAATCAACTCTTTTCTGCGTCCTTTCATGCCGCCTGTTTCCATTATAATGGTATGCTTTAGGTTGAATTGGTGAGTTTCAACTAAATCTAATAAAGCGAAAGAAACACCTATAAGCAGTATTTTTTTTCCTTCGGAATCTAAGCTTGTTAATTTGTTTTTTAAATCGGACAGATCGTTTAAATAAAAGCCGCTCTCTAGGTGATTAGATTGTTTAATCAAGGCATCAGCCATATAAATTAAAGATGAGCCTTCGCGCTCTAAATAAGACGGTAACAATGCTAGAACCACATAATCTTCTATATGGCCATAAAATTGCTGAAAGGCTTTGTTGAAGCTCTCTTCATAGATTTTTAAGTCGGTAACCAGATGTTTGCTTGTCATGCTTCCTGTAGTTCCAGAGCTAGTAAAAGTAGTTTGAATAGGTTTTTTAGAGCTTAAGACATCATGTGTTTTAAAAAATTGAATTGGTAAAAATGGAATGTCTTGTATTGTTTTTACATCGCTTGGGTGTTTGTATAACAAATCGCAAAACGACCTGTAAACACGATTGTTTTCAAACTGAAATTTAAAGATTTTTAATGCGAAATCTTCAAACTCTTCTTCGGTTTGTATGTTAAAAATAGCGTTCGTGTTTATCATAATAGCAAAAGTATATAAAATAAAAAAGCGCTACCAAACGGTAACGCTTTAAAAATTTATAAAGTAAGTTAAATTATTCTATTACTAATTTTTTAGTAATACTGGTATTCTCTTGATATACTTTCATAATATAAATGCCCGAATTTAATTTTGAAACGTCTAATATCTTATTACGAACTGTGTTTTTTAAAACTTGTTTTCCTAGAACATCAAAAATTGCTACATCCAGATTAGATTTATTTTTGCTAGATAAGTTTACATAGCCTAAAGATGTTGGGTTAGGATACATATTAAAGCCTTCTATTTCAAAATTATTAGAAGAAAGTGGACTTGAAGTCATATCGCTTGAACTTCTAGCGGTTACAAAAACAGTGCTATTTTCTACCGACACAATCACCACAATATTTTGGCTTTCTTGCGGAATTGGGAATGAAGAAACAACATAGTCAGCATTATCAAAAATAGTTCTAAATATAATTGAAGTTCCATCACTTATACTATAATCTGTTAAAGAGGCAAAAGTATTTGTTCCATTTCCGTCCGCAAAAGTCACCGAATTAATATTAACTAATTCGGATTTGTAATCTTCCAAATTGGCTAATAAGTTGGTAATTGTAACGGTTGAAACTGCAGGTGTATTTCCATTGGTGGTGGCAGTTCCCCAATCTGCATAAGTTGGGACTAGCTCTAGCTCTCCGTCAACCAATTCTAAGTGGCCTCGAATATTAGAAATAGCATCACCAGTGGCATAGCTAGTCACTTCATAATTTGGGTCGAAAACTTTAATTCCTGCTGATCCATCTTGGAAATACATGATTTGCTCTGTGTTTCCGCTGTTGGTATAGGTATTCACGACTTCACCAGTTACGCGATAATAAGTATTAGGGTCAACGGTTCCTGTTCTAAGCGAAGCTAAATTGGTGACGTCTATATATTGAGATATAGTAATGGTGAGTGAATACACTACGGGGTCAGGAGTAAGTGGAGTTGCAGTATTGTCAACTAATTCAGATCTTAAGAAATAGGTTTTTCCAGTAGCTAACCCCGTTACAGGGTATTCTACCAAGTCATTTGCTGTGTAAATATTGCCACTATCAACTAAACTATTGTCGCTTACATCCCTAACTTCCCAAATGATATAGCCGTTGCCTTGAGTACTAGTTCCTGGTTCACCAACGGTAAAAAATGTAGTTTCAAAATCAATGGTTGCGTTATTAGGCTCTGCTGTTTCTGGGTCATCTATGATTGTGCTTCCATTAGCAGGAGCATCGTTACCGGATATTTTAAGTGTTGGTGTTTGTCCAAAGGAAAGTCCGGAAATTAAAATTGCAAAAAATAAAATGTAAAGTTTTTTCATAATTGGTTGGTTGTTTGTTAAGAATTCAAGATAAAGATAATTGAACAGGTTTGTACGATAATAACCATAAAATGCAGTTTTATTGGCTTAAGAACCATTTGTAGTATTTATAAACAAAAAAGCGCTACCAAAAAAGTAGCGCTTTAAAAAAATGCTTTATAATTTATTGAGAATGTGAGTTTTATTATTTTATCACTAGTTTTCTAGTCTCGCTAAAGTTGCCCTCTGTAATTCTTAGTACATAAACACCTTTGCTTAAATTTGAAATATTTAACTCTTTTCCTGTTAAAACAGTACTGAAAATTTGCTTTCCTAAAACATCGTAAAACTCGATTTTCTTGGTTAAATTTAGTTTAGATGTAATATATATAAATGTTTTTCCGTTACTAACAGGGTTAGGATAAATGGATAAGTCTTCTATGTCTTGTTGAATAAAAATTGTGTTAGCACTATTTTGACCAAACCCCAAGAAGGTTGTAAAAAATGCTAAGGCAAAAAATAAAGTTAAAAAGTAGTTTTTTTTCATAGGTTCTAACAAACGCTGTAAAGTTACTGAATTACTACAAAATTGATGCCAAAAAAGTGTTAAAGATATATGTGTTTTAACGAAAGTTTAAATTACTGTAATGTGTTTGTTATCTTAATGTTATTAATCGTAGATTATCAATAAATTCTTGTTATTAGTTTTATCTTTACTTAAAAAAGAGTTTTATTCGTTTTAAAAATGAAAAAAAGAGACATTAAAATATTATTAGTAGATGATGAGCCAGATATTTTAGAAATAGTTGGTTATAATTTATCAAACGAAGGATATCAAATAATTACTGCTGAAAATGGCAGTGAGGGCGTTAAAAAAGCAAAAAAGGAACTTCCCAATCTAATTATTTTAGATGTTATGATGCCAGAAATGGATGGTATTGAAGCTTGTGAACTCATCAGAAAAAACCCAGATTTACAAAATACACTTATCGTATTTCTTACTGCTAGAGGTGAGGATTATTCACAAGTAGCAGGTTTTGATGCAGGCGCCGATGACTATATTACCAAACCAATAAAACCAAAAGTATTGGTAAGTAAAGTAAAAGCGCTTTTAAGACGTTTTAAAGAAGAAGATGTTGCCGATTCATTTAAAATAGGAAGCTTAGAAATAAATAGGGACGAGTATAAAATTACTTCAAAAGGAAAAGAAATTATTTTACCAAGAAAAGAATTTGAATTACTATCTTTATTGGCATCAAAGCCTGGGAAAGTTTTTAAGCGCGATGAAATTCTTGATAACGTTTGGGGTAATGAAGTTGTCGTTGGAGGTAGAACCATAGATGTGCACATTCGTAAACTACGCGAAAAAATAGGAGATGATAGCTTTAAAACCATAAAAGGAGTTGGCTATAAGTTTGTAGATTAATGCAACCAAAATTTAAAAAATCATATAAGTTTGCGATAAATACATCGCTTTATATAACTATTTATGTAACGCTCTTTACGAGTGTTTTTTTATATGCATTTTATTCTTTTAATACAAAGTTCATACTGTTACTTGCTTTTAGCACCTACTTGTTTTCTTTTGTTGTTATTCAATTTAGTGTTGAGCGGTTTATTTATAAACGTGTAAAAAAAATATATGATGATTTAACACTTTTAGAATCAACAAGCATGACCAAAGGTACCATAACTACCGATATGAAAACCTTAACGGAAGAAATAGATAAATTTGCACGCGATAAAAAAATTGAAATAGAATCGCTTAAGGTTAGGGAGCAATACAGAAAAGAATTTTTAGGTAACGTATCACACGAATTAAAAACACCTTTATTTACCGTACAAGGCTATATTTTAACATTGCTTGACGGAGCTATGGAAGATAAAAACCTTAGAGATAAATATTTAGAAAGAGCGAGTAAAGGTGTAGAAAGGTTAGGCTATATAGTGAAAGATTTAGATATGATAACCAAGTTAGAAGTTGGTGATTTAAGTTTAAACCAGGAGGTATTTAATATAGTGGAATTAGTAAAAAGTGTGTTTGAGATGCTCGAAATGAAAGCCTCAAAAAAACGAATTACACTTACGTTTGATGCTGATTATTTTACGCCTATTTTAGTAAATGCCGATAAAGAACGTATACAACAAGTATTGGCAAACCTTATTGTAAACTCTATAAAATATGGAAGAGAAAAAGGTACTACAGAAGTAAGTATAGAAAACCTTATAAAGAACAAAGTTATTGTAAGGGTTACAGATAATGGGGAGGGTATAGAGAAAAAAAATTTATCACGTATATTTGAACGTTTTTATAGAGTCGATAAAAGTGGTTCGCGAAAAGAAGGCGGTTCTGGTTTAGGGCTTTCTATAGTGAAGCATATTATTGAAGCACACCAAGAGAAAATATATGTAGAAAGTGAATTTGGCGTTGGTAGTGAGTTTTCATTTACTTTAGAAAAGGCTAAATAATTCTTTAAAATCGGTTTCGTATTTAAATGATTTTAATCCTGTAAAATCATTTATTTCGTTTAATTTCTCTAAAGTAAATGCTTGCTGGGTGCAACTGGGTATCAGGTTTAATTCTGTAAGTTGTTTAGCTAAATATTCTTGTTCAAATTGGCCGGGAGTTGGTATAAAAAAAGCCTTTTTATTAAGTTTAGCCAAGTCCATAACCGTTGTATAGCCAGACCGAGATATAATTACAGCACTTTCGTTAATGGTTTTTTCTAATAAGCTCGTTGTCATAAAATTATAAACGGTTATGTTGCCAATTACTTGTATGGTTTGTTCTTTTTCCATAACCCCTTTTACAAAAACCACTTTGTTTGGGTAGCTTTTTAATTCGCTTAGAAGTTTATTTTCAAGCAAAGTCCGTTGAGGTTCAGGACCAGACAATAAAACCATAAGGTCGTTTACAATATTTGTATAACGTTTTTCAAACCTACTTAAAGGGCCAATATAGGTTGTTGGAATTTGAAAAGCATCAGGATGTCCTAACTTTCCGCTTAAATTAGTGTCAGCTTCAACATCAGGAACCCAACATACATCAAACCTTTTTATAAACTTTTCATGAATTTTAGTGCTGAACCAAGTAGTGCTTCCGCTTAAAACGTTCAATTGGTGCGTAATAAATACCGAAGGCACTTTTTTACTGTAAACTCCCAGTCGATTATCGGAAATAATCCCCGAAATATTATTGCTTTCAATAATATTTTCAGTAGTTTTTTTTTCGGATTTAATAGCATTTAGCAATTTAGGCGAATTTGTAATCAGTTTTAATTTTAAGAATTTGCCGTTTTTGGTATAGGTAACATCATAGGGCGGTAATTCAATTGAAGATAGGGTAGGAAACTCCTTTTGCAACAGCGTAAGTGCAACGCCATCACTAGCAACCACAGGTTCAAAACCATGTATTAGTAATGCATTTATAATAGGAATACATCGGGTGGCGTGCCCCAGGCCCCAATTTAAAGGTGCTACTAAAATACGTTTTTTCATAGTTTAAATTATGGCGTTACCACAAGGGTCGGGCTTTACGCTATATCTTTTTAAAACAGCTATTGCAAAAAGTGAAGTCCTTAAATAATCTAAAAAAAATAGAATTACAATGTTTCTTCCTAATCTTGTTTTAAAAAGGATGCCGCTTCAATCCTAACGCAACTTTTAAGTAAATTCAAAGATAAGCATATAAATGCTTAGGTATATTTCCTTAATTTTACCAAATTATTATATAAAGCAGTCTGTGGGAAGTAAAAATAAACTAAGAAGATTTAGAGAAAACGAAACGTTTGGGAATGTGTACCAGCCAACAAGAGATGAGTTGGTTAATAATGAATATGTTTTAAAAGGAAACTGGAATACAGCGGTATTTAAAAACAACAATCCACTGGTTTTAGAACTGGGTTGTGGTAAAGGCGAGTATTCGGTAGCACTGGCAAAAAAATATCCCAATAAAAACTTTATAGGTATTGATATAAAAGGTGCTCGTTTTTGGAGAGGAGCAAAAACAGCGGTAGAAGACAATATTTCAAACGTAGCTTTTTTACGAACACAAATAGAACTTATTGACCATGCTTTTGGAAAAAATGAAGTTGATGAAATATGGATTACCTTTCCAGATCCTCAAATAAAATATAAACGCACCAAACACCGTATGACGAATGCTGAGTTTTTAAAGCGCTATAAAACCATTTTAAAAGAAGATGGAGTTGTTAACCTAAAAACCGATAGCGAGTTTATGCATGGCTATACACTTGGGCTGTTGCATGGTGCTGGGCATGACGTACTATATGCAAACCATAATGTGTACAAACAAGAAGGGAGTCCGGAGGAAGTTACAAGTATTCAAACCTTTTACGAATCGCAATATTTAGAACAAAACAAACCAATTACGTATATTCGGTTTAAAATTAAATAGTTGTGGATATAACTTTTATCTTTTTTTTAGGATTAATTGTAGCTTTTATTGGTGTTATTCCGCCAGGTTTGTTAAATATGACCGCAGCTAAAATAAGCTTGAAAGAAGGACATGTTAGAGGGGTTGTGTTCTCTGTAGGTGTTTGTGTTATTGTTATAGTTCAAACCTATTTGGCCGCTATTTTTGCTAGGTATTTAAGTAATCATTTAGAAGTTATAGATATCCTTCAGCGCGTTGCGTTTGTGATTTTTGTTCTTATTACAATCTATTTTTTACTCATTGCCAAAGAGCAACCGCCACAAGTTGCAGAGCCTCGTATGAGGAGTAAGCACAGTCGGTTTTTTCAGGGTATTTTCTTATCGGGGATTAATGTGTTTCCTATTCCATATCAAGCTTACATGACCATTACTCTAGCTTCAATTGGTTGGTTGGATTTCAGTCAAATAAGTATCATATCGTATGTGGCAGGAGCTGCCATGGGTACGTTTGTAATGCTTTATGTGTATATTTTCTTTTTTGATAAAATTAAGGACAAGTCAATTTCTTCACAAAAAAGTATGAATTATTTAATAGGAGGAATAACGGGAGTAATTTCAATTATCACATTAATCAATATCATCAAAGAAATGTAATATATGCAAGCAGAGACTTTAAACTTTTTTGATAAGGTTTACCAAGTTGCTAGGCTTATTCCATACGGGAGGGTTACAAGTTATGGAGCTATTGCTAATTATTTAGGAGCTGCAAGAAGTGCGCGTATGGTTGGTTATGCTATGAATGGCTCGGTAGCTAAAGATGTGCCAGCTCACCGCGTAGTGAACAGAAAGGGCTTATTAACAGGCAAGCATCATTTCGATGGGACAAGCTTAATGCAACAGCTTTTAGAAAGCGAAGGTGTTAAAGTAGTTGAAAACCAAATTCAGGATTTCGAAAAAGTGTTTTGGAATCCTTCAAAGGAATTGTAATTATTTCCTAATTTATCAAATAATTATAATTATTTGCCATTTATAAGCAAACCAAATATAAGCATCAATCATTTCAATTCAATCGCTTTAAATTTTAAATAATTCACAGTATCTTTGCGACTTAGAATAAATCTAAATAGTGTAATGAAGCTCAATAAACAAGACATACTTAAAGCATTAGAATCTATAACAGTAGTTGGCGAAGGACAAAATATGGTGGAGAGCGGTGCTGTAACCAATGTAGTAACTTTTGGCGATGAGGTTATTGTAGATATTACTATAAAAAACCCCAGTTTACAGGCAAAAAAGCGTACCGAAGTCGATATTTTAAAAACAATACACGAGCAGGTTTACGAAAAAGCTAAAATAACCATTAACGTAAAAGTTGATGCGCCCGTAAAACCAAAAGTAAATGTTATAAAAGGAAACCCTATCCCTGGTATTAAAAATATTGTTGCTGTTGCCTCAGGAAAAGGAGGTGTAGGGAAATCTACGGTAACGTCCAATTTAGCAGTAACTTTAGCTAAAATGGGCTTTAAAGTAGGTGTTTTAGATGCAGATATTTATGGGCCATCTATTCCTATAATGTTTGATGTAGAGGCTGAAAGACCTTTAGCTGTAAATATTGAAGGAAAATCTAAAATGAAGCCTGTTGAAAATTATGGTGTAAAAGTGCTGTCTATCGGGTTTTTTACACAACCAAATCAAGCAGTGGTTTGGCGTGGACCTATGGCTGCAAAAGCATTAAATCAAATGATTTTTGATGCCCATTGGGGTGAATTAGATTTCATGCTAATTGATTTGCCTCCAGGAACGGGAGATATTCACTTAAGCATTATGCAATCTTTACCAATTACTGGCGCAGTTGTAGTAAGCACACCACAAAATGTTGCTTTGGCAGACGCAAAAAAAGGGGTCGCTATGTTTCAACAAGAAAGTATTGATGTGCCCGTATTAGGAATTATAGAAAATATGGCATACTTTACACCTGCTGAGTTGCCTGACAATAAATACTATATCTTTGGTAAAGAAGGCGCTAAAAATTTAGCAGAAGATTTACAAGTACCTTTTTTGGGTGAAATACCTTTGGTACAAAGTATTCGCGAAGCAGGCGATGTGGGCAGACCGGTGGCGTTACAAACCGCAACACCTTTAGAGCAAGCTTTTGAAACACTTACACAAAATGTAGTGCAGGAAGTAGTAAACCGTAACGAAAATTTACCACCAACCGAAGCAATAAAAATTACAACCATGGCTGGGTGTTCAGCAGTAAAAAAGAAATAAATGACTACAGAAGAAGTTAGATTAAATGTTGAGAAAGCACTAGATGAAATTCGCCCTTTTTTACAAAGTGATGGTGGGGATATTTCTTTATTGTCAATTGAAGAAAATGACACTTTAGTAAGAGTGCAATTGGAAGGTGCTTGCGTAGGGTGCAGTGTTAATCAAATGACGTTAAAATCGGGTGTTGAAATGACTATAAAAAAGTATGCACCACAAATAGAACGTGTTCTTAATATTCAATCTTAAAAAAAGAATCTTTTTAATAAATTCAAAATTCATTTTTAGTATTACTTTTGCAGTGCTTTTTTGGCATGCATTGTGCAATATAATTGTAGCAATATAAATTACAATCATGGAACAGGATATTACAATAAAAATTACAGATAGAAATGGTGTTACGCACGAAGTAGTAGCTCCTACAGATATGGCAATGAATTTAATGGAAGTAGTTCGTAGTTACGAGTTGGCTCCAGAAGGTACTATAGGTATTTGTGGTGGTATGGCCATGTGTGCATCCTGCCAATGCTATGTTTTAAGTGATACCGCGTTGCCAGAAATGAGCGATGATGAAGAAGCTATGCTTTCTGAAGCTTTTGATGTAAAAGACAATAGCCGTTTGGGTTGCCAAATTCAAATGACTCCAGATATGAACGGACTAGAAGTAGAACTAGCTCCCGAAAGTTAACACATTGCTGCGAAAGCAGGAATCTCCTCAATAGAATAGCTTAAATTTTATTTAAACAATTTGGGCGTCACCACAAGGGTCGGGCTATACGTTACAAGTCCGCACTCCTGCCTCGCTGTGGGCTTTCCACTGCTATCCCTAACGCAACCTACCGTAAAACAAGTTAAGTTTTAGTAGTATTACCATATTAAAGTTTAGCGTATTTTTTTACAGAAATAAATTTTATATTTACGGGATATGAAACATAAAAGTTGTTATATAACGAGTTGTGCAACATTTCATAACCAAACAAAAAAATATGTTAGACCCAGAATCAACAGGGAAAATTATTGATGAAGCTTCTAAATTAGCTCCTGAAGTTTATAAAGATTTAGCAAAGCCAGCCACTCAAGAAATTGGAAGTGTAGCAGGAAGAGGTGTCAAGGCTTTACTTTCACCAGTTCGAGCATTTTTATGGAGTTGGGAAAAAATTGAACAAATCATTGAAGAAGGAATTAGCAAAAGGTTTGAAAAGATACCAGAGGAAAACAGGAAAACACCTGACCTAGAAATAGCGGTCCCATTAATGCAAGCATTAACTTATACGGCTCAAAACGAAACATTGAGAGAAATGTATCTTAATTTATTGGCTAACTCAATGGATTCAACAAAAGATAAAAAAGTACATCCTTCATTTGTCGAATTAATAAAACAAATGAATAGTTTAGATGCCAAAGTTTTTGATAAACTATCTGTTAAAAAAGGCTATCAGAAAGTTATTAATCCGAATATTTCATTAAAAGGAAAAGGAAAAAACTTTATTGACGCGACGCCTGAATGGTTTTTAGGTTGGACGATATCAGGTTATGATATTTTTGATATATCTTCAAGTATTGTAAGATTAAGCAAATTTGGACTGGTCGAATTACTTTACGATAGAACTAATGGAAAAGATGGATATAGTGAATTGAAAAGTCACAAATATTTAAATGATATTTTAAATCAATACCAAATCGCTAAACCACAAACGGAATTACAAATAACTACTACCGAAAGTATATTGTATATAAACGAATATGGGAAGCAATTTTTAAGTGCCTGCCGTTAAAAACGTTGCATAACATGCATATATAACAAATAGAATACAAGTAAATTATTGCAAAAACTCAAATATTAAATAAAAAAGTCTAACTTTCTTTAAATTCACTTTTTCTACTAAGTTAATTTATTGTATGGGTAAACCGTAAAAGTGAACACATTGGGGGTGCTTATACATTCGTAGGCGGGGTTTATTACTTATTAATAAGGTCTATTTTTTCGTTAACCTTATCCATAAAAGCATGTAAATAACTTGGTACATTACCTTTCATTTGGTCAATATTCCAGCGTTTTATCATACCGTTTTTAGAATATTCAATAAAAATCCCGCCACCATCGGCACAATCAGGACAACCTAACACAGTTTCTTTTTCCACTAATAACTTTGTTGGAAAATAATCAACCAAATCTTTCACATCTTCAAATTTATCATCATCTAATGCTTCAAAATTAAAAGACTCATGCGAGTATTGGTCGTTAGAATCTTCATATAGTTTATCACTGGTTAATTTAAAAGTTTCAATGCAACTTTCCCCAAGGCAAAACCCGTAAAAATGCCCAAAAATCAAATAATCATCTTCATGTAATACCACCTCATTATTGGAGCTGCAACCAAAAATTAAAAGGAAAGACAGAAAAGTGAAAATCAATTTTTTCATAGCATTTGTTTTCTTTTTAGATGCAAAAACACCCATTTGGTTGCGCAGGTTAGTGGCTAACTTATTTTGTAATCAATCAATTTTCTGGGGCCTTCCAAAAGTACTCTTACAATTTGCAGCACGCCATCATCATTCGTGTCTATATGCCATTTAATTAACGAAATTTCACCGTTTACAATTTCAATGCCCGTAATGCTTCTTGGGTGTACACAACTACCATCGTTAAAAAATGCAATATCTCCAGGTTCTGGAAAACGTGGGCGGTGGGTATGCCCAATAATAGTAACTAAATTGTTGTTTTCTATAATCCATTTTTTGGTTCGACGTTCTACTTTAATAAGTTCGCTATAGTTTTTTGCAGGGCTTGTAGGGTCGGCAATTCCCATGACATTTAAAGGTTTCCAGAGTATTCTAACCATAAAACGACTCCATTTCCAAAACAAATAGTTCCACCAATCGGCTTGATGCCCGTGGGTTAAAAACAGGTCTTGGTTAGTAGTTGTATTTTTTAAAATAATACCTTCATGGTACTCAATTCCAGGAAATAAGTCAACATCAACACCTAAAGTTTTATCAAAATAAGTAGATAAATGTTTTTTTACATAATTTGGGTTTCTGTAAACCATGTCGTGGTTTCCCCATATCATGTGCAGTTTGTTTTCTCTGTGGAATTCCCGCAGAAGCATGTACACGTTTTTATGTGCTTCAAAAATGGGTTCAAACGAGAGGTTTTCCCAAAGTTCATCGCCATCACCTATTTCACAATACTGAAAACCTTCTGCATAATAATGCTTTAAGGCATGAAAATAGATGTTTCTGTTGTTAGCAAAATCGTCAGCAAAACTATTGTCGCCCCTATGGCAATCACTGAATAATATAAATTTACTAGAATCATCAAAGTTGATGATTTTAGCTTTTTTATAAGCGTTGTCTAATCTGGATTTTGATGACATTGGAAAAGTTTTAACTAAAGTAATAAACTTAGTTTAACTTTTCAATAGATACAGGAAGCAAGCGTTCTACAAATTTGGTGTAGGCTAATTGCGATGGATGTAATCCATCTGAAGCTACTAAAAAGGGGTTGTTTAAGCCTTCTCGAGTTATATTGGTAATGTTAATAAAAGTCACGTTCCTATCAGCTGAATGACTTTTAGCAAATGTATTATAAGCATCCAATTCGCTGGAAATGGTTGATGGGTTCGATCTTGATTGTCCAAAAGGTGTGTAAGCATAATCTGGAATAGAGATAACGATAACTTTTTTAGGATTATCATATGCTAAAGTAATGGCTTTATTTAAAAGCTCTGGAAATTCAGTTTCGTAAAGACTAAAATCCTTTTGTTGATATTGATTGTTAACACCAATTAATAAGGTTACTAAATCGTAATCATTAGATGGATTTTTGTTACTAATTGCCTCTTTAAGTTTGGTTGTGGTCCATCCTGTTTGTGCAATAATTTCTAAGGAAATATCACTATTTTCTAAATTGTTTTTTAAACTGTCTTTTAATTGCTCTGGAAACCTACAGGTAGCACATACACTTTGCCCAATAGTGTAACTATCGCCCAAAGCCAAAATTTTAAAATGATTTGTTTGATTGGTAGTGTCCTGGTTTGGTTTGTTTTGCTCTTGAGGAACCTGGGGTTCTGGACTACCATCAAGTTGTTGGGCTATAACCATATCACTTTTAGAACAACTAAACATGACTGCTAAACATAATAAAACTCGAATTTTGATCATAATTTTCATTTAGTAAAGCTTACGAAGAATAGATTCAAAAGTTTTTATAAAAGGCTTAAAGTCTAAAATATTTTCTATTTAAAAGCATTCAATCCTGTGATATCCAAACCTGTAATGAGTAAATGAATATCGTGCGTGCCTTCGTAAGTAATAACACTCTCCAAATTCATAGAATGGCGCATGATGGAGTATTCACCTGTTATTCCCATACCTCCCAAAACTTGTCTAGCTTCTCGGGCAATGTTTATCGCCATATCTACATTATTGCGTTTTGCCATCGATATTTGTGCTGAGGTTGCCTTATTTTCATTGCGTAATACCCCAAGTCGCCATGTGAGTAATTGCGCTTTGGTAATTTCGGTAATCATTTCCGCTAATTTTTTTTGTTGCAGTTGAAACTGACCAATGGGTTTACCAAATTGTATGCGTTCCTTACTGTAGCGTAAGGCGGTATCATAACAATCCATAGCCGCCCCAATAGCGCCCCAAGCTATGCCATAACGTGCCGAGTCTAGGCAGCCTAAAGGTGCTCCCAAACCAGATTTGTTAGGCAATAAATTTTCTTTGGGTACTTTTACATTGTCAAAAATAAGTTCACCCGTTGCAGATGCTCGAAGCGACCATTTATTGTGTGTTTCTGGTGTGGTAAAGCCTTTCATACCTCGTTCTACAAGTAAACCATGAATTTTTCCTGCTTCATCTTTTGCCCAAACTACGGCTACTTGTGCAAAAGGGGCATTGCTAATCCACATTTTGGCACCATTCAATAAATAATGGTTGCCCATATCTTTAAAGTTGGTAACCATACCACTTGGGTTACTGCCGTGGTCGGGTTCCGTTAAACCAAAGCAGCCCATCCATTCTCCTGTGGCTAATTTTGGTAGATATTTTTTGCGCTGTGCTTCTGTGCCGTATTTCCAAATAGGATACATAACCAAGCTTGATTGTACTGAAGCGGTACTGCGAACACCCGAATCGCCCCGTTCAATTTCCTGCATAATCAAGCCATAACTAATTTGGTCTAAACCTGCGCCGCCATATTCTACAGGTATGTAAGGTCCAAAAGCACCAATTTCTGCCAACCCATTAATGATTTGCATGGGGAATTCAGCTTTTTGTGCATAATCTTCAATTATGGGAGAGACTTCTCGTTTTACCCATGTTCGGGCAGCATTTCGGACTAATTTTTGCTCTTCGGAAAGTAACTCGTCCAGGTTGTAATAATCTGGTGCTTCAAATAAATCTGATTTCATCTAGTAATTTTGAATTTCATGACTTCTTAAAAATAAAATACTTAGTAAAACCTATGTTTTTTTAAGAATTTATCATTGTAATTCCTCAAATTTAATTAATTCTCAGTATTCAATCACATTTTTAAATAGAAATCTTTGGTCAGGTTTATATAATCTTCAGTGTAATCGTGTCGTTCTGTTTCAATAATTAGCGTGTCTTTAATTATGGGGTTTTCAGTAAAAGAAAATTCAATTAAACTTCGTTTAATTTCTGAAGTTGGGTTTCCTTTTACGTGCAAGATTCTATTTGAAAATAAATTGAAGTTTTGGGCTATTTTAATAAATTCACCTTCTTCCTTAAAAGGGATGATTACTGAAAAAACACCATCTTCAGACAATAATTTGGAAACACTTTCTATTAAATGTTCAAAAGGCATGGCGTCACTAAATCGGGCTAAATCGCGTTTTTGGTTTTCTGATTTATAATCTTCTGAATAAAAAGGTGGGTTGCATATAATCAAGTCGTAAGTATCTTCAATTTCATCAACAAATTCTTCCAAAGCAGCATGGTAACAAAACAGTCTATCGCCCCAAGGAGATGCTTCAAAATTATCGACACATTGTTCGTAGGCATCGTCATCAATTTCAATGGCATCAATAAGTTCGGCATTACAGCGTTGTGCAAGCATAAGAGAAATAACGCCTGTTCCTGCACCAATATCTAAAACCGAATAAGGATTGTTTTGTATGTAGGTCCAAGCTCCTAGAAGCACACCGTCTGTACCAATTTTCATGGCGCATTTATCTTGTTGAATTTCGAATTGTTTAAATTTAAATGGTTTGTTAGACATGCATGTTGTGTTAAAAAATTAAGAAATTAAGGTTGAAAAAGTGTGTAAAATGCCACAATATATGCTAAACTGTGTTAAAAAATAAAATGGCATTATTTACGTTATTAATATTGCAGGATAGATGTGAAACAATACGCATCTTAAAAGAATTTATTGAAAGTGCTAAACTAAAGATTATTTATATGAAGTCTTCAGAAAAAATTTTAAGTAAGCTTAATAATTTGTTAATTATGAATTATGAGGTTGAAAAAGTTTATTTAAAAGCTCTTGATTTAGCTACTGATGATAATTTAAAAGCATTTTTTAGAGAAAGAGGTTTTGAGAGAAATGAATTTGGTAGACAGTTAAGAGCGGAACTAAAAAAGTTAGATGGCAAACCTAAGAAATTTGATGGTTTAAGTAGAAGTTTCGATAGCGTTTTTACAAACTTTAGGGATTATATACTTTTGAATTTGGAAGATGACTTAATGGAAGAAGTTTATAGCTTAAAAAGATTGAGCATTGAAAAATACAACGAATTATTAAGGGAAATTAATTTGCCACTATCTACATGTAAACTGTTGGTTAAACAACGCGATAGTATTTATGGTAATATGAATGCTATGAAGCGACAAGAAGAATTTGTTGTGTAATACAAACATAACTAAATAACAAAGGCTCATTCTAATAAAATGAGCCTTTGTTTTTATAAAGAATCCTGAAAAGAATTATAAGTACAAATCAATTAATCCTTCCGGTGTTTTAACAAAAATGGTGTTGTTTTTTCTATCTACTTTTTCAATAAATTCATCATTCATAGGAATAAGAATTTCTCTGCCATCATTTTCTATTTCAAACAACGCTTGGGCGGTAGAATCGTTAATGCTTACTATGGTGCCTACGGTGCCATAATTAACATCTTCAACTGTAAAACCAATAACTTCATGAAAATAGAATTTGTTGCCTTCTAGTTTTGGTAAAAATTCTAACGGCAAATACACGTCGCTTTTTATTAAGGCATCGGCATCGGCTTCATTGTTAACATCCTCGAATTGTACACGCAGTAAATCAGATTTATGAAGCTGCGAACTTTCAATAAAAAAAGGAATTAACGTATTGCGAACATCAATAAACATGGCATCCAAATTTTCATATAATTCAGGCTGGTCGGTATCCAACTTGATTAAAAGTTCGCCTTTAAAACTATATTTTGTTACAATTTTTCCTAAGTAAAAACAATCTTCTTTTTTCATGATTTATTGGTCTGTTCGAGCGCAGTCGAGAACTATTATACTTAAATTAATGGCATCTCGACTGCGCTCGTTATGACATTTATAGATACAAAAAACTCCGATACATGTACCGGAGTTTAAAAGTATAAAAAATATATTTTTTATTCTTCTTCTTTTGCTTCTACTTCAGCAGCAGGAGCTTCTTCTGTAGCTGTTTCTTCTGCCACAACTTCTTCAGTAGCTTCTTCTTCAACAACAGGAGCAGCGGCAGCAATACGAGCTTCGTTAGCAGCTTTTTCAGCTTTTAACGCCGTAGCTTTTGCTTCAGCTTGAGCTTTTGCTAAACCATCAGTTTTAGCACCAACTTTACCTGCTTTTTCTTCTAACCAAGCAGTAAATTTAGCTTCAGCTTGTTCTTCTGTTAAAGCGCCTTTTCTAACACCACCTGCAAGGTGATTTTTTAGTAAAGCACCTTTGTAAGATAAAATAGCTTTAGCTGTGTCGGTTGGTTGCGCACCGTTTTGTAACCATTGTACAGCACCATCAACATTTAAATCTATAGTTGCTGGGTTTGTGTTTGGGTTGTAAATTCCTAATTTTTCAAGGTATTTACCATCTCTTTTTGATCGTACATCGGCTGCAACAATCCAGTAAAAAGGTTTCCCTTTTTTACCATGTCTTTGTAATCTAATTTTTACTGGCATAATAATTAATTATTTGAGGTTCTCGACCTCGGTTATTAATGAGGGCGCAAAGATAATTAATAATTAATAATTAACAATTAATAATTGCGCTTTTCTTAAAACAATAAGCAAACGGGTCTTGGTGCTTTTACGTCGTGTAAAAAAGTAAGTGTTCCAGTGGAGGCATCGATGCTAAAAATGGTGATATTTTGACTTTTTTGATTGGCGACCAGTAAGAATTTTCCAGAGGGGTCCAGCGTAAAGTTTCTGGGCCAGTCGCCATGAACGGGCATGGTTTGAATTTTTTCAATAGTACCATCAAATTTGTTTCTTTTAAAAACCGCAATGGAATTTTCACCACGGTTAGAACCGTATAAATAAAGTTCGTTTTTAGATAAATGAATATCGGCACAAGCATTTTTTCCTTCGTACGTGTCTTCTAAAGTGGAATCGAAGTCAATTTGTTCAAAACCAGAATCTGTTTTTTTAACCGAAGTTATCGAACCGCTAAGTTCATTAATAATATAAATAAATTGCCCGTTTCTTGTTAAAGCAAAATGCCTTGGGCCAGGGTTTTCGGTAGTTTTAAAAATAGAAGTTGTGGTTAATTCGTAATTATTGTTTTTTAGTTTGTAGTGATACACTGTATTCATGCCCAAGTCGGCTATGTATAATTCGTCTTTAAAAAATTGTGCCGAATGTGCGTGCGATACTTTGTCTGTGGTATTATATTCAAAAACTTGAGAAGCATCATTAAGTTTTCCATCTCTTGAAATGTTATAAACAGCCGCACTGCCACCGCGATAATTGGAAACTACTGCTTTGTTTCCTTGTTTGTTTAACGAAATATGGCAAGGTCCGGTACCATTGCTGCTTACTTTGTTTAGAAATTTCAACAGGCCATTTTCTTGGATTTTAAAAGAAGAAACCGTGCCTCCTAAACTTTCGCTTACGGCGTATAAATATTTTTTATTTGGTGCATATGCGATGAATGAAGGGTTTTCGGTAGCTATTGCTAATTGCAGATTGCTAAGTCCTCCGGTTTTAAGGTTGAAGTCAAATTTATAAATGCCTTCGCTAAACCCATCGGTATAGGTGCCAACGTACATGGGGATATTTTGCGCCTTACTAATTAGAAAACAGATAGAAAAGCTTAGAAAAAAGAGTTTGATTTTCATGGTGTTTCATTTGATAGATTCAAAAATAGACTTTTTAAATGAATTTTATTTGGCAAATAGGTATTTGGTTTTTGTTTAAAACTCTTTATAACTTTAACTTTTAAAAGTGATATAATTCTGTATTTTTATAATCTTCGTTTGATATTTCTAAACGGCTTAACAACAAACATCTAAACAAAAAAATGTACTTAATTTTCGATACAGAAACCACTGGTTTGCCTAAACGTTGGGACGCGCCCATTACCGATACCGATAATTGGCCTAGATGTATTCAAATTGCATGGCAATTACACGACGGGTTAGGGAATTGTATCGAACATCAAGATTATTTGGTGCAACCTGATGGATTTAATATTCCGTATGATGCTGAAAAAATTCATGGTATTTCAACAGAATTAGCCCAAGAACAAGGGATTCCGTTAGCCGAAGTTTTAGAAAAATTTAATGAAGCATTAAGTAAAACCAAGTTTGTTGTTGGGCAAAATGTGAAGTTCGATTTGAATATTATGGGTGCCGAATTTGTGCGTGGTGATGTTGCAAACCCATTGCAAGAACTCCCTGTTTTAGATACCTGTACGGAACATACTGCCAGTTTGTGTCAAATTCCTGGTGGGCGTTACGGTAAATTTAAGTTGCCAACATTAACAGAATTGCATGAATATTTGTTTAATGTGCCCTTTTCGGAAGCGCATAACGCAACAGCCGATGTGGAAGCAACCACGCGTTGTTTTTTAGAATTGATTCGTTTAGAAGGATACACTAAAGAGCAACTGGATGTTCAACCCGATTATTTTCAAAAGTTTAAGGAAGCGAATCCTGCTGAAATTCAGCTTATAGGTTTAAAACATATCAACCTCAAAAAGGAAAGTTCAAAAATTAGAGAACGTCTAAAAAGTGTTCAGGTTGAAACTATTTCTACCGAAGAAATTAAGCAGAATGTATCCGATTTAAAGGAAGTTGATTTTGTTCATCTTCATAACCATTCGCAGTTTTCGGTATTACAATCAACCATCAGCGTAACCGATTTGGTTTCAGCTGCAGCCGAACATAATATGCCTGCTGTAGCGTTAACAGACCATGCGAATATGATGGGCGCTTTTCACTTTGTGAAAGCAGTAAGCAATCATAATAGAGGGGTGAAAGCAAAGAATGATGCTGCCATTGAAAAAGGGGAAACTCCAAAGGCTGTAGAGATTAAACCCATAATTGGCTGCGAGTTTTTTGTATGTGAAGACCACACCGATAAAACCAGAAAAGATAATGGTTATCAAATCGTGCTACTGGCTAAAAACAAAAATGGCTATCATAATTTGGCAAAATTATCATCGCACGCTTTTGTTAACGGATTTTATTATCTGCCTAGAATCGATAAAAAACTTATTGAAGTATATAAAGAAGATTTAATTGTTTTAACAGGAAATTTATATGGGGAAGTGCCCAGTAAAATTTTAAATATTGGCGGAAACCAAGCAGAAGAAGCTTTAATTTGGTGGAAAGAACAGTTTGAGGACGATTTGTATGTGGAGTTAATGCGCCACAACCAAGAAGATGAAAATCGTGTAAACCCAGTGTTAATGGAACTTGCTAGAAAACATGACGTTAAATTGGTCGCTACCAATAACACGTACTATTGTAAGAAGGAAGATGCCAATGCGCACGATATTTTATTGTGTGTAAAAGATGGTGAAAAGCAGGCAACGCCTATTGGTCGTGGTCGTGGGTATCGTTACGGATTGCCAAATCAAGATTATTATTTTAAGTCTTCGGAGGAGATGAAATCGCTTTTCAAGGATGTGCCTGAAGCGATTAGTAACATTCAAGAAGTTGTAGATAAAGTTGAGGCGTATGAGTTGGCTCGAGAGGTTTTATTGCCGGCTTTCAACATTCCCGATGAATTTAAAAATGAAGAAGATTTAGTTGATGGTGGCAAACGTGGTGAAAATGCCTATTTACGCCATTTAACCTATCAAGGTGCTAAAAAGCGCTATGGCGAAGAACTTTCAGAAGAAGTTAAAGAACGTTTGGATTTTGAGTTGGATGTTATTCAAAATACAGGATATCCGGGTTACTTTTTAATTGTTGAAGATTTTATTCGCGAAGCCCGAAATATGGATGTATCGGTAGGTCCGGGTCGTGGTTCTGCGGCAGGTTCGGTGGTAGCGTATTGTTTGTGGATTACTAATATCGATCCGCTTAAGTACGATTTGCTTTTTGAGCGTTTCTTAAATCCAGATCGTATTAGTATGCCTGATATTGATATCGATTTTGATGATGAAGGCAGAAGCAGAGTCATGGATTACGTTATCAAAAAATACGGAAGCAATCAGGTAGCACAAATTATTACTTATGGTACCATGGCTGCAAAATCGTCCATTCGAGATACCGCTCGTGTGCTCGATTTGCCTTTATTTGATGCTGATAGAATAGCGAAATTGATTCCTACCATGTCCAAACTGAACAAAATTTTCGGTTTAAGTGAAAAGGAATTGGGTAGTAAATTCAGGGCAGAAGATTTAGAAAAAGTCAATCAACTTTTAAATATTTCCGAAGGGAGTGATTTAGAAGCTGAAACCGTAAATCTTGCAAGAATTCTAGAGGGTTCTGTGCGTAATACAGGTATTCATGCTTGCGGTGTTATCATCACGCCCGATGATATTACCAAATTCGTTCCTGTTGCTACAGCGAAAGATTCCGATTTGTATGTTACCCAGTTTGATAACTCGGTAGTAGAAGAAGCGGGCTTGTTAAAAATGGATTTCTTGGGGTTAAAAACTTTGACTCTTATTAAAGATACCGTTAAAATTGTAAAAGCAAAACATGGTATTTTACTCGACCCCGATACGTTTCCGTTGGATGATGAGAAAACCTATGAGTTGTTCCAAAGAGGTGAAACTGTTGGGGTGTTCCAATACGAGTCGCCCGGTATGCAAAAACATCTTAAAGAACTAAAACCAACCGTTTTTGAAGATTTAATTGCTATGAATGCCTTGTACCGACCAGGGCCTATGGAGTATATTCCAAGTTTTACCCGCCGTAAACATGGCGATGAACACATAGAGTACGATTTGGATGCCATGGAAGAATACCTAAAGGAAACCTATGGTATTACGGTATATCAAGAGCAGGTGATGTTGTTGTCCCAAAAATTGGCTGGATTTACCAAAGGTGAAGCAGACGTACTTCGTAAAGCCATGGGTAAAAAGCAAATTGCGGTACTCGATAAAATGAAACCCAAATTTGTAGAACAGGCGAGTGCCAATGGGCATGATGCCAAGGTTTTGGAAAAAGTTTGGAAAGACTGGGAAGCGTTTGCAAGTTATGCTTTCAACAAATCGCATTCCACATGTTATGCGTGGATTGCCTATCAAACGGCCTATTTAAAAGCGCATTATCCTGCGGAATATATGGCTGCGGTACTTTCTAATAATATGAACGATATCAAGCAGGTTACTTTCTTTATGGAAGAATGTAAACGTATGAAGTTGGATGTACTTGGTCCCGATGTAAATGAATCTTTCTATAAATTTTCAGTAAATAAAGATAATGCGGTACGTTTTGGAATGGGCGCCATCAAAGGTGTTGGTCATGGTGCAGTAATCACCATTGTTGATAATAGAAAAAAAGATGGTCCTTATAAATCCATTTTCGATTTTGCCAAGCGTATCGATTTACGTGCTGCCAACAAAAAGGCATTCGAAAACTTAGCGTTGGCAGGAGGTTTTGACGGTTTTGGTACCACGCATCGCGCGCAATATTTTCATGATGATGGCGATGGTATTACTTTTTTAGAAAAAGCCATTCGTTATGGAGCTAAACATCAAGAAAACGAAAATTCCGCGCAAGTAAGTTTGTTTGGCGATGCTAGTGATGTGCAAATAGCAGAACCACAAGTGCCACCATGTGAGGAATGGGGTACTATGAAAAAATTGGCGCAGGAGCGCGAAGTAGTTGGTATTTACATTTCTGGACATCCGTTGGATGATTTTAGAATAGAAATGAATACCTTTTGCAATGCCAATTTAGCCTTGTTTAAAGATTTAGAACCCTATGTAAACCGCGAACTTGTTTTTGGGGGCGTGGTTACCGATGTGCAACACCGCGTGAGTAAACAAGGTAAAGGTTGGGCGATGTTTACCATTGAAGATTATACCGATAGTTTCGAGTTCCGTATTTTTGGTGAAGAATACTTAAAGTTTAGGCATTTTTTACTTCAAAACAGTTTTGTGTTTGTAAAATCGTTTGTGCGCGAAGGTTGGGTAAATAAAGATACCGGTAAAAAAAGCGAACCGAGGTTGCAATTTAATAGTTTCCAGTTGTTGCACGATGTGATGGAAAACTATGCCAAAAAGTTATCCATACAACTTAATATTGACGATTTACAGGAATCTAAAATATTAAAATTGAAAGAACTGTTGCAAATGCACCCAGGTAGCCAAATGCTTAATTTTGTGGTTTATGATAATAAAGAACAAATAAAACTACAAATGCCCAGTAGAAAGCAAAAGGTACGCGTATCGCAGGAACTTTTGAATGAGTTGGAGAATGAACAGGTGATGTTTAAGTTGAATTAGAAATTATAATTTCCCTTCAAACTCCGGGCAATCAATTCTAATTTCAGAATTCAACAACTCTTTTTCCAATAAATTACAATAATCGGTATCTTGAATTTTTTGATGAAATTTACAGGCATAACACGTGCGTTGCACGGTTAAAACACCGCTTTTATTCAATTGAAAAATAAGGTTGCTAATAGTTTTGAAAAGCGAATTTAAATCGGAGGCGTCGGTATTATTAAGTTGCGTTTTTATTGGAAGTGCAAAGTTTTCGGTTTCAGTAACCATGTGTTTGCCTTTATTGGTTAATTGAATGGTGTAACTTCTACTATCAGAAGTGGGGAATGTTTTTTCAATAAAACCTTTGTTAATCAATACCCGAACGGCATCACTTATGGTTGGTTTTGTTACGTTGAATTCTTTAGCTAAATGGGTAACGTTGCAAAACTCTATTTTATGATAAGCAATAAAAATAAGTATTTGAATTTGAATGGGGCTCAATCCTAACGCTTTTGCTTTTTCCCAAAGCAATACTTTAAAAGCTTCCGAAATACGCTCTAATCCCGCCACTATTTTGCTGGTTAGGTCGGTTTCTTGATTGTTTGGGTTGAATAAAGGACTGTTCATATAAAAACTGCCAAATTAAGATTCTTGTACAAAGTTAGTAATCCTAACCGTTGGATGGAATTATTTTTACAGCCAATTTTGTACTTGTTGTCACATTGAGCCTGTCGAAATGCTTCTCCTATGAAGTCTTCGGCAAGCTCAGATTGACATTTGTGGTTGAAAAATTAACCTTTTACATCTTGCATGGAAGCGCCAAAGTTAATGTGCAATACATGTCCTGTTGGGGTAACTAGGGCAGGAACCGATTTAACACCTTTTTTCTCTGCTTCCGCAATTCTAGATTTGTCTTTGCCAAAATGCACAATTTCTACATTGTTAGCACCTATTAATTCTACAATGTCATGCTCTGCACTTACGCAAACAGGACATCCTGCGTGATAAAAAACGGATTTACTCATGGGTTTAAATTTTAATTAAAGCACTATTGCAATACAAATATAGTAAGGAATCCTAACAAAATGAAATATTTCTTTATTTATTTTGAAAAGGCTTTAATTTAGGTGGAATAATACTATAATTAAAAGTAAAAATGGTTGAATGTGTAATAATTAGTATGTAAATGTCTTTGAAGTTAGCCTCTGCACAAAGGATAGAAGTCCTTCGGCTCCACTCAGGATAAACTCTATCCTTTTTTGTGCTAACACTAAATTTGATTTAAGCTTTAATATACATAAACATTTAAAAAAATTAATGAGATACTGAAACAAGTTCAACACAAGAGCGGTATAGCTGAAAGCCTAGTCCCGATAGCTATCTGGATGTGCCTAAAAAACCTATAATAGTGCAAAACAATGTTAGTATAAAGAAAACAAATTGTTACCTTGTAAGCTTTAGAGAAATTTTTGACTAATTTTGTAAAATTAAAATAGATTACGAATTAAAAGATAAATATTATGGCATTAGAAATAACAGATGCAACGTTTGAGGAAACAGTATTAAAAAGCAGTAAACCTGTATTGGTTGATTTTTGGGCAGCTTGGTGTGGACCATGTAGAATGGTTGGGCCAATTATTGAACAAATAAGTGAAGAATATGATGGGAAGGCAGTTGTTGGAAAGGTTGATGTAGATGCTAACCAAGAATTTGCAGCAAAATATGGCGTGCGTAACATACCTACAGTTTTGGTTTTTCAAAACGGTGAAGTTGTTGGTCGTCAAGTTGGTGTAGCTCCAAAAAACGCTTATACTGAGGCGATTGATGCGCTTTTGTAATTGAAATAAAAAAAGAAAACTAAAAAGGTTTGCCATAATGGTAAACCTTTTTTTATTTTAGATAAAAATTAAATAAAAATGAGTGATAAAATAAAAGTGCAAGATGCCATAGATAGTAAATTAATAGAGCAACGTAAAGTGTTTTTATGGGGGCAAGTTGATGATAAATCTGCTAAACACGTTATCGATAGATTGATGTATTTAGATGCTTTGGGCACTTACGATATTCATCTATATATAAACAGCCCAGGAGGTTATGTGACATCGGGGTTTGCTATTTACGATTGCATGAAATCATTAAACAGTCAAGTTTCTACTATTTGTACAGGGTTTGCGGCATCTATGGGTTCTATTATATTATCTGCTGGAACCAAAGGAAAACGTTTTATACAACCGCATGCACGTGTTATGATTCATCAACCAAGTGGTGGTGCACGTGGGCAAGCGAGTGATATTGAAATTACAGCAAAAGAAATTGTGCTGACTAAGGAATTAAGTGCACAAATATTAGCCGATAATTGTGGGCAAACTTTTGAAAAAGTAATGAAAGATTTCAACCGCGATCATTGGATGGGAGCTCAAGAATCTGTTCAGTATGGTATTGTTGATGGTGTTTTAGGATAGATTTTGTGAATATACAAAACGAACTAAATAAAGCAGAAGGTTTTAAAAACCTCGAATTACTTGCAAAACAAGTAGTCGAGGGGTTTATTGCTGGTATGCATAAAAGTCCGTTTCATGGGTTTTCGGCAGAATTTGCTGAGCATAAAATATATAATAAAGGAGAAAGCACACGCCATATAGATTGGAAATTGTTTGCAAAAACAGAGAAACTTTATACCAAGCGTTATGATGATGAAACTAATTTAAGGTGTCATATTATTATAGATAATAGTAGTTCGATGCATTATCCAGAAATGCGTTCTTTTTCAATTGAAAACCTTAATAAAATAGCGTTTTCGGTTTTGGCAGCAGCCTCTTTAATGCAAATTTTAAAAAAACAACGGGATGCTGTTGGTTTAAGTGTTTATAGTGACGCCTATGATTATTATGCACCTGAAAAAGGAAGTGAGCGTCATCATCAAATGTTATTGAACCATTTAAGTGAAGCTGTTGTTTCAAAGCATAAAAGCAAGCAAACCGAGACTTATAAATATATGCATGAAATAGCGGAAAAAATTCATAAACGTTCTATGATTTTTTTGTTTACCGATATGTTTCAAACAAATGAAGAAGACGCAAAATTGTTTGAGGCTTTACGACATTTAAAATATAATAAGCATGAAGTGATTCTATTTCATGTGTTTGATAAAGAGAAAGAATTAAAATTCAACTTTGATAACAAGCCCAAACGCTTTATCGATGTTGAAACAGGGGAGTATATTAATTTATATGCCGATAGTATTAAAGAAAATTACAATGATGCTGTGAGCACTTATTTTGAAGCTTTAAAACTTAAATGCCTGCAATACAAGATAAAATATGTAGAGGCTGATGTAAATAAAGATTTTGATAACATCTTGACAACCTACATGGTAGAACGAAAAAAGTTTGTTTAGAAAAAATGTTTCAAAAAAAATTAAAAAAAGATTTGAGATATTAAAAAAGGCATGTATATTTGCAACCGCAATAAAGCAACGGTCTGGTAGTTCAGTTGGTTAGAATGTCGCCCTGTCACGGCGAAGGTCGCGGGTTCGAGTCCCGTCCAGACCGCGAAAATTGCTAAAAAGCTCTAAGAGATTAGGGCTTTTTTTGGCAATATAAAGAAGTTGTGTTGTTAGTAAACACTTCGTGTTTGCTAAAGGTAGAGGTACCCAATCAAGTTGGGCACTTAACCAATGAGAAGCTTTCCTTTTTTCTTTACAGAGAATCGGGATGCTTTTTTGTTTTATTCATGTTTTTAAATTTTCTACACTGCATAATTATTGAATTGTTTATTAATTTGCTTAAATTTCATCGTTTTTTTATAAAAAATCATAAATAAATATAAAACAGTTAGTTGTGAATTATATTTAATTCTTTTTCTATGTAAGAAAGAATTTACTATATTGGTGTAATTGATAATCTAGCTTTTAATACTGCTTAATTTTAAAAAGAATCATATAAATTTTAGAATGAAAACACCTCAAGGATTAAATAAAATTTCTAAATCTGAAAGAATAAAATTCTTTATTAGTCTTTTTCAAAATAGTCCTATTCCTAAATCAATTTCAAGTTTATCTACAAAAAATTATGTGTTTGTTAACCCAGCATGGGAGCAGTTTACGGGGTATTCAAAAAAGGAAGCAATAGATAAAAGCGCGTTCAGTCTTAATTTAGTAAGTGCAGAGAGTGGAGCGTTAATACGAGAAAGATTGTTACATGAAAAGGAGGTTGTATCCTATGAATGTTCTGTCCGATTAAAAAATGGCATTGAGAAAAGAGTTTTAATGTCGTTTGATACTATTTTTATAAATGATGAAGCTTTTGTTTTAAATACGATTAACAATCTTGATGGCTTTCAAATTTATAAAAAACAGGAAAAAGATTTAATAAAAAGAACAGAAGAACTTTTAATTGCGAAAGATTTTATTATCGATTCAATTGAAAATATGACCGATGGATTTGTTTCGTTAAACAAAGATTGGTTTTATACTTACGTAAATAAAAAAGCTGCCAGCATATTGGGTAGAAAACCACTCGATTTAGTTGGAAAACATATTTGGACGGAATTTCCTGAAGCTGTTGGGCAGTCTTTTTATAACAATTATTATAAAGCTGTTGAAACCCAGAAAACCTTTTCGTTTGAAGCGTATTATCAGCATTGGGATCGTTGGTTTGAAAACCGTGTAATTCCTTCTAAAGATGGGATTTCAATATTTTTTCAGGATATTACAGATAGGATTAAAGCGCAAATCGAAGTAAAAGCAGCTAAAGAATTTTCTGAAAATCTTATATTTTCCTTAAAAAGTGGGCTAGTAGTTATGAACACGAATGGAGTAATTATAGATGTTAATCCAGCCTTTTGTAAGTTAACTAATTTTGAAAAGAAGGATTTGCTTGGTAAAACGGCGCCATTTCCGTTTTGGCCCCCAGAATCTTATAGTGCTATTCAGGAGTGTTTAAAAAAGACTTTGCAAGGTGAAATAGGTGATTTCGAGTTTCTTTTTATGCGTCAAGGTGGAGAGCGATTTCTTGCCGCCGTTGCAACTTCATCAATAAAGAATAGCAATGGTGAAATCACTGCCTTTTTTGTCACAATAAATGATATTACAGAACGCAAGAAGGCGGAAGAGCTATTAATAAAAAGTGAAAAGTCTTTAGGCAACTTTATAAATAATATTGGAGATCCTTTCTTTGTAAAAGACGACCAAAGTAGATTGCTTTTTGTAAATGATGCTCTTTGTAAAATATTTAATCTTACTAGAGCTGATATCATTGGAAAAACACTGGCTGAAGATGTGCCTCCTGAAGAAATGGAAAGTTTTTTAAATATTGATAAGCAAGTGCTTTCTACAGGTATTGAAAACATCAACGAAGAGAGCCTTACGATTAAAGGAAAAAAACCACTAATAATTTCTACAAAAAAAACGAGATTTATTGATGACAGTGGTAAAAAGTATTTAATATGTGTGATACGAGATATTACCGACCGTAAAAAGGCTGAAAATAAAATAGCAATGGCTAATGAGCAACTCATTGAAGCTAATAAAGAGTTAAGCGCATTGCGAAATCAATTAGAGCAAGAAAATGTTTATCTAAGGCATGAGTTGGATTTGGTGTTTAACTACGAAGAAATGGTTTATGGAAGTGCAGCATTTAGTAATGTGCTTACCGAGGTAGAAAAAGTTGCGCCAACTAATGCCACCGTACTGCTATTAGGGGAGTCTGGTACTGGAAAAGAATTACTGGCAAGAGCAGTACATAATATAAGCTTGAGGAATAGCAAGCCATTAATAAAAGTAAATTGTTCAGCCATTCCTAGAGAATTAATGGAAAGTGAATTATTCGGGCATAAAAAGGGGTCGTTTACAGGGGCGTTTAGTGACAAAGTTGGGAAATTTGAATTAGCAGATGGCGGCACCTTATTTTTAGACGAGATAGGTGAGTTGCCATTGGATATGCAACCTAAAATTTTAAGGTTTTTACAAGAAGGCGAAATTGAAGTTGTTGGTGGTACAGGTTTAAAAAAGTTAGATGTAAGGGTCATTGCTGCTACAAACAGGAATCTTAAAGAAGAAATTAAGAAAAAACAATTTAGAGAAGACCTGTATTTTCGGCTTCATGTGTTTCCAATAGAAATCCCAGCATTAAGAAAGCGTAAAGATGATATTCCTTTGTTGGTAGAGCATTTTGTGGATAAGTTCAATAAAGCGTACGGGAAGAATATTAAATATATTTCTGATGATGCCATGAATCAATTAAAATCATATAATTGGCCAGGAAATATTAGAGAATTAGAAAATTTAATTGAAAGAGCCTCTATATTATCAACCAGTGAAACGTTATTAATTCCTGGTTTTGAATCTAAAAATCAAAAATTAAAATCCGTCATTAACAGCCAGAACTTATCTTTAGATTTTGCACAACGAAACCATATTGTTCAGGTGTTAGAGCAGTGCAATTGGAAAATTAGCGGGTCTAATGGGGCTGCAGTTTTACTAGGCCTAAAACCAAGCACATTACGTGATAAAATGGCTAAACTCGGAATAGTTAAGCCATTAAAGAATTAGCGGTATTCCGTTAATTTAAAATACCCTCCATCTTATTTAACGGTATTCCGTGAGTTTGTAATTGTTGGTTGCTTGTTTTGAATGAATGTAAATTACTATTAACCATTTAGTTGCATTATTTAAAATATACTTCAATGTGTTTTGGTATGCCAATTGTTATTCGTTTGTGAAATTGAATGACTTTATGGGCAAACACATAAAATGTAGAAAAGCTAAATTTTGGCTGGAAGAGGGTATTCTTTTTTGCGAATTTATACCTAAGGAATGCAAAAAGGAGTTTAGCGAAGATTTTATAGAAGATTATTTAGAAGCCATTGCTACTTTGTCTAATGGTAGATATTTTCCTATGCTTATAGATGTTAGGCAATTAAGTAATGCCTATGCATTGTCGGTAGTAAAATTACTGTCAAAGAATTCAGAGCTTAAATTGGCAATACTTTCAAAATCGTTTGTTGTAAACTCATTTTTTTTACAATTTGTACTTATCGTAATAAAGGGGTTTCAAGATCCTGTTATTCCTAATAAAATATTTACGCGCTATGAAAATGCTATCAATTACTCTCTAAAAACCAATTATATTTTTAACTCTCAATAAATATATGGATGAAAATAAAAATGTTATACAAATGGAGCACAGCAAGTTTTGGATAGATAAAGGGGTTTTGTTTTGTGAAATTTGTAACCCAGATCAAACCCGTAATTTAAACGAAGAAACTGTTGAAAGTTATTTAAAAGCCGTATCTATTTTATGTAAAGGTGAAAAAATGCCGTTTCTAATAGATTTAAGAAATACACATGGGACTTTTTTAAATAGTGCAGCTAAAAAATTAGCAAATAGCCCCGAACTTTCTAAATTAAGTTTGTCTGAAGCTTTTGTAGTCAATTCCTTAAAAGTTAAATTATTAATTATTTCTTATAAAAGAATTTACGAACCCATCACCCCTTTTAAGATATTCAACAATTATAATGAAGCATTGATGTATTCAATTAATGTCAAAAATACAATAAATGGCACCTCTTAAATATTATATGGGGGGGGTAAATCCTGAGAAAGCCTTTTCGGAATTTGTAAAAGCAACATAGCTATTAGGTGTTTCTAAAAACAAATTCAAATACTATTATAATATTGGCAATGAACACTATGTGTACAAAGAGATTAATGGATCCCTTTGGTTGTAAATCATTAAAAACATCAGTTCAAGTGTTTTTTGTTTAGCAAAACAGAATTAAAAATTTTATGAAACTTATTAAGCAAAAACTCTGGAGAGAAAAACCAGAAAGCATATTAGAAGATTTTTTAGAGAATCAATCAAGTATTTCTATAATAGATAATATAGGAAGAATAATTTATGCAAACAATAAGTTTTGTAAGCTAATAGAGATTCCTGAAAGTAGAATTCAGGGGGAATTAAATACCATTTTAAAATCAGAGTTACATGCTAATCCCATTTATAATGATTTGTGGACAGTTATAAAGAGTGGGCAAATTTGGAAAGGGATATTGTCAGATTATACAAGTTCGGGTACATTATATAAATTGGATACAACCATAATTCCTGGAAGGAATAGTAATGGGGAAATAGATAAGTTCGTTGCTTTTTATTTTAATGTAAAAACAAGATATGATGCCAAAAACAGTGTAGGCAGTAAAAAACTGACAATGCCATTTTCTGGCAATATGTCCACGTCAGTACATTCTATAAATGTATTTGGAGAAATTCTTATTTCAAATCAAGGTTTTGGAAAATTGAGTGCGACCGAAGTTGTAGGCTGTAGTTTATACAGTTTTTTTAGCCCTATTTTTCACGACATGGTTAAGAAAATAGTTAAGAATGTATTTGATGATGGCAAACTAGACCAATTTGAAACTATCGGTATTAATTCGGTAGGAGCAAACACCATTTTTGTATCGCAAATAGGACCTGTAATAAATAATAGGGGTATTGTTGTTTCTGCTACAATTTCTACCCAAGAAGTAAAAGATATTAGTGGCATTAAGCAAAAGTTAATGCAGGAGGATGCTTTAAAAATAAAATTTAAGAACTGTTAAAACCGTATGATGTCAATTAAAAATGTAATGTTGGTAGATGATAATAAGATAGATTTATTTGTCAGCCAGAAAGTAATTGAAAGATACGATAGCAATATAAGAGTTGTGCATTTTAAAAACACTTTACTCGCACTAGAGTATCTAAAAATTTCATTGCATAAAAATAATCTAAACCATTTTACAAGACCCAATATGTTGTTTTTAGATATAAATATGTCAAAATGCACTGGATTTGAATTTCTTGAAAGGCTTGGTAGATTGGACTTTTTAGAAACCAATAATTTGAAAATTTATATACTTTCTTCTTCAGGTAATTTAAAAGATATAAATAAAGTGAACATGCACCCTTTGTGTTCAGGATATATAAATAAGCCCTTAACAATGAGTAAGCTTCAAGGAGTAATTGATATAAATGTAGATTGTGCCATTAAACCAAATGTTTTAAATGAGGGTTGTAATACTTAAAGCACAAATAAATCGGCAAATTTTAAGGGGTTAATTAGGTATTGTTTTTTTCTTGAAAGAATGTTTCATTAATAGATTTAGTAGTTTGGAAATATTTCAATAATAAACTTTCTGTTTTTTACAGAAAACAAGGTGTTTTTGATTTGATGCTGCTTAGTAACCTTTTAATTTTGCGATTACACTAAGCGAATAAAGGTTTTAAATCAGAATGTTTTTTAGAAATCATCTTTTAAGCACATTTTTTTTAAAAAAACCAGATAATATTTATTTTTTATTTGCACGCACTTAGAATAAAACTTACATTTATAAAAATTAATTTTTAATAAAAATAAAATTCAATAAATCATGGAAGGATACTGTGTAAAATGTAAAGACAAAAAAGAGATAAAAGATGCTGCCGAAGTTACTATGAAAAATGGTAGAAAAGCAATGAAGGGTAAGTGCCCAAGTTGTGGTACTGGTATGTTTAGAATTTTGGGCAAATAAAAGTCTTATAAATCTTAAAAAAAAACAAAAACAGGTTTAGCAAAATTTTGCTAAGCCTGTTTTTGTTTTTAATTTTAAATAAGCTTTATCGATAACGTGTATTTCACATTTATGGCTTGAATTCACATTTAGCTTGTAATAAGTTGTTCAAGTATAAATTCAACACCCTCTTCAGAATTGCTTTTGGTTTGAAAGCGTGCTGTTTTTTTTACTTCGCTATGTGCGTTTTCCATAGCATAACTAAAGTAAGCAAGTTTTAGCATTTGTAAATCGTTATTGTAATCACCAAAAACCATTGTTTCTTCTTTTGTTACTCCTAATTTTTCTTGAAGAATTCTTAGTGCGTAGCCTTTGTTTGCATTGGCATGCGAAATATCTAACCAGTTTTGTCCGGAAACAATAATTTGCATGTCGTTTTTTAAAGCAGTTAAATAAGGAAATATATTTTTTTCTGAACATTCAAAATGGTAAACAGCTATCTTCAGAAAATCATCATCGATAACTTTGGTTAAATCTTCCACAATTTTATATTCAGAATAATATTTGTTGAATTTTGAAACAAAATCGGGATTTGAAGTTTCTATGTATGCCGATTTTCTTCCGCACAAAACAATATAGGCACCATTTATTAGACGTAATATTTCAACAGACTTTTTAATATTCTCAGAATTTAGTTTTAGTAAAATATGTTCTTTATCGTCATATTTCATCATACCCCCATTTTCTGCAATAATAGAAATGTCGTCTTTTATGGTATCCAGTTTTTCTAAAATGCTTTGGTATTGGCGTCCACTAGCGGCAACAAAGTGAATGTTCCTTTTTTTTAGTTCATTAAATTGATTAAAGAATCTCTGGCTTACTTCGCTTTTAGGGTTTAGCAGGGTGCCATCCATGTCTGAAACTACTAGTTTTACTTTTGAAAAATTCATAAATTATATAATATGCACAAAAATACTATTCTAAAACTTATAAAATGTTAGATAAATGCTAATCTGTTTTTTTATTAATGAAAATAGTGCTGTTAAATTTTATTCGCTATTTTGATACGTGTATTTTTGTAAATTGCATTAAATTTAATTTACACGTTAACAAGTATGGTTACCTTAAAACAATTAGCAAAAGAGTTAAATGTTTCTATATCTACGGTTTCTAAAGCATTAAATAATAGTGAAGAAATTGGTGAAGAAACTGTAAAGCGTGTAAAAGAGCTTGCTGAATTGTATAATTATAAACCTAATAAAGTAGCTTTAAGTTTAAAGCAAAGCAAAACTAAAACTATTGGGGTTATCATTCCAGATATATTAAACCATTTTTTGGCTAAAGTGCTTTTTGGTATTGAAAGAGAAGCTAGTAAATATGGTTACAATATTATTACCTGTATTTCTAACGAATCTTTAGAGCAGGAAAAGGAAAGTCTTAGGTTGTTGGCCAATGGTAGTGTTGATGGGTTTATTTTATCTCTAGCGGAAGAAACCCAAGTTAAAAATGAAATTGAACATTTTAAAAAGACCATTAGCCAGGGTTTGCCTATAGTTATGTTTGATAGAGTAGCGCATGATGTTTTATGTGATAAAGTTATTGTAGATGATTTTGATGCTACCTATAATGCAACTAAAAACCTGTTGTTAGAGAAACGAAAGAACATTGCTTTTATAAGTACGTTAGATGGTTTAAGCGTAGGTAAATTGCGTGAACGAGGTTATAAAAAAGCTATTTTAGAAAACAATGCTTATGAGCCGATAGTTTTAAAGATAAAAAAGAAAGACGATCAGCAAAAAAAAATAATGTCATTTTTTAAAAAGAACACAACAATAGATGGTGTTGTGGCTGCCGATAGTGCATCAGGAATTATAGCTATAAACACCGCGGTTAAATTAGGGTTAAAAGTGCCTAAAAATATATCGGTGATAGGTTTTGCTAGCAAATCAGATTCGTATCACACAATTCCTAAATTAACAACTATAAGACAGCATGCTAAAGAGATTGGTGCCAATGCAGCTCAATTACTAATTAATAGACTTCAAAATAAATCGGGTGATATAGATGTTAAAACAAAAATTGTAAAAACAACTTTAATAAAAAGCAAATCCACTTTGTAGGAATAAGGTTATTTTTATTGATTTTTTTAGTAAAAAAATATGTTTTATCGATAAAAACATACATTTCATCTGTTTTATTTTTTTATTTAATGAAAATTGTCGTAAGTTAGCACCACTTAAATAGCCCCCAAAATTTCCCTCTGCAATTTAAGTAAAATTAATCCATTTTTTTTGACTGTAAAGTCATATTCCCTCAAAATAGTATTTAAAAATCTGTGTGCTTTTGTGTGCATTCGATTTTAAGTTAATTATCCATTTTTTCCCTCTAACAAAGATTTTGTTTCAAAGTCTTGGTTAAGATTTTATTTAAAAATTTAAAGAAAAAATTAATATAACCTTAAAATCAAATATTTATGAAAGCCCTAAAAATTACCTTAATCCTAGCAGTACTTTTTGCATCATTAACTTCTTGTACTAAACAAGACTTAAACGAAGATGATGTGTTAGTGTCTCCACAAACTGAAACCACAGTTTATACAGGTGGAGATGTTGATGAATAAATAAATTATTTTAGTTTTAATAAACAAAAGCTCTTTGCAGAAATGTGAAGGGCTTTTTTTATAAAGAAATTATAAATACTTTTGAGGGAATCTGTAATAACTCCTTTTATTGAAATTTAATTTCTTTTATATAATAGTTATTGTTTTTTTTAATTATTCATTTGGTCAACAAAGCGAAGATTTAGAAAAGATCGACTCATTAAAACAACTTGTAGCAAATATTAAACTGCAAGATTCCTCTTCAATTGCTGAAACTCATTATGCTATTGCTGAGTACTATAGAAAAACGACTCCTTTAACCGATAGTGCTTTTTATTATTATCACAAAGCTGAAAAAATATTTAAGCAACTAAAAGCAAAGTATCAATTAGCTTTAACATTGTATGGTGTTGCTGTAATTCAAAAAAATGAAAAAGATTTTATTGGTAGTGAAGTTACGTCAATAGAAGCGTTATCATTATTAGAATCATTGAATGGGACCGATGATGTTTTAATAAGGAAAGCGTTTATTTACAATAATTTAGGAATAGTTTTTAAAGAACTCGAACAATATGATGAATCTATTAAATATCACGAAAAGGCTCTTAAGCTTAAAGAAAAATTAAAAGGTGATAATAAGGAATCAATAGACATCTCTAAAAATAATCTTGCAAACACGTATAAAAATGCTGAACAGTTTGATTTGGCTATAGATTATTATATTCAAATTCTAGAGAACAAAGAATTAATTAACCAAAACCCTGGTTTTTATGCTTTGGTGTTAGATAATTATGCACATACTTTGTATTTGTCAAAAAGGCACTCACAACTTCCAGAATTATATCTTAAAGCATTAAAAATTAGTGATAGTATAAAATACAAGGGGTATAATTCCATCATTATTAATCAACATTTAGCCGAATATTATAACGATAAAGGCAATAAAGAATTGGCTAGATATTATGCCTATATAGCTAAAGATATTTCTGAGAAGTATCATAACGACGATTTATTAAAATCGTTGTTGTTGCTTTCAAAAATTGAAGAAGGTGAGGTTGCTGCTAAACATTTAAAGTCTTATATAAGTTTGAATGATAGTTTGCAAAAAAACGAACGCTCCATAAGAAATAAATTTGCAAGAATTCGTTTTGAAACCAACCAAATTGAACGGGAAAATATTCAAATCGCAAAAGAGCGGTTATGGCTTTTGGTAATTTCAGTAATTATAATTATTGCATCTTTCTTATTATATCTTGTAATTAGGCAAAGAAATAAGAATAAGGAATTACAATTTATACAAGAACAGCAAGCGGCAAACGAAGAAATTTACAACTTAATGCTTTCTCAAAATGAGAAAATTGAAGAAGCAAGAGCTTTAGAGAAAAAACGCATTTCAGAAGAACTGCATGATGGTGTTTTAGGACGCCTATTTGGAACTCGATTGAGCTTAGACAGTCTAAACATGAGTACTAGCGACGAAGCTATAAGAACAAGAAACCAATATATTAACGAACTTAAAACGATAGAGGAAGATATTAGAAAAGTATCGCACGAGTTAAACACCGATTTTGTGTCGGGCTCTGGGTTTATAGACATCATTGAAACATTGGTAGAAACACAGGCAACAGTTTATAATTTGGTGTATCATTTAGAACATGACGGTATTATTAATTGGGATGAGGTTTCTAATAAAAATAAGATTCATATTTACAGAATTATTCAAGAATCATTGCATAATATTTATAAACACGCCGGTGCAACAAAAGTTGATATTAGTTTTAAATTGAAAAATAATGTAATTTGGCTAACCCTAATTGATGATGGCGTAGGCTTTGATGTTAATAAAACGAAATCAGGTATAGGCTTAAAAAACATGAATTCTAGAATTAAAGAAATAAATGGTATTATGGATATAACATCCAGAAAAAGCATAGGTACAACCGTAACCATGCAAGTCCCAATAACCTAACCAAATTTATGAATCAAAAAATTAAAATTTTAATGATTGATGACCACCCAATGATTATTGAAGGTTATCAAAACACATTGCTTTTTACAAAAAAGGAAACCCAACAGTTAGAAATAGATATCGCGAATAATTGTGATGAAGCCATAGCTTTTATGGATAAATCTGTAGAAAAGGAAAATCCGTACCACGTATTGTTTGTAGATATTAGTTTGCCGCCATCTGCAGATGGATTAATGACTTCCGGTGAAGATTTAGCAGCTTATGCTCGTAAGGTACTGCCAAATTCAAAAATTATAATTTTAACCATGTTTAATGAATCGTTTAGAATTCATAATATTATTAAAACCATAGACCCAGAAGGATTTTTAATTAAAAGTGATTTAACATCTAGCGAGCTAGCCAGTGCTTTTCAAGCAGTACTAAACAATCCGCCATTTTATAGTGGTACGGTTAATAGTTTTATAAGAAAAGCTATTACAAGTGATATTGTAATTGATGAAAAAAACAGAAAGATACTTCACTTGTTATCACAAGGCGTAAAAACAAAAAATTTAGCATCCCATTTAGATCTTTCTTTAAGTGCTGTTGAAAAACGCAAAAAGCAATTAAGAGAGATTTTTGAAGTTCAAGATGGGCAAGACGAAACGCTTATTAATGCTGCCAAAAATAAAGGATTTGTATGATAAAGTGAGGGGTTTCTTGTTAATTTAAAATAAGCAAATTTTTTTTGCATTTTTTTCACACTCAACTTGCCTATTATACTTGAGGTCTATGCGTAACCCGTAAATGTATTACGGGTTTCCCGTAACTTAAAAAAATATGTTATTCGTATATTTGTCATGTCAACACTTCAAAAAATTAGAAATCCCTCAATTTTTTTGTTGATAATAGCAATTTACATAAACCCTATGGATGTGAGAGACCCATAGGGTTTCTTCTTTAATATATCATGTCATTAAGCAAATTGATACAAATTAGGGTTTTGTTGAATTTAAAAACCAAAAAAATCGTACTTTTCGGCTTTAGTTTTAACCCATGAAACAAATTTGTGTTTTTATATTAGTTTTAATGCTTACATCTTGTGAGTATTTTAATGTAAAAAAAACATCTTCAGAAGCTATTTTGAATGAAGAGTTGCAAACGTTTAATTGGAACGATGTAGACGTATATCCTACTTTTTCTGTTTGCGATTCTAATGAAACTAAAAATGAGAAAACGGCTTGTTTTACTCAGGTTTTAACAACTCATATTTTAGGATATCTTCAAAATAAATCCATAGTTGTCACCCACGATGTTACCGATACCATAAGCTTAAAATTTCAAGTGTCTGAAACTGGTATGTTGTCACTTTTAAATATAGAAGCGGATAGTCTAATAATTAAAGAAATTCCTCATGTAAAAGAATTAATTTATTGTAGTTTAGATTCCTTGCCAAAAGTGTTTCCTGCAATAAAACGTGGGCAACAAGTAAAAACAGAGTTTGAATTGCCCATTATTATTCACGCCAATTAATATTACTTTTTAAAAGTACGTCCTTTCCATTTGTAGCTAGAGAACATGGAAATAAAAGCAATATAAACGCTAAAAAAAGGGTATACTAGAAACCCAATAATAAAGCTTTTTAACACGCTTTTTTGATTAAAAAACACTGCCGATTTATAAATTAAAAAGAAATCGATATTGAATTTTACTATGCAGATATATAGAAATGCCTTCAAATTAAAAATACCAGCTATTAAAAGTGCCAGTAAAACAATAATAAGCGTATTGTTAAGTAAAACGATAAGGCCTGTAAACTTACCAAACCAATTATTATAGGCACTGGTTTTGGCTGCCCAACGTATACGTTGGGCTAATAGAGTTTCCCAAGTTGGTTGCGTATGGGTTTTTACAATAGCATAGTTGCATTTTAAATAATGAACTTCTTTTGGGTGTTTTTTCACCGCTTTTTCAAGTAGAAAAATATCGTCGCCACTTGCCGTATTAGTATTTCCTTCAAAACCATTCAACTCTATAAACAATGATTTTTTGTAAGCAAAATTTGCACCGTTGCACAAAAAAGGTTTATTAATACCAAAACCGCCCATAGTAGCGCCTTGTAAACTTAATAGATCGAGTAACTGAAACCGATTTAAAAAACTGTTTTTATTAAAGTAGGTAACAGGTGCTGCAATACAATTTGCTGATTTTTTTTGAATAAACGCATCAAAACTATCCAACCAATATTTTGGTAATAGACAATCGGCATCGGTAGTAACAATCCATTCGTTTTTAGCCTGTTTAATGGCTGTGGAGATAGCGTCTTTTTTTGGTGAATTGGACACTCTTTTATTTTTTATAATTGAAATATTCGATGGGTTCTCTAGCGTTTTTTTTATAATTTCAACAGAATCATCTTCCGAATCATCATCAACAAAAATAATTTCAAATAACTCCCTTGGGTAATTTAGTGAGCTTATCGATTTTAATAAAGCAGGTAAATTTTCAGCTTCATTTCTAAAGGAAATCACTATTGAAAATGTTGTTTTAGAGGTTGAACCTTCCAACTTGAAAGTTTTAACCTTGTCAAAACCGAAAACGAAACTTGCTATTAAAGCCAAATAAAGTACGGTGATGATAATGCTAATTAGAGTCATAAGTCGTCTTTAGGGAAATTAAAATTCAGTACAAAATAGCTTCCCAGAATACTTGGAAACACAAAATTAAACACCCACATAAGGGTTATAATGCATAAAATGGTAAAAGCATTTGCCCCAACAAAGCTAAATAAATATATGGCAACGCTTCCTTTTATAAACACGTCAAAAATAAAAATGGACGGTATTATAGATGCCAATAAATACATAGATGAGATAATACTCATGGCATGTAGGTAAGAGATATTTATTCCGAAAACACCCAGTAAATAGTAAAACTGAAATGAAAATACAACATAGCGTAGCAACGACAAACAAAACCCGTAGAAAATAAGTTTCTTTGGATAATTTAAAATGAAATCCTTTATTTTTTCTAAAGAAAACCCTTTGATACTTAACTTGGTTTTTCGAATTATAAAAACTCCTAAACCAATGCTAATTATTGTAAAAATCACTAGTAGAAGCAGTTTAGAGTAATTTAATGATATGTTGTATTTGGTTGCAAAAAAGCTAAATCCAATAATACCTAAAAAGGTAGTAGCACTCATTTGCAAAATGTTGCCAAGTAGGTTTGTTAGCAAGATACGTTTCCTAGAATCTTTAGTATAATAAATCGCTTTGGCGCCATATTCACCAATTCTATTTGGTGTGAATAAGGATGCGGTTAAGGCTCCTAAACTTTGTTTGTATGCATTTTTAAAAGTTATTTTTTTAGTGACAGATGCTATTTTTTGCCATTTCAAAATTTCTAAAAACCAGTTAATGCCAGTTAAAATCAGTAAAATTACAAAGCGTTTTAATGAAAAAACACCATTTTTATGAATAAAATCATAAAAATTAAATGCACTGTTACTCGTTAGTTTTTGGTATATAAAATAAAAAGCAGCAACAACAATGCTTATTTTAATAAGTACAAAAAAGAATTGTTTAGTTTTGTATGGCAAGGTGTAAATCATAAACTCAGGCTACAAATTAAACCAATATTCTGTTACCAAATCAAATAGAACACATTAATGAGTAAAGAAAGAATTATTCTAGGTATTGACCCCGGAACGACCATTATGGGATTCGGTCTCATAAAAGTAGTGGGTAAAACCATGGTTTTTTTGCAACTTAATGAGCTCGATTTAAAAAAGTACGACGACCATTACCTAAAACTAAAGCTTATTTTTGAGCGTACTATTGAACTTATTGATACACATCATCCTGATGAAATAGCTATTGAAGCACCCTTTTTTGGAAAAAATGTACAAAGTATGCTAAAACTTGGTCGTGCACAAGGTGTTGCTATGGCTGCTGGTTTAAGTAGAGAAATCCCTATTACGGAATACCTTCCTAAAAAAATAAAAATGGCAATTACAGGTAATGGAAATGCCAGTAAAGAGCAAGTTGCTAAGATGTTACAAAGCCTGTTGGGTTTAAAAACATTACCAAAAAATCTAGACGCCACAGATGGTTTAGCGGCTGCCGTGTGCCATTTTTATAATTCAGGAAGAATAGAGGTTGGTAAGAGTTATTCTGGTTGGGATGCTTTTGTGAAGCAGAATGGAGATAGAGTGAAAAAATAATGGCAGGAATCTACATCCATATCCCATTTTGCAAGCAAGCATGTCATTATTGTGACTTTCATTTTTCAACCTCGTTGAAAAAGAAGGACGGCTTGGTTAAGGCGTTGGTGAAAGAAATCGAGTTACGCAAAGGGGAATTCAAAAATATAACAGTTGAAACCATTTATTTTGGTGGTGGTACACCTAGTTTATTGACGATTGATGAATTAAGATTTTTGATTTCAGAAGTTTACAATAATTATGAAGTTGCCAAAAATCCAGAAATTACTTTAGAAGCAAACCCAGATGATTTAGTGTCCGTTCGAGCCCAGTCGAGAACTATTTTTGAAGATTATAAAAGAGTTGGAGTAAATAGATTAAGTATAGGCGTACAATCGTTCTTTGAGGCCGATTTAAAACTCATGAATCGCGCTCATAATGCTGATGAGGCAAAAAGTTGTTTGAAAGAAGCAACTAAACACTTTGATAATATTTCCATCGATTTAATCTACGGAATTCCAGGTTTAACTAATAATAACTGGATAAAAAATATTGAAACAGTTTTGAGTTATAATATTCCGCATATTTCAAGTTATGCCTTAACTGTAGAACCTAAAACAGCTTTAGATACTTTTATAAAGAATGGCGTAATTGATAATGTGGATGATGATTTGGCACAACAGCAATTCCATATTTTAATAGAAAAGTTGGAAACATCTGGATTTGTGCATTATGAATTATCTAACTTCGGAAAACATGATTATTTCAGTAAAAACAATTCGGCTTATTGGCAAGGGAAACCCTATTTAGGTATTGGTCCTTCTGCACATTCGTTTAATGGTAATGAACGGGGTTGGAATGTGCGAAACAATTCAAAATATATTCAATCGATTGAACAAAACATACTTCCTATTGAAGCCGAAATACTGTCAACAACCGATAAATATAATGAATATGTTATGACAGGTTTACGTACCGTTTGGGGTGTTTCTTTAGAAAAAATTGAACAGGATTTTGGAATTCAGTATAAAAAATATCTTTTAGAACAATCTGAAAAATACATTAACCAACATTTGTTGTATATTGATGATGATAAATTATTAGTCACAAAAAAAGGTAAATTTTTGAGCGATGGAATCGCTTCAGACTTGTTTAAAATTAATTTAGCATGATTGCCACCATTCAATATAACTCCAAGAAATTCCAAATAGATTTGTCTAAACCGTTAGATATTTCAATGCCTTTAAGTGCTTCAGAAAACAATGTAAATGCATGGTATTTAGACGACCCTATAATCGATCCTGTTAAAAATGAAGATTGGATTGGTAGTGTAGAGGCTGGGGCATCGGTTAATTTTAATAATATTTATTTCAATCCGCATGCGCATGGAACACATACAGAATGTATTGGGCACATTACTAAGGAGTTTCATTCAGTAAATAAGCACATAAAGCAGTTTTTCTTTACTGCAGAATTAATTTCGGTAGCTGCAGAAAAGTACATGAAAGATACTGTAATTTCAAAAAAGCAAATAGAATTACTTTTGAAAGGCAATGTGCCAGAAGCGTTGGTAATTAGGACAATGCCGAATACTAAAGACAAGAAAAAAAGGCATTATTCAAATACCAATTGGACTTATATGACTGAAGAAGCCGTAGTGTTTATACGTGACAAAGGCATTAAACACCTGCTTATAGATTTGCCAAGTATTGATAGAGAACACGATGGTGGAAAATTGTTAGCACACAAAGCCTTTTGGGATTTTAATGGTAAACAAAGGTTAGATTGTACCATTACAGAACTCATTTATGTTCCCAATAAAATTGAAGATGGTAGGTATCTGTTAAACCTTCAAATAGCGCCATTCGAAAATGATGCAACACCTAGTAAACCTGTTTTATATAAGATAATATAAGTTTTTCTAAAATGAACATAGAACAGATTCACGAATATTGTATTAAGAAAAAGGGAGTTACTGAAGATTTCCCTTTTGATGAAGACACGCTTGTATTTAAAGTGCTAGGTAAAATGTTTGCCCTAATCGGTTTAAAAAAATGGGAGTCTGGAGAAAAAACCATAAACTTAAAATGCGACCCCGACTACGCCGAAGAACTTCGTGCTCAATATAGCAGTATACAACCAGGATATCACATGAGTAAAAAGCATTGGAATACTGTTTATATCCAAGAGGGCGATTTACAACCTAAATTCATATTGAAACTTATTGATCATTCTTATAGTATGGTTGTAAAAAGTATGCCTAAAAAGCTAAGAGACACTTTATAATTAATATAAAGTTTAAATTGTTGTAATTCAGGGCTTTTTTGTATATTTACTTAATTCGTTATTTTCTATCCCAGAATTTATTAGTAGCATAATCAGTAAGCCCTAAAATCTTAAAGTAGTATTTAGTAAACCAATATATTAACTTTAATTTTTTAACAGATTATGAAAACAACCAACAAATTATTTTCAGTAATAGCTCTAACGCTATTCTTATTTAGTACCACAACAGTTTTAGCACAAGATGATGCTCCTAAACGGCCAGAATTCATTACGGTAACTACTAACCATTGGAATATGGATAAAGAAGATTTTAAAATGAGTGAGTGGAAAGCAGCCGAAAAAGAGTATCTGGAAAAAGTAACCATGAAAAATCAATACATCATGGGAACAGCCATGTTTTTGCATAATATGACAGCTGATAATACCGAATTTATTACAGTACAAACCTTTGCCTCTTGGGATGATATAGGTAAGTTTGGAAAAAGAAATGCTGAATTAGAAAAGGAAGCATGGCCAGACGAAACTAAGCGTAAGGCCTTCTTAAAAAATCTAGGTTCCTATTACGCCAACGAGCACTCCGATGAGATTTATGCACCTATTTCTGGTGGTAAATTCATGACTGAGAAACCAACAAAAGATATGGTGTTATATCTTAAAAAAAGTTATTTTGCCTTCCCGGAGGAGGGGACCATGGAAGAGTTTGATAAATTAAGAATGGAAGGCAATGCCGCCATTGTTCAAAAAAACGAATACGTAAAAGCATACTATCCAAATGTGCATGCTTGGGGTTCTGACAAAACAGAGTTTATAGAAGCATATTACCTAGATTCTTTATCAGATTTAGATAAAATGTTCGATAGAAATGATGAATTAATGAAAGCTGCCTATCCAGACACCGAAGCTAATAAAGCAAAAGGAAAAGCTTGGGGTAAATATTTTACAGGGGTTCATGGTGATTATTTGTACACATTTATTCACGATCTTTCCAAGTAAAAATATCATAATTTAACCCGTTGGGTGCCATTATTTTACTTTAATTTCTGAAATTTTACATAATAAAACCGATGTTATAGTTTAAATATTGAATTACAACCAACTGGTTAATTTATTAAAAAAGGGTGCATCAAGCACCCTTTTTTATTTTAAAAAGCATCAAACAAATCTAAACTTGTAGAACCTTCTATTTTGCTGTATTATTGCAGAATTAAAACCATATTCATGAGTGTATTACAAACATTACAAGAACGAAGTAACAATACCTGCGAGCTTTGTACTTCAAATAATCAATTAAAACAATACACCATTCCACCTTCATTAAACGAAAATGTAGACAATAGTTTGTTGGTTTGTAGTAACTGTTTAAGTCAAATTGAAGAAAGTACAGATATGGATGCAAACCACTGGCGTTGTTTAAACGACAGTATGTGGAGCGAGTTTGTTGCGGTGCAAATTATGGCATGGAGAATGCTACAAAGGTTGCGAAATGAAGGTTGGCCAAAAGATTTGATAGATATGATGTATTTAAACGATGAGGCTTTGGCTTTAGCACGTGCTACTGGTGAGCATGAAGACGAAGACAACAAAATAATACATCGCGATGTAAATGGTGTTATTTTAGAAGCAGGCGATTCGGTAGTTCTTATTAAAGATTTAAAAGTAAAAGGTTCTAGTATGGTAGCAAAACAAGGTACAGCCGTTAGAAACATCCGGTTAGACCATGAAAACGCCGAATATATTGAGGGTAAAGTAGATGGTCAGCACATAGTAATTATTACTAAATACGTTAAAAAGTTGTAATATTTGGGTGTTACCAAAAGGCTTGGGTTTTTCACTGCAAATACGGCGTATTCACGATTTCATCTTTAAAATAGAAATGTATTGGTAACTTCTAAGCGATACCGTAATTCAAACTAAATTAACAAGAAGTATCAGCAACAATTTTCCATTCGCCTTCAATTTTTCTAAAAACAAGCATAAAAATACCATCGGCATTTCCAACGTCACGTTTTAAATGGTATTCTCCTAAAACAAAATAAGCACCGTCACTTATTTTAGTTATGTCGTTTATTTTATAACTTAATTTGCCAGTATGTGCTTCGGTAGGATAACTTTTTTCATAACGTATAAGGGTGTTTTCCCAACCATAAGTAATCCCATTTGCACCATAAAACTTAAGTGAGTCGCTTTTCCAGTAGCCTTCCATAAATTCTTCAATATTATGTTTAGACCATGCTATGCGCTGTGCTTTTAAAACAGCTTGAATCGCATCTTTATCTTTTTGTTCAGTAGTTTGTCCAAACAAACTAAAAGCAGAAATAAAGCAAATTAGAAATATAAATTTTTTCATAAAATAGGTGTTTCTCTTTTTTGAATGGTGGTAAAAATAGCGAATTGTTTATTTTAAAAAGTGTTACTCATCGATTAATTTAGCATATAATTTTTGTTAATCTAAAGTTAAAATCGATTTATCGAAAAAATAATGGTAATAGACTTTTAGTGTTTATATTTACTTGATAATAAACTAATTGATTGATAGCCTAAATTTATTGTTTAATCAAATTAAATAACTTATTATGGATTTAAAAATTTCAAACTGCAACAATTTTTTTAAAATTAAAGGGACACTAAACAAAGATAATTTAGGGGTGTTTCAAAGTGAATTTAAAAACATTTTTGAGAAAGAACAATCAGTAACTATAAGTATTGAAGATGTTTATAGTATGGACCGTTTTGCTGTTAATGCTTTAACAGCACTTTATAGAGAAGCTATTGCAAAAAACAAAAACTTGTCTATTGTTGGTTTGGGTTGCAAAGATTTATACAATCATTTCAAAACGGAAATAGCTGCATAATTTATAATATATTTTTTTGTTGTTTATAGAAGGCGTCTGCTTGAAGCTGCATAAGTTCCCTCGCTTTTGTGCGCTTGTAGGTGTATAGTTCGTCTTCGTTTTCTAAATCTTTATAAATACGGTCGTTAATAGCAAAATCAGCTTTTAACATCACTTCTCTTTGGCTTATATTTTGAGCAACGTTTGTTTTTAGGGCGGTTTCTTCATCTTCTAATTTATAATCGTAAGCAGCTTTTGGTGACAATAATTTAGCGAAAATTGGAGAGGTTTCAATAGCGATAAATAAAAGGAAAATAAAAAATGACGGAAGCCAAGGCAGTTTGTTCAAGGCATTTACACGCGCCATTAGCCCATCAAAATTATTGATGATGGGTTGTGTGCTTATAATTTGGTTTTCATAACCAATTTTTAGTGCTGTTATTTGTTTTTCAGAGGCTTCGATTTTTGTTTTATTTTTAGTTTTAAGTAGTTGTAATTCTGCTAATAGCGCATCGTGTTTGTCTCTTTTTTCTTTGTAAACAGGTCCTTTACCTAATAGTTTGGTTCCTGCTGTTCCTTCGGCTTCGGTTATGTAAGTATCATAAAGTGCATTAACTTCGGCTTCTTTAGTAATAATTTCTTGTTGTAAAGCACTAATATCTTTGTTTAAATTTTCAATGGTTGGGTTGAATTGTTTCGAAATTTGGATTTTATTAGCCAATGTTAAGTCGTTTTTTTGCTCTAAAAGCACCTGATTAATTTCTTTCTCAAAAATCTTTAATTCTAGTGGTTTTGAAATAACGATGGCTATAATAACAGCTAACAAAATTCTGGGAGATGCTTGTATGAGTTCATCCAAAACGTTTCCAGTTTTTTTGATGGTTGAAACAATATAACGGTCTAGATTAAAAATAAGAAGCCCCCAAATAAACCCGAAAAAGATAGCTGAATAAAGATTGTTGAAAACCGTATATAGAGCAAAACTAGCAGCAATAAACGCCATGATAGCTGTAAAAAATACAGTGGCACCTATGCCTGCATATTTATTTTGTTCGCCTTTAGAACAGCTGCTTAAAATATCGGTATCCGAACCTGAGCAGATAATAAAAAAATGTTTTAACATGATTATTGATTTTGATTGATGATTGTCTATTAGAACGTTAAGACAGTCAATTTGTTACATTAAATCAATAAAAAAGACTTCACAGGTTTTAGAAACCTGTGAAGTCTGATAAAACAAATGAATTGTATCTACTTATTTCTAGACCGAACACTTTCAATAATTACCGTAGCAAGAATTAGTGAGCCACCTAAAAAGGTGTTTAAAGTTGGTATTTCATTTAAAAAGAAAAAAGCAATGATGATTCCGAAAATGGGTTGGGTGCTATTAATAATACTGGCCGTACTTACAGAAAAATGTTTTAAACTGTTTACCAGCATGGTGTGCCCAATAGCTGTGGTTATAAGTGCGAGCATAATAACAAATGGAAATTGGGTTTTAATACCAGAAGTGTCCAAATAAAACAATGTGGGCATTAAGACAATGGAGAGTATCATTACTTGATAAAGCATAATGCTGGTTCCGTTATATATGTTGGTAAGTTTTTTAGATATAATGTTGCGTAATGCATAAAAAAGAGCAGATAGTAAACCAAACAATACACCTTGTACATAGCTGCTTTCCAGATTAAATTCTGGGGCTAAAATGTATATGCCCAACAACACCATAACTCCTAATACAATATATATGGGGTCGAATTTCACTTTAATAAAAAACGGTTCTAATAAAGCTGTTAATATGGGATATGCAAATAGCGATAACATGCCCAATGCTACATTTGAAAGCTTTAGAGCATAAAAATAAGTAATCCAATGCCCTCCCATTAAAATGGCGCTTATAATAATGGGTAGCAGGTCTTTTTTTGAATAAATTTTAAGGTTGATTTTCTTGTAACTACAAAATGTAAATAAAAACAAACCACCTAAAATACATCGCCACCAAATAATTACGGAGGTTGGCATATCTATATATTTACCTAATGCACCCGATGTACTAATAAAAAAAGTGGCTAGTGTAAGTTGAATTAAGTGGTTGCTGTGTTGGTTTTTCATGGTGTGTTGCTAGGTTGCGTTAGCGATAGTAACGGTTAGCTTTTGGCGAGCGGAAGCATCGAGCCAAAACTAATAGTGGATAGCGCGACCCTTGTGGTAACGCCCATATTATTTTGAAAGTTTGGTAAAATATTTATAAAATAACGGAATGGTTTCGATGCCTTTTAAATAATTGAAAATGCCAAAATGTTCGTTTGGTGAGTGTATAGCGTCACTATCTAGCCCAAAGCCCATTAAAATAGTCTTACTTTTTAGTTCTTGTTCAAATAATGAAACAATTGGGATACTGCCACCGCTACGTTGTGGTATGGGGGTTTTTCCAAAAGTATCTTGATATGCTTTGCTGGCAGCTTGATAACCAATACTATCAATTGGGGTTACGTAACCTTGTCCACCGTGGTGAGGTTTTACTTTTACGGTAACGCCTTTTGGGGCAATGCTTTCGAAGTGAGTTTTAAACAATTGGGTAATTTCCTCCCAATCTTGATGCGGAACTAAACGCATGGATATTTTTGCAAATGCTTTACTTGCAATAACGGTTTTGGCACCTTCACCTGTGTAACCGCCCCAAATACCATTAACATCTAGAGTTGGTCTTATAGCGTTTCGTTCATTGGTTGTATAACCAGTTTCGCCATAAACAGCTTCAATATCCAATGCTTTTTTATAATTTTCTAGGTTGAAAGGTGCTTTTGCCATTTCTGCACGTTCTTCTTTTGAAAGTTCTTCAACTTTATCGTAAAATCCTGGAATGTTGATGTGATTGTTTTCATCATGAAGTGATGCAATCATTTTAGTTAGGATGTTGATGGGGTTTGCAACCGCACCGCCATATAAACCAGAATGTAAATCACGGTTAGGACCAGTAACTTCCACTTCTACATAACTTAAGCCACGTAATCCAGTAGTGATTGACGGTACATCTTGCGCAATCATGCCTGTATCGGAAATTAAAATAACATCATTTTTTAATTTTTCCTGATTATTTTTTACAAAAACAGCAAGATTAGAACTGCCAACTTCCTCTTCTCCTTCAACCATAAATTTTACGTTGCAAGGCAGTTGGTTGGTAACTGTCATGTATTCCAATGCCTTTACGTGCATGTACATTTGTCCCTTATCATCACAAGCACCACGAGCAAAAATAGCACCTTCTGGATGTAAATCTGTTTTTTTAATAACAGGTTCAAAAGGCGGCGAGTCCCATAAGCTTATTGGATCTGGTGGTTGTACATCGTAATGTCCGTAAACTAATATTGTTGGGAGGGCTTTGTCAATTATTTTTTCGCCATATACAATAGGGTATCCATCGGTTTTGCAAATTTCGACATTATCACAACCAGCTTTTTCTAAACTTGTTTTAACTGCATCGGCAGTTTTTAAAACGTCGTTTTTATAAGCAGAATCAGCACTAATAGATGGTATTTTAAGTAATTCTACAAGTTCAGATATAAATCGTTCTTTATGTTCCTTGATGTAAGATTGTATATTATTCATTAAGTATTTTTATAATTACTTCAAAAATATAAAAAAAAGAATGTTTTTGGCCGTTGGAAGTTTGCAATTTAAAAATCTTGTTTATATTTGCACACCTTTAGCGGGCGTGGTGGAATTGGTAGACACGCCAGACTTAGGATCTGGTGCCGCGAGGTGTGGGAGTTCGAGTCTCCCCGCCCGCACTATAAAGGAAAAGCCGAATTGAAAGATTCGGCTTTTTTATTTTCAAGACATATATCAATTGTTATCATCCTTAAAATATGTTGCATAAAGGATGATTAAAGCTTAAAGATGTATTTTGAGTAGGTTAAGCGGTACAGTACAGGATACCCATAAACATAATTTAACCTAAATTCGAAAAATTTTATAAATGTATTAGGTTTAATTTTTTTAGGATTCACTTAATAAAATTAGTATTTCAGAATATTTTTATTATTTTTGTGCAATCGATTACAAAGTATTTTTTTAAAGTATAAATTAATTGTAGCTTTGTAGTTATCTTGAGGTTTTCAAGATTCTAAAGGATTTAACACTTATCAAGAATTAATATAATAACAAAAATATGTCAATTAACTTATTCGATTTAACTGGTAAAATAGCTCTAGTAACTGGTGCTGTTCACGGTCTTGGAATGTCCATGGCTAAAGGATTAGGAAATGCCGGTGCAACTATTGTTGTAAATAACAACTCTAAAGATAGTTTAGAGAGTGCTGTAGCAGAGTATAAGGCTGCTGGATTAAATGCATTTGGCTATGTGTTTGATGTTACAGATGAAAAAGCTGTAATAGAATCTATTGCTAAGATTGAGGCAGAAGTAGGACCAATAGATATTCTGGTAAACAATGCTGGGATTATAAAAAGAACACCAATTGTTGATATGGAAGTTCCTGATTTTGAATTAGTGATTAAAATTGATTTAGTCGGTCCTTTTATTGTTTCAAAACATGTAGCAAAAAGTATGATTAAAAGAGGAGGAGGAAAAATAATAAATATATGCTCCATGATGAGTGAATTAGGAAGAGATTCTGTTTCGGCCTATGCCGCTGCTAAAGGGGGCTTAAAAATGCTAACCCGAAGCATGGCTACAGAATGGGCTAAATTTAATATTCAAACAAACGGTATAGGTCCTGGGTATTTTGCAACCAGTCAAACAGCTCCTATTAGAGTAGATGGGCATCCGTTTAATGAATTTATAATCGGAAGAACACCAGCTGGACGTTGGGGAAATCCAGACGATTTGCAAGGGGCTGCTATCTTTTTAAGCTCAAAAGCGAGCGATTTTGTTAACGGCCATGTTGTGTATGTTGATGGTGGAATTTTAGCTACAATAGGAAAACCTTCAAATGAAAATTAATATTTTATAAAATATAAAATGAGTACAAAATTTATTCACGACAACTTTTTATTAGAGAATAAATACGCTGAAGAATTATATCATAATTATTCTAAAAATCAGCCGATTATAGATTATCATAATCACTTACCACCACAACAAATAGCAGAGGATAAAACCTTTGATAACATTACGAATGTTTGGATTAATGGCGACCATTATAAATGGCGTGCTATGCGTACTTTGGGTGTTGACGAGAAATTTATTACTGGGAATGGCTCTGATAAAGACAAATTTTTAAATTGGGCAAAAACAGTTCCTTATACTATGCGTAATCCATTGTACCATTGGACGCATTTAGAACTGGCAAGGTATTTCGATATTAATGAGTTGTTAAATGAAAAATCGGCTGAGAAAATTTGGGAACAAACTCAAGAGAAATTAACATCTGGGCATTACAGTTGTCGCCAATTGTTGCAAAAAGCAAACGCTGAATTGGTATGTACTACTGAAGATCCTATAGATAATTTACAGTACCATCAGCAATTGGCAAAAAGCGATTTTAACGTAAAAGTTAGTACCGCTTTTAGACCAGATAAAGCCATTTTAATTAATGCGGATGGTTATAATTCATATCTGGATTCTCTTGCAAATGTAGTAGGTAGTTCAATTAATTCTTATGATGATTTATTAAGTGCTTTAAGAAAACGTATAGAGTTTTTTAATGCTAACGGTTGCAAACTTTGCGACCATGGGTTGGATCAAATTTATTTTGAAAATTATACCGAAAGTGATGTAAAGTCAATTTTTGCTAAGAAAAGAGAAGGTACAGCTATTTCAAATGAGGAAGCTCTAAAATTTCAAAGTGCTATTTTGGTGTTTTTATGTGAAACATATCATGAATTTGGTTGGGTACAACAATTCCATTTAGGTGCTTTACGAAATAACAATGCACGCATGCACCGCATTTTAGGGCCAGATACAGGATGGGATTCTATTGGCGATTATCCACAAGCACAGAAACTATCCGCTTTCTTGAACGCCTTAGATAGCAAAGATAAACTAACAAAAACCATTATATACAACTTAAATCCTGCTGATAATGAGGTTATGGCTACCATGATTGGTAACTTTAACGATGGAAGTGTGAAAGGTAAAGTACAGTTTGGTTCCGGGTGGTGGTTTTTAGACCAAAAAGACGGTATGATAAAACAATTGAACGCACTGTCTAATATGGGTCTAATTAGTTGTTTTGTAGGGATGTTAACCGATTCTAGAAGTTTCTTGTCATTCCCAAGACATGAGTATTTCAGACGTATTCTTTGTAATCTTTTAGGCGATGAAATAAAAAGAGGCGAATTGCCTAATGATATGGAGTGGATAGGAAAAATGGTTTCTGATATCAGCTACAACAATGCAAAAGAATACTTTAAATTTTAAATAAAATTATTACTTTACCAACTAAAGGAATACTTAACAAGAATTAAACTAATAATTATGAATGAAACGCAAAAGATAGGCAACTATCGTTATAGAATTTTAGCATTGTTAATGTTTGCTACCACTATTAATTACTTTGATAGAAGTATTATTGGTGTAATGGCGCCAACATTAGAAAAAATGTTCGGATGGACAAATAAGGATTATGCCAATATTATGATCTCTTTTAAAGTTGCTTATGCTTTCGGGATGCTTTCAATGGGCGGTTTAATTGACCGCTTAGGTACAAAAAAGGGATATATCTTATCCATTGGTCTTTGGAGTTTCTTCGGTATGTTGCACGCCGCAGTTCGTCCTGGATGGAGTGTTATAGGGTTTGCAGCGGCAAGATTCGGTCTTGGTTTTGGAGAGTCTGGAAACTTTCCCGCAGCTATAAAAACGACAGCAGAATGGTTTCCTAAAAAAGATCGTGCATTTGCTACTGGACTTTTTAATGCAGCGACAAGTATTGGTGCCATTGCAGCGCCTTTTGTTGTTGGATGGATTGTTCATGAAGATGGAAAAAACTGGCAAATTCCATTTTTAATTACAGGAGTACTTAGTGCCCTTTGGGTATTTTTATGGGTCAGAATGTATAAAAAACCTGAAGTTCATCCTCATGTAACTAAAGAGGAATTAGCCTACATACAAAGTGACTCAAGTGCTGAAAACGAAGAAAAGTTACCTTGGAAAGCTGTTCTTAATAAACGTCAGACTTGGGCTTTTGCTCTAGCAAAAACAACAGATGCCGTTTGGTGGTTCTATCTTTTCTGGGGAGCAAAATTTTTGGCAGTGACTTTCGGAGTCAATATTCATGACATAGCGTTACCGTTCTTTGTAATTTATATTATGGCTGATGGAGGCAGTATTTTGGGAGGTTATCTTTCTGGAGCATTTATCAAAAAAGGGTGGTCTATTAATAAAGCACGTAAAATTACCCTATTGATATGTGCGTTAATTATTTTACCAGTTGCTATTGTAGCCGTAACTGATAACAAATGGTTGGCTATTTTCTTAATAGGGTTGGGAGCAGCAGGTCATCAAGCGTGGTCCGCCAACATCTTTACTTTAGCTTCAGATGTGTTTCCTAAAAAAGCAACGGCTTCAGTGGTTGGAATTGGTGGGATGATTGGTGCCGTAGCAGGTATTATTGCAGATTTTGCTTTAGGCTCAGTGTTAGACCAAGCAGGTAATACAGGCTATTTTTGGGCCTTCCTAATTGCAGGTTCATGTTATCTAGTCATTCTTGGTTTAGTGCACTTGTTAATGCCTAAAATGACTCCTTTAGATGAGAACTTAAAGCCTATTGAAGTATAGATTATTGTTCAAAACGAAGATTTCTTATTTAGATGTTTTATAAAAATTATAATAGATAAAAATAAACACACAACATAAAGTGAAAAAATTAAATAGAAAAAATGTTGGATTGGAAGAAAAACTTCCAATAAAAATAGTACAATTTGGAGAAGGTAATTTCTTAAGAGCTTTTATAGGATATGCGTTTCAAGAGCTGAATAAAGTTGCCGATTTTAACGCTGGTATTGCGGTAGTGCAACCCATTGATAGAGGTTTGGTAAATATGCTAAACGATCAAGATGGCCTGTACACACTTTTTATGAAAGGTGTTAAAAAAGGGGAGGAAATTCAAGATGTTGAATTAATTTCCAACATCGTAAAAGCGGTAGATCCGTATGCTAATTTTCAAGATTACTTAAGTTTAGCTAAAGAACCATCGTTAGAGTTTATTATTTCTAATACTACCGAAGCGGGTATTGCTTATGTAGGTTCAGATACGGCAGAAATGCAACCTCCAAGTTCATTTCCAGCAAAATTAACAGTGCTTTTACACGAGCGTTTCAAACATTTTAATGGCGATGCAAGTAAAGGTTTAACTATCATTCCTTGTGAATTAATTAACCACAATTCTGAAACTTTAAAAGAAATTATATTAAAGTATGTAATCGATTGGAATTTAGGTGATGACTTCAAAACATGGCTGCTAGAAAGTAATGCTTTCCACAGCACATTGGTTGATAGAATTGTACCAGGTTACCCAAAAGATGAAATTGAAGCTTACAATGCTCAGTTAGATTATCAAGATAATTTAATAGTGGCAGCCGAAGTATTTTTACTTTGGGTTATTGAAGGTGGCGATGATTTAAAAGCGAAATTACCATTTAGCAAAACAAGTTTAGATGTTAAGATCGTTGATGATATGCAACCATATCGTACCAGAAAAGTACGTATATTAAATGGTGCACATACCGCTATGGTGCCTTTTTCATTGCTGTATGGAAACAAAACAGTAAAACAGTCTGTAGATAACGAATTTACGGGACCTTTTATAAACCAAGCAGTATTTGGTGAAATAAACGAGACCCTTGAAATGGATAGAGACGAATTAAGTAGTTTCTCTGATGAAATTTTCGACCGTTTTAGAAACCCATTCATTATCCATAACTTATCAAGTATTGCTTTAAATTCAATTTCTAAATTTGCAGTACGCGTATTACCAAGTTTACTTGGATATGTGAAAATCCACAAAAAGGTGCCAACTAACCTAACATTTGCTTTTGCTGCTTTGATACGTTTTTATAAAGGCACATGGAATGGCGAAGCCTTACCAGTTCAAGATAGTGATGATATTGTTGCTACCTTTGCAAAAATTTGGAAGTCTAACGATTATTCAGAAATTGCTAAAAATGTACTAAGTATTGAAGACTATTGGGGAGAAGATTTAACAAAAGTTGAAAACCTTACCCAGGCCGTTGCCTTAGCTTTAAAAGAAATTGATGCCAACGGTATTGAAGCTGGATTTGCTAATTATAGCAAAAAGTTTTAAAACAGAACTAATTTAAATTAGTAGTATGCAAAAGAAAATCATGAAAGTAAATGCATCCGATAATGTTGCAGTTGCTTTAGTCAATTTAAAAGCAGGAGACGTTATTCCTTTTGAAGGACAAGACGTTAAAGTACTGTCAGATACAAAATCGAAGCATAAAATAGCTTTAGAAAAATTTGATTCTGGAGATAGAATTATCATGTATGGCGTCCTAGTAGGTTCTGCAAATGGCGTTATTGAAAAAGGAGATGTTTTAACCACTGAAAATGTAAAGCACCAAAGTGAAAAAGTATTTGGTAGAACAGAGACTTTTAGTTGGACTGCACCAAATGTTGATAAATGGAAAGATAAAACCTTTTTAGGATATCATAGAGAAGATGGTCAAGTAGGAACTGAAAACGTGTGGTTGTTTTTTCCATTAGTGTTCTGTGAAAACCGAAACATTGAAATTTTAAAAGAAGTTTTTGAAAAGGAACTTTTAAAGCAAAAAGTAAACCCACATCAAATGCTACTGCGCTCACTTGTTGGAGGAAGCGAGGCAACAGAAGTGGCTCCAACTTCAAGTGATGTATTCGAAAATATTGATGTAAAATTCATCACGCACCCAGGTGGTTGTGGCGGTATCCGTCAAGATTCTGAAAGTTTAGCCAAATTATTAGCAGGTTATGTAAATAATCCAAACGTTGCAGGTGCAACGGTGTTGAGTTTAGGCTGTCAAAACCTTCAAATAAGTGTGTTTAAAGAGGCATTGAATACCATCAATCCTAACTTAAATAAACCAGTTATTATTTATGAGCAACAAAAAATGGGAACGGTAGATGAGATGTTATCAGCTATTGTTAAAGATTCTTTTGAAGCTATCAAGAAGGCGAATAATGTACAACGTAAACCTGCACCCTTATCTAAATTAAGAGTAGGTTTGGAATGTGGCGGTTCAGATGGGTTTTCTGGTATATCTGCAAACCCAACTTTAGGAGCTGTTTCCGATATGTTAACAGCTTTAAACGGTATAGCCATTTTATCTGAGTTTCCAGAATTATGTGGTGTAGAACAAGAATTGGTTAACCGATGCGTTGAAGATGAAAAAGGAGAGAAGTTTTTAAAATTGATGAAAGCTTACGAAAAATCTGTGGTAGATGCAGGTTCAGGTTTCGACATGAACCCTTCACCAGGAAACATTAAAGATGGTTTGATAACCGATGCGATGAAATCGGCCGGAGCTGCCAAAAAAGGTGGTACTTCGCCTGTACAAGATGTTTTAGATTATGGTGAGTATATTACTAAGCCAGGTTTAAATTTATTATGTACGCCAGGTAATGATGTAGAGAGTACTACTGCTATGGTAGGTTCTGGGGCTAATGTTGTTTTGTTCACTACTGGTTTAGGAACACCAACAGGAAATCCTATTGCACCAATTATTAAAGTATCTTCAAACACAGAGCTAGCAGAACGCATGCCAGATATTATTGATATTGAGACTGGAGCGGTAATTCGCGGTGAAAAAACAATTGAAGAAATGGCTGATGAAATGCTTGGATTTATTATTAAAGTAGCGAGTGGCGAAGTTCAAACTAAAGCTAAGTTATTAAATCAAAACGATTTTATTCCTTGGAGACGAGGTGTGTCTTTATAAAAAGTGAACAAATGAAAAGAAAAAAAAACCAAGAATTATTTCTTGGTTTTTTTTTCTTTTCTTATTTAAGAGTAATTGCTAGCTAATTATCTACTAGTACCTTAGACTTTAATGAAGAATCTCTAATTATTAGTTCAGGTGATAAAACAACCTGTTTTTCAGATTTTATTTTTTTACTGTTATTAGCTTCTTCTAAAAAAACTTGTGCTGAAATTCTACCCATCTCTATAGGTGATTGATCCACAGAGGAAATAGAAAGTTCCATAAATCTGGTAAATGGTTCGTTACTAAAACCAACAACACTTATATCTTCAGGTATTTTAAGTCCATGGGCTTTAATTTCTTCTATAGCACCCAATGCTGTAAAATCGCTTACAGAAAATATGGCATCCGGTGGGTTTTTCATAGCCAAAAGTTGTTTTGTTATTTTTCTACCTTCTATAATTTTACTTATGGTTTCAATAACTAGGGTTTCATCAAACTCAAGTCCATTGTCAATAATGGCTTGTTTATAACCCAAATATCTATTTTTGAAAATTAGAATATCACGATTACTTGAATAATGAGCAATGCGCTTGCATCCTTGATCTATTAAATGTTGAGTTGCTTCATAGGCTCCTTTAAAATCATCAATGGTTACAGAACTAACTCCAGCGATATCTTTTTTTCTATCGAAAAATATTAAAGGAACACCTTTTTTAAGGAGCTTTTGAAAATGCTGATTTGTTTCTAATTTCGAGTTAGATATAGACATTAAAATGCCATCTACCTGAGCGTTTAATAACGAGTTAATATTTTCAATTTCTAAGTTCTCTTGATCGTGGGTTTGGCAAATAATAACATGGTATCCGTTAGGGTGTAACTCATCTTCAATACCACGAATTACCGACGCAAAAAAATTGGTGTCAATACGAGGTACTATAACCCCAACGTTAAAACTTTTTCCGCTTTTAAGTGCTAGAGCAAGTTTGTTTTGCTCATAATTCATTTCTTTAGCAGTATCATTAACCAATTTTCGAGTTTTTTCGCTTATTTTAGAATTACCATTTAAAGCCCTGGACACAGTAGCTGCAGTTATATTAAGCTTTTCAGCTATATCATATATGGTTGTTTTTTTTCCCATGAGTTAATTGGCTAGTTTTATGTAAATGCAAACTTATTAATTTGTTACATAAAAGTTTAATTATTTATTGGTTATTAACAATAGATATTTTATTGGGGCAATAAATCTCATTATTTAATTTTATACCGTCTTTTTTTAGGTTATTTAAAATATCCTCTTTGTTTTTTTAAGAAAAAATTAAGAAATGATAGTGCAATATATATATTTTTTTTTATTTTTGTTGTAATCGATTGCATTTTTAATTTTGTGTTTTTCAAAAATATTTAGTAAATAATCAAAGATTTTAGTAAATAAAATCGGAGATTGATTACTTTTTTTTTGTGAGATCTGTTAAAAAGAGTAATAATTGTTTAATTAAAAATTTAAAATGCCTATGCTTAAAGACAGTTACAATCACTTTAAACTAAACAATAAAAAACAAAAGCCAAACTAAACAAAAATGAAGACAAAAATGAATTTCAAATATTATTTACTGTTAATAGGTGTAATATTTTGCTTGCCAATTTATGGGCAAAACACGTCCAATGTAAAAGGAGTTGTTTCAGATGAATCTGGAATACCATTACCAGGAGTGTCGATAGTTGTAAAAAACACAACAAAGGGAACTGCAACAGATTTTGATGGGAATTACTCAATAGCGGTTAATGCTAACGATGTTTTAGTATTCAGTTTTCTTGGGTACAAAACTCAAGAAGTTGCGGTTAAAGGGAAAAATACTATAAACGTAAGTCTTGCTGAAGATAAAAATGTCTTAGATGAAGTGGTGGTAGTTGGATATGGTAGCACTACTAGACGAGATGTTACCGGAGCTATATCTTCAGTAACTGGCGAGAAGCTTGCAGCTGTTCCTGTTGCTGATGCAGCACAAGCTTTACAAGGAAAATTGCCTGGGGTACGTGTTGTATCACAAGATGGTCGTCCAGGAGCCGATATTTCCATTCGCGTTCGTGGTGGAGGTTCAATTACCCAAAGTAATCAACCACTTTTTATTGTTGACGGATTTGCGGTTAATACAATAAGTGATATACCAGGTGATCAAATTCAAAGTATTGATGTGCTTAAAGACGCTTCTTCTACAGCTATCTATGGGGCACGTGGAGCCAATGGGGTTATTATCGTAACTACTAAAGGTGGTAGAGTTGGTAAAACAAAAGTGTCTTACAACGGTTATACACAGTTTAGTGTGATACCTGAGTATGTGCCAATTATGAACGGGTATGATTATATAGCCTATAACTGGGGGTATGCTGATGCCATTGGTTCTGGTTATAGAGATGCCTGGGAAAAATTGTGGGCTATCGGGCCACAAAGTGCCAATTTCTCTAACGCTGCTGGAATAGATTATTATAAAACAGTTTCTAGTCGCGATTATAATAAAGAACTATATAATAGTGCATTTAGTCATAACCATAATTTCAACGTTTCAGGTGGTACAGAAAATACGAGATATTTATTTGCTGTAAATTACCTAGATCAAGAAGGAAATAAAGTGGGGTCGTCTTTTGAAAGAACAAATGCACAGTTTAAACTAGATCAAAATTTGGGCGAAAAAGTTAAGTTTTCGTTAAATACACGTTATTCTCAAATAGAAAGAGGTAACAATGGTGGCGATTCGCATGCTTATTACTTTCGTCCTATTAACTCTTCAGATGTATTGGGTGAGAGTGATATAACAGTAAATACACAATTGGGAGATTTTAATGGCATTCTTCAAGATGCCTTTAGCCCAATTTCTATATTAAATGATACTAAAAATATCGGATTAAGCCGCTCTTTAGTTGGAAGTGGTTCATTAAGTTGGGAAATAGTTTCAGGATTGACCGCTAGAACTGAAATCCAATTAGTGTCTGATTGGTCTAATTCAAAAGGTTGGAGAGGTCCCACTGCTTTGAATCGTCTTGATAATGATGGAAATCCACTTCAGGGAGGAGATGCAACTGTTGAGCAAAGACAAGGATGGAACTATAGATGGGCTAGTACTTTAAACTATGATATTCAAGGTTTAGGTGAAAATCATAAACTAGGCATTTTAGGTGGATATGAAGTAGCCGATTCTGGTTCAGAATCAGTAAGAGTAGCAGGTCAATACTACCCTGTTTCTTTTGATGCTGAACGCGCATGGAGCAATATGGGTTCTTATAATCAAGAGCCAGGTACTCAATTTTATGATTTATCGACTGCAGGAGGAACACCAAATAGGTTACAGTCTTTATTTGGCCGTCTTAATTATGGTTTCAAAGATAGATACTTATTAACAGGTACTTTTCGTGCCGATGGCTCTTCAAGGTTTGCAGAAGCTAACCGTTGGGGATATTTTCCAGCAGGTGCTATTGCATGGAGAGCTTCAGAAGAAGATTTCTTAAAAAATGTGAGCTGGTTAGATGATTTAAAAGTACGTTTTTCGTATGGTTCTGTAGGGAATGACGGTATTAGTGCTGAATTATGGAAACAAAATTGGAGACCAAGTACTGTTAGATGGTCTTTAAACGATGTACAACAACCTGCCTATATTCCTGCAACTAGCAGTATTGCAAACCCAGACTTAAAATGGGAAACAACTATTTCTAGAAACCTTGGTTTCGATTTTCAATTATTTGGTAGAAAATTAAACGGTACATTGGAGCTTTATAAAAATACCGTTAAAGATTTACTTATGATTCAACCTGTGCCTGCACTTACTGGTTTTCAATATGCATATGCTAATATTGGGCAAACAAGTAATAAGGGTATTGAGTTGTCATTAAATGGTGATATTATAAGATCGGAAGATTTTAATTTAATGGCTAGTATCAATATCAACGTTAATAAAGGTAATGTTGATGAATTAGACCCTAGTATAGATGGAAAATACAGCTCTGGTTTTGGAGGGGTTTATTTTAATCCAAGAGAAGATTATTTCCTTGAAGAAGGTCAACCTGTTGGACTATTCCGCGGCTATATACATGAAGGTTGGTATACTACGGATGATTTTGATTATAATCCAAGTACTCAAACCTATACCACTAAAGCTGGTGTGCCTAAAATAGAATCTGGTATTTTGGGTACAGTTTATGGTACTGTTGCAAATAAACCAGCTGGACAATCAGAATATCCAGGTGTGCAAAAAGTTAGAGATATTAATGGTGATGGTATTATTAATGCTGAGGATATTACTGTTACTGGTGATGCAAATCCTGCACATACAGGAGGTTTTAACCTTGCAGGAAATTACAAACAATTTGATTTTAATTTTGATTTTACTTGGAGTGTAGGAAATGATATCTACAATGCATCTCATGTTGAAGCGTACCAAGGAACTAAAGAGCAAGGTTTGTATAGAAATAGATATAACGAACTTACAGGTGCTTACAAAATTTACGATATAGTAAATGGACAATTAACAAAAGTTGTAGATCCAGCCGCTTTAGATGCGCTTAATGCGAATGCAACAACGTTTTTACCTTACCCGGAAAATGGTTTGGCATCTTCTTTTGGTATAGAGGATGGGTCTTATTTAAGGTTGAACACATTTACATTAGGATATACGCTTCCTCAAAGTGTTGTTGATAAGTTTGGAATTGATAAATTCCGAGTATATAGTTCTGTTTTTAATGCCTTTACAATAACCGGATACAAAGGTTTTGATCCTGAAATAAATGTTAATGAAGCAAGTAATGCCGGTGGCGCATTCAATAATTTTCGTTTACCAACTCCAGGACTTGATTTAAATGCATATCCGCGTCCACGTACATTTACGTTTGGTTTAAATATTGAATTTTAATATATAAAAAATTAAATTATGAAAAAACTATTTTATTTTATCCTCACGGCATGTGTTCTGATGAATATATCGTGTGAGAAGGACTTTCTAGATGTGCAGGCGCCATCTAGTGTTGATGATAATTTTGTATTTGGTACGCCAGAAGAGGCTACCAAAGTGTTGGCTGGTATGTATGACATATGGCACGATTTAGATAAAAACTTATATTACGATGTCGTGTCTGTAGGTTCAGATTCTGAACACCATCCCGAGCCTTATTCTGCACAAGCACGTCATATACCTATGGGTCTTTTTCCGGTTCCTTATGATATTAACGATGGTAACGCCCTTAATACTTGGAATGAAGGTTATGAAATAATCAATAGAGCTAACATTATGATGCGAGCTTTAGAGTCAAATCCTGAATACCAAAAAGCTGTAACTTCAGGAACAGCTAATGCATGGACACAACTTTATGGTGAAGCTCTTTGCCATAGAGCGACCAATTATAAATTGTTAATTATGTATTTTGGTGATGTGCCTTATTTTGATTATCCAATAACAAGTACGGCCCAAACAGATACATTAGGCTTTACTGTTCGTGATAAAGTTTATGATGGTGAGATTGCGGCTCTTAAAAAAGCAGCACCATTAATGTATAGATTAGGAGGTAATTTAACAGCAGAACGTTTTTCTGGAAATTACGCAGATTATTTAACTGGAAGATTAGCATTTGATGCTGCCGGCTATCAATTACGTCGTACAGATTTCGATTATGGCAACATAACTTTTGATCAATGGGGACAAGAAAATTCAACTTGGAAAGCTAAATATGTTAGAAATACGAACTGGCAAAGTTATATGCAAACTGCAAAAGAATACTTCTTAAAAGTAGTTAATAACCCAGGATCTGCATATTTAATTGAAACGGACACCAGAGGTGCTAAATTTGATAATCCATTCCAATTAAACTTCCAAAAACTTTTAGATTTAGAAGTGAGTCCAGAATCTTTATTTGAAGCTGGATATACACGTACACAAAATTCAGATTGGCCATACTCTTGGGGTCGTCCTTCGGGAGGTGCTGGTTCAAATGATCATCCAAATAAATGTTATGGTCAAGGACGTATAAATCCATATTATATTTTTGGTGATTTCGACCCTGCTGATAAACGTCGTGATGTTACCGCTTGTTTTACCGGTAATACTGGTAAGGCCGGTGAAATATTAATGAGTTTTGCTCGTGGTAACCGTGAAAAAGGGGGGCTAGCTAGTAATAAATTTGATGAATCTAGAATGAATGATCCATATATTCCAAGACAACGTCAATCTGGTGTGAACTGGCAGCAAGTACGTTTAGGAGAAGTAATGTTAGACCTTGCTTATGCGGCAGCAGCTACTGGTGATGAAGCTACAGCTAAAACATATTTCAAAAAAGTACGTGCACGTGCTTTCTCTGCAGCAAATCAAGCAACAAAGGTTACTGCTTACGTGGATGGAATGTCTGGTCAAACTTTGTTAAATGGTATTGAGCAAGAGCTTAAACTTGAAACAGGTGGTGAAGGTAAGAGACGTTGGGATACCATTCTTTTCGGTACATTCCCAAAACACATCCAAGAAATGCGAAACAATATGAGAGCTATGATAGCTGGTTTGGAAACAAATGGGTATTATACATTCCCTAATGGCGTTCAAATCTCTAGTTTTGTTTTTACAAAAAATCTTAAAATTAAAGATGTAGATCCAGGGTTAGATTTATTAACATATCAAACGCCTGCCGGTCTTACGGAATCAGATTCTAAGTATCCTGTTTTAGTTCCGGGATGGAGAGGTACCAACAATGGATGGGCAGATTATCTTGCTACATTATCACCTGCATTGCAAAAAAACCATATAGCTATTAAAGGTATGTTCAGATATATTGATCCTGCGAGTGCTGAAGGTTTAGCACTTTTAGCAGATGGGTATGTTAAAGCACCTTGGGGTAGCAATCTTGTTGCTAACAAAGTAGAGTATACGGATGACTTTTTCTTAGGATATCCTGATGGTTCTTTTGCTGCTGGTGTACCACCACGCTATATAATGCCATTGTCATATTCAACATTAAGTACTTCAAACGGAAATCTAACACAAGGTTACGGACATGCATCTGAATAGTTCTTATAACTATAAGATTGATTAATAGAATTAAAATAACCCGCTATACTAAATTAGCGGGTTATTTATTATATAAATATTTAAATGACTAAACTAACTTTAGAATTATGAGATTAATAAAACAAATAGGACTTATTCTAATAACATTTTATGGTACAACTTTAATGGTTTCCTGTAAGCAAGAAAAGAAACAAAATGACGAATTAGAGGGCCATATAAAGGAAGTTGTAATTTCAGATACTTTAAATTGGTCTGATAGAATGGCACTTTCAATAATAAAGCGCAACCCACAAGTATGGGATATCGATCATATTGAGGCACCAAAATGGGAATATAAAGTTGGATTGGTTTTAAAAGCCTATGAAAGACTTTATGAGTCAACTAAAAATGAAACATACTATAACTACATTAAGGATTTTGTAGATACCATGATTGATAGTACGGGAACTATCAAAGGGTATGAACTTGAAAGCTACAATATCGATTTAATAAATTCTGGCAAACTGCTTTTCAATCTTTATGATAAAACTCAAGATGAAAAATATTTAATTGCACTTAAAACACTAAGAAAACAATTAGATGGCCAACCTAGAACTAAATCTGGAGGGTTTTGGCACAAAAAAATATATCCCAACCAAATGTGGTTGGATGGATTGTATATGGGCGAGCCATTTTATGCACAATATACTGTTAAATATGAAAACGGAAAAAACATTGATGATATAGCGCATCAATTTAAGTTATTACATGACCATGCTTTTGATAAAAATACAGGATTGTATTTGCATGCCTGGGATGAAAGTAAACAAATGCCTTGGGCTAATAAAGAAACAGGATGTGCACCTAATATTTGGTTAAGAGCTTTAGGCTGGTATGCCATGGCATTGGTTGATGTTCTAGACTATTTACCTAAAGAACATCCCAAGCATCAACAATTTGTTGCATATCTAAATGAACTAGCTGAAGCGGCAAGCAATTTTCAAGATGAATCAGGATTATGGTATCAAGTTCCAAATATGCAAGAAAGAGAAGGGAATTATTTAGAGGCTTCTGGTTCTTCAATGTTTGTATATGCATTTGCAAAAGGTGCACATAAAGGATATTTACCAGCTAAATTTGAGACTGTTGCTAATAAAGGATTTGATGGTTTAGTTAGCAAATTAATAACAGTTGATGAAGATGGCGAAATTCATTTAAATCAAATATGCAAAAGTGCCGGTTTGGGAGGTGATCCTTATAGAGATGGTTCGTATGAGTATTATTTAAGCGAGCCTATTTTAACAGATAATTCTCATGGATTAGGCCCATTTATTATGGCAGCACTTGAATTAAATAGATAACAAACAGCATTTATGGATCCAATTTTAATCATATTAATAGGAACGGCTGTAGTGCTGTTTTGTATTATAGTATTACGAATGCATGCGGTTATATCGTTACTCTTAGCGGCTTTAGTAACAGCTTTTTTAACATCTCCAGACCTTATTTATAATTTCGCACTAAATAGCGGCATGTCTGAACAAAAAGCTTTAGAATTTTCTAAAGTATCAGTCGGCAAGCGTTTAGGTGATGCTTTCGGTAATACAAGTGGTAAAATAGGTATTTTAATTGCTTTAGCATCCGTTATTGGCACATCGCTAATGCGGAGTGGTGGAGCCGAACGCATTGTTAGGAGTTTATTAAAGTTGTTTGGGAAGAAGAACAGTGCCATTGCCTTGCTATTTAGTAGCTTTACACTAGCAATTCCCGTTTTTTTCGACACGGTTTTTTATTTAATGATACCTGTTATAAAATCTATGGGAATTAAGAATCCTAAAAAGTTTAGTTTATATTTAATGGTAGTAATTGCGGGGGGAGTTATGGCACATTCGTTAATACCTCCAACTCCAGGGCCATTATTTGTAGCAGAAACCATGAATATTGATTTAGGAACCATGATGATTGGCGGTATCGTTATAGGTTTAATTACCGTTTTATGCGGTTATGGGTATGCTGTTTGGGCAAACTTAAAGTGGGATTTACCTATGCGCAGTACGCCAGATATAAGTATAGATGAACTTAAACAAATTTCAGAAAAAGAGAATAAAGATTTACCCAAATTGTGGCTATCTTTACTTCCTGTAGTGCTCCCTATTCTATTAATAACTGGAAATACATTTTCAAAAATGTTTTCTGAAGCACATCACAACTTAAGCGATTTACAAACAAATGTTGTTTCTGTTTTTTCGGTATTAGGAGATCCAAATATTGCTTTATTTATTTCGGCATTAATTGCTATGTATTTAATGTGGTCTAGGATTTTAGATTTGGAAACATTTAAAAAATACATGTATGAATCCTTAACCAGTGCAGGAATGATAATTTTAATTACCTCGGCTGGTGGTGTGTTTGGGCAAATGCTTCAGCAAACAGGTGTTGGTATAAGAATACAAGAGTTATCCGCAAATTATCAAATGGCTATTTTGCCTATGGCATTTTTTATAACAGCTGCCGTTAGAACAGCACAGGGCTCTGCTACCATAGCCATGGTAACAACTATAGGGATTATGAGTGGAGTTGCAAGTGCAGGTTTAGCGTTTCATCCAGTTTATTTAGCTTTGGTAATTGGATGTGGCTCTAAAATATTTGCTTGGATGAATGATAGTGCTTTTTGGATTATAACAAAAATGAGTGGTATGGAAGAAAAGGAAACCATCCGCCATTTTTCTATACTATTAATGGTCATGGCATTTGGTGGGTTGTTTTCAATCATGATTTTATCAAAACTGTTCCCTTTCATATAATTAAAAATGAATAAGAATATATTAATTAAAACAACCGAAAAGGATAATGTTGGAATTGTAGCCAATGAAATTGGTATGCAAAAAGGAACATTAGTTGATTTTGGTTTTGCACTTTTAGAGTTTGTGCCTAATGGACATAAAGTGGCTTTACATGATATAAATGAGGGTCAGGAAATTATTAGGTACGGAGAAGTTATTGGGTATGCCGATAAAAATTTGAAACAAGGAGCATGGATTAACGAAACCAATATATTATTACCCAAACCGCCCGAATTGGAATATATTTCAATGCCTGAAACTAAAAATATTGAAATAGTACCATTAGAAGGCTATACGTTTGAAGGTTACAAAAATACTGATGGAACTGTTGGAACAAAAAACGTTTTAGGCATTTCTACAAGTGTACAATGTGTAGCGGGGACAACCGAATATGTAGTTAAAAAAATTAAGCAAGACTTGCTTCCGTTGTATAAAAACGTAGATGATGTAGTTGCTTTAAATCACAGTTACGGATGTGGAGTTGCCATAGAAGCACCTGCAGCCATTGTTCCTATTAGAACCATTCAAAATATAGCAACAAATCCAAATTTTGGCGGTGAAATCATGGTCATTGGTTTAGGTTGTGAAAAGTTACGACCAGAACGTATAGTAAGTGAAGATAAAAAATCGGGTGATAGTATTACTTATATGCAAGACGAATCGTTTCACGGATTTAATGAAATGGTTGAAGGTATTTTGAAAACAGCTCAAGTCCATTTAGAAAAATTAAACAAGCGAAAAAGAGAAACCTGTTCTGCTTCCAGTTTAGTAGTGGGCATGCAATGTGGAGGGAGTGATGCGTTTTCAGGTTTAACTGCGAATCCAGCTGCTGGATTTGCAGCCGATTTAATAGTCCGGGCAGGAGGTAGTGTCATGTTTTCCGAAGTTACCGAGGTAAGAGATGCCATTCATTTATTAGTTCCTAGAACCGAAAACGCTACGGTTGCCAAAGCATTATTACAAGAAATGAAATGGTATGATGACTATTTGCTTCAAGGTAGTGCAGACCGAAGTGCCAACACAACACCAGGAAATAAAAAAGGAGGGTTAAGTACTATTGTTGAAAAATCTTTGGGGTCCGTTGCCAAATCGGGTACAAGTACCATTGTAGATGTTTTAAAACCTGGAGAAAAGATTAGAAAAAAAGGATTAACATTTGCAGCAACTCCTGCAAGCGATTTTGCTTGTGGGACTTTACAGTTAGCAGCGGGTATGAACGTACATTTATTTATGACCGGTCGTGGTACGCCTTATGGATTAGCCATGGTACCTGTTATAAAAGTAGGTTCAAATTCAAAACTAAGTAATAGATGGTTTGATTTAATAGACTTTGACGCAGGAAAAATAGCAACAGGTGAAAAAACAATCGAAGCCATGGGTTGGGAGTTGTTCCAAATGATATTGGATGTTGCCAGTGGAAAAAAACAAGTGGCTTGCGATAAATTAGGGTTGCACAACGATTTAGTGTTGTTTAATCCAGGACCTTTAACATAATAGAAAAATATTAAAATTATTAAATAATGAAACATCCATGGCTACAATTTAGTCACAGAGAAGAATGATTGTATGGATGTTCCATCTGACAGATGAAAAACAAAAAATATAAACAGATGAAACTAAGTTTAGAAAGAATAAAAAGTGCTTTGGCCGATGGGTTATTATCATTTCCAGTAACCGATTTAGATGATAAAGGGCAATTTAACAGCGTAACGTTTGCCGATAGATTAGAGTGGTTTATGAGTCATCAAGTGTCATCCATATTTGTAGCTGGTGGTACAGGTGAGTTTTTCTCACTATCTAAAGATGAATATATAAGCATCGTTAAAGTCACTTCGGAAACTGTAAAAAGTAAAGTTCCAACCATATCAAGTGTTGGTAGAAGTATTCCAGAAGCTATTGAATTTGCATCCATTGCAGAAAAAGCGGGTATAGATGCGCTTCTTTTAATGCCTCCATATCTTACAGAATGTGCTAAAGAAGGAGTTTTTGAGTATGCTAAAACCATTATGCAAAACACAAATTTACCAGTCATTTATTACAATCGTGCCAATGGAATCCTTCCGGCTGAATATATTCAAAAGTTAGCCGATGCTTGTCCTAATTTTATAGCCTTAAAAGATGGAACGGGTAACATGGAAGCATTAAATACAACCATTAAAACCGTTGGAAATCGTTTAATTTATATTGGTGGCGTGCCAACAGCCGAAATTATTTCTGAAGCATATTTGTCAATTGGTGTGAACACCTATTCTTCGGCAGTATTTAATTTTGTGCCAGAAATGGCAAACCATTTTTATAAATCGTTAAGAGCCGGAGATAAGGAAGCTGTTAATTTGATTATTAAAGAATTTTTTATTCCTTTTGTAAAGTTGAGAAGTAATTCCCAAGGATATGCTGTAAGTTTAATTAAAGCAGGAGCCAAAATAATAGGTAAAAGTGCAGGCGATGTTAGAGCTCCATTACCAGTACCTAATACTGATGAGGTAGAAGTGCTTAAAAAATTAATTGATAAAGCGGGAACTTTAATAAAATAGAATTTTTATGAGTACAGACACAATTTTTTACGGAATAAATGCCTTAACCAATGAAAAACTAGAAGGTGAATTTATCAATGCATCTAAGGTGCAAGTTGACGAAGCTGTTCAAAAAGCGGTTATTGCTTTTGAAAGTTACCGAAAAAAAGATAACCAAAGCATTGCTAATTTTTTAGATGAAATAGCTGAAGAAATATTAAATCTTGGCGATGCCCTTTTAGAAAGGTGCCATCTAGAAACAGCTTTACCATTAGGAAGGCTTCAAGGCGAAAGAGGCAGAACCATGAATCAATTAAAATTATTTGCCACAGTGGTTCGCGAAGGCTCTTGGGTAGATGCAAGAATTGATACAGCCATTCCAGATAGAGCACCAATTCCAAAATCGGATATTAGGCACATGCTTTTGCCATTAGGCCCGGTAGCTGTTTTTGGCGCAAGTAATTTTCCTTTGGCATTTTCAGTGGCTGGAGGTGATACAGCTTCTGCATTAGCATCAGGATGCCCCGTAGTTTTTAAAGGACATCCAGCTCATCCAGGAACTTCAGAAATGGTAGGTAACGCCATCATAAAAGCAGCAAAAAAATCAGGTATGCCAGAGGGTGTTTTCGCTTTGCTTCATGGTAGCTCTAACGAAGTTGGGGAAGCACTGGTTAAGCATCCCAATATTAAAGCAGTAGGGTTTACGGGTTCTTATAGAGGTGGTAAAGCATTATTTGATTATGCCAATAGCAGGCCAGAACCAATCCCGGTTTTTGCTGAAATGGGAAGTACCAACCCGGTATTTATTTTGCCGCAAGCATTAAAAGAAAGAGGTGAAGAAATTGCATCAGGAATGGCAGGGTCTATCACATTAGGTGTGGGGCAATTTTGTACCAATCCTGGACTTTCATTTTTACAAAAATCGGAAAGCATTGATACGTTTTATACTAACTTAGCTAACGGAATAAAAGGAACACCTTCTGGAACGATGTTAACGTCAAATATATTAAAAGCTTTTAATAACGGAGTTGCAAATACATTAGCAATTAATAATGTTGAAGAACTCGCATCTGGTTTGTCTGGAGAATCAGCAAATAGTGCTGTTCCTAAAGTATTTAAAACGTCCATTGAGAATTTTACAAAAAACCAATCTTTATCAGAAGAAAACTTTGGGCCATCGAGTGTATTCGTTGAGGCGTCTTCAAAAAATGAGATACTTGAAGCTGCCAGAAACTTAGAAGGTCATTTAACGGCAACCATTCATGGTACCGATGAGGATTTTAAAGAATATAAAGAACTTTTTGATATTTTAGAATTGAAAGTAGGGCGTATTGTAATAAATGGGTATCCTACAGGTGTAGAGGTTTGCCATTCTATGGTGCATGGTGGCCCATATCCTGCAACTACAGCGCCTAATTCAACATCCGTAGGCACCAATGCCATAAAGCGTTTTGTGCGCCCAGTGTGTTTTCAGGATTATCCGGATGCTTTTTTGCCAGATGCACTTAAAGCAGAAAATAAATTAAATATTTGGCGTTTGGTTAATGGGAATTTGGAAAAATAATATTTTAAGATTTTATATTAAAAAAGCTGTTTCTTTTAAAAGAAACAGCTTTTTTGTTTTCAGTGGGTTAATCTTTAAAAACTAAAGCAGTTTATTCAACCATTATCTTTGACATATAATTTCCTTTTTCAGTATCTATTTTTATAATATACATCCCAGAAACTAATTTGTTTTTTATATCAATTGTATAGGTATTGGAAATAGATTTTACGGGAGTTGTTTTAATCATTTGCTTCCCTAATAAATCATATACAGATAATGTTAAATTATTGAAATTTTTATTTTCAATTTTCACATTAATAGATTCAGATGCAGGATTTGGGAAGATTTTAATTCCCAGGGCATTTTTATCTAAATTATTTGTGCTTAATGTCGTTGTTAAATTTCCTTCTAAACTTATATAATCATACATCACGTGGTTTACTACAGGAGATGATGTAGATGGCATTTGTAAATTGATAATGTTATTACCTGTACGTAATATGTTATAAGGAATATCAAGAACGGTTAATCCGTATTTTGCATGATTGGATTGTCTCAAAAAGGCATTGCCACCACCTACTGGAGGATAAAATGGTAAAGGAGTTATACGCGTACCGTTCACATAAACCCAAAATTGAGCATGGTCTGCACTTGCAAATGCCACAGTTAATTTAGCATTACCTGTTGCTGGAATGCTACCAGTTAAATCGAAATTCAAATTCCAGTTCCAAGATTGAAAACTACCGTCCGAATTAAAGTAGGTAGAATGTACATATGGCAACACAGTGGTCCAGTTTTTATCGGCAACATTATATTCTATTGGGTTTGGAAATGTACTTGCGAATTTATCTTGCACAAATCCTTCGCAATAATCAAAATCACCAAATTTATATTCGGAAGCTGTTCTATCTGGAACACCAATTTCCCATACAAGTTTTCCATTGTTTCTAGGAATGGTCCAGTTTACACTACCTAAATTCGTAGTTCCAGCAGCTGTAACAACAACGTTTTCCATTCTATATTCATTTATAGCCCCATTTTTAATAGCAAACAAAGTGTATGTGCCTGGGCGTACATGCTTAATATCAAAATTACCATAAGCATCAGTTTTTACCCAGTATTGAAAATTTTTGCTTTCAAACTGCCAATCTCCGTTCGATTCGGCGCTTAATTCAGTGACACCAATCCATGCGTTTCCTCCATCTAATTCCGGTTTTTCTGAATCAGTTATCGAAAAATTTCCAATGATATTTCCACGTCCATCGGCTTGTGGATATTCAGGAGTGTTTGTAAGCCATGTATAGGGCCATTCTGCACGTTCTTGAGCAGCTCTTGTTTTGGCATCTTCCCAATTTGCATCTCCAGTAGCTTTTTCAGAAGTGTATATTAAGTAAGGCCCGTAAATTTTAGACCAGTCTTCACCTTGAGGGATGTTAAAACCTTTTGAGTTATAATGAACGTTTGTTAGCAGGACATGAATAATTCCAGCTGCAGCATTTAAATCGTGGCTAGTTGGTCCCGCAGGAAAAAACTCGTGACTTCCAAATACTGCCCAACTTCCTATATTATTTATATCACTGGCATGTCCCCAAACTGGTAGCTCTAATAAACTTTCTGAATATTCATATTTCCCATCATATTTTCCAGCTCGCACACCTGTGTTGAGTTTTATAATTTCTTGAATGCCAGTAGCCGATGCATTTTGATTATCGTATACAGATGGCATTTGCCAATTTTTTACATCGTTCACATAAATTTTTTCTGTTAAATAATCAGTGCCATTATCACCAATCCAAATAACTTGTCTCCAAGAGCCTAAATCAAAATCAGGGTATTCTGGTTTATGATGTAAAATAGAATAGGTATATAATCCAGTATCATCTTTTTTAAGTACATAATGGATATCAGCATCACAGGGAGCCAAATAATTACCATCCGAATAGGTTCTTTTAAACGAAACATCAATATAATCTTCGGTTTCTTCTTTAATAGAAAATACGGTTCCAGAAATTTTATCAAATCCATAAGAGCCCGTAAAATCGTAATAAGTTCCAGATCTAGAACCACCATTTTGTTGTAAAGTTTCAACGCCATTAACTTTTAAAGATTCAACATTACTAGTAGCTTTGTCTATCCTTGCTTCTAATATCCCATTATCAAGAATGATATAGCTTGCATATTCTTTAATTAATCTGTTAGGGTCTTGAGAAATTGCTACAGTAGTTCTTGAACCATCAAAATTAGCAACTAAAGTTGTGTTTGCCGGTGATGTAATCTTTCCATTTGAAATATGGTTGTTTATAGTTGTGGTATGGTTTCCATTAATTAATAAGGCCCCTAAACCTGCAATATGAATACTTCCATTGGTTCCTATATTAACACCCGAGGACACTTCTACAGTGCCTCCGTCTATGGTTAAAGTTCCAATAGGATTCGAGCCGCTGGGGCTAGTTCCAATCTCTAAATAGGAGCCGGCATATAAAGTGCCTCCTAAAACATTTGCAACGCCATTTCCGCCAGCTCCATAGCCTATATAAAATTGGTTTTTACTGTGTATGGCGCCTCCATTTAAATTTAAAGTACCATTTGCTGTTTTACCTAAATAAACAAAATTTCTAATGTTTAAATCAGCCGGGGCGTTTAGTGTGATAGTACCATTAAAAGAATTACTATTCCAAGGAAGTAATACCCCGTTAAATGTAGCGTTTGCTCCTGTAAGAATGTTTAATGAGCCAGGGCGGTAATTAACATTGTTTGCATTGCCCCCAGATTGAATAGGGTTATTTGGTGAACCTGCACCAATAACAAGGGTTTCACTTTGTATGTTGGAAAAGTCAATGGCTGTATTGCTCCAATTGTTTACGTTATAAAAATTGGTATCAACGGCACCTGTCCAATTTGTTTGTGTATGTGATGACTGTGATAAACTAAAAAATATCAATACAGCAATGAATGATAGTGATTTTGTATATGTAATTTGTATCTTCATGTCAAACCTTAAGTTTATTTATATAAATAAGGGTGTGTATTATAATAATACACACCCTTATCTTAATTAATTTTTTATTATTAACGAAATAATACTATTTCATTAATAATTTAACAGATTTTGCACCTTCAAAAGTTTTAATAGTTGCTATATAAAGTCCAGATTTAAAAGTGAAGTTAGTATCTTCATTTGTTTTAAATGATTTTACTAAAGCACCAGTAATACTATAAATGTTAATTTCTGAAGTTGATTTAACATTAGATACGTAGATTCTGTTTCCAATAGCTCTAACATCTGTAGAAACTAGTGAAGCTTTTTGCCCAAGGCCTAAAGTTACATAATCAGGGTTTACATATAATGAGTTAGGAACAGGTAATCCTGTTAATGTATAAGCAGCATTTCTCCAAATGGTTAATGCTTCAGAAGTAATATTTGCTCCATCACCTAATATTGTAGCACCATAGCTAAATGATAATGCAACAGCATCTACTGTAAGTACATCAGTTCCAGATGTTCCAAATCCAGTTCCAGAAGGAAGGTAGTTCACAACAAATGCTTGGTCAGCATTAGTAACTTCTGGAACAGAAGCTAATAATGTGCCAGTTGCTGTCATATCTAGGTTATTCAATACATCAATAGCTTTATTGCCACCAGTAGAACCATCATCGTTGGCGGTAGCTGCTGCAAAAATATTAATAGCATTTCCGCCTGCGAAATTAATTCCTCTAAACATCGGGTTGCTTTGGTTTGCTGGATCTACGGTAACAGCTAAGTTTTGTGTTCCTGTTACTGCTGCATCAGCATCGGTAACAGCTTTGCCATTTCTAAACGCCCAAGTTTTGTTGTAGATAATTGGAACGGTAACATTTTTAATTCCTAAAACTCCTGTAGGTGTAAACATTCCAGCTCCAGAACTAATAGTTTCTTGAGCAATTACAAGGTCATAGCCAGTAAGATCTATTTCAGTTCCTGCCTGAGATGATTCTAAGTAAGTTACATTAAAGTTAGCATCAGCTTGTAGCATTTTAATTACTGGGTCTGCACCTGGAGCAGAAGCACCAGCACCTTGACCAACACCCGTTTGGTTTACATAAAGTACGTTTTTAGGTGTAGCTGCTACAGCAGTTACATACGTTACGTCAATTGTAAAAGCATCGTAAGTAATAACTATTTCTTTGCCTGGTGCTGCTACTATTTTACCAGCAGCAACATAACCTTCCACAAAAGATACTTTATCACCAGTTAATTCTAAGGTTCCATTGTCAATGGTCATATAACCAGTACCTGCACGAGATGGTTGTTCGTCAATAGGGAAACCGCCATTTACAGTTAAAACACCACCATTAAGGTTTAGTATGCCCACACCAGCGTATCCGCCTAAAATAATTCCGTTAAGTGTAGAAGTTACTGTACCGCCATTTATGTTAAAAGTACAATCACCTTGATCACCTATTATCAATTGGTTTTTAGTGTTAACTAAACCACCATTAATATTAATCACTTGTGGGTTTGCAGCATCGTTGCCAAAACGTCCTTGGTTTCTAATATTAATATCAGCGCCTGCCTCTACATTTAATGTACCGCTTCCAAAAGGGTTACCTCCACTGGACCAAATCCATAGTTTAGCGGCAACGGTTAATTCTCCTCCAGGGTTTATATATAAATGACTAACAAAATCATCTGCATTACCAGCTGATGATAAAGTTGCATTTAATATTGGATTGTTAGAAGAAGGGTCAATAATTACATTGTCAGAGGCGTCTGGCAAAAGTCCGTCATTCCAGTTAGTTGCGTCTAAAAAGTCAGTGCTTGTTCCTCCTACCCAAATTTGTGCATTTAAAGCTCCCATAGAGAATACTAAAACGCATAGAGTTAAAAAGTTTTTTAGTAAAGTTGTTTTCATAATTTAGTAAAGTTGTTTTTAATTAGTTAATAAATGTAATTTTTACACTTTCTAAATATATAAATGAATTTTACTTTTACCATCCTGTACTTACCTGTTATTTATAGGAATATGGATGAAATACAGTTTTAGAATGACGTATGGTTTATAAATTTTTTAATTTAATAAATAAAGAAGCAGGGATCTTAAAAACACTACCATGCCTAGTGCCTTTTGGAAATTGTATTCTATCTGAAATATCTTCCCAAGTTTTTAAATCTTTAGATTGGATGGCACCATATTTATGGTCTCGATACTTATCAAAATATACAATCCATTGATTCTCAATATTTATAGCGGTTGGTCCTTCTGCCCAATAGTTTCCTGTAATGGGTTCGCTGGCTTTTGTGTATGGGCCAGTAAGGTTGTCGCTATAAGCTACTTTTAAATTTTTTTGTACAGGGTTTTTGGTTTCATCTTTTAAGAACATCACAAACTTGTTGTTATGTTTTTGAATGGTAGCATCAATGACGTTAAAACCAGGTTCGTATAATAATTTGGTTTTGCTAAACGATTTGAAATCTTTTGTAGCCGTGTAATACATTCTATGGTTATAACCGTTGTCTTCAGTAGATTGAGTTTCTGGAAACTTGCCAGGGATGGTTGAAGCCCAATAAATCATGTATTCATTATTAGTTTCATCATACGTTATTTCTGGAGCCCATGTGTTTCTAGTGTTTTTTTCGTACTCCATTACAGGAATGAACTTTTGTTCAGACCAGTTAATTAAATCTTTTGAAGATGCGTAACCAATACCTTTATCTGTCCAACTCACCGTCCAAACCATGTGGTACAAGCCATCGCCACCTTTAATAATGCATGGGTCGCGCATGAGTTTGTCTTTGCCAACTTCTGGTGTTAAAAAAGAGGTGTCGTTTTTTAATGATTCCCATTTATAGCCATCTTCACTAAAGGCCAAATGCAAACCGTCTTCACCGTTTCCTTTAAAATATGAAAACATATAAACTTCTTTTTCAGGAATAAAGTTATTTGCTATCAGCCAATTTTCACAAGCTTTAGGCCAATTAAGGTGCGTGCCAAACCTGCCTAAACCAAAACCATGACCACCATTTTCATAAATGTGCATTTCGGCGGGTACTTTGTTTTCTTTTAAAGCTAGGTAATAATTGATGCTGTTTTTAACAGGTACAGCGCCATCATCGGTTGCATGGATTAAAATGGTTGGCGGTGTGTTTTCATTTACCTGTTTTTCATTTGAATATTTTACAATTAATGCTTCGGAAGGATTTTTTCCTAAAAGATTCATTTTTGAACCATTATGAGTGATGCCATCTTCCATAGAAATTACGGGATAGATTAACATGGAGAAATCTGGTCTTGCACTCGTTCCATCTGATGCATAAACAGTATCGTTATAATGTGTAGAAGCGGTTGAAGCTAAATGTCCACCAGCCGAAAAACCAATAATACCAATTTTATTTGTGTCTAAATTCCATTCTTTAGCATTTTTCCGAAGCATTCTAATGGCTTGTTGTGCATCTTGAAGTGGACCAATGGTTTTGTTTTCCATAATAAGGTCGCTTGGTAATCTGTATTTTAGAACAAAAGCCGAAATACCAATGGAATTAAGCCATTCGGCAATTTTATCACCTTCTTTGTAATGCGATAAAACACCGTAGCCACCACCCGGACAAATTACAACTGCGGTGTTTTTTTGATTGTCATTTTTTGCAAGAAACACTTTTAAGGTAGGGTCTGTAACTTTTAGTATACCTGTTGCTTCACCACTATCATTTAGTCTAAACACTTCTTTGTAAGTTTCATTTGTAATAGCACTTGGAACTTTTTCCCAAAGTTTAACTTCTTCGTTTTGGGAAAATGTGTTATTCACTAATCCAAAAAACAGGAATCCTATAATTAATGCTTTATTTGTTTTTTTCATTTTGTTATTCATAAAATTCAATTTCTACAATGCGCAATTGCCCTTTGGCTTCGGTTGCATTTTTATCTTTATATAAATCTAATTCTTTGGTAGGGTCTACTTCAACAATTTTATCGAAGGCGTCCTTTTCGGTATTATCGCCAATTAACTCCATGGTGATTTGTTTTGCTAAAACGGGTTTTAAAGGTATTGAAATGTATCCTAAACTCTGCCACGTATTTCCTTTATAAACCTCTTCGCCATCGGCTAAGATACGAATAGGATAGCTTTTAGTGCGCCACCCCGTAAGCTTAACCACACATTCGGTTACTATCGATGGTTTCGCCAGGGTGTATATTATTTGCCCGCTGCTTATTCTGCCATCATTGGTCCATTCGGTTAGTTCATTGTCATCATAACTATTATAAACAGCATCGTTATTAGATTTTGCTGTAGCATGACTTATAAAAACAGGATTCCTCTTTACGGTGTAAGAAGGTGTTTTTGGCGTAGCACCCCGTTCTAAATTTGAAGGTAAATTTTGATTAGGAAACTGTATTGAAAGTCCGTTTTCTGTTAAAAAAGGAATTGTTTTTAAATCAATTTGTGAAGATTTTAAACCTTTGGATTTAGCAGTAATGGTAATGTTATCTGCTTTTAAACCAGACTGGATCATAATTCTGTTCACGCCATTTTCAACAGGAAGTTTTTTAGAACCAATATAATTATCTGGACCTTGAGCAATGCCTCCTAACCAAGTAGCTTGTCCTTCTAATGAAAACTCAATTAAACTGTTATCAATGGGACATCTATTCCCACTTTTATCAACCACTTCTACATCAACCAATGCCACATCGGCGCCATTTGCTAGAAATCCATTAGGACTTATATGCGGTGTTAATTTTATAGCAAAAGGAGTTCCTACTGTTGTTTTTGTAGCTTCGCTAACTAGGTTTCCATTGTCATCATAACTGATGGCTTTTATGGTACCAGCTACCCACGCAATGTTTTCAAAAGTGAATAAAAACTGTTTGGTTTGTTTACCATAACCTTTAGAAATTCCGTTCACAAAAAGCTCTACCTTACTTCCTGAAGATACTACATACATATTTTTTATAACACCTTCTTTATAATTCCAATGGCCAAAAATATGACTACGATGATTTTCAATATCTACCCAACCATCCCACATCACTTGATGTGCAAAAAAACCATCTTTAGGAATTCGCATTGGGTCAACTTCACCACTTGTTCTATAATTAGATTCGCCACGGTGATGGGTGTTGGTATCTGAAAAAATAATATTGACACCACCAGAACTCACGCGATGTCCCGTGCCAGGGCGTTCTACATAATAATCGTACCAACGTGTTATGTTTTCTATAGCGTGGGCATCTTGGTTATGGTTATAATCCGAAGCATCGTTGCCACGATACAATGGTCCTTCACCTTCTTTATGGTACGGTGGTGAAAACTCATCCCAATATTTCCGCAAACCTTCATCTCTGGAATATTCGGTTGCCCAAAGTGGTTTTTTGGCACTTTTGTTTATATATAGCATTTCACCACCGTATTCGGCTTCTTTACTATCAAGCATTTCGCGCGAGCCAATAGCACGACCACCAAAAGGATCGTACGTATTTCTTAGGCTTTTCATTTCGTGCATGTGGGGTTCGCTAATAACTTCATTACCACATTCATAAAAAATAATACTAGGGTTGTTACGGTTGTAAATAATAGCATCTCGCATTAATGATACACGTTGCATCCAGTTAAATCCTTGCGAATCTTTTTCTGCATCTCCAGCAGGCATTGCTTGCATCAATCCAACACGGTCGCATGATTCTATATCCTGCTTCCAAGGTGTAACGTGCATCCAACGCACTAAATTAGCATTACTTTCAACCATCATCTTGTTACTAAAATCGCTTAACCATGGCGGAACCGACATCCCTATTGCTGGCCATTCGTTACTGGTGCGCTGTGCATATCCTTTTATTTGGATAACGCGATCGTTAAGTAAAACTTCACCATTTCTGAATGTAGTTTTGCGAAAGCCAGTCTTGGTATTAACTTCATCTACAATGTGTCCATCAACTTTTAAAATAGATTTTACAGTGTATAAATATCCGTAACCCCAACTCCAAAAGTTTAAATTATTAACTTGAGCATCTGCTTTTAGTATTTTGGTTTCGTTAGGTTGAATAGTTGTTTGTTTTCCTATGAATTGAGAGATTTTGTTTCCAGATATATCATATACTTCAATTTCTAGTTCAACAGTTTTGGGAGCATTGAATTCATTTTTTACCTGAGTTTCAATGTTTACGGATGCTGTTTTGTGTTCAATATCAATATCTTTTGCATACACATAAACGCCAGTGGTTTTTAAATTGGAATATAATGGTAGGGTTTGGTATAATTTATCGGTAATATGAAGAAATACATTCTTAGGTATGCCACCGTAATTAGCGTTGAAATTGATATTGTTCCAGCGGTAGGAGGTGTTTGTTGCGGTTTCTTTATACTTCCAATCGTTATCGATACGAAGGGCGATGATATTTTCAAAAGGAAAGGGTTTTACAAACTCTGAAATATCCAAACCAAACGCCATCACACCGTTTTCGTGCATACCAACTTCTTCACCATTTACATAAAAAATACCACCTTGACGAATGCCTTCAAACTCTATAAATACTTTTTTGTTTGAAATACCTTTGGGGAGTTTGAATTTTTTTCGATACCAAACAATGCCTGTGGTTAAATGTTCAATATCTTTTAAAAAGGCTTCATTTTGGTTATAAGCATAAGGAAGTGTTGCTTTTTTCCAAGTTTCATCTTTAAAATTAGTGGCTTTTGCATTTTCAAAATCGCCTGTTTTTAATTTCCAATCGGAATTGAAATTATATTTTTCTCTTTTAAATTCTTGGGCAGCTATTAGATTAGCACCAATAAAAAACAGAATGACTAATGGTAATAGTTTTACGAGATTGTAAGTTTTCATGTGTCTATATTATTTGTTTTTTATTGGTTACATGTAGCTTCCATTTAGTCATTTCTTGGGCATAGAACACTCGTTATGTAAGTTTCATTTCTCGTTAATTATAGTTTCACTCGAAAATTTATAAGGAATAGATGTTTTGTTTTCAGTATTCAAAACAAAATAATCTAGCATAACACCAGCACTCATCATATAAATTTTTAATGTCTGTTTGCCTTTTTTAGGTATAGAAACTTGTATTTGCTTTTCAGCTTTATTACGCAGTACATTCTGTTTCCAGGTATTGCTGCGACCTTCAGTTTTAAAATCTAAAATAGTTATAGGGTCGTTATTCCATTGCACGCCAATTTTAAGATTTGCACCTGTTGTTATTGGGTGCGATGGTATGGCAACTAAGGTTAAAAAAGCATTTTTGGCAACAGTTTCTGTAAATAACTCATAGTGCAAAACAGCTGTTTCTTCATAATTTGAAATGTCGTTACTACTTAAAGGCGTCGATGCCATAACCGCTTGTGTATGCCCAAAACCTGTAATTTCTTTCCATTTTAAATTATCATTAATTTTATTTTTAGAAAAATGATTGGCATAAATAATTACCAAGCCGTTTTTTTCAACAATGCTATTTTTTGGTATGTTATTATAACTGTTTGAAGTATTAATTTGAATGTTTTTCTTTTCAGAATTTAATTGAAGTTTTATAATGTCTGAAATCGGTTCGCCTGCTTTTTTCCATGCGTCCCAATCCATTGAAACATAAATTCTATCTTCCATTACTTTTGAATCTACTAAATTCCCTGAAGCTTTACTAACAATAATCCAATGTGGTAAATCATTAAATGTCCACGTACATTTTTCGGCGTTTTTTAAGAAAACATCTATAAAATACGACGAATTATCGTTGGTGTAAAAGGTTGGTAGTTTTGGTAAATTAGTGGTGGATTTTAAAGTGTCTTCAATCGAAAAGCCGATAGTTTCTGTAGTTGTTAGTTCTGGCAATTCTATTGAAGGATTATCGAAAACAGGAAGTTTTCGAGGTCTCATATCCATCATCCCTTGCCATTTTCCGTTTGAAAGCTGATTGTACTCTTTAGTTAATGTTTCAATATTGTTATAGGCTTCATTTGAAAGTGTTTTATATTTTTTTGCGCTTTTTCGACCTTGTTTGGCATAATTTATTGCTTTATCTCGGTAAAGAAATTTTTTGTTAATGTTTGAAGCTGCTTGAATTGGATAGCTTACTAATTGAAAAAAAGCACTTTTTAAATTTTCTGATAATTGGTTTTCAATTAAATCGACGCCTTTTTCAATGGTTTCATAAGCATCAATACGTTGTTGAATTTCATCACCATTAGAAAATGTATTATAAGCTGTATTAAAAATTTGTGTAGTAGGTTCCGTTTGGCTCCAACCCATAAATTCAGGTTTACGCTCAAAAGCTAATTTATAATAATTTGTTTTTATTTTGGTAAGATCTTCAGCAAATTTATTGCCGAAAATAGTGCCGTAAAATTGGTTTTGATGTGATGTTATGTAAGTTGAGTTTTGAAACTTATCAGCATCATAAGCCATATCTAAAAACAATTGCATATTGTATTCCAATGGTTTAATGTCGCCTATATTTAAAATCCAAATATTCTTATTGTCTAGATTATAAGCTTTCATCATTTCCTCTTGAATCAAATACGGATTGGTGGAACTCAACCATAAATAATCATGTGGTCTTCCCCAATAAGATGCATGATAATAAACACCCGAACCTCCTTTGCGTTTTTGTTCTTCGGAATTGCTTAAAGCACGAATGTAACCATAGTTGTCATCGGTCCAAACGAGGGTGATATCATCAGGAACTTGAAGTCCGTTTTTGTATAAATCCAAAACCTCTTTGTAAACGGTAAATGCTTGAGGGATGTTTTCAATATTTGGATTTATATGTTTTTTTAGTAGATTTCTTTGATCTGTAATAACGTTATCTAAAACAGCCACGGCTTCGTCGTTATTTTTCACACCTTCCATACCGCTATCATGCACACCACGCATACCGATGGTGTAAATAGCATCGATATTTTTAGCTTCTTTCACTCTGGTTTCCCAATAATTAAGCACATTTGTTTTGTTGGTTTTGTAGTTGAAATCACCATAATTGTTTTTATCCCATTCATCTACGTTGTTTCGTAACATAGGTTCAGCATGCGATGTGCCAACTACAATTTGGTATTGATTAGCTACCTTAGCATTATCTGGATAATAGAAAAACGCTTTTGTGCTTGGGTGCATAGCGGGCCAAATGGTGTTTGCATTAAGGCGGAGAAGTAATTCGAAAATTTTGGAATAGGTTTTAGGACCGATATCGCCTGTTTCTGGTTCAAAGGTTTTAGCTGCCCAAGGTTGTAAACCCCAATCTTCGTCGTTTAAAAAGATGCCACGGTATTTAACTGATGGCGCTTTGCTATAAAAATCGGGTTGATTTAATACTAATTCTGATCGTTTTTTAACAGGAACATCTGCCCACCAATACCAAGGATTTACACCTATTTTTTTTGAGATATTAAAAACGCCATACGCAGTACCTCGTGGATTGGTTCCTGCAATAATAAATGCTTTTTTTATTTTTTTAGTTGGGTTTAAAATGGTTTTGTAGAGAAAGCTTTCCCATTGGTTTTCAAAACCTGCTTTAATAGCTTTCTCACCTAAAAGTGAAGTAATAAGTTTAGAATTAATAGTGCCAATGACTATAACGTTGCCTTTAGCTTGCTTAATATTTGTAATGATTTCAGGTTTGTAATTGGTAACTTTAAAAATATCTTCAGCTAATAAATGGGCTGAGATAGAGTCAAGTTTACCGTTATTTTTATTGTATAAAATAATTGCCTGGTTTTGAGATGTGAAAATCTCAAAACCAGGCAATTTGTTTGTGTTAGTATTTTCTGTAGATGGATTTTTTGGTGTTATTGTATAACCTAAAAATAGCGAACAGATAAAAACTAAATAGTTCATAATTTACTGTAATCTATAAATTTCAGCACCAGCCAATAAAAAACAGCCTAAACCATAATCTTCAAAATCTGGAACTTTATCGTATGATAGCGGTTGTCCATCTTTTGGTTCTTTTCCTGTAGATTGTAACCATCCTAAAAAGCCATTATTGTGCAATGCTTCTTTTATCATGGCATTCCAAGCTTTTTCTATTATAGGCATATACTTGGTTTTATCTAAAATGCCATTGTTTATACCGTAAGCCATACCGTAAACAAATAAAGCAGTTCCCGAAGTTTCTTTACCACCATAATGTTTTGGATCATGTAAACTTACATTCCAAAAGCCATCTTTTCTTTGAATTGGAACCAATGCTTCTGCCATCGATTTTAAATCGATAATATATTGCTCTCTATGTGGTGCATCTTCTGGAATGATAGCTAATGTTTTTGCTAAAGCAGCGATTACCCAACCATTACCACGACTCCAATATGAATCTTCACCATTAGGTTCTGTGTATGGCGGATCGAAATCTGCATCGCGCCACCATAGACCATCTTTAGGGTTAAAAAGTCCGTTGTCACCATGTTTGTCTCTAGTGTACATGTACATCTCGTACATTTTTTCATAATAACGAGTATCGTTTTCTAAAACACCCAATTTAGCAAACACAGGCATGCCCATTTGTATGGCATCAATCCATGACCAATCGTCCAATTGTGGCGTATTCAAAAGCATGTTAATACAAGCCTTTGTGTTTTTTAACTTTTTAGCGTCTGGCTCTAAATTGTATAAATCAATATAGGTTTGTGCTGCACAATAGTCGTCGGCATTGCGGTTCGCATTGCCATTTCTAAATCCCCAGTTGTGGAATTCAGACCAATCATAAGCATATTTATAATACTCCTCTTTCGGGTATATTTCATACAATGCCATCAATCCTTCATAATATACACCACGTGTCCAAATATTACTTGGGCGTTCTTTGTTGGTTACTATGGTTTTGCCCACATCCGGCCATTTTTCCATAAAGTATTTGTTGGCTAACTCCATGTGAGCCAATACCTCTTTTTTATTAAAAGGTTGCTGCGCAAACGATATTTGTGCCATTAAGAAGCTTAAGCTTATAAATAAAAGTGTTTTTTTCATTATATATTAATTATCGTTATTTAATTTCTTTTAAGGCTGTTATTGAAATAGGTCCTAGTAAACCAGAAGGCATAGGCTGCCATTTTGTAGCATCAAACTTATTATAGTCTTTGTCTACCATATTTATTTCGTAGAAAATTTTCCATTCTTCACCCCTTATTTCTTTGGCACGAATTCTATTGGCAGCAAGATTGGTAACTTGTACTTTTAATTCATTTTTACCTTTTTTTAGTTGCCCTAAGTTGATGCTGAATGGTACAGACCAAACATCTCCAATATAATTGCCGTTAAGCCATATTTTAGCACTTTCTCTAACATCACCTAAATTTAATTTCCAATTGTCAGCCTCAATATTTGGAGCATTAAACTCTAAAGTATAAAGTGCGGTTCCAGAGAAAGCTTCGGCTTGTGGACTTAAGGTTGTCCAAGATTTTAGGGTGTTTATTTTTGCCGATGGCGGTAATTCTGGACCTCCTTTTTCAAAGCTGATTTGCCAGTTGCCTTCTAAATTTATTGGACTTTGAGTTGCTTTGTAATAATTCCAATTTTGATAAGATTTATTGGTTTCTGTTTTAAGAATGAATGATTGCCCAGGTTCGATACGAAGTTTTACAAGCGTAGTATTGGTTTCATTTTTTACAATGGCATTACCATATTTTTTAGTTAAAGGATCTAAGATGATGACCTCTTTATCTTTTATAGCTAGCGGGATATAATCATCAATTGTTTTGGAAGTATGATTAACTACATAGTATATTTTTTCACCATCAATAGCTCTTTTAATGAATTTTAACCCTGTTTTAACTAAGGTTTCTGGGTAAACCTTCGCCGTTTCTAGGTCTTTAAACAAGTTTGATGTAAGGTCTAAAAGACTACTGTTTTCTGAAATTAACTGTGATAATTTTAAATTTTGCGCTTTGTAATTATGAAATCCAGGAACTGAATTAGGCAAGCCTTCAAAAATAATAGGAGCCCCCGCATTTTTTAAGGCAATCAATTTCTTTAAAGTAGCCATTGGCATTTTTTCACAATTAGGAATAACTATCGATTTGTATTTCCCTCCCGGAAGCACAATTTGTCCGTCCTTAAAAGTAGCCTGTGCAATAAAATTATCAGATATAAAATCGACGCCATACCCATTATCCATTAATTTCTTTGTTGTATTATAAAATGGTGTATCGTGTAACCATTCATTTAAAGAATGGATTTTAAATTGAAAAAATAAGTTGCCTCCAAAGTTCTTGGCCCATGTATCGTAAATAGGCCAGTATAATAAGGTTTCATTGTCTGGTTTTCCAGACTGAAGCACAGATTGACAGTTTGCAATATAAGAAAATAAGGAAGGAACATCTTCCCAAATGGTATTGGTTGCATTAAAATTAACCGAAGCATAAAATTTCCACCCGGGCCATTCAGCTTCTTTTGGCGAGTAGGTAGAGCCGTGTAAAAATACATGGTTAATACCGTTTAAAAGTAAATCTTCGACTTCAGGTTTACATTGTGATAAAGCTGTTTTAAAGTGGTCGCGTAACCAGGTAAAGGTTTCTGATGAGGTTAATGGTTTGCCCGAAATATGTGCTGCTGATGATGAAAATTTTAACATAACTGGGTCGGCATCGCCTTCACGAATGTCTTCGGGTTCGCGTCTAAATCCTGGGATATCGTACGGCATAGAACCAAATGTTTCGCATTCGGGAATATCGGCAGAGGCGTATAGATCTATTAAATTTCCGGGCGATCCATGCGCTTGCAGTTTTGTTTTGAAGCTCTTAAAATTCGCCCAACTTGTCCAAGGCATATCAAATTTATATAACAGTAAATCGGATATGGTTTCTCTGTAATCGCTTTTTATTCTATTGCCAATTTCGGTATCTTCATTATTTAATAATTGAGGTAAATAGGGTTTTAAATCGTAGCCTCTGCGCGTTTCAAATTCTCCAAAAAACATGGGGGTAAAGTCGGTTCCATATACTTCGTAACTGTCATTAAAAATAGCGCGTAATTTACCATGAAATTCTTTAAGTGCTTCATTGAAAGGTTCGGTATAGGTAAACAATGCTTCAGATGAGTAGTGGTCTAAGGTATAGCCACTTCCACCAGGTGCAGCACGTTTAACCTGTTGCCCAGTTTTACCTGCAAAAACCGTATAAATGGTGTAATTGCTGTTGGTTGCTTTCCACTCTAAATGATTTCCTTTTAAATTTGATGTTAAATCTATATATGTTGAGTCGCTGCCATAGGCCAAAACATTTAATAGTTGGGCGATGTCCTTGTTTTTGTCGTTTTTTGGAACAATGTCTTTGTTGAATGTTTCTCCCTTTTTTAGTTGATAGGTTTCCACTAATAATTTTGTTGCAGCATAGTTAGCAGTAACTTGAGGGCCACCATAAGGCCAACCGGTACCTAAAACCATATCAACTTGCATGCCCAAACTATCTGCCACTGTAATGGTATAGCTTAACATGTCTATCCATTTAGGCGATAAATAATCAATAAAGTTGTCTTCTTGTCCTTTTACACCATAAATGGGCGTTATTTCTACACCGCCGATACCTGCTTTATGAAAGTCTATTAAACTGGACTTAATATTGGGTTTATCTACGGCACTACCCATCCACCACCAACGTGTCCATGGTTTGGTGACATTGCTTTGTTCTGGCCAAGGCGACGCTTTGTCTTGGTCATTCACTTTACAGGAGAATAAAGCTATAAAGGCTAAAAATAGAAGTGCATGATTAGGCTTGATTTTCATTTATTTAATGCTTTAGTGTGTATTGATTTTTAAAAATAAACTTTTTTAATTGAATATAAATACGGGTTAATCTGAAACTTATAAGGTAGGTTTTTCAATGTCAACAGCATAAATTTGAGTGCTTCCTTCAAAATTGGCTCTAAAAATAATTTGTTTCCCATTAGGTGAAAAATGCACATTAGGTTCTAAATTGTAATCATGGTTTTTCATGTTCACCAATTTTTTAGATACTAAACTGTCTCCTTTTGGTGTAAAATGGTAAAGCCACATACCATCTTTAGCATGCGCCACCTGACCTTCATCTCCACCATCTCCGGCAAAGGTTTTTAAATCGGGGGATATATTAAAATGTATAGACCATTCATCGCGTTTTAAGGCGTATCTGGTTTCTTCTCCAGTATCTAAATGTTTTCCTGCTAAATAAAAAGTTTCGCCTCTAGGAATTTGAAGGTCGAACCAAATAGTGTTTCCGTTAGGACTAAAAAACTCATGACCTGCAATTTCTCTGTAAACCGTTCTTTTATGAATTATTTCGTTTTTTTTGGTTTTTAAATTGATGTTCCAAATACGATCCACTTTATGCCAAGGTCCTTCGTGGCAATACATTAATAAATCGGGATCTGTTGGTGAAAATTGAATGTGGTTTAACCAAGCATTTTCAGAATATATGTTATTGAATTCTTTTGTGTTTACATTGATGGTAAAGAGGCTTCTTTCAAGCTTTGCTTCATAAATCTTGTCAAAATAATCCGATTTTTTAGGATTCTTTTTAAAGATTTCATTTTCTTCCTTGGTTATTAAAGCACCACCCAATAAAGTCTCATCGGCATTTAAACTGGTAACAGAACCTATAATGGCATCACTGAATTTATAAATGAATTCTGTTTTATGGGTGTCTATATGGGTTGCAAAAATACTGTCTTGAATGGTATAAAATACTTTTCTTGTTTTTGTGCCAACAATTTCGCCTCTTTTATTGCCTTTTTTCGTAGTAATTTGGTCTATGGCTTTTGTTTTTAAGTTGACTGTAAAGAATTGATCGCCAGTTTCTGTACTTCCTGAGAAAATCATCAAATCGCTGTTGCCATCTTTTGATTTTAAAAATGGATTGTTATGAAAGTAAAAGCTACGGTTATCACCAGTTCTATTCACCAATTTTTCTATCTTATGTCCAGTAGTTGAATCAATCCAAATCTTAGCCATTGAACTTGCTTTGCTTGTTTCCATAACTGGAATTTCAATTTTGGGTGCTTTAGAGTCTTTTGAGATATCCGATTTAGATAGTTTCCCTTTACAAGAGAAATTTATTGAAATCAATAATAATAGGAGGGTTTTAATAAGCTTCATCTGATTGATTTTTAGTTGTTTATTTAGATTATCGTTAAATTGTTTTCGATTTTATTTCGAGTACTTTTAACTCATTTAGTAAAAATATAACTTGCCACAATAAACTCTATCCTGTGGCATCCTGTTAAATCGGGTTGTCTTTCTATATATGTTATTTGATTTTTGTCAATTCGTTGAAATTGATAACATGTTCGTGAATGTGTTTTTGGGTGCTAATAGAATCGACCACCACATTGTTAAGAAAAATATTTTTTATTGGAAGTTCTTCTTGACCTAAAATGCGCGATAGGAATTCTGTTTTAAAAGCCGATACATTTGTAAGATGCACATCGTGTATGGGCGTTAACTTTCTTTCTATAGTTGGTACTAAATCTCGCCATTGGTATAGCACATCGGTTTCAATACCAAGTATGCCATTTTGTATGGCGCCCGCTTTTATGTTTTCAACAAAAATATTTTTTACATAACCGCCACGGCGTTCGTTTGTTTTTATAAATACCAAATGAAACATTTTAGCACCATCAACTACATTACAGTTTTCAACAAACACGTTTTCAATACCACCAGACAGTTCGCTACCTATTGCTAATAATTGGTGACCATTTATCATGGTGCAATTTCGCATTACAATGTTTTTTGAAGGTGTGTTTAGTCGCCAAGCGTCTTGGTTTCTGCCAGATTTAACAGCAATGGCATCGTCGCCTTGGTCGAAAATACAATCTTCAATTAAAATATTTTGGCTCATTTCTGGGTCAACACCATCGTTGTTATGCCCGTGTGCTTTTACTTTAATGTTGCGAATAATCACGTTTTTTGAAAGGTAAGGATGGATGGTCCAAAACGGACTGTTTTCAATAGAAACACCTTCCAGTAAAATGTTTTCACTGCGGTTAAATTGTATGAAATGTGGGCGAAAATTAGCTGTATCATTAACCATTTGGCGTACTTCAACAGGTTTGTTATAAGAAGCCAAGTTGTAAAGACTTTTTAAGCTGTTCATGTGTGGTTTTGGACGTGCAAACCATTTTTCCCAAACTTCCATTTTAGCTTTTAGCTTTCCTTCTCCTGTAATGGCAATATTTTTACATTCATAAGCATAAATGAGGGGTGAATAGTTGTAACACTCCATGCCTTCCCAAGAGGTATGAACAGCAGGTAAATAATCTTTAGGATTTTCAGAAAAAAGCAAAACGGCATCTTTATTTAAATGGAGATTAACGTTGCTTTTAAAATGAATTTTTTTTGTAAGCCATTCGCCCTTAGGAATTATAACGGTGCCACCGCCAATTTTGTTAGCTTTAGCGATAGCTTCGGATATGGCTTTAGATGTGAGCTCTTTGTTGCCTTGAACCGCACCAAAATCTGTAATTAAGAATTGCTTACTATTGCTAAAGTCGGGAACTTTAATAGCAGGCATTTTAAAAGGTGCTTCAACTTGTATTTCGATTATTTTAATAGTAGTATCCTCTTTTTTACATGAAAATATAATTGATATTAAAATAAGTAAAAGTGTTTTAGTTGTTTTCATAGGTTTCCTTTAATTAGTTCTTTTTTAGAATTTAGTAAAAGTAGAATCTTCAATAGATAATGCTATCCTGTAGCATCCTGTTTTAATAGTTGTAGGAATTAATTATGTAATCGATAACATTTTTATTGATTTTTTTAATCGCATTGATTATTGTTGTAACAAACTGTTTTTGAGATAGTTAAATTGTAAAAGTATTTTTTTTTGATTTTAGTTAAAATCTATTTGCAGGTAGGCACAGGATAGAATAGGGGGGTGTATTGAATAAATTTGTATTAATTAATACTAAACTAAATATTATATGAAAAACAAAATGACTCTTCTTATGAGCATGTTGATGTTTACTTTAATGTACACGTCTGGATATGCTCAGGAGAAAAAGGTATCAGGAACTGTTACAGACGTTTCTAATATGCCGTTGCCTGGAGTGAACGTAGTTGTGAAAGGTACAAAAAATGGTGCAAGTACAGATTTTGATGGTAACTACAGTATTTCTGTCTCTAATGGAGAAACGCTTGTGTTCTCTTATGTAGGTTTTAAAACAAAAGAACTATTGGTAGGAAGTGCAAACACCTACAATATTTCGTTAGAGACTGATAATGCACAATTAGATGAAGTTATTGTAATTGGGTATGGTAGTCAGAAAAAGACTAGTATAACTGGAGCTGTGGCTTCATTTTCTGCTTCGGGAGTAGATGAGAGACCTTTGGTTAGACTTGATCAAGCCTTAGTGGGGCAATTATCCGGAGTTAGGGTTAAACAAACAAGTGGAGTGCCTGGAGCAGGTTTTCAAATTCAAATTAGGGGTACAGGGTCTATAAATGCAAGTAATGAGCCCTTGTATGTAGTTGATGGATTCCCGTTGGATACAGATGGACAACCTTCAAACTTGAATCCGAACGATATTGAGACTATTCAGGTTTTAAAAGATGCATCGTCCACAGCTATTTACGGGTCTAGAGGATCCAATGGTGTTGTATTAATTACTACAAAGCAAGGTAAATCTGGCAAACCAAAAATAAGTTTTAATACTTATACGGGGTGGAATGAAACAGTAAAAAAGCTCGATGTTCTCTCTTCAGAAGAATGGGTTGCTAGAGCTATGGAACACCAAAACTATTCCTATGTTAGAAACTTTGGTGCACAAGGTGCTACATCTAGCGATACCAACGACCAAAGAAGAGCTATTTTAGGATTGGGACCTAATGCTATCAATACCGGTTATATGTATGATGAACGTTGGTTACAACCAGGGCATCCTGGTCTTGATTATGTAGACTGGCAAGATTTGTTTTTTAGAAAAGGTTTGATTCAGAGTTATCAATTATCAGCTACAGGAGGAACAGATACTAGTAAGTATTATATTTCTGGAGATTATTCGAATCAAGAAGGGATTGCTATTGGGGTAAATAACGAAAGGTTTAATTTAAGAGCCAATATAGAAGTTACGCCTAATGAAAACCTTAAATTCGGAATTAATATAGCGCCTTCTTTTAGTACAATTGATGATCCAGGTGTAGAAGGAAAAGATGCAATAACACATATTGTTGTTTCACAGACTCCTATCGTTGAGTCTGCTGTAGGGGCATTGTATACCAATACAGGTGAGTTTTCTAGTTATCCTTGGGCAGGTAGTAGAGTAAGTCCATTGGCTGAAGCTACGTTCAATAAAAGAAGTACTAAGCGTTTTAGAAACCTTGCTACTATTTTTGTAGAATATAATTTATTGGAAGGTTTAACATATAAAGGAACAATAAACTCAGATCTTCAAATAAATACTAATGACCGATTTACACCTTCATGGATTACTAGAAACAGAACCGCTACAGGTTCTAAATCTGGTGATACAAGAACATCATTTGTAACTGAGCATACATTAAATTATTTAAAATCTTTTAACAAGCATAATTTTAATTTGTTAGGAGGGTACTCATACAATGTTTTCAACTTTGAAGATTATTCAATAAATGCTTCTGGTTTTCCATCAGATGATGTTGAAACAATAAATGTGGCATCAACTACAAGTGGCAGTGCTACAAAAAGCAAAAACACATTAATATCATATTTTGGAAGATTGATGTATGATTACAATGAAAAATACTTTTTTCAGGCTACTTTAAGACGTGATGGATCATCCAGATTTGGTGATAATACTAAGTTTGGTACTTTCCCTTCTTTGTCAGCTGGTTGGAGAATAACAGAAGAAGATTTTATGTCAAGTAACAATTTCTTTAATGAATTAAAATTAAGAGGTAGTTGGGGTATTTCTGGAAACAACAATATTGGTAACTACGAGCATATTGCTAATTTAAGCAATACCAATTATAGTTTTGGTGGAAACTTGGCAAGTGGGCAATCTCCAGCTAATTTTGCCAATGCCGATTTAAGTTGGGAGAAATCCGAGTCAACTAATATAGGTTTAGATATAGGAATATTTAATAATAGAATTTTTAGTTCTATTGAATATTATACCAAAAGGAATTCTGATTTATTATTAAATATACCTGTTCCAACCTCTAGTGGATTTGGTACAGCACTTACCAATATTGGTGAAGTGCTAAATAAAGGTTGGGAGTTTGAATTAACTACTAGAAATATTACGAATAAAGATTTTACTTGGACAACAAATTTAAATCTAAGTCATAACACCAATGAGGTTAAAAAATTAGGACCAAACAATACTCCAATATTAGGAGGTGCTTTCGATATTACCCATAATATATTAGAAGTAGGAAGACCAATGTACACATTGTATTTGGTGCAACAAGATGGTTTATTAACAACAGAAGATATTAATAATGGCGTTGCGCGATATGGAAATCAGGAAGCTGGAGATCCAAAATATGTGGATATTAATGAAGATGGTGTTATAACACCAGACGATAGAACTTATTCAGGTAGTCCAAATCCAGATTATTTATGGGGTATTACAAATTCATTTAAGTATAAAGATTTTGATTTGTCAGTGCAATTACAAGGTCAATGGGGTGGAAAAATTTATTCTACTTTTGGTAGAGCAATGTATAGAACAGGGCAAGGAGCTTCTGATAACCTACTTGATCTTGGACCAAGATATATATGGCAAGAAGGTGCTATAGTAACTGAAGCCGATGTGGCTGGATTAGAACGTAAATCTCCATCTAGTTTTGGTAGAATCAAAAACACAGACTGGCTTTACGATAATGATTATTGGAGAGTAAGAAATATTAGCCTGGGTTATAACTTAGGTTCGCAGATTCAATCTGATCTTATTTCGGGAGCTAGAATCTATGTAACAATGGAGAACTGGTTTGGAGGCGATAAATATGACGGCGGATTTAATCCAGAAGCAGTAAATAATAGTGGAGATGATTATGGAGCATTCCCATTGTCAAGATCTGTAACATTTGGTCTTAATCTTAACTTTTAAAAAAAATTAATCATATGAAAAAAATAATATTAATTGGCATTTTATCAGTTTTGGTATTTAGTGCCTGTGAAAATGAGCTTGATCAAGCTCCTTTATCGAACAGAAGTGCAGCAGATTTTTACAATAATGAAACAGATTTTGAGCAAGCTATTGTAGGAATTTATAATGCGCTAGCTTATCATTCAGCTTCTCAATTTTATTTATCTGAAGTTAGATCGGATAATGTATATATTCCAGGTTTAGCCGGAGTTAGAGAATGGATTCCTGTAAGTAATTTTTCTAAAACCCTTGTAACTAATCCATTGGTTCGAGATGCTTGGGACGACCCTTACGTAGGGATATTAAGAGCCAATACGGTTTTGGATCGATTAAACGAAAATGCTGTTCCTGACCAAACTACTAGAAACAGAATGGAAGGAGAAGTTAAATTTTTAAGAGCATTCTTCTATTTCGATTTGGTTCGTTTTTTTGGAGGTGTTCCAATCATTGATAAATTAATAACACCAAGTGAAGCATTAGAGATTTCTAGAGCTACGCCTCAAGCCGTTTACGATTTTATAGTTTCTGATTTAGACGATGCAATTAGTTTACTTCCAAGCACTAGTACTGCTGCTGGAAGACCTTCTTCAGTGGTTGCTAAAGCATTGTTAGGGAAAGTATATTTAACAATGTCTGGACCAACTTATGGTATACAAGGGCCAGGTTTAGGTGTAGATATGACCTCTCAAGCGCTAACATTATTTAATGACGTAATTGCAAGCAACCAATATGGAGATGTGCCAAGTTATGCTACTATTTTTAGATCAAATTCAGAAAATAATGCCGATATCGTTTTTTCAATTCAAAACATAAACGATGGTACCGGTGGGGATAAAGGTATTGGAACTATTTTACCAACGTTAATGTACCATGAAGCATGGGCTCGAGTAAATATGCCATTTGCTGGCGGAGTTCCAAGTGATGGGCATATAACACCATCTAACCAAGTATTAAATTCTTTTGAAGCTAATGATGTTAGGGATGACTTTTCAATATTAAGAACTTGGGTAGATGCTAATAACAATACAAGTAACGATGCCATGATTATTAAATATTTGGATTTAGCTGATGTTCCTGTAGATCGCTTTAATTGGGGTATAGATTTTCCAGTTATACGTTATACGGATGTTTTAATGATGAAAGCAGAAATTCTGTTGAAAAATGGTCCAAGTCAAGAGGTCGATGATATCGTAAACAATGTAAGAAATAGAGCTGGTTTAGGTACTGTTTCAAATGTAGATTTAGATATGCTCCTTGAAGAAAGAAGAAAGGAATTCATTGGTGAAGGATTAAGATTTCATGATCTTGTAAGAACAGGGAAAGTGATTGATGTTATAAATGCGTGGGATGCTGTTGACGATGCAGCAGCAGTCATGAGTCCTATGATACCAAATTTTATAATTTATCCAATAAATCAAAGTCAATTAGAAGTTAAACCAGGGTTATATACCCAAAACCCTGGATATAACTAAATAGTTTGATTTTATATGTAAAAATGCGCTACAGTCAATTTCACTGTAGCGCATTTTTTTTATAATTTTATGCTACAGTATAGTACAGGATGCCATTAAAAACTGAAACAAATATCTTTGAGATTATACCAAATATGTGTTTATTAAAAAAAGATAAAATGAAACTATTAAAGTGTGTTTTTTTCGGTTATATAATTTTTACTCTAAGTGCTTGTAAAAACTTAGAAAGCAAAACAGCTACTTTACAAAAAGGTATTAATGTTTTAGTAATTATCGCCGATGATGCCGGTTGGAACGATGTAGGTTACAATGGCTCTGAAATTAACACGCCCAATATAGATTGGTTAGCAAATAATGGTGTGCAACTTAATAGGTTTTATGCAAATCCAACCTGTTCGCCTTCGCGAGTATCACTGTTAACAGGTATGCCGGCAAGTAGAATAGGCGTTGTTGCCCCTATTAGTGGGAAAAGTAAAAAAACATTACCAGATTCTATTACAACGTTACCTCAAGCATTAAAAAAACATAATTATGAGAATGCTTTATTTGGTAAATGGCATTTAGGACTCGATATTTCTAACGGGCCAAACGCCTTCGGTTTTGATTATTCGTATGGTTTTCTTCATGGGCAAATAGACCAATATACACATAGGTATAAAAATGGTGATGCCAGTTGGTATAGAAATGAGGATATGATTGAAGAAGAAGGACATACCACCGATTTAGTGACTAATGAAGCTATTACTTGGTTAACAAAAAAACGCGATACGACTAAAAATTTTTATGTTCAATTAGCATATAGTGCACCGCACTTCCCTTTGCAAGAAGAAGATAAGTGGAAAGAACCTTATTTAGAAACTATTAAAGATGATTCTCGAAGAGATTTTGCGGCAGCCATGGCGCACATGGACCATAGTATTGGCTTGGTTTTAGAAACTTTAAAGCAACAAAATCTAGAAAACAATACTTTAGTTATATTTATTAGTGATAATGGTGCTATGGAAAATTGGTATCCAGAAAATCAATATGATGGTAAATTTGATCCAAATCCTGTATTGGGTAGTAATTTCCCGTTACGTGATTGGAAAAGTTCAAACTATGAAGGTGCTATTCGGGTGCCAGCAATCATGTATTGGAAGAACCATTTAAAACCAGAAACCAATACCAACTTTATGTCCGTTAGTGATATTATGCCTACCATGCTTTCATTAATTGGTCAAAATATACCAAAGGATGTAGAAGGTGTTAATGTATGGGCATCCATTCAAGATTCAGAAATTAAAACAGCTCACGATATTTACGTACGCGGTCACATTCAAGAAAGTCTAATACACAAATCTTGGAAAATTATCAGATCTCGAAATAAAAATAATTCACCTGCTTTATATGAACTGTTCAATATAGAAATCGACCCCGAAGAAAAAGATAATATTATTGATAAAGATGTTGCAGTTACTTCAAAAATGAAATTATTATTAGACAAGCAATTTGCTAAAGATGATAAAACGGTAAACGTAGAATTAAAATAAACACAACGTTAAATGAGATTAAAATTTGCTTACCTATTTTTAATGATATGTTGTATATCCTGCCATGCTCAAAAAAGCAACAGTAAAACCAATATAGCAGATAAACCATTGTTTAGAGACCCTATTTTTGATGGTGCAGCCGACCCTTCCGTTATTTGGAACAAACACGAAAAAAAATGGTTTATGTTTTATACTAATAGGCGAGCAAAAGACTCTACAGCTAGTGGTGTTGCATGGGTACACGGTACTAGAATTGGTATTGCAGAATCTTTAGATGGGGCACATTGGACTTATAAAGACACTTGTAATATAGATTATCAAATTAAAGATGTTACACATTGGGCACCTGATGTTATTGAATATAAAGGTGTTTACCATATGTATTTAACTATCGTTCCTGGTATTTTTGAAGATTGGTACCACCCACGTTATATTATTCATTTAACAAGTAAAAATTTAACCGATTGGAAGTTTGAATCGCAATTAAAATTAGCTTCCGAACGCTGTATTGATGCATCTGTTTTTCAATTACCAAACGGTAAATGGCGTATGTATTATAATAATGAGAACGATGGAAAATCCATTTATTACGCCGATAGTGACGACTTATACCATTGGGTTGATAGTGGGAAAAAAGTTGTAAATGATAGGGGCGAAGGGCCTAAAGTATTTTCATGGAAAGGAAAAAACTGGATGGTTAACGATGCTTGGAATGGTTTGGGGGTTTATTCCTCTGAAGATTTTGTTAATTGGAATCGACAAGAAAACAACATTTTACAAATTCCGGGTACTGGATTAGATGATGCCGTTATAGGTGGGCATTCCGATGTTGTTGTTAGTGGAGATAAAGCTTATGTCTTTTATTTTACACACCCAGGAAGATTGTCGGAAAACAAAGGAAAAGACACGTATCAAACCCGACGAAGTTCCATTCAAGTAGCCGAATTGGAATATGTTAATGGTGAAATTATATGCAACAGAAACAAACCAGTAATTATTAAGATTAAACCGTTCTTTAAACATAAAAAAAATTAAATAGATGAAACACATAATTCTAGTTTTGGGTAGTATTATTTTATTTAGCTCAACAGTATATAGCCAAATAGGTGCCCGATTTCCATCTGAAAAAAAAGTAGTTATCGATTCAGTAACAGGAACCGAATTAATTTTTTTAACAAGTGAACCTAAGGGAGATTCTAAAATATATCCCACACACCCGCAATGGACATCGGACGGTAAATGGTTAATTTTTAAATCAAGAAGAGTACGTGGGGAGGCCATGGCGGTTAACGAAGAAACTGGTGATATAGTTCAAGTAACCGAAGGCGGTTTTACGGGCATGCTAAACATTGCTCAAAAATCAATGAAGTTATACTTTATGCGAAAGGCAGATAAAGATATAATGCAAATAGTAGAAGTAAATCTTGGCAAGGTTTTTACAGATAGTAAGGCGGGTGTTATGAAACCAATTTCAAATTACGAAAGAATATGCGGCACCACACCTGCCGATATGAAAGCTGGCGGCGATTTGGCACTTGATGCAGATGAAGAGTGGGTTTATTTTAAAATAGGTAAAGAAACCGCTGTAAAATACCTGAGTCCAAATGTTAAAATAGAAGAGAATTTTGGACCACGTAATATGGGTGCTGGTCCAGACGGAATAGCAAAAATGAATATTATAACAGGCAAAACCGAGCATGTAATTTCTGTGCCTTTTCAAATAGGACATATACAGACCAACCCATGGAATGCTGGTGAATTGGTTTTTTGTTGGGAAACAGGAGGGAAATCGCCACAACGCACATGGACGGTGTTGGCTGATGGTTCTGGGTTGCGTCCGCTATATCCCGAGGCTGATTATGAGTGGGTTACCCATGAAGCTGTTATAACAAAAGATGAGGTAGCTATGGCTATTATGGGGCATCGAAAAGTAGATATAATAGAAGATAAACCTGTAGAAGTAACAGAAAGCAAAGCTGTTAGAAACCCGGAAAACCCAGGGCAGGAAAGTAATTGGGGACCTTCGGGAACTCGTGAAAAACCAACCGGTTTGGCAATCGTTAATTTACGAACTAAAGAAATGACTATTGCTGGGCAAACCCCAAGTGGTAGTGGGTTGTGGCATGTTCACGGATCTAGCGATGGGCGATGGGCAGTAGGTGATGATTTTTCTAGAAGCGTTTACTTAATAGATAGGCATACAAGGGAAATGATGATGCTCACTACAGGGCATAAAGTAACTGCTGCAGATCATGCGCATCCATCTTTTAGTCCAGACGGAACAAAAATTCAAATTCAATCTGCGATGCTATCAAAAGATGATAAATCAATGAATATTTGTATCGTTCATGTTCCTAAGTCTTGGCTTGAAAGAACTTATTCAGAAAAATAGAATTAGTAACAATTAAAACCAAACGAAATACTGGATTCTACATAACAACTAAAAAAAATGATGAAGATAAATGCCTTTAAAATGAAATTAAAACCAGGTTTTGAAGCTGAATATAAAAAGCGTCATGATGAAATTTGGCCCGAATTGTCAGCACTACTTTCCAAAACTGGTATTCAAGATTACAGTATTTTTTTAGATGAAGAAACCTTAACGCTTTTTGCTGTTCAAAAAATAAGTAAAGATTTTGATGAAGCCTATTTGCCTAACCATCCTATTGTGAAAAAGTGGTGGGCATATATGGCAGATATTATGGAGACTAATCCAGATAATTCGCCAGTTGCCAAACCCTTAAAAGAGGTCTTTCATTTAGATTAATAACTAAAAAATGTTACTAATTCCAGAAATGAAAGTTGATTTTATGCTGATTTCAAGTTAATTGGAATTATTGAATGGTAATAAGTTTGCTATTTCTTTGGTGGTCTCTTCCTTTTATAACCAATAAGTAATTTCCAGACGCCAATTTGTTTCTGTCCAATAGGATGGAATTTTTCCCTGCAGGATATGTTTTTTCTGCGATGTTGAATACGTTTACTCCCATTAAATTATAGATAGAAACTCCTATTTTAGAAGTTTCTTTGGTGTGAAAAACAACATGCGTTTCAGTTGAAAACGGATTTGGGTAATTAAATACACCTTGTTCAACTACAAAATCATCCATACCTAAAGCAACAGACTCAAAAGCACCTAAATCTGGCGCAGCACCATTAAATGCTAAGCCAACATCGACTCCTTTATCAATTAAATCGCTGTCAGGTACCAGTTTCATAAAATCAATATCAGGTAAACTACCATCTGCTTTTCTTGGAGCGGTTAGTAAAGTCATATCTAAACTAACAAAATCTGAAGCATTGGCAACAAGACCATTTTGCCAACTATTGTTGGTTATATTTGTAGTAGTCGCAGAATAGCTATCGCCACCTGAAACTCCCGAAATGGATATAGTATTTTTAATAGTAAGTGAATTTGCTATGTTTGTGCTACTAAAGTTTATATTTCTTCCGTTGCTATATGCAGAACAATTGTAAAGCGTTACATCGCCACGGTTACTATTATGGTCAAAACCATCAAATACATTCCCTGCAGCAATACAATTTTTGTAGATGGCGTTATGTTTTAGTAGTTTATCATCACTACCGCCAGTTTTAAAGCCATTACCATCACCACCACCTATGGTGCCATTTTTTAAGTAACCGTTTCTAAACGCCCAACAATTTTCATGGGTAGTTGTAATATTATCTGCTGGTCTTAAGTATCCATCCCAGCCATCATCTAGATTTTGCCATGCACGACAACCAATAAACTTATTGCCAGTTCCTGCATCTAATTTACATGCAAAACCATCGGCATTTTCTATAGAAGAATCTGCATTATTAAATGAATCACAATTTAAAATGGTGTTGTTACTGCCTCCGCTTCCTATTTGAAGCCCAGAATCCTTACATTCACTAAAAGTGCAAAACTCTATTAAATTATTACTACCACCTATAAACATACCATTATCTCCAGCTCCAAAAATATCAATGCCTTTTATATGCCAATAGGAACCGGATAGTGTTATTGCACGATTGGATGAGTTTTCAGCCATGGACGAAAAATCTAGCTTTGCTCTTCCCGTATTATCAGGATGTGGAAGTATTGAAATAAGATTCGAAGAAGTGCCACTTTTTGAAATACTAATTCTAGAGGTGAAAACGTAATTTCCTTCTCTTATAAAAATATTGCCCCCAGCAGTTATTGCAGCAAGTGCATTTGTAAGCTCTTGTGGGGTGCTTACAACAAAATCGGCCACAGCACTATTGGATACAGAGGCGGTTGTTTCAATATTATGGTTTGATTTACTTAATGGGTTTTCTATTGGGAAAACAAAAAAAACATTTAAAAACAGTATGATAATTAGAGTTTTATGTGCCATGATTAAGTGATTTATAATGGAAGTATAAAGATAGTTACTTTAAATGTTAAAAAGTGTTTGTGGATTTTATTTCTTCATTAATATCATTTTTTAAGTTCCAAATACTCTTCTGTATAAAATTTATTACTCAATATTACTTCAAAGTTTGCAAATTCAAGATTTTCAATTAAGACCTATCTAAATTTAAACAACAAATGATTTGTTTTTTTATTTGAAACAGAGATCAAGTTGTTTAGAGATTTAATAGTCAAAATGTTTCAAAGCCTTATTTTGATTGGTATTGAAGTACGGTTTTCCTGTTTTATAAGTACAATATTCTCTATTAAAGGAAGCTTATTCCTTTTAATTTGCCTTCATAGTATTTTAAAATTTATTAACTAAAACTGTAATATGAAAGAGAAAGCGATTCTTTTAATTAATGTGTTGAAGGTTTATTTAAAAGTATGATGCCTGTACTTAAAAAAGTAACACGAACTACAAAACAAAAACCAACTAAAAAAACCAACTAAATAATAAGGCATGAAAATAAAACAGAATATTAAATACTACTTCTTTTTATTAGGAGTGATATTAACTTTGCCCATTTGTGCGCAAAGTAAGATTAGTATAGCAGGAGTTGTTTCAGATAAGGGAGGAATGCCGCTACCAGGCGTTACCATTATTGTAAAAGGCAGCTCGATAGGAACTACTACCGATTTTGATGGGAAGTATGAATTCTTGATTCCAGATGATGCTAAAGCACTGATTTTCTCTTATGTAGGGATGATTAGGCAGGAAGTTAGTATAGCTGGACAATCTACTATTAACGTTACGTTGCAAGACGACACCGAAGCATTAAATGAGGTGGTTGTAGTAGCTTTTGGTGAGCAGAAAAAAACCGATATGATAGGTGCTGTTTCAACCATAAGCGCCAAAGATTTACAAAAAATATCTACTAGTAACCTTACTACGGCATTAGCTGGACAAGCAGCAGGTGTAATTGCTTACCAACGTAGTGGAGAACCTGGAGAAGATAATGCAGATTTTTTTGTACGTGGTGTAACTACTTTTGGAACTCAGGCTAATAGAAGTCCATTAATTTTAATTGATGGTATTGAACTAACTTCAACTGATTTGGCGCGTTTGCAAAAAGACAACATTGCAAGCTTCTCGGTTTTAAAAGATGCAACTGCTACATCATTATATGGAGCCCGTGGTGCCAATGGTGTTATTTTAGTTCAAACAAAACAAGGGGTCGAAGGACCTGCTAAAATTTCGTTACGTGTTGAAAACTCAACTTCAGCACCTACTAGAAATGTTGAATTTGCAGACCCAGTAACGTTTATGAATATGCATAACGAAGCAGTGTTAACAAGGGATCCTCTAGGGCAAACACTTTATTCTCCTCAAAAAATAGAAAATACCATTAATGGTACAAATAAATATTTTTATCCAACTAATGATTGGAATGAGTTATTGTTTAAAGACCAAACCAATAATAGGCGCATGAACTTAAATGTAAGTGGTGGTGGTAAGGTAGCTAGATATTTTGTTGCAGGTTCGTACAATACAGATAACGGTATATTAAAAACACATAAACGCAATAATTTTAATAGTAATATTAAACTTAATACCTACACTTTAAGGTCGAACGTGAACATTGATTTATCTCCATCTACAGAGTTGGTTGTTAGGTTAAATGGTGTGTTTGACGATTATACAGGGCCACTTAATGGTGGTTCTGATGTTTATAAAATGGCAGTGCGCTCTAATCCAGTATTATTTCCAGCGTATTATCCAGTTGATGAAGATCATAAGTTTGTACGCCACATCTTATTCGGGAATTATGGTGATGGTAATTATTTAAATCCTTATGCTGAAATGGTAAGAGGTTATAAAGACTACTCAAGGTCTAGAATGTTAGCGCAATTTGAGATCAATCAAGATCTTTCAAGCGTAACTGAAGGGTTGAAGTTTAATATTATGGTTAATACTAACCGTAATTCGTATTTTGAGGTAAAAAGGTCGTATAATCCATTCTACTATGAAGCAGGAAACTACAACCCTGTAAACAACACGTATAGTTTAGAACAATTAAATCCAGATACAGGTACAGAAACGCTTGGAGACCCACAAGGGGGTGATATAACAGTTAGCTCAACGTTCTTTTTACAAAGTCAGTTAACTTATAGTAGAAAATTCAATGAAAAACATCAGGTAAGCGGCTTGCTGGTATATCGAATGAATGAAACCTTAGATAGTGATTTTAGTAGCCTTCAAACCTCACTTCCATTTAGAAATTTAGGAATATCTGGTAGGGGTACTTATGCTTATGATAATCGTTATTTTGCAGAATTCAATTTTGGGTATAATGGTTCAGAAAGATTTCATGAATCGCAACGTTTTGGGTTTTTCCCGTCGGCAGGTGCTGCTTGGACAATTTCAAACGAAAAGTTTTGGAAATCCTATAAAGATATCGTAAATAATTTCCGTCTTAGAGCTTCTTATGGTATTGTTGGGAACGATGGTATTGGATCGGCTGCAGATCGTTTCTTTTATTTATCTGAGGTTAACTTAAATGATGGAGGCAGATCGGCATCTTTTGGTAGGGAAAATGGATATACCAGAAACGGGGTGCGAGTTAGTAGATATGCAAATCCAGATATTACTTGGGAAATAGCTCATAAAACAAACATTGCGCTTGAGGTAAGTTTATTTAATAAATTGACCGTTCAAGCCGATTTTTTTAAGGAACGTCGTACCAATATTTTAATGGAAAGAGAAGCCATTCCTAGTACTATGGGCTTACAAACAGCAATTAAAGCCAATTTAGGTGAAGCTTCAGGTAGAGGGATAGATTTATCGGCTGATTTTCGCCATAATTGGAACGATGGTACTTGGTTTTCGGCTAGAGGAAACTTCACATATGCAACTAATAAATTTGAAATATATGAAGAACCAGATTACGATGAGTACTGGCGTTCCAGAGTTGGTAAATCAATTCAACAAACTTATGGGTATATAGCAGAGCGTTTGTTTGTTGATGATGAAGAAGCTCAAAATTCACCAACGCAAAATTTTGGAGGTACCGTAGTAGGTGGTGGTGATATTAAATATACCGATGTAAATGGCGATGGTGAAATTACAGAAGCAGACATGGTGGCTATTGGTAACCCAACGCTTCCTGAAATTGTTTATGGCTTCGGATTTTCATTTGGATATAAAAACTTCGATGTTTCTGCCTTTTTTCAAGGTTTAACTAATGAATCTTTTTGGATTGATCCAAATAGTATAGCACCGTTTGTTGCTTCTGGCGGTGGAGAAAATCAGGTCTTAAAAGTGATTTCAGACAGTTATTGGTCTGAAAGTAATCGGGATCTTTATGCTTTTTGGCCCCGATTAGATACACAAAAAAACGAAAACAATACACAGACTAGTACATGGTTTATGCGAGATGGGTCATTCTTAAGGCTTAAACAAGTTGAGGTAGGGTATAACCTGCCAGACAAAGTGAAAGAAACATTGGGTATGACTACGTTTAGAGTGTATTTAAATGCATCAAATTTATTAACGTTTAGTAAATTCAAAAAGTGGGATGTTGAAATGGGCGGAAATGGCTTAGGCTATCCTATACAGCGTACAGTGAATATAGGAATGAATATTAGTTTTAATTAATTACAGACTATTTGTTTTTAAATAATTTAAAAAATGAACAAAATGAAACAAAATAAAATATGGAGTTTAATTGTTGTTGCTTTTATCTCTCTAGGATCTTGCGACAGCTACCTTGATGTGGTGCCAGATAACTTGGCAACCATTGATGATGCATTTAGTTTGCGTGTAAATGCAGAGAAATACCTTTTCACCTGTTATTCTTATATGCCTAATCATTCAGATCCTGCAAGTAATTTTGGGTTAGTTGGAGGCGACGAAATATGGGCGTTTAACTCAGCACCAGGGTCATCTAAAAACTTTGAGCATCGCATATTCGATACAGCAAAAGGGGGACAAAATAAAATAGACCCTATAGGTAATGAGATATGGGATAATATGTATAAGGCTATTCGCGACTGTAATATTTTCTTAGAAAATATTGATATAGTTCCAGATATGGATTCTCTTGAAAAAAGAGAATGGATAGCCGAGGTGAAGTTTCTAAAAGCCTATTATCATTTTTATCTAGTTAAACATTATGGACCAATTCCAATAGTAGACGAAAGTTTACCAATTGATGCAACTATTGATCAGGTTCGTGTATCACGCCAACCGGTGGATGATTGTTTTAATTTTGTTGTAAGTCTTCTTGATGAGTCTATTGAAAACCTACCACTTGAAATCACAGACCCTATTGCTTCTTTAGGAAGAATAACACAGCCTATCGCATTAGCATTAAAAGCAACAGTATTAACGTTTCATGCAAGTCCGCTTTTTAATAAAAATACAGATTTTGCAGCATTGGTAAATAATGATGGTACGCAGTTATTCAATCAAATTTATGATGAAACAAGATGGGCAAAAGCAGCAACTGCATGTAAAGAAGCTATTGACCTTTGTGAGAGTCTTGGTTTTAAATTGCACGAGTTTCAAAATACCATAGGAAAACCACTTTCAGATGCCACCATAACACAGTTAAGTTTAAGAACTGCCATAACTGAAAAATGGAATACAGAGATTATCTGGGCAAATACACAAAGCATAGTAAGTAGTTTGCAACGTTTTGTAACACCTTTTGTAGATGAGACAAATACAGATAATTCACAAATTAGACACGAATTAGGGACGCCATTGAAAATTACAGATCAATATTACACAAAAAACGGGGTGCCTATTGATGAAGACAATACTTGGAATTATAACGATAGGTTTAGTACTAAAGTAGCTGTATCTGCAGATTATCCAAATATTCATACTAATTATGAAACTGCAAGTTATAATTTTGATCGTGAGAACAGATATTATGCAAATATTGGTTTTGATGGAGGTATTTGGTATGGACAAAGAAAGTTTGATGAAGGAGATTTGTTCTATATACGCACCAAAGCTAAACAGCAAAACAATAGTAATGCAACTGGAAGCTATATTAAAAAATTGGTGCATTATGAAAACGTACAAACCCCACCCACAAGCTATTCAGTAAATTCATATCCTTGGCCAATAATTCGTTTGGCAGATTTATATTTATTATATGCCGAAACATTAAACGAAGCCAATGGGCCATCAAGCGAGGTTAAATTGTATATAGATAAAGTTCGTGAACGTGCTGGTTTAGATAGTGTTGATAATGCTTGGGCTAATTTCTCAACCAATCCAACAAAACCTCAAACAAAAGAAGGTTTAAGGGCTATTATACAACAAGAGCGTAGCATAGAGCTTGCATTTGAAGGAAAACGTTATTGGGATATTCGACGATGGAAAATAGCCCCAGCTATTATGAATAATGATGTGTTAACTTGGAACTTAGATCAAGAAACAGCAGCGCTTTATAGCATACCAAGAGTTGTATTTACACAAAAGTTTGGAACAAAGGATTATTTCTTGCCAATTAAGGATAGTTACATTATTCGAAACCGAAATCTAGTGCAAAATTTAGGTTGGTAAAATAAGAATTATAAAAAACATAAATCATGAAAAGCAATTTAAAATATATATTCGTTTTTTTCTTATTGATAGCATTGGGCTGCCAAGAAGAAGGTCGTGAAGATTTAACCGATAAGTCTGGTAGTGCTCCTGCACAAATTAGTGATATTGAAATCACGCCAACTCCAGGAGGAGGTGTTGTGAAATATGAAATACCTAATGATGATAATTTTCTTTATGTTAAAGCTGTTTACGAAGCACCTGCTGGTGTAACCCGTGAAGCTAAATCTTCTAAATATGATAACGAATTAATATTAGAAGGTTTTGGAGATACCAATACTCATAATATAAAATTTTATAGTGTAGGAAGAAACACAAAAGAATCAAAAGCCATTGAGAAAAGTTTTAATCCCTTAACACCTTCAATATATAATGTTGCAGAAACAATTGAGATGAATGCTGTTTTTGGAGGGATTGAAGTTTTATACAATAATTTAGATGAAGCCAATATAATTCTGCAAGTTTTGGTAGATACTTTAGGTACTTCTATAGAGTATGTGCCTTATGATAAACTTTATACAAAACTACCTAGTGGAAGATGGGTTCTAAGAGGTTTTGATGCAGTAGAAACTAACTTTGCATTAATAGTTAGTGATCCTTTTGGAAATAAAACCGATTTAATTAAAGTAACATTAACACCTTTATTTGAAATTGAAATTCCGAAAGATGACTTTGCAGATTTAAGGCTTCCAACAGATTCTAGATCTTTGCGCTCTAAAAATCCAATCACGCATTTATGGGACGGTGTTATAAATTCTAATAGTAATTTTTGGGCTTCAGATCAAAACCAAGACCCTATGCCTAAATGGATTTCTTTAGATTTTGGGAATAAATATATATTAAGTAGATTAAAAATGTGGCAGCGTGGAGACGAAGAATATACAGATGGAAATTTGCCTACTGATTGGGAAGTTTATGGCTCAAATAATCCGAATCCAGATGGTTCTTGGGATAATTGGACATTTCTTTATCAATTTGGCAGACCGTATAAGCCTTCGGGCTTACCCCACAAGCAACGTACACAAGAAGATATTGACTATGCTCGAGCAGGTCTTGATTACGAATTTACTGTTATTCCACAAGGATACCGTTTTTACCGCTTTAAGTTTAATGAAACTTACGGAGCTGGGGCATTCGTTATTATTACCGAAATGACCTTCTGGGGAAAACTTGACGAATAAATATTAAATTTAAATGTAAAAGAAATGAAAAATAATATTAAATATATAATTATAGGCATTCTAGCCTTAGGGATGTTTGCTTGTCAGGATCAAACCGATATTTATGAAGGGTTTGTAAAATCTTCATCAAATAAAGTTTATCCTGGAAAAGTATTAAATCCAGTAAGCTATTCTGGAAAAAACAGAATAAAAATAGAAGTATTAACACCAGGCGACCCATCTGTTAAAGAAGCACGTGTTTTTTGGAATTTCTTTACCGATTCTATTTCGGTTCCAGTAACAGAAACAAATAAACTTATGGAAGTCTTGATGGATAATATGCCAGAAAACACATATTCATTAGTTATTAAAACGTATGATGTAAATGGAAATATTTCTGTGCCAGTAGAGGTGTTTGGAACATCATATGGAACTAACTACGAAAAACTTATTTCTAACAGAGAATTAATTAGTGCAGTGCCAAATTTAGTTACAGGTACTTTAACGCTTGAGTTTGGTACAGCAGATATTTCAAATGGAGCTGTTGAAACACAAATTAAGTATATGAATAGTTCTGATGCAGAAGTAATTGCAACACTGCTTGCAAGCGAAAAAACCATTACCATTACCGATTATAAATCTGGTGGTGAATTTTCTACAATTTTTTTGCCTAACGCTACTTGTATCGATACGTTTAGTACAGATTGGTCTAGTATATAAAATCTTTATTGAATTTTATGATTTTTTGGGTTTGATATTATTTGGAAACATTAATATCAAACCCAAAGTATTAACTAATGTATTAACAGAAACCACAAAAATATTCTTAGATAGAATACCCTAACGAAAAATTATGAAATATAGTTATCGGATTTTTTCTTGTTTTTTCTTGCTTTTAATAAACACTGTCAATGCTCAAAAGGCTATTGGGAATTTTGAAAAAATACTTTTTAAAGAAGGAAATGAATTAAATATAAAAACCACAAAAGCTTCAATAATTCTAGAGTTTTGTACACCATCCATAGTTAGAATTAGAACTAGTTGGAATAACAAGTTTGAAGAAAATGAGCATTGGATGGTCTCTAATTATAGTTGGGATACTACTCTCTATAACTTAGAAGAAACAAACACCCATATTACAATAGCAACAGAGACATTAAAAATTAATGTAAAAAAGAAACCTTTCTTAATTCAAATTTTTGATTCTAAAAATAACATGCTGTCTTCAGAAGTTAGCGAGAAATCTAATATAAACTTAGGAGCTTTCCAAAATGGAAAAACTGTTGGGGTAGTAAAGAAGTTACAAAAAGATGAACATTTTTTTGGTTTTGGAGAGCGTATGGATTTTTTAGATCGTCGCGGTAAAAAGCTGGAATTAAACGTGGGTAGAGGCTTAGGGAAGCCACATATTATTGGTGCATATAATGTTTTAGATGCTAATTATAGTCCCATCCCATTTTTCATGAGTACTAAAGGTTATGGCGTATTTTTTCATAACGCGTACCCAACAACATGGGATATGGGTTCAAGCAATTCAGATACATACAGTTTTCAAGCCGAAGAAGGAGAGTTAGATTATTATTTCATTTACGGGCCAACATTTACCTATATACTGGATAGTTATACAACTATAACAGGTAAATCACCATTATTGCCAAAATTTGCTTTAGGATTACATGTAGGTACATATAGTGGAGGAACTTGGGGTCAAGAAAAATATACATCAACAGATTATGTAGTTAATCTTGTTAAAAAGTTTCGAGAGTTACAGATTCCTATTGATATTTTACATCTAGACTCCACATGGCGTATTTTTGGTAAAAGTGGAGGTAAAGGTGCTACGACTTTCGAATGGAGAGACACTTTTAAAAATCCAGAAAAAATGTTTTCAGATTTGTATGATTTGAACATAAGCATGGTGGGTCTTCATTTAAGGCCACGGTTTGATAATGGTAAGGAATTACAATTGTTGGACGAAGCTAGAGAGAAAGGGTTTGTATATCCGGAAGAAGATAATGCTGGTGAATTTGTTAATTTTTTCGATAAAAAATCGGTAGATTGGTGGTGGGAAAACGGTGTAAAGCGAGTAGCAGAACAAGGTGCGATGTTTTTAAAAACCGATGAAGGTAGTGCTTTTGGAAGGAAAGCAAACGAGAGTAACAAAGTGGGGCCACAAGGAGAAGGGGTTAAAGCACTACACAATTTGTTTCCTATAGCTTATGCTAAAGCGCCGTATGAAAAGTTTCAAGAATATAATGGTATAAGAGGAATGAACCATACCCGTGAAGGGTATGCAGGGATACAACGTTACCCGTTTATTTTTGCTGGTGATTGGCCAAGTGAATGGCAATACTTTGAACCTGTTATAAAAGCAGGTTTGAATATTGGGCTTTCTGGTGTTGGTAATTGGTCGCATTGTATGGGAGGTTTTGAGCATGTTGCAGACCCAGAATTGTATATTCGTTGGTGTCAATTTGGTTTGCTAAGTCCAATAGCGCATTTATTTGGTATGGAACATCCTAATTATAAAGAGCCATGGAATTACGGCGATGAAGCATTACGTATTTTTAAGAAATACGATGAAATACGTTATAGTCTAATTCCTTACTTATATAGTCATTCATATCAAATGTATGAAAAAGGAACTCCATTAATGCGTGCCTTAGTATTAGCATATCAAAACGATGTGAATGTTTATAACATAACAGATCAATACATGTTGGGCGAGAGTTTAATGATTTGTCCTGTAACTCAAAAAGGAGCTCAAACCAGAATAGTTTATTTGCCAGAAGGAATTTGGACAGATTATTGGACAGGAAAAACTTATGAAGGCAAGCAGTCTTACAATATATTATGCCCTATAGATCAAGTGCCTATTTTTGTGAAAGAAGGAGCTATTATTCCAACGCAAGAAACTGGAAATTATGTTGGAGAGAAAGAAATTACGCAATTAATTTTAGATGTTTATCCAAATAAGTCAAACACATTTACTATTTATAATGATGATGGTAAAAGTTTAGAATACCAAAACGGTAATTTTAATACAACAATCATATCATCTGAAGTTCTAGAAAACAGCATTTCATTAAAAATCTATACAACTAAAGGTGAATTTAAAGGAAATGAATTAACATATATAGTAAAGTTTCATTTACCTGAAAAACCAATTGCTGTTAAAATAAATGATAAGATTCATTTAATTGAGAATGATGGAGATGTTTTATATAAAGACGGTGTGTTATTGGTTTCTTCTAAATTAACTAATAAAGAAGATATTAAAATAGTTGTAAATAAGTAAATAGAGTATAGTTGTTTAGTTTAGTAAGGAGAGCCTTAGTTTGTTGTAATTCAATAACCTAGGGTTTTCTTTTGAAATAAATTTAATCGGCACGATTTTCTGCCTTTATTAGTACGATACTCCATATATTCAAAAGTAGTTCATGTTAATTTTATCATTCTAACAATTAAATTAATTAAGACATGAAAAAAAACTATTTAAATTTTTTAATGGTATTATTGCCATTAACAATGATTGCGCAGGTTACCGTTAACGACACTATTTTAAGTAAGATTGACCCTCTAAAGGTAGCTTTTTTAGTAGATGTAACAACCTCTTCTACGGCTGTAGAAGGTAAATTAGACATAACTTTTACCGTGCCATCATTTGATGCAGGAGGAGAAACACTAGACGATGTAGAGAGCGTTGAGTATAAGTATGGATTTACTGGAAGACAAAGTAAATTAACCGAGAATACTGTAATTGTTCCTGTACCAGTTGATTTTGCTAGTACAGGTTTTATTAGTATTCCCCATAATTTGACATATACAGATAAAAGGCCATACTATTACACAATTAAAGTTCTGTATAAAGCAGGGTCTAATTCGGATATTAATGGAGGTAGTACGTCGTCTAATAGACCAACACGCTCATACCCTATGTGTTATTTGCCAGGTACAGGAGTTGAAACCATAGATCAAATGAGCGATGGTTTTTGGTTAAAAACAACCGTATATACTAACTTTCCTGATGAGGAAAGTGCTATATTAAGATTGGATTTGGTTGATAGCCCAAATTATGGTTCTAACCCGTTCTATGTTTTAACTGATTATATTTGGACTAGCCGTCCTGTAAACCCTGCATCTCAACTAGCTTATTTTGATAAGGTTTATGTAGATAATGATGATGATTTTTCTACGGATAAAGTGAATTTGGCATCTATCCAAGGAACTTCTTATGATACTCATGATACAAGAACTTTTTTTGGTGGAGAAAGTTCTCAATTTATTAGAATATACAAAGAAGGGACTTTGCATGCAACTAAGGGAGTTCCTGAGGCCAATATTGATGCTAATGGGTACACATATGTTACTTTTGGCGGCGATTTAGGGGGTAAAATTAAAGATGATAATGGGGGTGTTTCCGTAGGGTCTACTGTTGCTATTCCTGTTAAACTTACGGCGTCTCTAGGTGTAAGTGATGCCGAATTTGAGAACGTATCAATTTATCCAAATCCGTCACCAGGTTTGTTTTCTATCCATGGAATTAAGAATATAAAAAAAGTGAATGTTTTTGATGTAACAGGAAAGAATATTTTTTCAAAAAAAGACACTGGATTGGTTGATTTATCAAATAATTATAGAGGTCTTTATTTTATGCAAATAGAAACAGAAAGAGGTTCTATTACTAAAAAAATTATAATAGACTAAAGTGGGTTTTGTTAATTAGATAAAAAGGTTTCATGTTTTTCGTGAAGCCTTTTTTCGTTTAATTAAAAGCATCATCTATTCCCTGTTGTCAATTTGGTAGGCTTTTGGTGTTTGTCCAAAATACTTTTTGAAAATTTTAGAGAAATAATTGGCATCATTAAATCCGCAAATAACACTTATTTCTGTAATCGTATAATTTGTGTTTTTTAATAATAATGCCGCTTTTTTCATTTGGATAGTGCTAATAAATTCATGAGGTGTTTCCCCAGTTATTTCCTTCATTCTTTTATAGAATACCGTTCTGCTTAATCCCATTTTAGATGAAATAGAATTGATGTTAAAGTCGGCCTCTCCAATACTTTGTTCAACAATTTGTTTTACTTGCTCAATAAATTTTTTGTCTTCGTCAGTATTTGTTAAAATATTCATAGAGAGTTCTGGGTTTTTACTTAAACTCTGAATTATTTTGTTACGTTGAGAAATAAGGGCATCTATTTTTAGCTTTAAATATTTGAAGTTAAAAGGTTTAGTAATGTAATCATCAGCACCAATTTTAATTCCTTCTATTTTTTTATGTTCGGATGAATTTGCAGTGAGGAGAATAATTGGGATGTGGCAGGTGTTGAAATTTTCTCTAAGCAATTTTACTGTGCCAATACCATCAACTAATGGCATCATAAGGTCGCAAACAATGATGTCTGGAATTTCTTTAGTTGCTACTTCAATACCTTTTTTACCATTTTCAGCAGTGAAAACATTAAAAAAATGCTTGAATTTATCCTCTAAATAATCGCGCATTTCGTCGTTGTCATCAATTACTAGTATGGAGTTTGATTTGTTGTTTTCTGTTTCAGCTTCTTCTTTATTTATGGTAGTTTCCAGTTTAGGTTGGTAAAAGTTGCTTGCATTAACTACTACATCGTTAATTTCGATTTCTTCACCAGAATAGTAGTTTTTACGAATAGGTATATATATAATAAAACTGGTACCTTTATTTAATGTGCTATTTATCTCTATAGTACCTTTATGACAATTTACTAATTCTTTAACATAAAACAATCCGATGCCTGAGCTGTTTTCGCTTTTTCCAAAACGTTCAAATAAGTTTTTTTGATCTTCTTTAGAGATACCTTTACCTTGGTCTTTAATTTTAAGTTTTATAAACTCATTATTTTTAGCAAGTTTTAAAGATATTTCAATGTTTTTATTGGCGGGTGTGAATTTAATTGCGTTTGATAGTAAATTATAAATAACCTTTTTGAGTATTTTAACATCTATATATCCAGATATATTTTTCTGTTTGTAATTAAATATAAGGTTAATACCTTCTTTAGTAGCCAAAGGCATAAATTGTGAGTGAATATTTTTAATGAAATTAATAATATTGGTATTTATTAAATGTAGTTTCATTTTCTCTTCTCTAATTTTTCTAAAATCAAGAATCTGTTCAACTAAATTTAATAAGTATGTTGTGCTTTTTTGAATTTTATTTGTGCTTATTTTGGTTGTTTTAGATGTATTTTCGTCATCAATTATATCCTGTAAATGACATGAGATTAGTGTGAGAGGTGTTTTGAATTCGTGAGAAATATTAGTGTAATACTCAAGTTTTTTCTCATTTAACTTATCTGCAAATACAATTTCATTTTTAGCTGAAATTTGCCTCTTATAAAGGTATAAGAATGTAAAAAGAATGATGCCAAAGAATATGAAAGTTAAAAAATAACCTAAAAACGATTTAAAAAAGGGAGGGGTTATATTAACTTTAAATTTAAGTTTTTCAGGTAATTCTACGCCATCACTATTGGTTGCTTTTAATAAAAATGTATAGTTTCCATGTGGAAGGTTTTGGTAGGTAGCTGTATTGTTTGTTAGTGGAACACTCCAATTAGTATCGAAATTATCTAATTTGTATGAATATTGAATTTTATCAGGATTTTTATAATCTAAAACAGAAAAGTCAAATCGGATAGTGTTTTGGGTATATAATAAACTTACCTCATTTTCATATTCAATATTTTTACTGATTATATTTGATTTTCTTGGTAACTGTTCGCTGCCGTTTACGAAGAATTTTGATAAAACCAACGGAAAAACGGTTGTGTCTTTTGTTATGTTTTTTGGGTTGAATGTTAAAAACCCCTTATGATGCCCAAATAAAAAATCGCCGTTTCTTAATATGGAGACACAGCCTTCAGTGAAGTAATTTAGACCGTATTCTTCAACAAAAAAGTTTTCAAATTTATTGTTTTTAGGATAATATTTGTTTAGACCTAAACTAGTGCTTATCCAAACGTTCTGGTCAGAGTCTTCTTGCATAGCAAAAATTTTGTTTGAGGATAATCCGTTAGACATGTCTAAATGGGTCCAATTAAAAATACGGTTTTTAAGATTTGCATAATTCAGAACGTTTATACCGCCTCCCATAGTTGACACATAAATACTTTTATTGGTTGCTTGAAATATGTGGTCAATGGAATTATAGCTTAAAGAATTAATATCTTTCTTTATATTTTTAATAGAAATGAATTGTTTGTTTTTTGTTTTTAATTGATTAGAAGGTAGAATGTTAAGTCCTTCAGAGGTTCCAATCCACAAATTGTCATCGCTATCAAAAAATAAGCAACGAACATAATTGCTTATTAATTGATTATTTGAGTTTTTTTGGTTAAAAGTAATTATTTGTGGGTTATTAAATGGACTTGATATTTGAGCTAAGCCTGAGCCGTGAGATCCAATCCAATAGTTTTTATTTTTATCTTGTGTTATAGCATAAACCGTATTTAAAGCTTTGGACTTGTTTGTGTCAAAATGTACTATTTCTAGATTGTCAGTATTTGTATTAATTATATTTTTAATTACAAACAAACCTTTGCCTTTTGTGCCTATCCATAAATTGTTTTCAGTATCGATATATAAACTGTAAACATTAATGTTTTTAAGTTTTATCTTGTTTATTGCTGAAAGATCGTCCGGAAACGTGTACTGTAATTTGTATTTGTTATAACAAAATATTTTACCTCCTTTACTGCCTAACCATAACCTTTCCTTTTTATCTTGAACAGATGCGCGTATTTCGTTTTCATAAATATTTTCTGGGTTGTCAATGGGGTAATGCCAAATAAAATTTTCTTTAGAAAGATTAATTTTATTAATACCGCCATACATGGTGCCTACCCAAAGGTTTTTAGAGGAATCTTCAAAAATTTCCAACACAATATTTGATGAAATGCTTCCTACTTTTTCTTCGTTGGATTTATAGGTTATAAATCTGTTTTCGGTTCTATTGTATAAAAACAGACCCCCTCCATGAATTCCAACCCAGAGGTTTTTATTACTATCCTCCAAGATTCTTTGTTTGTCTGAATCACCTAAAAATAGGCGGTCGTTTGCTTCAAGGTCGAAGTATTCAACCTTTTTTGATATGATATTGTATTTGAAAACGCCTCGCTTTTGGGCAATAAACCATGTGCTGTTAAAACTGTCATTATAAAATCGAGAAATACCATCAAAATTTTCATGGTAAATGCGTGACGTTTTATTCGTTTCTAAATTGATTTCAAAAAGAAATTTTTGAGACCCAGCAAGTACAATTTTATCATTAAATTGATTTATGGACAGTATTGGATTGCCTTCTAATTCATAGTTTACATTAGTATATGGGGTGAATTTATTATTTTCTACTGAATATTTGTAAATTCCATGAGATTTAGTTCCAAGCCAAATTTTCTTTTTGTAAGAATAGAAACTTGTAAAGCTTATATTTTCGAAATAGGTGTTTATTGTTTTTCCATTATTTGATAAATTTATTTTTATTAATCCCTTCTCCGTTCCTGTCCAAATATTTCCTCTATGATCTTCAAAAACAAGATTAACGTTATTGTTTGTAAGTCCGTTTTTTGTGTTAAAAATTTCTGTGCTTAATGATCCATGATTGTTTAAATATTCTATTCTAATGCAACCGTTCTTACCCCATGCCCATATATCACCATTTGAAACAATCTTAAAACCTTCAACAGGGAAATCATTTTTAAGTATATGCTTATTTAAGTTTAGTACTTCATTTGTAACAGGATTAACTCTTTGTAAACTTAAGTCGTCTGCCCAACACCATATAAAGCCTTTTTTGTCTTCAACTATTTTAACCATTCGGCTATTGGTTAAGCTTGTTGTGTCGCCAGGAATCGAGTTATAATTTTTAAAGTTTTTGCCGTCAAATCTACTAAGACCATTTAAAGTGCCAAACCATAAATAACCCTGCTTATCTTGAATAATGTCTCTTACCGAGTTATCTGGGAGACCGTTTTTTATATTAAGGTTCTCTATATGTATATTTTGGGCGGATAAGGTTATGTGAAGCAGAAAATAAAAAAAACAGAATTTGTACTTCATGGCACCTAACAAAATTTAAATTAGTTTTAATTAATCTAGTATATGATGTTGTAACAACTTAATAGTATAATAATAAGACAATATGCGATAGTTTTAAGAAATTTCACCAAAAGGTAAAGGTTATAAAAGTAGCTTTCCTATTAAAAAAATCACTTTTATAACCTTTGTTTTATTATTTATTATTGAATGGTAATTAGTTTGCTATTTATTTGACTATCAGTTCCTTTTAGGGTCAATAAATAATTGCCAGACGCTAACTTATTTCTCTTTAATATGATGGAATTTTTACCAGTAGAATATGCTTTTTCTGCGATATCAAATACTTTCACCCCCATTAAATTATAAATGGAAATTCCAATTTTAGAAGCATGTTTTAAATTGAAGATTACATTGGTTTCTGTTGAAAACGGATTTGGATAGTTATACATACCTTGTTCAATTATAATATCATCTAAACTTAAAGTAGCGGATTCTGAATAGCCTAAATCTGGTGCAGCACCATTGTAGGGAAATCCAACATCATAACCTGCATCAATAAGATCACTGTCCGGAGCTAATTTCATGAAATCTGTATCAGGAAGACTACCATCAGCTTGTCTAGAAGCCATTAATAAAGTGTCATCAAAACTTATAAAATCGCTTCCAGTAATGGTTACAGGTAGATCAAAGTAATTATTGTTTAATATACACCGTGGTTTATCTATGTCTGTTAACTCTTGTAAAGTTGCACCACCTCCAAGGTTGTTAGCCATGATGTGATCCCAACCAGGGACATCGGTAGCATAATCTGCAGGATTTAATGCTTTACAATTAAGCATGTTATAATTAACGGGGTTTTTATAGGCCGTATTATTATACCACTTGTTTCCATTCAAATGATGGTTTGAATAAAACCCTCTAAGCCTATTTCTCACGGCTATAGAAAATTGAATAGTATTCATTGGGATTGGTGCATATCTTGAGATAATATCGTTGTAAGGAGTGCCTCCTTTTCCATAACCACCAGCTTTAAACCCGGTACCATCGCCACGGGGAGCAAACCCTACTGAGTAGCCATTATAAAATGCCCAGCAGTGATCTATTAAAACAGGTTCGCCTGAATTGATTAAATCAAATCCATCATCGCTATTAAACCATGCACGGCAACCTCTAAAAACATTGCCAGTATCTCCATTTCTAACATGGCAGCCAAAACCATCAACGTTACCCCCAGTACCGCCTTGAGAAACCGAATCCCAGTTTTCGTAAGCGTCACAGTTTAGTATTAAATTATTAGACCCTCGTAAAATGTATACACCAATGGCCATATTATTGTGCATGCTAATATTTTCTAGCGTGTTGTTGCTACCTTGAATTTCAAAACACTCAGATTGGGTATGGGTAGTTATTGTTACTTGTACTCCAATGATTTCAATGCCTTTAATATGTATGTTGCTACCATTTATGAAAAATGCGGTAATACGGTAGTTGGCGGGTTTAATGTTTTGGTAATCAAAAACGGGTTTTTCATCTTGATAAGCAAAATAGTTAATACCATTTTTGTCAAGCTTTGTTACGTAAACCCAAATACTGCTATACTGGGCTATTTGGTCTACTCTCATGGTATAAAGCCCACCACGTATGTATACTGTGTCACCGCTACTAGCTAATTGTTGAGCTCTTTTTATAGATTCAACAGGGTTATTTATATCTCCGCTGTTAGCATCGTTACCATCTGGCGCTACATAATAATCTGTTGCATTAGAAAATATGCTAACACACAGAATAGTAATAATAGTTAAATATTTCTTTAGCATCCTTTTATTTTTTAGTTAATGATTTTTATAATTATGGAACAGTCCAAGTGTTACTTCATAAATTATTTGTGTTTAATCGTTTTCTTTTAGGTAAAAAAAATAGATTTTTAGAAAATTAAATTAATGAATTTTAATTTATTAGTCTAAAAATCTATCTGAATAAGTATATTTATAAAGTTACAGAATTGATAAGCTTCAAAAACAATATGTTTAAGATTGCTGTAAATCAACTTTAAAACAGTTTAAAAAATTAAAAGACTGTTCTGTGTTTTACTCTTCTTTTCTCCAGTTAAATGGTAAATACCAGTTGGCGGTGTTCATCAACTTGGTGCGTACTTCATCGGCTTTGGGATTACCTTCTTTAACTAATTTATCATAAATTTTATCAGCTAGAAAAGCAGGGTCATTACGGCGGAGAGCAATACGGACTAAATCTCCCCAACGGTCACCTTCAAATGCTAATTCTAAAGCTGCTTCTTTAATAAGGTTGTTTTCAATTGAAATTAAACTGTCTCCTACTACTTCTGCTCTTTGAACATAGGCACGCCCACGCACACCGCCGTTACGATGCCAATCTCCACGGAAATAAGGGAAATCACCTTGTCTAGCATCAAAATTATATGGGAAAGGAAGTTTGGTTTGTTCAATATTAGTGACGTCTGTTTCTCCATTAACGGTATATTCAGCCTGTAGACCAAAATTTAAAAGGGCATTTGCCAATCTATGTTCTCCATCACGATTTGCTGCTTCAGCATAGCGTAAATGAAGTTTAGCTGCACGATAAAGCAACCAATCTCCATCCCTTACAAATAAATCAATAGGTGTTTTAGTTGTTGAATTTAGATAGCGGTATAGATATTTCATGATAACTGGTTGACCGTTAATCATGTTGTAAGAGAATTTTTGTCCTCTTGCATCGTAAGGAAAGCCATTTCGTTGTACTTGATTATCCCAAAGATGAATAGCATTTTGCGCTGGTTTTACTAAATATTTACCACCTTGATTTGAAAATAGGTCGATAAATGGGTTTTTAGGTGCAAAATCACTATCAAAAGGTAAAGACCAAACCCATTCTGTGTTCCACAAAGCATCTTTTTCTCTCGCAAAAATAGATCTCCAACCTTGGGTGTTATTATCAACTAACGATCTGGCGTCTTGTTCTCTGAATCTTAAATAACCCACAGCTAAATCATTATTGGTAGCTATTTCGGCATATTTAACTCTATAAGTATCGAAACGTTCAGAATCGTTACCGCTTCCAGTACCTGTTTCCATAGCCATTTTATAGTGGCTTGCAGCTTCTACATAATTCCCTTTCCATAATTGAAGGTCTCCTAAAACACATTCTTTGTTAATGAAAAATTTAGCAGTATTGTAGCCATCTACATTAATTACTAATGAACTACCTGCACTATAAGTACTTGTATAAGGTAAACTTTCAGTAAAGTTAACCAACTCATCTATTAATTGGTTAAAAGGGATTCTGGTGTACTGGTTTAGGTTTTGTATATCATTAATGTTTTCTATTGGCTCAGTAATATAAGGTACTTGCCCGTAATGCATACCCAATTGTAAATAAAGCCAGCTGCGCAGGGTGCCTATATCAGAATAGCGTTCATTAAATTCATCAACATCTATTCTATTATCTTCAGCCATTGCCTTAAAGTTTTTAAGGACATCGTTACATAGATTTATTACCTCATAAAAATCTTTAGGGTTGGCATAAGGGTTGTTTATACTTACAGAATGCTCATTTAATTCTTGCAGGGTTAAACCCGCATTAATGGTAGGGCTAAGTAAATCTGCTCTTAATTCGTTAAGGACTACATATTTTTCTGCAAGTCCCATAAGCTTACCATAAATACCAACTACGGCCGCATCTGCATCAAAAACATCGCGGTAAACTTGATCGCTATTTAATCTATCTTGTGGATCAACTTCAACATAATTTTGGCAAGAAGTTAAGCAGAAAAGAACACCTATGGCACCTAAAAAGTAATTGTTCCTAATATTTTTGATCATTGTTTTCATTTTTATAACTCTAAAATTTTATAAGCATTATAGTCCTAAGCGCAATCCTATTTGTACTGTCATGAATTGGGGCATAAGACCTATATCGGCTCCTTGTCCAAAAATGGATGAAGTAGCGCTAAACTCAGGGTCGAAACCTAAGTAATCTGTTAATGTAAATAGGTTATTACCACTTGCATAAAGTTTCATGTATTTTATATAGTTTGAATCTACATCAATATCATAAGACACTACAAGTGTTTTAAGTCTTAAGTATGAACCGTTTTCAATCCATCTGCTAGAAAAAGAAGCATTTCCTAAAGGATCTCCCCAGGTAGCTTTTGGTATTGAAGTTTGTTGCCCTTCGGCTACCCAACGGTTTTCTATAGCTCTGCTTTGATTTTCATAGCCACTCATTTTTTCTTGATTTTGACGCACACCATTGTATAAGTCATTACCTACTGAAAAGTTGAAAAGACCAGAGATACTTAATCGTTTATAACTGAAACTGGTACTGATGCTTCCTGTAAAATCTGGGTTTGGATTACCAATAACTTTACGGTCGTTTTCATCTATTACGTTATCCCCATTAAGATCTTCAAATATAACATCACCGCCAGCAAAAGGCATTAAGCTTCCATTTTCTAAACGGCGAGATAAGCCTGCAGCGTTGGCTTGGGCAGTAGTGCTATAAACACCATTAGCTTGATAGCCAAAGAATAAGTTGGCTTCTTGCCCCTCATCGGTTATATACGTAGCACCACCAAATTGAGTAAGAATACGGCTATTTGGAATTCCTAAAACCTCATTTTTGTATTGGGCTAAGTTTACACCTAAATCAAATTTGATATCTGACGTGTTTACTATTCTACTATTAAGCCCTAATTCAACGCCACTGGTTTTCATAGAGCCACTGTTAGATACTATATAGTCAAAACCACTAGTTGTATTAATAGTTTCGTAGGTAATCATATCTGTGGTTTTGTTTTCGTAAACATCTACTGATGCATTGAAACGTTCATTAAATAAAGCCAAATCAGCTCCTAAATTAAATTTACGTACAGTTTCCCATTTTAATTTTGGGTTTCCAATATTTCCTCTAACTAAGCCTTGAATACCTAATAGGTTTTGAGAAACGTAAAGTTGTTGTGCGGTATAGTTTCCTATATCGTCATTACCACTTAGCCCAATGCTTGTACGGAGTTTAAGCAGGTCTATGGCACTTGTGTTTTTCATAAAACCTTCAGAAGAGATTAGCCATGCAGCAGATAAAGAACCTAATGCAGCAAAATTAATGTCTTCTCCAAATCGGCTAGACCCATCATAAGATGTATTCATGGTTAAGTAATATTTATTTGCATAATTGTATTCTGCGCTTAAATAGCTGTTAACCCAATTCCATTCACCTAATGCACCACCTACTTGTCTTAATAAATTGCTTCCAGCACTTACAGTGGTAAAATCATCAGTAGCAGAATTAAAACCTAAACCAAGATCGCTCTCAGATTCGTTTGATTGTGTACGCAAACCAACCTTTACATTAAAATTGTGCTTGTAATCAATACTTTTGTTGTAGGTTAAATAACCATGGGTATAAATTGAAAAATATTGTTGCACTTCACTACCACTACGGTTTTTTGCAATTGCTGTGGGTAGTATAATATCGGCTACTCCAAAATCTGGAATAAAAAAGTTTTCGCGTTCCTTGTTTAAGGTAAGGCCAACTAATAGATTTGCTTTTAATGATTTATTTATATCATATTGGAAATTTAAATTTCCGTAGAAACGGTAGTTTTTATTAATCCCTATACTATTGTTGATGATGGCAACAGGATTACTAACATTAAAAATATCTACATCTGCTAAATTTGGCGACACTTCACCAGTAGCATTTATAGCGTTTATTGCAACAAAAGGTGATTTTGTAAGTGCTAAATGCATCGGGCTGGTTTTGTAGGCTTGCCCTTGGTCGAGTTGGTTTTCTGTATTATAAATAAACGATAGATTAGCGTCAACCGAAAGTTTTTCCGTTAAGCGTAAAGCAGCATTAAGTCTTGTGTTATAACGTTGTAAACTTGTATTGCCTACAACACCTTCACTATTTAGGTAGCCAACAGAGATGCCGTACTTTGCAATATCGTCACCACCTCTAATTTTTAAATAATAGCTTTGGTTTTCACTTGCTTTAAACACCTTGTCTTGCCAGTCTGTCTCATTATGATACTGATAATATGAACCACTATCGGTATTATCAAGCATCCATGGTCTATTTGCAATTTGTTGTTGTGTATCGCCCCTAGATGCCAACAATTGTGATAAATATGTTCTATACGCACCCGATTTCATTACTGGTAACTCCTGAGGATCTTGATTGATGCCACCATACATAGTGAAATCAATTTTTGTGCTCAAATCTACAGGGCGTGTTGTGGTGATTATGATAACACCATTAGCACCTTTTGTACCATATAAGGAAGATCCGTCTTTTAAAACAGTAACATCTTCAATATCCTTAACGTCTAACATAGAAAGAGGGGAAGTGCCATTGAATTGTATAATGCCTGAGCCATAATCCTCATCATCGTATATCATTCCGTCTAAAATGATTAGAGGTTTGTTTGTTGCGTAAAGAGAATTGAAGCCTCTTAAAGTTAAATACGCTCCAGCTCCGGGTACACCAGATTTTCCAACACTGTTAAGCCCTGCAATACGACCTTGTAAAAAGTTGCCTATAGATTGGTTTACAGGGTTGCTCCACTGATCTTTTTCAAAGTCTACAACTTGAGCTGCATTTGGGTTGTTATATTGTAATTTGCTGTTTTCAGGTAAATTCGCGGTTTGATAAAACTGAGAATAACTCGCCTCAAAAAGAGTGATTTCTAATCCAGTGTTTTTGTTTTTTAAAGGAAAAACTTTAGTTTGGTAATCTTGACCACTTACAATAAGTAAACTGTTTAAGTGCGGAACATTTATGGTAAAAGTTCCATCTTCTGCAGAGATTGAAGCAGAAAAATCTTTTACAGTAATATTTATTCCTGAAATTCCTTTTCCAGTTACAGCATTTTTTATGATGCCTTTAATTTGGATACCTTCTTTGGTTTGGGACCCTACAGTTGTAGATTTTGAAAGACTTTGAGCGTATAGACCCGTGTCAATCCCACCGAATAACAGTATGCATAATAGACTGGTTAGTTGCAATATTTTGAGCATAATAATTGGTTTAAAAGACATTTATTTAATTACTGGAACTAGTTTTAAGTAATCTAAGCTTAACGTGTTATTACCGTTTACTCCTGTGTTAGCGGCAATGAGTGAAATAAGGTCAAGCCTACCTGATTCATTAAGAGTAAACTCTCCTATAAAAATTTCATCATATGTATTTGGTGGAACATCTGTATAGGGAAGTTCCGCTATAGGATCGGATACTGTACCGTCGGGCATGACTGTGCCACCAAATCGTAAACTTTGTTGAAAGGTGTTTGTCTGAATATCGTTAATAGCTCTCCAGTACACTTTGTAAGTGGTGCTATATAGATTATTTGCACTGTAATTAATGGCAAATAAAGGTACCCCGTGATTTTGAACCATGATGTCATATAACAACACACCATCTAAATCTTCTTTTTCTCTGTAAAATGTGTTAGCACGTTTATCATTTCTACTAAAGCCGGTTGGTACTTCTCCTTCTATTTTAGTTGTAAGTAAGCGTGTTTCAAGTGGTACATCCAAAGAACTCATTATATAAACAATACCATTGCTTAATTGTACCTCTTCTACAATGTTAGCTTTATTAATAGGCACTTTAACTCCAAAACGGGAAGTAAGCGTATCTGGTAGATTTTCACGTGCAACCGCTTTATGAAAAGCAAAATCTCTAGCTGTAAAATAGCTAGCATAAGTGGTAGTAGAATCTGTATTGCTCTTAGTTAAATATGGTTCTAATTTTTGAACTTCACTATTATAGGCATCATCTTGTAATAAGAAAAAAGTGTATTTATTTTTCTCATTATTTAGGTTATAAACATTTGTTAGATATGAATTTGTAAGCGAGTCTGCATAAATTTCATGAAACTCGTTTGCTTTAGCGATACTATCAGATCTATACAGGTTAAATTCATTTAGAGTCAATAAATAAGAACTCATAGCATTGCTACCTGTTTTGCCTTTTAGATATTGCCAAATGTTTGATTTTGGCTCTAAAGCTTTATTAATAATATGAAACAAGCCATTTGCGGCATATTGGTCTGCAGTTACAACATTCGCTTCTGCCATTACAGTACCATTTTTAAATTCTAAATACTTGTTTGAAAGCATTTGTACCGTTACGGTATCTTTTTTGCTTACCGATGAAAAAGCTGTTAACGCAATGTGGTTTTGTACAAATAAACGTTTGCTGGCTAAGTCATTTAATAGAACTGGATCAACTTGCCCCATGGCTTCATTGGTAGGAGCCCAAACAGTATAAGTTTTCGAATTAGACAACTCATTATCAAAACCAGTTTCAGCTAAAAGTTTCCCAAACTCTGAAGTTTCCGAGGTGTTCTTTATGCGTTCGCTAAGGGTCTGTTTAAGGTTATTGTCATTCGTGTTACTGCGGTCTTCCCAAGGGTCTGAGCAAGATACTGCAGCAACAAGAGTAATACTTGCAACCAAGCCTTTTATGTATGTATTAATTGATATCATCCTTACTGGATTAAGTTTAACTATTATTTTTTGTTAATTTTAATTGTTTATTGATAGATTAGTCCATCTCCACCTGCTTGAAACTTAGGATATAATTGGTCCATGTCTATAGGCCTAAATTCTACGACATCTAGCCATGTTTGACCATTACTACTGTCTTGAATAGCTTCAAATGTTAATTTATGTCTTCCGGTAGTTGGAACATCTACAATACCAACTAATCTGCAATTAAATCTGTTTGTAGAAGGTTCTATATGTCTTTTGTAACCTTGAGATTCTAAAACACGTTCAGGCTCGGTGGTGTTGCCATATTCTCTAAAATTAATCATTCTAGATAATGGTTCACCGTTAAATGAAACTTGTGTTGCTGGTGAAGATCTTTCATTAGTTCTGTAAGACACCCAAACTTTATATTTACCTTTAATGATAACAGGAGTAGTAAAAGTAATAGGGTCTAAAAATCCGTTTCTAAAACGTAATAATTCTATAATATCTCCATGCCAAGCCCTATCAAGATAAGCACCGTCTCCAATGGATGCTGCAGAATATGTTAATGATTGGTCGTCTGGCCAATCAACACCACTAAGCTCACTCTTTTTCAATGAAACAAAATTACCAGGTTTTCTAAAAACAGAGCTTAGTTGTCTGATTTCAGGTTGGTCACCTAAATCAAAGTACACGGGTAGAGGGAATCTCTTTTTAATAAAAAAGTTGTCTTTAACATAGTGCAATACACCGTTAGAGGCTGTTACATCACTATTACTACGATTAATTTCTACACCTTTTTCTAAAACGCCATTAAAGGTTTCTTGGTTTATTAAAAGACTATCAGCAACTAATTTAAAAGATATAACCTCTAAAGGTGCTTTTGTTAGTGCCGCAGGAGTTACTGCTAAGTCGGCTAAATAATTTAGCCCTGGTAAAATACGATAAGCAACAAACAAATTAAGACTATCCAAAGGGTTCATTGGATCGTTTAAATGGCTGTACTTGGTTTTTAAATCTTCAATAGTATTTAAACCACTGTTTTGAAATACGGCATCGGTTTGTACAAGAACACTTAGGTGGCTAGAAATACTGTCTTTGTCGTAGGTAACTGGAAGGTTTAACTTGTCGTACCAACCTGTAACTTTAAGAGCTTCAGTAAAAAGACTTAGTGATGTGTCTTCTTCTATGCTTTTAGCTAAGGTTTTGTTTGCAACGCGAAGTACTTTATCTAAAACATGTATAATACCATTTCCAACAATTATGTTAGAGTTAGAAATACGTGCTTCTTTATTGACTGTTATACTTGATACCCCATCTAAAAATGTTGCTCCTGTTATAAGGAATTGCCCTTGTAAACTTGGGCTTGCAATTTTACCGTCGGTGAAGGATGTTGTGTTAACACTTTCAGATAAAATATGAAGTTTCGCTAATTCTTTAAGATCTTCTAATGGTACATCTTTAACAGAATTGACACCTAAATCATTTAATAATTTTGTAACAGCTTCATTACTTGGCAGGAACAGTGTGTAGGTTCCATACGTATTCATAAAAGAAGCATAATCGGTAATTTCTAAAATTTCTAAAAATAGCGAGTAATCGGCTTTATTAGCTTTTAAAAATTCCGTAATGTTCAAAGTCTCATCTGTAGACTCTTTAAATTTTTCAGACGTACAGTTTAGAACAAAAATAGTCACAACAACTGTAAGCGAAAGTCTCAATAAATTGTGTAAATTAAATAAATTTTTCATGACTTTATTTTTTATTTGTAAAACGGATTCTGTACAAGTGCTTTGTTAGTAAATAACTCATTTTCATTTATAGGCAGATAATGGCTATTAGAATCTTTTAATTTGGTGGTTATACTTTGTTGTTGATTTGCAGGAGCACTTTGCAGGGCTATGCCTAATAGGATATTTAGATAGGCATAATTTTCTTTACGTGAATTACGTAAAATGTCAAACCAGCGTTTGCCTTCAAAAGCAAATTCTCTTGAGCGTTCTGCAAGAATGTATAATCTAATACCATCTTTATCTTCAAAAGATAGTTGTTGAGCGGTTTCATTAATGGCATTACGTTTTTCGCGAATTAAATCGACAATAGCTAAAGATTCTTCACCTCTACTCAATTCGTTAAGGGCTTCAGCTTTCATTAATAATACATCTGCATAACGGTAAACAAACCAATGTGTATCTGATTCTTGTAAAGATTTACGTTGCTCTTGGTTTAGTCCCGTATACTTATAAATTTCATTAGTTCCAGGTACTAGAGATGCTCTTTCACCACGAAAGTCTTTGTTTAGAGCGTCTTCAAAGTCAATACCAAAAACACCTTCAAGTACTGCGGGTGCAGCTAGATATTGTGGGCGTTGCAAAAATATAGAGTAAAACGGATTTAGGTTTTGAGTGGTATATTGAAGCTCAAATATGCTTTCGGTTGAATTTCCTCTTGCAAAAACCGTTGTAAACCATTGTAAACTGCCATCTATTAGTGCGAAATCTCCAGAATTTATTACTTTATCAGCGGTTACTAAAGCAGCTTCATAATTTTCTTGCCACAAATAAACATCGGTTAACATCGCATTGATGGTGTGCTTTGTTACACGCCCTTTGTTTTCTGCATTAGTACCATAATCTTCTATTGCAAAACCCTCTGCTTTGGTTAGGTCTATAACTACTTGTTTAAAAACATCAGCTTGTGGGGTTGTTGGTATTTGAAAATTGTCTTGATCTGAAAGTGTTGCTGTTAGTTTTAAGGGAACATCTTTAAAAGATCGGGCTAATGTAAAATATAGATAAGCTCTAATTGCTAAAACTTCAGATAAATAATTGTTAAGTTGTGTTTGGGTAAGTGTAGGGTCATTTGCTAAAACACCTGGTGCCAAATCTATAACGGTATTACAATAATTAATGATACGGTAAAACTGCGACCAAGTAGTAAGATCATTTGAAGGCAAAATATTTGAAGTAATCATATCAACTTGATCATCGGACATGAATCCTCCAGGACTTACCATGTCTCCTCTTAGCTCTCCATACATAAAAATATATTCTGAAAGGGTAAGGTCACTTTCTGAAGGAGGTGTGGTTAGCATGGCAGAATAGATGCCTATTACTGCTGCTCGAACATCTTCTTTTGTTTTCCAAAATTCCTCGCGTATGGTACCATCTTCAGGTTTTAAATCTAAATAGCTATCACAAGATAAATTTAGTGTTGCTATAAAAATAGCTATTATGTATATAATTTTAGTTCGCATGTGTCAAATAGTTTAATATTAAAATCTGGTTCTAAGGCCTATTGTAAAACGACGGGTAGGAGGCGTTCTAGAATAGTCTATAGCTATTCCGAAAGGATCTCCTCCTCGCATATTTACTTCAGGATCTTGACCACGGTACTTGGTAAAAGTTAAAATGTTATCTGCTGTGAAATAAATATTTAAATCTTCAAGCTTTAAACTTTTTAGAAAATCTTTGTTAAATTGGTAGCTAAAGGTTGCAGATCTAAATCTTAAGAACGATGCATCTTCAACATATCTGTCAGACCCAAGCCAGTTGTATGCCGCACCATAAACAGCACGTGGCATATTTGTTACATCTCCAGGGTTTCTCCAGCGAGATAGTGTGGCGGTACTTTGATTATCGTATGAGTACATATTTGTTGTTAACATATCTGTACCATTTACAATATCATAATTTAAACGATAAGTAAAGAAAAGTAATAGTTTAAACTGTTTGTTAAAGGTGATTGAAGGTCCAAATCCTCCTGAAAATTTAGGGTTACTGTTACCAAGGTATACCACATCACGGCTATCTATATTACCGTCTTTATTAACGTCTTCATAGATGGCATCCCCAGGTTGAAACAAATAGTCTGTATTTGGGTAATTAAAACGCATATAAACAATTTGTCCATTAGGACCTGTAATAACATTGCCATTAGCGTCTTTGGTTTGCGTAGAGGCTAAATCTGGATATACACCTTTAAATCTGTATCCATAAAATGAACCAAACGGATTGTCTGTTTGAAGGAAACGCTTAAACTGGCCGTTACGGTCAACAAAACCACTCTCACTTGGATAGAATTCAGAGATTTCACGAATTACATTTTCATTTCTAGAGATGTTAAAGTTGAAATCAACGCGCCATTTATCAGATTTATAGGGCGTGGTGTATAGCCCTACTTCCCATCCTTGGTTATCAAGAGTTCCTACGTTTTGATCGGAAATATCAGAGTATCCCGAAACGGTAGTTACATTTAAATTTTGAAAAAGAAGGTCTTTAGTTCGGTTTTTGTAAAGATCTACATCTAGTATAACACGTTTGTCAAATAATTGTAAGTTGATACCTAAATTTTTACCTGTTAAGGTTTCCCATCTTAAGTTACTCAACTCCATATTTTGTGGATATACACCATTGTACCCCAAATATTCCGAGTTAAAGTTTCCGTAAACGTTAAAGTAACGATAGTCATAACGAGGCGCTCTACCAGATTGCCCTAAACTAGCACGAAAACTGAAGTCATCTACAAAATCAAATTTTTCCATAAACGGTTCTCCAGAAACTCTCCATCTTGCAGAAACAGAAGGGAATAAAGCATATCGGTTATCTGGACCAAATTTTGAATTTCCATCACCACGAAGTCCAACATTTACAATGTAACGATCCAATAAACTGTATTGTGTGTTAATTAATGCTGCAACACTACGCGATTGACTGTTGTTATTGTACAACCTTAACTCAGAATTTTGTGTTCTTGAAGGTACAGAAGGATCTGTTAAGAATACAGATGCTGTATTTGAGGTAAGCACTTGATGCGACTCATATCTATAATCGCTTGATTGTAACGATAATATGGTTTGAATGTTGTGTTTTTCTCCAATATCTGGGGTATAAATGAAATTGGTTTTAGAAGTTACACTAGTAGCATCCACATCAGCATCTGAAGCTTGGTTTACAACAGTTTCAGTAAACGGTCTTCCAGTAGCATTTTGTGGTAAAAATGCTTTGGCTTTAGTACTGTTAAAGTCAAACTGAAGGTCGAATGTTGAAATTAATCTATTAGGAATTAAATCTACTTTTAAATTAAAGTGAGGCACGATACGATGACCTGTTTGTTCATTTGAAGCATATTCTGCTAAGGCAACAGGGTTGTAAGTACGGGAGTAACCTCCTTGGATATTTTGCGCTGGCGAGAAATAATTTGGTGTTAAGTCTCCTAAGTCATCATATTCATATATACTCATGTTCGGCATTTTAGAATAAGCTACGCTTCTAACACGATCACCACTTCCAGTGCCATTTACATAATTACGTTGTGTATTTGTATTTGTATAAGATATGTCTGCTTTAAAACGAATTCTATCAGAAACGATATAATCTAAGTTAAGACGCCCATTAATACGGTCGAAGCCAGTACCTTTTGTTACACCTTTAGAATTGTAATATCCAAGAGAGGTAAAATAACGCGCTTTTTCGCCACCACCTTGTAAAGAGATGTTATGTTCGCCAGTAATACCTGTTTGAGAAATGGCATCTACCCAATTGGTATTATTACCATAATTTTTATACCAATATACTTCCTGTGGATCATACTGAAATTCTTTAACTGTAAGTGTGTTAAGAGGCGTTCCGTTACGATTCATAAATTCTTCAGGAATTAATTGAGAATATTGATCACCGCTTAACATAGGAATAGTGCGCGGAAGCTTAGACATGGTGCCTGTGTAGCTATACCCAATTTTTGGCGCACCTACTGCTCCTCTTTTGGTGTTAATAATCAATACCCCACTAGCGGCACGTGCACCCCACATAGCGGTTGCAGCGGCGTCTTTTAAAATGGTAATACTTTCAATATCGGAAGGTGCTACGTTTAAAAGTGCGGCATAACCCTGTTCATCTGCAGAACCGAAGTTAAAATCTTCAGGAATGGATGTTTCGTAAGGCATCCCATCTACCACCACCAAAGGGTCTGATGATCCTGTAATAGAAGAAGTTCCTCGAATTCGTATTTGCATACCAGCTCCAGGATCGCCAGAAGTTGCTGTAATATCAACTCCTGGTAGCCTACCTTGAAGTGCTTCATCAATAGAGGCTGCTTGTGTATTTTCAAGGTCTTTAGCTTGAATGGTAACAACACTTGTAGTTAAATTACGCTCTGCAATACTTAATAAGCCATCGTCAGCAGTTTTGGTTGCGCTAATAACAATTTCATCTAAGCCTTCAATGGAAACCTCCATGTTAAAAGTGAAGTTTCTTTGATTGCCAATAGTGATGGTTTTTGTTTTATAACCTATGGTTGAAATTACCAGCTGATTTTTGGTATTTTTTACACGAATAGCAAAATTTCCATCAAAATCGGTTATAACACCAGTGATAGTACGTTTTTCTGCATCTTGTTCTATTACGGTTGCACCAGCAAGGGGTTCTTTGTTTTCATCGAATATCTGACCTCTAATAATATTAGATTCTTGAGCTGAAAGCTGTAAAGATGTCATAGTGATTAAGACAAATGAAAAACAGTAAAAAAAGTGGGTAATATTATATTTCATTTTATTCTGTATATAAAAGATAATTATCAACTAAATGTACTAGTGAGCGATCGGCTAGGTTATTGCTGGCGCTTTTTATATAATTTGATAATCTGTTTTGTGAATCTACAAATGTTAGTTCTCCTGGGGCACTAATGATATTAACATATGTTTTTTCACCTAATCCGTTTTTGCGTAAAGTTTCCGTTTGGCCATTAATCAGCCCATCGTCAGATGCTGTACGAGTTGCTAATATGTGATACCTGATAAAGTCTTGTAATTTGTCTATATCTTGTTGAGCCGTTGGAGTGTAGTTAGGGACGCCGGTAGTAGTATTTCCAGGTATAACACCGTCTCTAGTGGCTTGTTGAATAGCTGCGTTATTAGGAATAACAAAGGTGTATGATGTACCTAATTCTACTCCTACAATAGTTCCAGCGGTGCGGTCAAGCAAACCTGAACCAAGCATTAAACGAACAAATGATTGAAATTGGGTATTTTGTACAGCAAGGTCAAATATATCGGTTCCTTGAAATTGCTCACTAAATTCAAGAATATTGTCTACATAATACGTTCTACCATTCCTTTGGTCTTCATACCCTAAAATGTTCACACGGTTTCCTAAAACTTCATTTCCTGCAGCAAATACTTGATTGTTTTCCCATTTAATATATTCTCCAGCTAAATCAAAATCTCCTGAGCGTATGATACCAGAACCAGACAAGTTATTTAACTCATCGTTAGGTGTAGGAATAATTCCGTTATATAGTACGCGTAATAGGCGTGTTCTTGCTAAGGTTCCAGCAACTGTAGTGCCAGTAGCAGGTGAGGTATAAACCCATTCACTGCGGTTAATGTTGTAATCAAAACCAAGGTTAAGTAGAACCTCATCAGAAGGTAAAAACAAGGTGTACTTACCTGAAAGGTTGCTTATTATTTCGCGATACCCTGAACCATCATTGTAAAGTCTGGTAGCTAAAGTGAATTTAGGGTCTAAGTATGCTGAGGTATAAACACTAAAGAATAGATTTGACTCTTGCACTTTGTTTGTGCCGTAAAAGAAACCGTTACTTAATACTTCAGCCTCATTTATATCAGTAGCTATGTCAATTCGGATGTCTTCATCCAAACCATTGCTGTATGTTGCTATTAGAGAAGGCCAAACGGCATTTTTAACCATATGAGCATTAAAGAAGTCTTCAAACACATATTTTGGTAATTTATCTAAGGCGGAATAATTTTTTAGCAGGATATCATCAATAAATTTTTGAAGCACTGTGTTTTCTGGTGCAAACATAGTGTAAGCATCATTTTGCCCATCATTATCAGACTCTTTAATGTAGTTTTCGTTATTTGGAGAAAAGAACAGTGCCGGATCGTATACTTTTACATAAGCTTTATCTGTTTTTCTTGTGAAGTTTTGATAGGTAGTGGTAGCATCTTGGTCGAAAATATAATTAACCAAATTTGTTTCCAATAAACTTCTAAAAAGACTGTAGTTAGAGCTTTCTTCAAGTTTTTGATCTAAATTGATTAATGGGAGAGAGACCTTGTCTACCTCATGTATAATTCCATTTTCTGCTACAATGTCTGCTTCTACAGTTTTTCCTTCAAGAACATTAAATCCAGTATAAGTTGAATTAGGGTAGAAATAGTTATAATCGTATGCACTCAACCCTAGGGCATCCATATATTCCTGTACAAAATAAGTTAAATATTTATTGTTGTTATCTCCAGGGATGTAGTAATCACCACCTGGTGTATTGTTTCTATTAGAACCTGCTACAACAATCGAATTTCCATTCACGGTTTTGGTTTGAAAACCATCATAATAGGCAGTTCTACGTCTAAAAGCATTATCTTCTTCCCATCCTGTACGAGATTGATAGTCTGATAGCCTTTCAGTACGAAATGCATTGTAGATAAGCGCATATCTAACAATTTTAGCAGCAGTTATAGAATCTATGCTCGATACATTTGCAATGCCCTTTTCTTGGAAAAAATTGGTAAATGCTTCATCATTAGGAGCCATCATGGTCCAATAACCAGCTTTACTTAAAATGTCTTTGTATCCAGCTTTTTCAATAAGGGCTGTTAGGTTATTAAAATTGCCACGAGCCTCCAATTGTTGATAGATTGGAGCCTCAAGATCGTCTGGTCTTGAATAATACTTATCAAATTCCTCTTTACTACTACAACTAGTAAGAAATGATATAAGAGGTAAGAAAAGTAAATAGTAGAGTATTTTTTTCTTCATTATGGGTTGACTTATAAAGTTGTTAATTTATTAGTTGATTGAAAAAATGTTAAAGGCATAGGTTGTTTTTTAACATTTTTATGAAATTGTTAACATATCAAAAATATTGTTATGTATTACGGTTTCTATCCTGTACTATCCTGTTTTGGTATTTTTTTTTAAAAATTAAATCTTTTTTAGTGTAAAAGTAACACTTTTTAGTGGTGGTTATAAGTATGGGTAACCTCAGGTGTCTTTTAATTTTTTATACAATTGGTATTATGATACTTATAAGCTAAACAGTTTTCAGAATATTATGTTTAATTATTTGTTTAAATTAATAAATCCTCTTAATCCTATTTCTTTCGAATTTTTAAGTGTTTCAGCAATAGCAAAGGCGGTAAAAGTAGCCCCTTCCAAATTAGTATGTGTATGGTCTTGGGGAAAGAAGTCCTTTACCTTGTCTTTTCCTAAAGTTTCGTATGCTTTGGCTACTATATCGTTTACGTCTATGTAAAAGACATCTTCGGCAATGGCAACCTCTTTAGCCCATTTAACATAGGTTTCTGTTCTTCTTTCTACATGTCCTTTAGGCCATTCATTGCGAGGTGTTAAGCTTAAAATTATAGGAACAGCACCTTGCTCTTTAGTTTCTTGAATCATTCTTTTCATGTACCATCCATAAGTATGCACGGTTTCAGTAATGCTACTATCTCTAACAACAGTTTGTGTTTCATCTCCAATACCTTTTAAAGAACCACGGTATTTGGCTTTATCAATATTTCCAGCATCGTTATGTCCAAACTGAATGAATACAAAATCGTCCGGTTGGAATTCTTTTTTAGCAGCCTCCCATAAGCCTTCATAAATAAAAGTTCTTGAGCTTCTACCACCACGGGCCTTATTAATAACATTTACCTGAGTTGTGTCGCAAAATTGTGGAAACGGAACGCCCCAACCAATTGCATTTTGGTTGCTGCTGCTTGCCATGGTAGAATCGCCAATTAAAAAAATGCTTTTCTTTTTAGGAAGCTCTAATTGTGGGTTGGAAGCAATATAATCTTTAAGTGAATTAGTAGTTGTTTTTAACTCATTAATTATAATAGAAGCAGCCATTAAAGCTCCTCTTGCAGATGTATGGGTATGGTCGCGTTTGTAAAAATAAGTACCTGTAACTTTTTCTTCTCCAAAGTGTTCTAATTTGGAAGCCATTCTATCATTTAAATCAATAAAAGTAACATTGTTTCTTTTTGCTATTTGTTTAGCCCACAAACCATACGAGGTATTGTTTCTTGGCACTTTGCCTTCTTTCCAATCGTTTCTTGGTATAGGAGACATTATTATGGGAATGGCACCTTTTGATTTGGCGTCTTTTACAATTTTTTCAATATACCAACCATAGCTATGTACTATTTCATGTTTTTTGGTAATTAGGTTATCTATTTCCTCGGTTTCATTTCCAATACCTTTAATGGTGCCTCTGGCTCTAATAGTATCATTAACCGGTCCATTGTCATTGTGGCCAAATTGAATTAAAACATAATCACCTGCTTTTAGTTTGTTGTTTACGGCATCCCATAAACCTAAATTTTGATAGGTTCTGCTACTCGTGCCACCTAAGGCATGATTTTCCAATGAAACTTTAGTACTGTCTAAAAACTGACCAATAAAATCGCCCCAACCCCAAAGACCACCAGAACCATCACCACGACCATTTTTTACGGTTGAATCCCCAACCGTGTAAACTGTTGGTGTTTTTACTTCTTGGGAAGTTGATGTTGTGGCAGATTTGCAATTTATTAATATAGTTGAAAGGCAAAATAATACTAGAAATTTTAAATTTTTCATGGTGATATTTTAATCAATTTTTAAAGAATTGTAAATTTATAAAAAAAAAATGGAGGTAATTTACCTCCATTTTTTTAATTTTTTAGCAAGTTGGATTAGTATCCAGGGTTTTGCATTGCTGTTTTTTCCGCAGCAGTTAAAGGGCGCCCATCTTTAAAAACGGCATCAAGGAATTGCTGTGGAAGCGCTCTTAAAATGTGGAAATCTTTAATATTTGGCTCAGCATCTATATTGTACGCCTTAGCTCTTGCTACTAATGTTTTTGTTCTACTTAAGTCTTCCCAACGGTGAAATTCACCACAAAGTTCTCTAACGCGTTCATTTAAAACTAAACAAAGCATGCGGTCATAGTCCGAGGTATAGCCAAGTTTAGTTATAACAGCTTCATCAGCAGCTGGTAGTGGGTTGATGCTTGTAATGTTTAAGCTTGTGGATGCAGTAGTTACAGCAATGTTATTAGACTCGTAGTATGAGTTTTCAGGCATGAATGATACAGCTCTTGTGCCTTGTCCAGCAGCAGTCCAAGCAGCAGATCCATCAGTGTAAGCTGCACGGTCTTCTCCCGATTTGTAAGTAGCACGATTACGAACAGTGTTTATGTAAGTTAATGCATCACTATAAGAACCCGTTCCTAATTTTGCTAATCTAACTTTAGCTTCGGCAGCAAATAAATAGGTATCAGCTGAACGAGCTAAAATGGCATCGCGACTACCTTTAGTATTATTAAAATCAAGTCTTGATCCGTCCATATGCTTACTTAATGAAGGGAATCTTACATCACTCGATAAACCATTTCTATTATTTATAAATGAATCACCAGCATAGGCAACAAATACTGTAGGTATTGTTTTTCCTGTCTTTGAGTAAACTATAGTATTATCATTTCTGGTAAGTGGAAAACGCGTATCTGAAGGGGTGTTGATAATATACATAAAACCTAAGTCACCATTAACATAATAATTTCCCGATTTATTATTTACCGCAGCTTTTGTTTGGAAACTTTTCCAGAAACGAGAATCGTTTACTTTATCAAAAACATCAAAAGTAAAGTACGTTGGTGCTAAACGGCTAAATGGTCTGCCACCTGATGTATTACGAATCATTTGTGGTAATTGATCGTAGGTAGAAATAAAATACAAATGTTGTTGGTTACCACCCGTAGTTAATTGGTTTGAATTAAAATCGGCAGATAGTATTATTTCAGACAGTTTTTCATTAGCACCATTTGCTGCTTTAAAGTCCCATAAATTAACGTAGTTTGGTGCTAATGGATGGCGAGATATCACATCGTCTGCTAATGTAACTACTTGTTGCAAATCTGCTGCTTTTGTTGCAGAGTTCCACGCATCATTAATTTCACTGGCCCTAGATAAATAGGTTTTTGCTAAATAATGAGCAACAGCATCTTTTGTAATTTTATTAGGTCCTCCTGTATTGCTTAATAAATTATAAGCCTGCGTAAAATCGTCAACAATCTGACTATATATTTCTTGAGGAGTTGCTCTGGTGTATTCTAATTCTACCGTATTACTAACAGTTAATTTTAGAGGTACGCCACCATATTGTCTTACTAATTTCAAATAATTATAGGCTCTCATAAAGTAGCCTTCACCTAAAGCTACTTTTTTAATAGCATCATTGGTTGAAACTATGTTAGTAGCTGACTGAATTAATTGATTAGCGTTACCAATACCTATGTATAAATTGTTCCAATTTGTTTCCGCAGCTACGGTATTTGAGTTTGATACGGTTACAAACGATCCAAAACCAGCTTCGTAAGAATTCCATAATCTGTTTGAAGGGTCGCCTCCAAGACGAAATTCATCTGTTCCAGATTCATTTGCAGTTAATGGAACTTCTCTATTCATATCTAAAGCAAATACTTGATAGTAAGTGCCAACAGCTAAGTCTAGTATGCCTTGTTCTGTATCATAGTAGGCTTTGCTATATGCTGTAGTTAAATTTTCTTCAAGAAAATCTTGATTACATGATGTGCTAAGCCCTAATGATGCAACTAGCACTAAATTTATATATAATGATTTATATTTTTTCATGATTTGTTTTTTAAAATTTATCTTAGAATTGAACATTTAAACCAAATGTAAATCCTCTGTTAGAAAAACTAGTACCTGTGTCTAAATCAATAAAGTCTACTTTAGAGAAAATCATACCTGGATTTGTAGCTTGTAAATAAAACCGTAATCTAGAGATGCCTATTTTTTCTAAAGTGTTTTCATCAAAGTTATACCCTAAAGATACGTTGCGTATTTTTAAGAATGAACCATTTCTATACCCTAAAGTACCATTGTAAACATCGCCAGTACCTGCAGAGAAAATAGGTTTTTGGTATTCAGCATCCGTATTGTCATCAGTATAATAATCAATGACTCTTTGGCTTGTTTTTCCACTTAAGTTTTCGCCCCCAGCGTTGAATGTATATCCCATACGACCGTAAACAAAGAATGATAATTCTAAGTTTTTGTAATTAAAGGTGTTTGTTAAACCAAGGATATATTTAGGCTCTGTAGTTCCAATAATAATACGGTCGTTATTAGCATCAATTAAGTAATCACCATTTTGGTCAACGGGTCTTGCATTTCCAAATGTAAAAACAGTTCTGCCAGCAGCATCATTAAATTTTTGCATTTCTACGGCATCTTCAGGTCTCCAAATTCCATTCGATTCGAAGCCATAAATAACACCTTGCGGCTGGCCTATAAAACGGTTATTAACAATATCATCAAACTTACCATTTTGTAATTCTGTAATTGCGTTTTGTTGCCATGAAGCACTTAAGCTAGAACTCCACTCAAAATTTTCAGTTCTTACATTCACAGTATTTAAGGTAAGTTCTATACCCTCACTTTCAGTTTGTCCAATATTAGCAGTGGTATTTGTAAAGCCACTTACAGTTGGAATTGCTCTTGCTAAAAGTAAATCATTGGTTTCACTGGTGTAATACTCTAAAGTTCCAGAAACTCTATTTTTAAAGACACCAAAATCGATACCGTAGTTGTATTGTGTTGTTCTTTCCCAACCTAATTCAACATTACCTAGCTTTGCATTGTTATTAACACCAGAAAATGAGGAGTATAATACTTGTGCTAACGGAGGCTGAGTTTCAAAAGCATCTACCGCAGCATTACCAACAACACCATAACCAACTCTTAGTTTCAATTGATTTAACCAAGAAATACCTTGTAAAAAGTTTTCTTTATCTATACGCCAACCAACAGATGCACTAGGGAAATAATCACCTTTGTTTTCAGGTGCTAATTGCGAAGCTGCATCATAACGTAGTGACGCTGTTAGAAGGTATTTATCATCAAAACCATAGTTAATTCTACCCATGTATGAGAATAGCCCTGTTTCAAAAAAGTTTGATGAGTAGCTTCGTAAGTTAACATTTACAGGGGTTAATGCATTCCATTTACTTTCAGTAATTGGAATGTTTTCTGCAGACATAGCGCTTGACTCTTCTGCGTATTGTGTTTTACTTTGTAATAAGGTTAAACCAAAATCGTGTTTACCAAGTGTTTTGTTATATAATAATAAATTATCTAATGTATAAGAAACCAATTGTTCTTTATTTAACGAAGCAAAACTAGTCCCTGAACGTGCTGAAGATTGACCATCTAAAAATACACCATTACGGAATGATGTTAAATCTGGACCAAAATTTACACGGTATTTTAAACCTGATAATGCAGGAATAAGTCCGCCGAAATCTAATTGCGCATAAAAACTACCAAAAGCACGTAAGGTTAAACGTTGATCTTGTGATAATTTATGCTCGTCTAAAACGTTTCTAATGGTAGAATCTGCCCCTGGGTTTTGAATTCTATTACCATTAGCATCTAAAGGAAATGCATAGGGCAAGTTTTGTCTTGCAGTATTGTAAATACCAGCAGAAGTTGCTACAGCCGATCTACCTACGGTTGATTGACCAAATTCAGTTTCCCCATAACTAACATTAAGATTAGCCCCCATAGAAAACCAATCGGTAGGTGTAATATCAATATTAGCAATACCTGTATAACGCTTGAAGCCTTGTCCTTTTAAAGTACCTGTGTTATTAATGTATCCAAAAGACCCATACGCTTTCATTTTTTCAGTACCACCACTAACACTTAAGGTTTGCTGTCTGGTAATGCCAGTTTGTGTTACAAATTTAGCCCAATCGGTGGTGGTTAATTTAGAACCGTCCCATGTGCCACCAGCCCATCCTTTCTCGATATTTGCCCACGCAGTAGGATCGCCAGTATCAAAAAATATAATACGGTCATTAGCAATAGTTGGGGCATTCCCTTTTGGAAATACCGTTGGGGTTTCATAATGTTTTGCCCAACGACGTAATTCAATATAGTCGCCAGCATTCATAATTGGTGCTCTTTCAATAATTCTTTCTGTTGTAACGGCAGTGTCGTAATTTAAAGTGAATTTCCCACTTTTACCTTTTTTAGTAGTTACAATAATAACCCCATTTGCTCCACGCGATCCAAAAACGGCGGTTGCAGAAGCATCTTTTAATACGTCTATAGATTCGATATCTACTGGATTTATAAAGTCAATACCTCCAGAATTTAAAGGGATACCATCAACAACATAAAGCGGGCTGTTTGATCCAGTGATAGAACGTTGCCCACGAATTCGTATTGTTCCTACTTGACCTGGTCGTTCATTTGAAGAGATATCGATACCAGCAGCTTTACCTTGCATAGCTTCGATGGCATTGTTAACAGGACGAGATGCTATATCTTCGGAATTTACACTAACAAGTGCTCCAGTTACATCTCTTTTCTTTTGAACGCCATAACCAACTACAACAACTTCATCAAGTTGCGCTGCATCTTCTTGCAAAGTAATGGTATAGTTTGATTTAGAGTCTACGTTAACTTCTGTTGTTTTCATACCAACAAAAGAAATTACTAAAATTTCACCTTGTTTAGCATTAATAGTGAAATTTCCATCAAAATCTGTTTGTGCACCTCGTGTAGTGTTTTTTACCAGTATATTAACTCCTGGCAATGGTACACCATTTGTGTCTTTTATGTTTCCGGTAATTATTTTTTCTTGCGCATTTGCTACAAGACCAGAAAGCACAATAGAAACAAGAAATAAATACTTTAAAAATAATTGTTTCATAACTAGTTTAGTTTTTGTTTATAAATAGTTTAAATGTTAAGCGCAATCGATTGCCTCTTATTTGTTTAAATTGAATAACAATAACAAATAGAATTAATTTTATTTTGAGTTTTGAAGAATTTTACTCAATTTTAAAATTAGAGGAAGGTGGAAGTAGTGTAATTTTATTTCATATAATAGTTGTTTAAAAGTTTAAATAGTTTAGTATACCAAATTAAAAGTTAATTATTTGTTAAACCATCCTGTACTTACACGTTTTTCATAAAATTGTTTATTGCTGCTTTTTGTAAGTGGTATTGTGCTGTAAGTGGTATTTCTTGTTAAAGCTTAATTATCCCTAAAATCAAACCATAAAGTCATTGGTATGCCATCATCACCACTTTTTATTCGAATGTTAGTAGGTTGGCTTTCTGGACCTTGGTGTTCTAAAGGTTTAAAAGCACGCATTGCAGGTATTTCATACATAAACGAAATGTTGCCATCTGGAAATTCTGGTTGCGGATAAGTGCCTTTAAAAGCATGTTTAGGCAAATCGGGCGTAAATAATCTTAAAAAAAGTTTATCGTTTTCACTGAAAAATTTAACATCTCCTTTTTTTGTTTTAAGATTGGCGCCTATTAAATTCGCATGGTAACCTTTAAATTCTGGGTAAACCAAATTTTCAAAACTTTCGCCTGTTATGGTATTGTTGTAGTCTTTTTTCCAAACACCAAATGTGGTGCCTTTTATTCTGTTTTTCCAAACGTGGTAAGGACCATTTCCTAACCACTTCATGCTTTCTACACCTTCTTCAGGATAATCGAACGTGATACCAAGCTTACTAATTTTATCTTCAAAAGCAGACCCGTCAAAGCCATCATTTCTGCCAGCATCCTTTAAGATAATCATTTCCATTTTTAGTCTTCCATCGTTAAATAAAGTCCACTTTATGGAATGAATACCACCGAAATAGTTAAAAAAGCATACAGCACCATCCATGGTTTGCTCTATGGAAACATTTTCAACTTTAGCTTTCATACCAATAGGTTTTGGACCATTAACAAAAGGTACATTTCCTTGATTGTTTTCAATACTTGTAATTTCGCCGGTTGTAGCGTTTAAATTAACACGGAGTTTTTCGCTAGATAAAAGAATGTTGCCTTCTAATTTAGTAGCTGTAGCTGTTCTTGTTGAGGCTACTTTGGCTATTAACTTGTTGGCAAAATAGGGAGCGCGATGAATTGGCCACGACCAAGTATAAATTTCTCTACCATGTTTGTCGTGTGCGGTAATTTCTAACCAATCACCTTCAAAAAAGTTTTTAGGAACTTCAAAATGAATTTTTCTGGTTTCTCCAGGTTCAATACTTTCAAGATAAATGGTGTTTGAGTCAATAACTTCAGCTTTGTCGTTGGTATAAAGGATATTGTTAGCCGTTTTTAATACACGGTATTCTAATTTACATTCGTTTAAATTGGTATATATGTAGTCATTTGTTATTAGGAACGAACCATCAAATTTTGAAGTTATTAGTTTTGGTTCGAACTGAATAGGCGACCACACTTCTTTTACGGTAAAGAAACTACCTTCTTTTTCTCGATGGGGGCCTAAAACCCCATCGGCAGCAAGCGAGCCTTTGGAATCATATTTTTGGTCACCCGTCCAATCGGTTCGTAATACAGCTTCGTCTAACATAGCCCAGATAAAACCACCGGCAAAAAGCGGACTCTGCTTATAGCGTTTCCAAAAATCTTCCAAACCGGCGCCGATACCGTTGTCGTAAGTACCGTGCATAAATTCGGTTGGTAAAAATACGTTTTCGCCATTGTTAAAGCGGTGCATACCAGTTAAATAGGTAGGGTAGTGGTGAGTGTCCCAGCCATTAAAGTCTGCCCAAGGATGAATCACAATTCGCTTTTGTGGGTCGTGTTCATGGAAAACATGGTCTATATTGTAATTCCAACCACCTTCATTGCCATGATCCCAAATAATAACCGATGGGTGGTTGACATCGCGCCGTACCGTTTCTTTAATTAATTTAGTGCCCGTTTTGGTGTCGTAACCGTTTTGCCATCCTGCTACTTCATTCAAAACAAAAAGCCCTAAAGAATCGCAAACTTCTAAGAAATGAGTATCTGGCGGATAGTGAAAACGCACCGCATTCATATTCATGTCTTTTAATAAGTTGACATCAAGAACACTAATAGCTTTATCGGTGCTTCTACCGGATTCTGGCCAAATAGTATGCCTGTTGATGCCCTTCATGATAATTTTTTTACCATTAACATAAATGCCGTCTTTTTTAAGAAACTCCAATGTTCTGAAACCTATTTTTGTTTCATAGGTATGAAGCGTTTCGTTCTTGGTTTTTAAAGTTAAAGTTAGCGTGTATAGATTAGGTGATTCTGGATCCCAAGTGTTTACATCGCTCCATTTGGCATGTATGGTTTGAGAATTTTCCTTTTGATTTAAAGGAATATTAATGGTTGGATGTGTTTTAGTATCTCCAATAGGCGTGATGCTAGCTTCGATACTTGCGTTTTTAGGAAGGTTTGCAAAGTCTAAATCGGCAGTAAGCGAACCATCCATTTTTGCATCAACGGCAACATGTTCTATGTACGATTTAGGTGATACTTCTAACCAAACCGGGCGGTAAATGCCACCAAACAACCACCAATCGGTTTTACGTTCCGCATTATTTACGGTGTTGTTGCTTGAGTGTTTAGATACATGAACTTCCAACAGGTTTTCTGCACCATAGTTCACTAAGGAGGTAATATCGAACTTAAATTCATAAAAGCCACCTTGATGTGTTTCGCCTGCTGATTTACCATTTATTTTCACCTCGGTATCGGTCATGGCTCCGCCAAAAATTATGGTGATGTTTTTGCCTTTATAGTTTGCAGGGATATTGAATTTATATTTGTAGAACCCTTCTTCTTTGCTAGGTTCTTTTTCATCTAACTCTTTATACCATCTGCCATAAGTGTAGGTTCCAAAACCTTGTAATTCCCAGTTTGAAGGCACGTTTATAGTGCTCCATATTTTGCTGTTGTTCCCATCGGTACACATAAAATCCCATTTTACGGGGTTTTTAAAATCTTTACCCGATAAGTATATTTTTTGCGTTTCCTGTGCTGAAAAATTTAAAGAAATAAGAAAAGTAAAAAATGCAATAAGTGTATTTTTATGTGTCATAATGTTTTAGTTACCGTCTGGTTTAGTGTTTTCAAATCGTGTGCTCATTGGTAAAGTCCAATCGTTAAAACTGTCAGGGTTTTTAGGATTGTAGTTTGGTAAACCTGGTTTTAAGTATTGAGCAATATCCAATTTTAAATCTTTAATGCTTTGAGCAATGCATTTGGCAATTTCATTGGCGCCAAAACCATTAAAGTGTGTGTTGTCTTCTAGTTTTTCTGTCTGTCCTGGAAATGTGTTTGCAGGGTATTGCACAAACGCTTTTCTAGAGGGTTCATCTCCCCAATTTTCATACATGTACGTGGTCATTTCGGTAATGTCAATTAAAGGTACTTGTAATTCTACTGCAACCTTTCGCATAGCATCAGGAAAATCACCATGGGTAGGTTTTAAAGTTCCATCTTTGTTAAAAGCTCTACGTTGTGTTGGTGTTACCAATATAGGAAAACCACCTTTTTCTCTAAATTTAGTAATAAATTCGATTAGTGAGTTTTTGTATAACCCCCAAGCACCGTTTCCTTCGCCTTTTATTTTTTCATCGTTATGCCCAAACTCTATAAAAACATAATCGTTTGGCTTCATAAAGGTTAATATTTTGTTCAATCGGTTTGCGCCTTTAAATGAACTTAGTGTAGCACCAGATTCGGCATAATTGGCTATAACAACATCACTTGAAAAATAATTGGTAATAAATTGCCCCCAAGATGCCCAAGGTTCTTGATCTTGGTCGGTTACGGTAGAATCTCCCGCTAAAAACAGGGTTTTTACATTGGTAGCAGGCGCTATGTTTATACTTTGAACCATCGCAGTTCCAGAGAATTCCAAAGTTAGTTTGTCATCCCAGTTTAGCTGGTTTTTATCGCGGTCTTTAATTTTAATATGTGCTGTGTCATTAATTTTAGGAGACCTCACATTTACTGTGAACGAGTGCTGCTCAGTACCGTTTTTTTCTAAAGTTATTTCTTTTAGCATTAATCTTCTAGATTCTGCTTTTACAGTTGTTTTAGAACATTTTTTACCACCTAAAACTACATCTATTTTGTAATTGCCTTCGGGAAGTTTTACAGAGAAGTAAATACTTTGTTTACTGGTGATGAAGTTTTTTTTGAATGTTATGTTTCCGGTAGATTGAAAATCGAAACCGTACCCTAACTCATCATTATAAGAGATTGGACTATTTATGGGAATGGCATTGTTTTCGTTTGCTTTAGCTCCAAAATAAAAACTTTTACTTAGTTCATTTTGTGCCGTAGCATTAAAAAAGAAAGCGATACTTAAAAGCAGCAAAAAAGAAAGTTTTGAGTTTTTCATTCATAATTTTTCACTAAAATATCTTCAAAAAAAAAAAGATCCATCCTGTACTATGATGTACAATGATGAATCTTTGAGAATTTATTAAAAAATTTGCTTAAAGTTAAACAGATTTGCGCTTTATATATTCAAAAACATTTTTAACTTTTTCCATTTTATTATTTAAAACCAAATCAGCAGCAGTTTCACCCATGGCTTTAAAATGGGTGCTTACTACATTAATGCCTAAAAGGTCTTTTAATGGTGTATCGTTATATGAGATAATACCTATGTCTTTTCCTAATTTAAGGTCTTTGGCGCGAACTTGCCTTACTAAATTAACCAAATCGTTTTCTTCAATAATGATGTAAGTATCTTTGCTGTCTAAATCCATATCGTCATAAATTTCGTTTAAAATTTCAAAATCGAAGTTGTATTTTGAACAAAATTTTCTAAAACCATGAACAATTCTTAGTGGGTAAGGATAAACTGATTTTAACGGATACACTAAAACTAACTTGCCATATTTCTTAAGTTTTTTTAAGCCTTTTTGTAGCGCATCGTAAATGTCTTCTTGAAAATCTTGATATACTGCACCATAATTTCCACTAATTTCTAGTTTGTTATTGTCTAAAATTATTAGTTTGTCTTTAGGGATTTTCTCAATCATATCTTTTACCACATTAGTGGTACTTACATGATTTAAATCGTCTGTTTTAAAATGGGGCATAATCACATAATAATCAAAAGCGCCAAGGTTTCTTTCTAATGTTCTGGCAAAAAGCGATTCTTCACAATGATAAACAGATAACGTTACATGGCCATTTATGCCAATACTGTTAACAAACGAATTGTAAATCATCATTTTATAAGAACTTAACTTATTGATCATAAAGAAGATTTGAATTTTAGAAATCAAATCGGTTTTAGCTGTGTAATAACCTTTTCCTTTAACAGATATAATAACCTTTTGCTCCTTAAGTTGTTTATATGCTTTTTCAACGGTATCCCTAGAAAGGTAACAAGATTCGCTTAACTCATTTATGGATGGTATTTTTTCGCCAATTTTTAATTTTCCCTTTGAAATATCGTTAATTATAGAATCTACAATTTGTTTGTATTTTGGAATACGAGAAGATTCATTAATTTTTATTTCTATTATTTGGGACATAGACTAGAATAATATTTATATATATTTAAAAATAAAGCGTATTTAGCAAAATTAGCATAAAAATGTTACTGTATATACTAATCCAATCAATTTTTTGGTAGGCTTCTAGCATTATTGTTTGTGTAACAGTATGTTTCATTGTTATTTAACTTACATTAAATAGGAATCTAGAGATTAGTTTAATATAAAATTTCATGTATGTACAGGATACATTCTCTTTTTCATTATTCTAAATTTACCTTTAATTCTTTTTAATTATAAATATGAAAAAAATAAAATGCCTTTCTATTCTATTAATTGTTTGTTCAATGCTATCGTGTAAGCAACATGTTACGCTGAACACTAAGAAAACAGTTTTAAAAGATAAGTTTAAGCCGGATTGGGTATATAAAGTAGGGGCAAATACTTTTAGTATTAACAATAAAACCTATTTCGTAAACGATTTTGGAGCCATTAATGATGGTAAATCAATGAACACAGAGGCAATTCAAAAAACCATTGATGCCTGTGCGAAAAACGGAGGTGGTACAGTTACTTTTAAACCAGGTGCCTATTTAACAGGTTCTATTTTTATACAAGAAGGCATTAGGTTTTTAGTGCCGAAAGGTGTAGAAGTTAAAGGGAGTGAAAACATTAAGGACTATAAAGAAATAGATACTCGTGTTGCTGGTATTGAAATGATATGGCCTGCAGCATTAATAAATATTATTGACCAAAAAAATGTGATTATTGAAGGCGAAGGCATAATTGACGGACAAGGTAAAGTGTTTTGGGATTATTATTGGGATTTAAGAAGGGATTACGAACCCAGAGGTTTGCGTTGGATAGTAGATTATGATGCTAAACGCCCAAGAACTATTTTAGTTTCTAACTCAAAAAATGTTTTTGTTAAAGATTTAAATGTTCAAAGAGCTGGTTTCTGGACGGTTCAAGTACTGTATTCAGAATATATTACCGTTGATGGTTTGAAAATTAAGAATAATATTGGCGGCCATGGTCCAAGTACCGATGGTATTGATATCGACTCTTCAAAATGGATACTGGTGCAAAATTGTGACATCGATTGTAATGATGATAATTTTTGTTTAAAAGCTGGTAGAGATTGGGATGGGCAACGGGTTAATAAACCAACCGAGTATGTGGTAATTAAAAACTGTATAGCAAGACAAGGCGCAGGGTTATTTACTTTAGGAAGTGAAACATCTGGAAGTATTCGTCATGTTTACGTTTCCAACATTCAAGGATTGGGCACTAAAAATGGCCTGAATATTAAATCGGCAACCAATAGAGGTGGTACGGTTGAAGATATTTATATGGAAAACATTACCATGGAAAAAGTGGGGGCTTTTATGCAAGTAGGTATGAATTGGAACCCTAATTACAGTTACTCAAAATTGCCAGACGAATTTAATAAAGATTCTATTCCAGAGCATTGGAAAAAAATGCTTCAAAAGGTTGAACCAGCATCAAAAGGAATTCCAACGTTTAGAAATATCAGTCTCAATAACATTCATATAAAAGGCGCTGAAACAGCTATTAATGTTAGTGGAATGGAGCGTTCAGTAATTAGCAACGTCACGTTGAATAATGTGCATATTGAAGCTGAAAAGGCAGGGCAAATAAGTTATAGTGCCCATTGGAAGCTTAATAATGTAAAAATATTTTCGAAAGACAATTCTAAAGTAACTTTGGAAAGCACAACTGAAATTGATTTTCCAGAATCGGTTTATAAATCGGAATAATAGGTTAATAAATAAAAGTATAAGTGATGAAAAAACTAATTAAAAGTAGCTTAACCATAGTGATTGTTGCAGGACTCTTGGCATCATGCAAAACTTCAAAAGAAGAACAAACCAATATCTTGTTAACAAACAGTTCAGATGTTAAATTAACAGATAAAACAGTTTCAATAAAAAGAAATCAACTTAAAAATACCGATAGTATCAATATATATCCACTGCTAGTTTCAGGATCGGATACCATTCCATCGCAATTGAATGATATAGATGGTGATGGCAACTGGGACGAACTGTTTTTTGTCACTAATTTTTCTTCAAACGAAAAGAAAGTCATTCAACTAAAATGGGTTAACATACAACCCAATTATGTGGTTAGAACAAGTGCTCGATTTGGAAAGCGTTCGGCTATTGATAGCCCTGTAAAACCTGCTTTGGAAGAGGTTTTGTTGCCTAGTGAATTGCCTAAAAGTTTAGGTTATCAGCGATATCAAACTGATGGGCCGTCCTGGGAAAACGACAAAGTTGGTTTCAGACATTATTTAGATGGAAGAAATGCTAAAGACCTTTTTGGCAAAAAAACGGATCAAATATCTCCAGAAACGGTTGGGGTAAATTCTAAAGGAGAAGTAGAAGATAATTACCATGTTATGGAAGATTGGGGGCGCGATATTTTAGCTGTTGGAAATTCGGTTGGACTTGGTGGTTATGCCTTGATTACCGATACAGATTTAATGCGTTTAGGAGTTACGGTGAACGATTCTATTAATAATATTGAAAAAACCACATTTAAAATTCAAACAGAAGGCCCTTTAAAATCTGTTTTAACTTACAGTTACCAAAACTGGAAACCAAATAGTGATAGAATCTATACTGTTGAAGAAAAAACATCCATTTGGCCGGGGATGTATGGCTATCAAAATACCGTGGCAGTTTCAGGGCTTCAAGGTGATGAAAATTTAGCGGTAGGGTTGGTTAATATTAATAACAATAGTCGATTATCTGTAATTGACGAAAATGACACTTTTATTGTGTTATATACCCACGACAAACAAACCTATGACAAAGGTTGGTGGTTAGGTATGGCATTAATCCTTCCAAAAGACAAGTATTTAGGTTACACGGAAGCGCCAGAAACAGGAAATGTAACTAATACATTTTTAGCAAAACTTAAAATTTCAAATAACGAACCAATAAGTTATTATGCAGTTGGTTGTTGGGAGCTTAGTGATGCTAAGTTTGCCGATAAAACGTATTTTGAAACGTATCTAAAACAACTAAACAATCAATTATCTACGGAAATAAAAATTGAAATAACAAACTAAACAATTAAACTAATTAGTACATGAAAACAAATCAATCTTTTGGCAGAATTGGCCTTTTAAAACCAATAACTATTGTAGCTCTTATGTTTGGCTTTTCTTTGAATATTAAAGCACAAGAGCCATTAAATGATGTTACAACACCGTTACATCTTTTACAACCGGAATATCCAACACCTTACGGTGCGCAATCGGTTGAAGCTATTACAGCTACTTTAGATAGGGTTTATAATTTTTTGGAAAATAAAACAGCCTCTAGATTAATAGATTCGAAAACTAATAAAGAAGTTGTCAATCTAAATAAGTTAGATGAAAATACTGTTTTTGAGCCAGGAGTTTTTAGGTTAACAAGTTACGAATGGGGCGTTACTTATGCAGGTATGCTGTTGGTTACCGAAGCAACAGGCGATTCTAAATACGCCAATTACACCAACAAACGTTTAAAACTTATTGCCGATATAGCACCGTTTTATACCAAAATGCTAAAAAAGGATGAAAACTATCCTTCGCCAATTATTCAATCGCTGCACCCTGAAGCTTTAGATGATGCTGGGGCTGTTTGTGCTGCCATGATTAAAGCACAAAGAGCAGGATTACATGCAGATTTAAGACCCTTGATTGATAACTTTATGGAATACATAAGTAATAAAGAATTTAGATTGTCAGATGGTACATTGGCTAGAAACAGGCCGCAACCTAATACGCTGTGGCTAGACGATTTGTTTATGAGTGTACCGGCATTGGCACAAATGGGCAAATTAACAGACGATGTAAAATACTACGACGATGCTGTGAAACAAGTACGTCAATTTTCAGAAAGAATGTTTAATAGTCAAAATGGTTTATACATGCATGGGTGGGTACAATCAATGGAAGAACATCCGCAATTTCATTGGGCACGTGCCAATGGTTGGGCAGTTATGACGCTTGTTGAATTGTTAGAAGTTTTACCTAAAGATCATGCTGGATACCAAGATGTTTTAAAACAATTGCGTGCGCACATAAAAGGTTTGGTACATTATCAAGACGGTACAGGTTTTTGGCATCAGTTAATAGATCGTAATGATACTTATTTAGAAACCTCTGCAACGGCCATTTACACATATGCTATTGCCCGAGCCATTAACAGAGGTTATATTGATAAGGCAGCTTATTCGCCTGTGGTGATACTTGGGTGGAATGCCGTGTCTACAAAAGTTAATGAGAAAGGTTATGTTGAAGGTACTTGTGTTGGTACCGGTATGGGCTTTGATCCAGCCTTTTATTATTATAGACCTATTAATGTGTTTGCAGCACATGGTTACGGGCCAGTTTTATTGGCAGGAGCCGAAATTATTCAATTATTGAAAGCAAATGAATTTGAAATCAATGATAGTTCACTACAATTAAAATCAAAAAAGTAGTGGTGTAATTAATTGCTGAAATCAGAATTCATTCAATAAATTATTTAGATGTACATATTTAGATCCTGTATAAAATACTTTTTTTTATTTCATTTAATTGGCATGGTATTTCAAGTATCGGCTCAAGAAGAAGCAACTTCAAATACTAAAACCAGAAAAATCCATTATGCTCCTGAGGGCGAAAGTTTTATTTTAAAAAACGGTTCCAGAAAGTTTAATAGAGCTTTATATGGAACCAATACAGGTTTTAGGGTTGAAGCGGGCGATTTGCCTGAGTTTGCACTTTATATGCCTGGTATGGGTGGTAATTTTAAGTTAGGAATTATAACTGAAACATCAAGCAAATGGATTACAACCTCCGATTCTATTGAGACACGATACAATCCTGGGGTTATGTTGTATGAGATTAGGGATGCCCTATTGCAAAATGGCGTTATTAAAATACAAGTGGTTGCTCATGCCGAAAACGAATCCATGATTTTGAAAGTTGAAACCGAAAACATTCCTAAAAATGTCGATTTGGTTTGGCTCTATGGTGGTGCCAGTGGCAAAAAATTTAGTCGTGATGGTGATATTGGCGCCGACCCAGAATCGGTATTTTATTTGCAACCTGAATATTGTATTAATAATAAATATACATTTCAAAACGAAAGTTTTTTGTTGAATTTTGGTTCGGAAAACAACAAACAAAAAACAGGAAATAATAGAAATATAGTAGGCTATTTTCCAAAGTCTGATGTGAAACTTGTTGATGCAAATCTTGAAATAAAACCCATTGAATTATTTGAATCTAAAGTTGATAAGTTGCCTGTCATAATTGGTAAAATCAATTTGAATTCTAATGACACATTACTATGGAAGTTAGAAAATAATGATGCCGTTGTTTCTACAACCCAAAAACAATTAGAGTCAGAATTTAATAAAGCTCTACAAAAAGTAAGGCAATTAGCTTCAAGAGTTGCTTTAAAAACCCCAGATATTTATATCAACACGTTGGGTGGTGCTTTAGCAATTGCTGGTGACGCTATTTGGGAATCGCCAGCCTTTTTGCATGGTTCCATAGCATGGCGCATGCACCTAAATGCTTGGAGAGGTGCTTCAGTTGCCAATCCATTAGGCTGGCATGATAGAGCTGAAACACATTTTAAAGCTTATGGTAATTCACAAGTTATAGAACCCGAAACAGGTCCTGTGGTATTGGATACGTTTAGAAATTTCGCCAGACAAAAAGAAGTTTTAGGAACCGCCATGTTTAGTAGTGGTTATATTAGTAGACACCCGAATAATAACACAGTAGCGCATCATTACGATATGAATTCGGTGTTTATTAATCAAATCCTTCGTCATTATAAATGGACGGGCGATTTGGATTTTATGAAAGAAATATGGCCTGTTATAAAGCGCCACATCGCTTGGGAAAAACGAAATTTTGATGCGGACAATGATGGGCTTTACGATGCTTACGCCACCATTTGGGCGAGTGATGCGTTGCAATATTCTGGAGGCGGCGTTACCTATGCTTCCGCATATAATTATAGTTGTAATGTGTTAGCAGCAAGCATTGCTAAACTTTTGGGTGAAAATCCCGAGCCATACACCAAAGAAGCTAAACATATTAAATCGGCTATAGAAAGTAAATTATGGATACCTGAAAAAGGTGTTTTTGCAGAATACAAAGACTTGTTAGGAGGGCAATTGGTGCATGATACTCCAGGACTTTGGACTATTTATCACGCTTTAGATGAAGAGGTTGCAAACCCATTTCAAGCCTATGAATCTTTGAGGTATGTTGATACTGAAATACCACATATTCCCGTAAAAGCTGAAGGTTTGCCGTTTAAAGATTTACAGCTCGTTTCAACAACAAACTGGCAACCTTATACATGGTCTGTTAACAATGTAGCACTAGCTGAAAATTTACATGCGGCTTTAGCGTATTGGCAAGGTGGCAGAAGCGAAGAAGCCTTTAAATTATGGCAAAGTGCCTTAGTTGAAAGTATGTATTTAGGAGCATCACCTGGGAGTTTTCAACAGTTGTCTTATTATGATGCGATTCGAGGCGAATTGTACCGCGATTTTGCCGACCCCATTGCCATGGCTGCACGTTCTTTAGTGGAAGGTTTGTTTGGGATTCAACCCAATGCTATTGAAAACACGTTGTATATAAAATCAGGCTTCCCTAAAGATTGGAATTATGCTTCGTTAGATATTCCAGATATTTCTATTGCTTACAGTAAATTAAAAAAGGGGCATAGATATGTTATCCATTCAAAATTTAAAAAAGACATGAAACTTCATTTTTCTGTTGATGTTTTAAATGAAGGTGTCGAGTATGTTAAAATTAACGATCAAAAAGTCGCATGGAAATTTGATGAAACAGCCATTGGTTATCCTAAAATTATTATTGAAAGTCCGTATCAAAAACAATATACTCTCGAAATTAAGTTAAAAGGCGATAGGCTAGAGCAATCTAAATTTGAATTTGAAGGACATCAAAATAAAAAACTTCAGTTTAAAACTTCAAAAGCAGAAATTGTTAAAGTTTACGATCCACAAGTTTCAATTTCAGAAGTAAAGAGAACAAAGTATCAATTAGATTTCACAATTAATTCAATAGAAGGAAGTAGAACATTCTTTATTCAATTGAAACAAAACGATATGCTAAGGTGGCAACCTATTCATTTAAAAGTGGTTCCTGAAAAAGAGGAAATTTCCAGATTTCAAAATTGGGATAATGTATTACCATCAAACACTATGTTTGAAAAAATTTCTTTAGAAACTATTTTTAACAACAAATTAACTGATGTTTTTGAACAACAATATTTAAGCCCGAGACCAACATCACCAACCCTACAAATACCAACTCAGGGCATTGGTAACTGGTGTTACCCGTTCATAAAACCAATTATGGATGATTCTGGATTACGCCAAAAAGCGGGAGCGAAAAATACGATTGTAAGTCCCCAGAATATTCCTTTTAGCACGCCTTCAGAAGCAAATAAAAGCAATATAGCCTTTGTCTCTCAATGGGATAATTTTCCGAAGTCAATCGAATTACCTCTTTCGGGTAAAGCAACCCATGCATATTTTTTGATGGCTGGAACTACAAATCCAATGCAGAGTAGATTTGTTAACGGAGAAATAATAGTCACTTATATTGACGGAACTATTGAAAAATTAGAATTAAAAAACCCAGAAAATTGGTGGCCTATTGAACAAGATTATTTTGTAGATGGTTTAGCCTTTACAACCGATGCACCAAAACCGCCAAGGGTATATTTAAAATCTGGAATTATTACAAGAGATTTTAAAGATTTTACAGCTATAAAAGGTTTTGCCGATTTTGGTATTGATGGAGGAGCAGCAACTATTTTAGATTTACCGTTAAATGGGAACAAAACTTTAAAAAAGATTGAGGTTAATGCTATCGCAAATGAAGTGGTAATTGGGTTAATGAGTGTAACTTTAGTGAGAAATTAAATGAATAGAAAAGAATTTATATCAACTTCAGTTCTTGCTTCTTTAGGTGCATGTTTGCCCATGCAGGCGAGTAAGCTTTTTAGCGGAAATATGCAACAATTTCCCTTGTCAGATTTTGAAAAACGATTAACCCCTGTTGGACGCGCTTTAGAGTTTGAAGATTATTTTGTGTGGTGCAATAGCCCTATTGAAGGTCCCGATGGCAAAATACATGTGTTTTTTTCACGATGGCCAAAAGAAAAAACCATGAGTGGTTGGACTAATAGTTCGGAAATTGCTCATGCTGTAGCAGATAAACCCGAAGGGCCATATGAATATATAAGTACTGTGTTGGCTCCTCGTGGTGAAGGCTATTGGGATGCGACAACTTGCCATAACCCCAATATTCATTTTGTTGACGGAAAGTATGCTTTGTTTTTTATGGGCAACTCCAATAGAAAACTAGATACACAGCGTATTGGATTGGCAATTTCAGATTCACTTTATGGGCCATGGAAACGACCAGATGAACCATTATTATATCCTGGAAACGAAGGTGAATGGGACGATCATTGTACAACAAATCCATCTTTTTTAAAACACCCAAATGGCGAGTATTGGTTATATTATAAATCGTTTGATACCGAAGGTTATGTAAACCCGAAGTTTGAAGTTAGAGGTAATCGAAAATATGGATTGGCCATTGCAAAATCGTTGCACGGGCCTTATATTAAATATGAAGGCAATCCAGTGATTGATTTTCACAATATGGGAAATAATCAACAATGCGAAGATGCTTTTGTTTGGTACGATAGGAAGTTTAAAATGCTCGCAAGAGATTTGGGAGTATTTGGGATTGATAAAGGGCTTTACATGGATTCTGATGATGGAAAACATTGGTCTGAACCCCAAATAGGCTATCAGGAATTAGAAAAATATGTAACACAGCCACCAGCTCCAAAACATTTAAACCGTTATGGGCGCGCAGAACGCCCACAAATATTGTTTCAAAATGGAAAACCAACCTATTTGTATACGGCATCTCAAGGGGGAAAGTATGAAACAGCTTCAGGCTTTATCTTTAAAATAAACTAAATATTAAAACAATTCTAAATAATGAAAAAAACAAATCTACTTTCACTTCTAATTTTATTTTTTTTGAGCTTATACGCGTGTAAAGACAAAACAGAAACACCTCAAAAAATAGATAGAAAAGCCGTAGTGACACGCCATAATGTTAAAATAACCACTATTGATACGCTCGGGTCTTTAAATGTTGGGAATGGAAAATTTGCTTTTACAGTAGATGCTACAGGATTGCAGTCGTTCCCAGAGTTTTATGAAAAAGGTGTGCCTTTGGGAACACAATCGGAGTGGGGATGGCATACACTTCCAAATATAGAAAACTATGAGTTTAGTGAAACTTTAAAGGGTTACGATTTTAACGGAAATCCAAATAGTTTGTATGCCATTCAGGATAGGGCTAATGATAGAAATATGGCTGCAGCCGATTATTTTCGAGCAAACCCACACCGCCTTCAATTAGGAAATGTTGGTTTAGAAATTCTTAAGAAAGATGGAACCGTTGCTAAACCAGAAGATTTAAAAGACATCAATCAAGAACTAAACCTTTGGACTGGTAAAATTGAAAGTCATTTTACTGTAGAAGGTGTTCCTGTAAAAGTAATAACATATGGAGATTCTAAAACTGATGGTATTGCGGCAAAAATAGAGTCACCATTATTAAAAGAAAACAGAATTAAATTAAAGTTCAGGTTTCCATATCCAACCAACGAATTTGCCGATAGAGGTGTAAATTATTCCAATAGCGAATTGCATCAAACAACTGTAAATAAACAAACAGGAAAAGCATTTGTTTTCAATAGAACTTTAGATAACGACCGCTATTTTGTAGAAGCTAGTTTAAATGCAGAAGCTTCGGTAACAAAAATTGAAGACCATTATTTTACCATGCAACCAGCAGCAGAGGATAGTTTTGAAGTTGCAGTAATCTTTTCACAAGCTAATAATAATGAAGCCATCGCTTTTAACGAGGTTGAAACGAACAGTACAAATACTTGGGAACAATTCTGGCAATCGGGTGGTGCGGTCGATTTTTCAGAATGTACCGATTCTAGAGCTTTTGAAATTGAAAGACGCGTGGTACTATCGCAATATTTAACACGTTCGCAATGCGCAGGAAATTATCCAGTGCAAGAAACGGGTTTAACCTATAACAGTTGGTATGGTAAACCACATATGGAAATGTATTGGTGGCATTCGGCACATTATCCACTTTGGGGAAGAACCGATTTTCTGGAAAAAAGTATAGGTTGGTATTTTATAGCCTATGATAAAGCAAAATTAATTGCAGAAAGACAAGGCTATAAAGGGGTGCGTTGGCAAAAAATGACCGACCATAATGCTGAAGAAGCACCATCGAATGTCGGGTCGTTTTTAATATGGCAACAACCACATGTTATTTATTTAGCAGAATTGATTTATAGAAACAATCCATCAAAAGAAAATTTAGAAAAGTATAAAAAACTCATTTTTTCAACAGCCGATTTTATGGCGTCTTACCCAAATTATGATGCTGAAAACGATAGATATATTTTAGGGAAAGGTATTATTCCAGCACAAGAATGTTTTGATAAATTGGAAACATTCAATTCGCCTTGGGAGTTAGCATATTGGAAGTGGGCATTACAAGTAGCACAGCAATGGCGTGAAAGATTAGATTTAGAACCTGAAACAGATTGGCAAAAAATTATTGATAAACTATCGCCAATGGCACAAAAAGACGGGGTGTATTTAGCGGCTGAAAGTGTGCCTAATTCGTATTCACCAACAAGCGAACATACTATCGACCATCCAGCCGTTTTAGGAGCTTTAAGTGCGTTACCTCAAAATAATTATGTTGATATTACAATAATGAACAATACTTTTGATATTGTAGACAAGGTTTGGACTTGGAACCATACCTGGGGTTGGGATTTTCCGCTAGAAGCCATGACCGCAACTCGACTTAACAGACCAGAAGATGCCGTAAAAGCACTTTTACGAGATGAAATTACTAATACCTACCTACCTGGGGGGCATAATTACCAAAATGAAAGATTAACATTGTACTTGCCAGGAAATGGCGGTATTCTTTCGGCTATTGCACTTATGTGTGCTGGTTATGACGGCAACACTATTGTAAATCCAGGATTTCCAAAAGACGGAAAATGGAATGTAAAATGGGAGGGATTAAAACCTATGCCTTAAACCTTAATCAACTTTTGTCTATTATTTTGGTGTTTAATGAAAATTAACACCAATTAATTTTCATTATCAATTTTATTTATATAATATTGCGTAATCGATTACATGTTATTTTGTGAATAAATTGTAATGTAATAAAGTGTAAAAATAATTTTATGAAAAAGATTAAAGGATTAATGGTTTTTATTTTTTTAGTAGGTTTTCTTGGATGCAGTAGTGATAGTCCTGTAGAAGAAAACTCTAAAAACATTCTGGTAAGCAGTGTTGTTATAAATGGAAGTAATATTGTAGATGGAAAAGCGAAGCAATTAGGATCTGCTGTGCTTCCAAATAATGCTACTGATAGAACTTTAACATGGAGTGTTTCAAACGAATCAATAGCGGTTATCTCAAGTTCAGGGCTTTTAACACCTATGGATAACGGAACGGTAACAGTAACAGCAACTGCAAATGATGCTTCAGGAATTTCAGCAGAAAAAGTTATTACAATATCAGGTGTAACAGGACCACCTGTTTTTGTTGATAGCATTTCTGTTATAGGAACAGATATAACAGATGGAAGTACGCAACAGTTATCTGTACAAATATTACCTGCAAATGCCACCAATAAAATAGTTACTTGGTCGGTATCCAATTCATTTATAGCAGAAATATCGAGTCAAGGGCTGCTAACGCCAAAAGATAACGGTACCGTTACTATTACAGCAACGGCTACAGATGGTTCTGGTAAAAGTGGACAATTTGTTATGAATATATCTGGAGTTACACCTGTGTATGGGACTACGTTAAAAGCAGAAAACATGTTGTTATGGCAACGTAATAATGGTGGTTGGCCTAAAGAACCGTATAATGATTTTTCTGGGTATGATAGGGTGCAAACAAGTGCTGAGGTAACTACAGCAAATAACACTAAAAACAACACAGATACAACAATAGATAATAATCATACGGTTGGAGAACTTAGAGCATTGCTAAGTGCATATAAAGGGACTAATAATCCTGCCTATTTGGAAGCAGCTGAAAGAGGTATAGATTTCTTATTAGAAATGCAATACGATAACGGAGGTTGGCCTCAGTATTATCCGTTAAGAACTAACTATAGCCGTCATATCACCTATAATGATAATGCTATGGGGAATGTTATGAACTTAATGAGAGATATTTTCTTAAAAAGGAACAATTTAGATGTTGTAGACGAAAGTTATGTGGTTGCAGCGCAAACTGCATTTGATAAAGGTATTCAAGTTATTTTAGACACTCAAGTTACAATTAACGGTGTAAAAACAGCATGGTGTGCTCAACATGATGCTATAACTTTAAAACCAGCAGATGCAAGAGATTATGAATTGGCTTCAAATAGCGGTTCTGAATCTGTTGGTATTGTACGTTTATTAATGACTTTAGATAATCCTTCATCACAAGTGAAAGATGCAATTAATAAAGCAGTTGCTTGGTTCGAATCTGTTAAAATAGTTGGTAAAAGTTTACAAAATGTAGGTAATGATAAAGTATTGGTAGACTCTCCAGGAAACGTGATGTGGGCAAGGTTTTACACTTTAGGTAATTATACAGGTCATACATATCAGGCATTATTTAACACATTTGGGCCTAATGAACCTTTTTTCTGTAGTAGAGTTTCAGATGCCGAGGGCGGTGGCCCAAGAAAAACGATTGCTGAGATATCGTATGAAAGAAGAAATGGTTATTCTTGGTATGGCAATTGGCCAGCTAGTTTAATAGGTTCAGAATATAACAGTTGGAAAAATAAACATGGTATTTAATATACTATCATTTATTTGAGTTAGTCACAAAAAGTCACTTATTTTAAGTGGCTTTTTTATTTAGAACTTCCAAGGATTGCAAGAATTGAAAATAGTTTCTAACGTGTAGCTCTTAGCTTCTTTGTCACTTAATTGATGTGACCACTTCACCCTTTCTGTTGGTTTAAAACCTTCTCCATTACATTTATATTCGGCAAAAAATGCTGTTTTTTCATTTTCAGCATTGCCCCAGTTATGCCAAGCTTCTGGCGTAATTTGTTCGGGTAATGTACATCTAATAAACACAGATTTTCCCCAATAACGCCAAGGTCTTCCTAAATAAAGTTTAGTAACAGTGTCATTAGTGGTGATTTTACAATCAAGAAACACAAAACCATAGTTTTTGCCTTTCGTTGTATTAGGAGCTGTGATATAGGAATTAGATTTACAATGGATGGTACAGTCTTTAAAAACGGTAGTTGCAGGGCCAAAAATAAAATCGGTAGTACCTTCAATATAACAGTTTTCAAAAAGTTGTCTGGAATATTCACCACCTAAGTAAATGGTATCTTGGTTTCCAAGAAATTTACAGTTTTTAAATATGGCCATATCAGCATCAACATACAAAGCTACTGCTTGACCAACTGTTCCTGCCGAATTTTCAAAGGTGATGTTTTCAGCTTTAAATCTGTTTCCAGATATTTTAACAGTATGAGAATTAAAAGTGCCTATATGTTTCCCTCTCCCAGAATAGTCGTTAAATGTTATGATAGTTTTATCTACACTTTCACCTATAAAAGTAACATCAGTATTGTTTTCAGATAATTCAATTTTTTCAGTATATATCCCGTTTTTAATATACAAGGTGATGGGTGCTAATGGAAATACACGCATGGCATCTATAGCATCTTGAATGTATTTATAATCGCCGCTGCCATCTTTAGCGACGGTAAACTCATATTTATATTTATCTGGGTTTGATGTTTGTGCTAAAATAGATTGAGAAACGAATGTGAAAACTAAAATTAGTTTAACTATGATTGGGTTTTTCATAAAACTTATGGTTGCCTAATTATTTAAAACTTTGATTAAAAAATTATCTATGTAATTAACGGTTTGGTTTACCCATGGGTGGAATAACCAAAAGGTGTGAATTTCTTCGTTAAATTTATGAACTTCGGTGTAGATCCCCCAATCAGTCATCATGCCAATTAACTCATCTTGACCTGCATGAAACCTTGGAAAACCACTATTTAAAAATAAAATAGGAGGTGATTTTTCATTAGCCCAATAAATACTGGAGGCATCTTTCCATATTTCAGGTTTTTCATAAAATGAACCTCCTAACCATTCAATATCTGGTGAATTATATTTCCTGTTTAAGTTTAAAGATGTTGGTGCCATAAAGTTTACAACCCCATCAATATCAATAATAGCTTGAATGTCGCTAGAAAAGCCAAAATTACCGTGATTACCCTCCTTGTCATCAATACCATTGGTGAGTCCAACGAGCATGGCTAATTGACCGCCTGCAGAACAACCCGATATTGCTATTTTGTTTGTGTCAATCCCATATTTGTTGGCATTGGCTCGCATCCATCTAATAGCACTTTTAATGTTGAAAACTGCCGCAGGGTATTTTGCTTCCATTGAAAGTTGATATTCTACACAAACTGTTACATAACCTCTTTCTGCAAGTTTTTGTGCCATGGGTATTTGTAATGATTTATTGCCTGCGCGCCATCCGCCGCCATGAACCATTATTAATGCTGGATACTTGCCGGATTTTTTAGGATAGAATACATCTACATATAAATCTCTATCTCCATATGGTGTGTTTTTTAAAGTGGTATAAACCACATCTCGTTGTTCATTAACAGTTTTTGGTAACGAATCTTTTGCAGGTTTTATGTAAGGAAAATATTTTATATTTTTTTTGTAATCGGATTTTACATTAAAAGAGGTGTCTCTAGGAATAGTAATTTTAGGGTTTTGAGCATTGATTTGAAACACTGTAAATGCAAAAAAGCAAATAATTACTATAATTTTAAAAGGCTTTTTCATGGAGTTTTTATTTAAATTAAAAATCAGAAAAGATACTATTATAAAAAAAATATTACCTCATGTGATTTACATTTAATAAATTACATGGGTAATATTTCAAAAACTAACTCAAACAAACTAAACTAATTATTGTGGATATCCTGGATTTTGATCCAGATTAGGATTTGCAGATCTTTGTATATTAGGAATTGGGTAAATACCTCTAAATGCCTCAGTTGTGTTTGGCTTAAAGGACCAAGTACCTGTGAAGTATGTTCCGAAACGAATCATATCTCTTCTTCTGTGTCCTTCCCACAAAAATTCTCTTGCTCTTTCGTCTTCAATATCCTTTAAGGTTAAACTACCAAGTGGTGTAGCATTACTGCGTTCTCTCACTTCATTTACCAAACCTAATGATACACTAGGGGTTATATTGCCATCTCTAACTAAAGCTTCTGCTTTTATTAAAAGTATTTCAGCATAACGCATTAAAACAAGATCGTTGTCAGCATTAAACCCAGAGAATGCTGCTCCAATTGGGGTGTATTTAAGTACTTTATATCCCTCATTATCTGCAGCACTTACTAAATCTTGAACAGGAATAATGTCTAACTGTGTGCCGTCCGGGTATGTTAATGGCGTCACACCATCTAAGTAATATTGTGGACCATACTCAATTAATAACAAACGGTTATCTTGGTTTTCATACCTGTTAAGCGCTTCTGGAAATGTACTAAAGCCATTTGCAGGAGTAAATGGTAAGTTGTATTTAGCTTTACCTGGTGAATGATTCGTGTACAATATAAATTGATTGTTCCCTGCATTTTGTGTTGGGTCTATAGAAAATGATGCAATCAACTCCACTGAGTTTTCCTCATTAGTAGATTTAAAATTATCAACCACATCCGCTTCCAAATCGTAGGCGTTTGTATTTATAATGTTGTTACACATAGCGACAGCATCAGACCATCTAGGTGTTCCCGTATACACTTCAGCATTTAAATACATTGACGCTAGTGCACCTTGTATGGCTTCTTTGGTAAATCTTGGATAGTAGCTTGTTCTATTAACCTCGGTAACAGAAGGTAAATCTTGAATTGCTGCTAACATTTCACTCTCAATAAATTCAAACACCTCTGTTCTTGGCCTAGTTGCGGGTAAGTTGTTGGGGTCTATTCTCGCTACTGTTACTATTGGTATATTACCCCAAAGATCCATAGCAAAAAAGTATCCATATGCCCTTAGTGCTCTAGTTTCAGCTATTAAACTTTTTAGGTTTTCCCTGTTGGGAGATGCTTGTAAGCTTTCTAAAACAGCATTTGCTATACCTATTTCTTGAAAAAGTGAGTTCCAGCCTCTATTTACATCTGCATTTACAGGGGTTGTGGTATGTGTAACAATGTCGATAACATCTTGATCAAACCAGCCTCCACTAGCTCTTCCTGGAATAACAAATTCATCTGTTCCATATTCTTGTAGTCTCCAAGGACGATCAATACTGGATACACTAGATAATGCTTGATATACACCAACTACTGAAGATAGTGCTTCTTCTTCTGTATTATAATAAGTGTCTGGAGATAAGCTTCCAAACGCTTCCTCATCTAAATTTGTACATCCGGATAAGCACAATGCAAAAACAAATAAAGTGAATATTAATTTTCTATTATATATTTTCATGATATTAATTTATAATTTAAGTTATTCTTAAAATGATACATTTAATCCAAGGCTAATTGTTTTAGCTTTAGGATAAGCTAAATAATCAACTCCTAGAGGCGCTATACCAGTCCCTGATATGTCTGAATTAACCTCGGGGTCTAATCCAGAATATTTAGTAAATAATAACAAGTTTTGTCCCGTAATAAATATTCGAGCACTAGATAAGGCTGGAATTTTTTCAAGATCAAAATTATAGCCTAATGTGACATTGTCTAAACGTACAAATGATCCATCTTCTATCCAACGAGAAGAATAGCGCTTAGGTTGGCTTCTTAAAACACCACTGGTTAAGGCTTCTTTAAATACATTTCTACCAGGAAGATTACTTAGATATCCAAGGTTATTTCCTGTTAAATTAAATACATCATTACCAACTGACCCTCTAAAATTTAAACCAAGCGTTAAATTTTTGTAAGTAAATGAATTTGAAAAACCAAAGGTGAAATCTGGTTGTGCAGAGCCAATAACTTTATCTTCATCTCCAAGTATTTCTGCACCGTTTTCTATTCCAATAAATTCTCTGCCATAAAAAGTTCCTAGAGCTAACCCTGGTTTAATTAGTTGCGCAAAAATTCCTGATAAACCTTGCCCTTGTAATGGTGCTATTTGAATATCTTTTCCTTGAAATTGATCGTTGGAAAGACTTAAAACTTTATTTCTGTTTCTGCTATAGTTAAATGAGGATGTCCATGTAAAATCATTTTTATCAATAATATCTGCAGAAATTTCTAGTTCTATACCTTTATTTTCAACACTACCAACATTTGCTAACTGCGTGCTAACAGCTGTAGGTGAAGGAACAGGTAAACGTAATAAAAGATCGGTTGTTTTCTTTCTGTAATAATCTATACTTCCTCGAATTTTACCATCAAGTATAGTATAATCAACACCAGTATTAAATTGAGATGTTTGTTCCCATTTTAAGTCTGGGTTGGCGTATTGTTGTGGTAATACAGTAGTAACTCTTTGCCCACCTACTATGTAACCTGCATTAGTAGCACCTAGTGTGGTAAGAGAGTTTAAATTTCCTATTTCTTGGTTTCCAGTGATACCATAACTAGTTCTTATTTTTAAATCGGAAATTGTATTTGATTTAAAGAAGCCCATATTTGAAACTCTCCAAGCCAAAGAACCCGAAGGGAAAACACCCCATTGGTTTCCAGAACCAAATCTACTAGAGCCATCTCTTCTAACAGTAGCGGTAGCTAAAACCTTATCGTCAAAATTGTAATTAACTCTTCCATACATTGAGATTAAAGTATTGCTACCTTTAAATGTAGAAACATTACTTATTGTGCTTGCAGCTTGTAAACTATACCATTTGAATTCATCTGATAAGAACCCTGAAGCTACATTCCGTAAACCTTCATTTATAAAATACTGCCAAGAATAACCTGCAATAGCATCAACATTATGTTTGCCAAAAGTATTATTGTACCTTAAAATGGTTTCAATTAATTTACTATAATCTTCTAGTTTTTGAACACTAGCATAACCACCAAAACCTTCTCCTAATGGATTTGTTTTGTTGATGTATGAGTTTCTGTTTATAGCTTGGCGTGTATAGCCTAAGTTAATATTTACACTTAAGGGGTCTGTAATATTATAAGTTGTAGATAAATTACCTATCAGCCTATTGTTTGTTACTTCATCTATAACATCATTTGCAAATGATATTGGATTAACCCTGTATGGAGGAACATGGTTGTAGTTCCCATCAGCATCATAAATTGGATAGGTAGGATTAAAAACATACGACTCATAATTTATACTAGTTCCAACTTCACTTCCTACAGTGTTAGATACTGGTGAGTTATTTGAAAACGTGTTACCATAGTTAAGTCTTAAATCAAAAGTTAATTTATCATCTAGAGCAGAATGGTTGACATTAATTCTTGCATTAGCTCTTTCTAGTTCAGAACCATTTAAAACACCTTCTTGATTACCATAACCCAATGATGCTCTATAATTTGATTTTCCAGATCCACCAGAAAATGATAAATTATAATCTTGAGTTTGTGCAGTTTTGTAAATCTCATCTTGCCAATTTGTGTTTGCTCCTAAGTCTGAATAAGCTAGCCCTAAATCATCATTGATTTGCCGGTATTCATCAGCAGAAAGAACATCTAGTTTTTTGGCAACTGTCGAAATACCTCCTGTTACGTCAAGAGTAACCTTTAAATTTCCTGAGCTTCCTTTTTTAGTAGTGATAACAATAACGCCATTGGCACCTCTAGATCCATAAATAGCTGTAGAAGAGGCATCTTTTAAAACCGTAATGGATTCAATATCATTAGGATTTATTGTCATTAAAGGATTGGTAGGTTCTTGATCGAAAAAATCTGTTCCATTGCCTCTAATATTAGCAGAACTTACACCAGCTGTTGTGGAAATTGGTACACCATCAATAACATATAAGGGATCATTTACGCCAGTTAAAGATGTACCTCCACGCACTCTAACCGTATTTGAACCTCCTGGTTTTCCACTATTTTGTGCGATAACAACACCAGCCATTTTTCCTTGCATAGCTTGTTGTGCACTTAGTTGCGGACCTTTATTAAAATCTTCAGACTTCATTGATGACACAGAGCCTGTTACATCTTTTTGCCTTTGCGAACCGTAACCTACAACTACAACTTCGTCTAATTTTGCAACATCTTCTTTTAAACTAACATTAATAACAGTTCTGTTAGCAATAGCTACCTCCTGGGTGATAAAGCCTATAAAAGAAAATACCAAAATAGCATTAGAATTTTCAACTTTAATGTTATAGTTTCCATCAAAATCGGTTTGGGTTCCATTAGAAGTCCCTTTAATAAGAATATTCACACCTGGAAGTGGTTGCCCATTTTCGTCCTTTACTGTACCTGAAATTTGTAAGTTTTGAGTTTTTTTATTTTCTAAGATGGAGAAAAAAGTATCTGGTGTTTTTTTCTTAATAACGATGTTGTTCTTATTTGTAATTTCAAATAGAACATCCGCACTAGAAACGCTTTGTTGAAGCAATGTGTTTGCCTCAATAATTCCTTTTTTTAATTGAACTTTAGGCAAGTTTTTAAACAAATCTACTTGGTAAATAAATTTGTAATCTGTTTGGTCGCTAATTATTCTAAAAACATCATCAATGGTAGCTGTTTTATCTGTGTCTATAACAATTTTAACATTTTGTGATAAAATGTTATTTGGTGTAAAGCCAAACATTGAAAAGAAACATAGAAAAATGAATGTTCTCATAATAATCATTAATAACCGCTTTCTAAATAGAAAGTAAGCATTAGTTAATTTAATTTCCATAAATTTACATAGTTTTAGTTAGTTAAACATTTAATTAATTAATCGTACTAAAGGAGGGGAGAATTATTTGCGGTGAGATGTTGATATTCTTTCCCTCTTTCTTTTTACTTCAATATTACTTTTTTGTTATTTAATTCATATTGGTTTATATAATTTGTGTTTTTTATTAATAGTAATATTTCTTCTAAATTTTGAGATTTACTTAATTCTCCGTTGAATTTTATATCCTCAAGGGATTTGTTTTCAATTTCAATTTCAATATCATACCAACGAGACAAAACTTTTATAATATCCTTTAAAGGTTTGTTTTGGAAAACAAAGTCGCCATGAACCCAAGACACTACTTCTTTTATATTAACTACGCTAATAGATATATCGTTATTTGTAATATTTAAATTTGATTGTTGATTTGGAACTAGTAATTGCTTGCCTTTTGATGTGTTTATCTCTACTTTACCCTCTACTAACGTTGTGTAAATATTGGTTTCATCTTTATAAGATTTAATGTTAAACTCTGTTCCTAATACTTCTATTTCTTGTGTCTGATTTAACACTTTAAACTTTGCTCCATTATGGTTTGTGCTAGGTGATACATCAAAATAGGCCTCTCCATAAACTAATTCTACTTGTCTAGCACCACCCTTTTTAAAACATACTGGGTATTTAAGTTGAGACTCTGAATTTAACCAAACTTTAGTCCCGTCTGATAGTTTGATAAAGAACTGACCTCCTCTAGGAATAGTAAGGTAGTTATATTTAATGTTGTTAGTGTTTATTTCTGTATCATTATATACTATTTGCTCTCCGTTACTGCTTACGTTATGTGTTTGATATGCATCTCCCTTTTCTAAAAGAATAATAGATCCATCATCTAATGTTAAAGTAGCTTTGTCGGTGCCAGCTTCAATGGTTTTTGTAACCTTTTGACCATTATCAACGGAAGTGTCAAATAAATTACCTTTAAAGAAGTAACTAGTAGCCAATATACCGATAGTAATAGCAGCTGCATAGCGTATTTTTTGACGTATTTTTTTTAGCTTAATTACCTTTTTGTCATTACCTATTTCTTCATTTAATTTATCTTTAGCTTTATTGATATCGAACTTTCTCATATTAAATTCGATGGCATAGTTTATCTTAACATAAGTATTAAACAAAAGGTTGTTATTTGAATCTTGTATCCATAGCTCTAATTCATCCAATTCAGAGGCTGATGCTTGATTGGTAAGGAATTTAATTATTAAGTTTTCGATTTTAGGGTTAATCATTTAATACATTATTTACCTTAATACGTATCAACTTTCTATAACCCTAACTTTTTATGAGTTTTTTTTATATTTTCGCAATAAACCATATCGTTTATTATCATTTTAATATATGTCAAAAAGCTTTTCTAACAACTTGCAACTTATAGAAGCATTAAAATTAGGCGATTCCAAAGCCTATACTTTTTTGATGGATACCTATCATCATAAATTATGTGTGTATGTGTTTGGCCTTGTTCACGACCAGGATGCTGCGGAAGATATTGTTCAAAATGTTTTTATTAGAATTTGGAAAAAGCGTGAACGTCTCAACCCAGATTTTGAAATCAGTAGTTTTCTTTATAAATCGGTTTACAATGAATTTATAGATTACTATCGTAAACAAAAATCAGTTTTTCCTTTAGAGAACAAATATATAAGCGCTCTTTCGGCTAGTGTGGAAGATGAAGATGAACAATCTCTTGAAAGAGTAATAAAATTGGTGAAATTAGAAATACAAAACCTTCCCCCAAAATGTAAAGAAATCTTTTTACTTAGTAAGCAGGAGGGACTTACCAATATAGAAATAGCCGAGTATAAGAACGTTTCAATAAAATCCGTTGAAGCGCATATTACAAAAGCATTTTCCTTACTACGCAAAGCAGTTGGTGGTAAAGTAAGTTGTGTTTTGTTTTTATTATTCGGTATGGAAACTAAATTAGATTTTAATATAAATGATTAATTCATATAATAAATTGGGCAATTGAATTTTTTGAAAAATTATGTAAATAATTTATGGTGTGTTTTTATAAAATTATAGTCCTAGGATTATTAATTTACTGTCTAGAATAAGGCTTAACAACATAATTTACCAATTCTAAATTTTGTTCTCTAATGCCTTGTAATACCAATTCAGCCATTTTTCGTGCTCCAAACTCAGAAAAATGGGTCGTGTCATTAAATCCTTTTGGAAAACGAGGGAGTTCATTTGGTTCAAAAATCATATATAAATTTTTCGAAAACTCTGGTCCCATTTTTTTAACCAATTCATGGCTTTTTGTGTTTAAATCTATAACAGGAACGTTATACTCGGTTCCTAATTCAATAACCGCATCGCAATATTCCTTATGAGATTTTATTAATTCACCGTTTGAATTGTACTTTCTTTGGGTAACGGGTGTTATTAAAATAATTGCAGCACCTTTGGCTCTGGATTCATTAATATACTTTCCCATATATTTTTTATAATCTTCGGGTGAAGCATAACGATTGGGATGGTCTTTAGAGTTGGCTGAATCGTTATGTCCAAACTGTATTAATACAAAGTCGCCAGTCTTTAGGGAATCAACTATAGGTTGCCATCTGTTTTCATCAAGAAATGATTTGGTGCTTCTACCACCTTTTGCATGATTTTCAATTTCTGCAGTATCGTCGAAAAAATTCGCAAAAGGCATGCCCCAACCTTCTTGGGGAAACCTGCTTTCATCATATAAACACATGGTAGAATCGCCAACAAGATAAATTGTTGTTTTTTTGTCTTGGGAAAATACAAAAGAGGTATAGAAAAAAGCTAATAGATAGAATGCAATTATTTGTTGCATTGTTTTGTTGCTAAAGGAATTATTATTTTTCATCTTTTAAAACTTTATTTAGAAAGTTAATGGTATAATTTAATGTAGTTTCAAACCAAGGATGCATCAACCAAAAGGAATGTGGACTATCTGGAATGGTATGTACTTCGTTATAAATGTCATACTTGTTTAAAATAGCGATCATATCATCCCTACCCGCATGAAAACGGGGTTGTGCACTATTTATAAAAAGAGTAGGAGGTGTGTTTTTTCCAACATATTCTAATGGTGAAGCCTCTTTCCAATTTTTGAAATTTTCCTCTTTTTCACCATTAAGCCAAGTGCCAGCCATAGAAACTTTACCGGGTTTTGATTCAGCAGCAGCTTCTGGATGAATAAAAGAGACAATACCATCTATATTAACAATGGCTTGAATTTCATCAGAAATATATGTGTCATAGCCATAAATGGATGAGTTAGGAGTTACCCCAATTAATGCGGCTAATTGCGCACCAGCAGAAGCGCCTAATACTGCAATTTTATCTGGATTAATATGGTATTTTTTTGCATATTTGCGCATCCATCTCACGGCATCTTTTAAGTCAGTAACGCCCGCAGGATAGGTTGCTTCCAATCCTAATCTATAAGAAACGGAAATCCCTACATACCCATTTAATGCTAAATATTGAGCCATAACCCGCTCATTTTCTTTACTGCCTACTAGCCAACCACCACCATGAATTAATAAAACTGCAGGGTAGGTTTTTTTAGAAAGACCTTTAGGAATGTAAACATCAAGTTTTAATTTAGAAGTGTTCGTTTTTTTATAAACGATGTTTTCTTTTGATTTGATTTTGTTTGATTTTAAAGGCTCAATAGTCGTAATAAAAGGATAATCTTTTTTTAGTTTTTGATACGTTAATTCAATAGTATATGGGGGATAAGTTGGTTTGTCTTGTGCAAAACTTGTATTGCCCATAAGAAATAATACACCGCATAAGCTTAGAAAAAACTTCATCTTTATCTTAATTTTTAATTGTACTATTTAATTCTTGCAACCCTTCAAATACCAGTCTTGCAACTTCTGTAGCGCCTTTTGGCTGAAAATGGGTATTGTCTTTTTGCCCTTTAGGGTACGCTTCGTATTTGCCTTCAGGGAGATTCATGAAATAATTGTCTGTTACAAAAGATTCTCCTTTTTTAGTAAAAAAGTCTCTTGATTTTTTGTTTAAATCTATAAGCATCACCTGTAATTCTGCAGCTACATCTTTAGGAGCTTGGTCGTAATCACCATGTACATCGTTTAAAACGCCATCTTTCCATGGATAGTTTCTGGCTACGGGTGTTAAAATAATTGGTATGGCTCCTTTTTCTCTAGTTTGGCTAACAAATAATCGTAAAAACTCTTTGTAACCTTCAACATCTACATAGCGTTCTGTTTTTTCTTTAGCCGCATCGTTATGTCCAAATTGCATAATAACAACATCATTTTTTTTAAGGGTTTCATAAACCGAACGCCATCTGCCTTCTTGAAAAAAGGTGCGGGTACTGCGTCCGCCTCTTGCTCTGTCATCAACAAAAATGCTATCTGTTTTTATAAGATTCGTTAATTTATACAAACTATCGGAAACCATAAACGGTTGAAAAACTTGTCCCCAGCCTGTAACAGGAAATCTTGTTTTCATATAATCTTTTCCTTGGTCGTAATTTCCTGTATAATCTGCCATCGTGGAATCACCAATTAAATAAACAGCTGTTACTTTTTGGTGTTTGGCTTTGAAAGTATAAGCGCCTCCTTTTGTAGTTTCAATGTCATACAAATGATACTTTGGCAGATTTAAAGTTGATGAATGGGCTTCTTTAGAAATCAACGGTTCTTTTATTTCCGGACTTTGATAGAATGGATTAGTATTTTTACCTGAAGCTTTTGCAAGCTCTTTACCATTGGCATCCAATAATATTTCAGTAGTTCTAATTCTTAAATAACCGCCTAGACTAGATGTTACTTTGAATGTTTTCACAGCATTGTCTTCCCAATCTAAATCCACCTCAAATCCACCTCTTGCTTTTAGTCCTTTTACAGAACCTTCTTTCCAAGTGTCTGGTAATGCAGGTAATAAATGTAAAGCTTCATCATGTGATTGTATAAGCATTTCAGCTATACCAGCAGTACAACCAAAATTGCCGTCTATTTGAAAGGGTGGATGTGCATCAAATAAATTAGGATAAGTACCACCGGATTTTGCTCCGTCTTCAACTAAAGTAAGCTGCGTTTTTATAAGTTTATAGGCTCTATTTCCGTTAAGCATTCGTGCCCAAAAATTTACTTTCCAACCCATAGACCAACCTGTTGAAACATCTCCTCTGTACTCAAGGGTTTGTTCGGCAGCTTTAAATAAGTCTGGATTTTTAAAAGGTGATATTTGATCCGATGGATATAGTCCATAGAGGTGAGAAATATGGCGGTGCGTATCGTCTGTTTTATCCCAATCTTCAATCCATTCTTGCAATTGGTTATGTTTTCCAATTTGCATAGGTGGCAGTCTTTTCTTTAATAATTTTAAGGAATCGGCAAATTCAATATTGGTATTTAAAGTTTTAGAAGCTGTAATAACATTACTAAATACATCAAACACCAATTGATTATCCATTGTGGTTCCGTAAGTAACTCCGGCACTACCCATATATTTGTTTTCTGGTGATATAGAAGGTGTTACCACCAACCATTTGTTTTTTGGTTCTTCTTGAAGTACATCTACATAAAATTGGGCAGTCGATTTTAAAATAGGGTAGTATTTATTTAAAAAATCTTTATCGCCGGTAAACAAATAATGCTGCCATAGATGTTGACTTAACCATGCGCCACCCATGGGCCAAAGTCCGTAAAAACCACCATCAACAATACCTGCAATACGCCAAATATCAGTGTTATGGTGAATATTCCATCCACGGGCGTGGTACATATTTTTGGCACTGAGTTTACCTGTTTCAGATAAATCTTCTAGCATAGAAAATAATGGTTGGTGCAGTTCTGACAGGTTGGTCACTTCAGCAGGCCAATAGTTCATTTCGGTATTAATGTTTACCGTGTATTTGCTGTCCCATGGTGGAGATAATTTATCATTCCAAATACCTTGTAAGTTAGCTGGTTGTCCACCAGGTCTTGAGCTTGAAATAAGCAAATAACGTCCAAATTGAAAATATAGAGACACCAATGATAAATCTTCTTTTTTTTCGAAGTCTTCCAATCTCTTGTTAGTTGGCAATGTACTGTTTGCAGCATCTCCAATCTCTAAAGATACTCTGTTAAATAAACTTTGATAATCTTTAACATGTGAATTCTTTAAGGTTTCAAAGGATTTTCCTTTACTTTTTTCAAGAAATACTTTAGCAATTTTATCGGCAGAATTACTTAAATCTTTATAGTTTTTAAAATTGGTGCCAATACTCACAAATAAGGTAGCCTCATCGGCGTTTTTAATAATAATCGTTTGGTTATTTTTGGTAATTTTTCCCCCAATTACGTTAGGGTAAACCAAAGTGGTAAAGTTGATTTTTCCTTGTTTGTTTTCATGGTCATCTCCTGTGCCGCTTAAGTCAATCAATCCTTTTTTTGCTGAAATAGTATGGTTTTTAAGCGGACTATCTGTTGAAATTTCAAAACTCAAACTCTTAGGTTTATCGGCTGTAATATGAATGACCATAACTTGGTCTGGAAACGATACAAAGTATTCCCGTTTGTAATGAACACCATTTATGGTATAACTAACTGTAGAAATGGCGTTTTCAATGTTTAGTTCTCTTGTGTAATTAGATGGATTGTTATGATTGGGGAAATGCAGATTTAAGTTTCCAACGGTTTGATAGGGTACACCATAATTATTATCTTTTGGAGTGTCTTTTGGGAATGCCTGAAGTGCAGCTTTTTGAGCCTCTTCGTATTTGTCACTAAAAAGTAATGCTCTAATATTTTGAATGTCTTGATAATGATCTTTTTGAATATTATTCCCAGGTTCTCCTGCCCAAACGGTTTCTTCGTTTAGTTGGATTTTGTCATTCTCAACACCTCCAAAAAGCATGCCTCCAATTCTGCCATTACCAATAGGCAAGGCTTCGTTCCAATTATTCGCTGCATTTTCATACCATAAAATGTTGTTATTTTGCGCGCTTGAAAATGTTGTAATTAAAATTACAAGTACTAATATTTTGTATTTTTGGATACTATTTTTCATTTTATTATGGCTATTTCCTTCAACCATTTTGTACAGATAGTTTTCCATTCGTCGGTTAAAGAAGATTCATTATATATGCCAATATTGTGTTTGCCTTCAGGGAAAATGTGTAGCGAGCCCTTAATCTGATGCTTTATCATTTGTTCATAAAACAATAGGCTATTCATAGGGTTTACAGCAGGGTCGTTTTGAGCATGAAATAAAATAGTAGGCGGTGTGTTTTCGGTAACATGAAATTCATTTGAATATTTATGAATATTTTCTGAAGTGGCATGATCTCCTAATAAATTTTCTAAACTGCCTTTATGTGTATATGCTCCAAAACTGATTACAGGAGAAACCAAAATCATGAAATCATGAATAAACGACAATGAATCTACATCATCATTAATTTTTGATAAATCTTCATTATGAGTAGCAATGGTTGAAGCTAAATGTCCGCCAGCCGATGCGCCAAAAAGGCCTACTTTATTTTTATCTAAACGCCATTTTTCAGCATTATAGCGTATTAGTTTTATGGCACGTTGGGTGTCTTGGATGGGGCCATTTTCACTAATTATTAAATCTGGCGATGTAGGCAATCTGTAAAGAAGCACGAAAGCTGTAATGCCTCGGGTATTAAACCATTTTGCTAATTGAATACCTCCTAAATTATATGTAAGATGATGGTAACCTCCTGATGGTAAAATTAAAACACTACTGCCGTTTTGCTCTTCTTTAGGAGGGAAAAAAGCTAGCATGTTTGGTTTAGAAATTTGTGTAATACGTTCGCGTTCTTCAATATGTTCAAGACTCAAGCCTTTAGAGTTCGGCATGTTATCTTCTGGCCATAACGGAATAATATCTTGCGCAGAAAGCATCAGAGTAAAAATGAAGCTACATAGTATTACTGCTTTTCTTTTCATTATTTATTGAAGTTTTATAGCTTTTTTGTTTAATCCCATACCTTGTTGAATTTGCTCCTTTTCATTTGAAATATCTTTTTTATCAAACTCAATATTGTTGGTTTTAGGCCCTAAGGCTTTTATAGCAGATTTACTTTCTGTAAAGTCAAAATTACTCGCTTTGATATTTTTACTATTGTAAATAGTTAATGCGAAATCATCTGAAGCTTTTATTTTTACATTTTTTAAGGTAATGCCATCTGAATTAATAAGTGTTATGCCTTTTTTTGTTTCGAAAACAGAATTTTCTATAGAAATATTCTTTAGGTTCATTTCTGGTAATCCCATAAAAAACATAGCTGTTTCAGAATCTGCTACATTAATATTTTTCATAAAAATATTTCTAAAAGAGGGCGTTTCTTCGTTTATTTCAACCAATTTTTCTTCTTGTATTTTAGCATCAGATGTTTCATTATCATCTAAAACTGGTGCTTTACCCGAATAATACAGATTGAAGCCAATTGCTTCGGTAGGAATGTGAATCATATCTATGTTCGATATGTATATGTTTTCAACAATACCGCCTCGTCCTCGGGTGCTTTTAAAGCGTAAACCAATATCAGTTCCTATAAAAGTGCAATTTGAAATGTGTACGTTTTTAACACCACTAGACATTTCACTACCTATTACAAACCCACCGTGTGCATGATAAACAATGTTGTTTTTTACAATCACATTTTCAGTAGGAATAGCTCTATCTCTACCATCTTTATCTTTTCCAGATTTAAAACAAATGGCATCATCACCCACATCGAACGTATTATTATAAACCAACGCATTTTTACATGATTCTAAATCTAATCCATCACCATTTTGAGAGTACCAAGGATTTCTAACATTAATATTTCTGATAATGACATCTTCACACATTAAAGGATGAATATTCCAAGCCGGTGAGTTTTGAAATGTTGGTCCGTCTAGAAGAACTCGTTTACTCTTAACAATGCTTACCATTACGGGTCTTAGAAAATCTTTTACCGAAGCCAGTTCTTCATCACCAATTAAATCGGGTACATTAAAATTGGTGCTGCTTTCATAGCCTTTTTTAGAACCTTCTGAAGGAAACCAAATTTTACCATCTTTTGAAACTACACCACCAGAACGAACAAGTGTTTTCCATTGTCCATCGGTCATTTTACTAATTTTCACAGGTCGCCAAGCATCACCGCTGCCATCAATAATACCATTACCAGTAATGGCTATATTTTCTACTTCATTGGCATTAATAGGAGAAACACAGCGTACAGTGTTTAAACCTTCAAAGCTGGTTTTTATAATAGGGTAATCATCAAAATCTTTGCTAAAAATAATTAAGGCACCATCTTCTAGATGAAGGTTTATGTTACTTTTAAAGGTTATAGGGCCAGTTAACCATACGCCACGAGGAACAATGACATTTCCACCGCCTTTAGTTGATACATTATTAATGGCTTTTGCAAAAGCATCTGTGTTTTTAATAATACCACCAGTAATTGCTCCAAAATCTACGATGCTAACTTCATAATTTGGAAAACTGGTTGTATTTACTTTCGGCATATTAAACTCTATGCCTTCGTAAACATTGGTTTCATTAATTGTGCTAGATTTTTGGGCACTAACATAACAAGTGATTGTAAAGATGAATAGTGCTAAAAGTGAATGTGATTGTTTAGTTTTCATGTTTTTTTAAAATTCTATAGCTGTAGTTTTACCAACTACTTTTATACGTTTAGAAATACTTTCGGTTGAAGCGGAATGATTTTTATATGCTACATTTGGTTGTTCTCCTCCAACAGAAATTGTGAACCAACCTGGTTCTATTACCAATTCATTTTTATTATTAATAATGGAAAGTTGCCTTGGTTGAATAGTAAATTGAACTTCTTTTTGTTCTCCTTTTTTAATATGAACTCTTTTAAAACCAACTAGTTGATGATTAGGTCTAGGAGTAGTGGCCTCTTCGTCTTTAAGATATAACTCAACAACTTCATCTCCATCAAAATCACCAATATTAGAAACCTTTACTGATACGTTTATGGGTTTGTTAATATCAATTTTAGATAGCATTTTAAAATTACTATAACTAAATTTGGTATAACTTAATCCAAAGCCAAAAGGGAATAGGGGTTCTTGATAAAAATAACGATAGGTTCTTCCTTTCATGTTATAATCTTCAAAAGGAGGTAACTGATCGATGGATTTATAATAGGTTATAGGTAATCTTCCCGCGGGATTATAATCACCAAATAATACATCGGCAATCGCATTCCCACCTTGCTGCCCAGGATAACCGGCAGATACTATCGCAGGTACATTTTCTGCTGCCCAGTTAATGGCTAATGCACCACCATTAACCAAAACCAATATTACAGGTTTGCCTGTTTCGGCTATGGCTTTCATTAGGTCTTCTTGTGCTTTGGGTAAATCTAGTTTTGTACGATCTCCTCTTTCAAAGCCATCAACTTTTATACTCATTTCTTCACCTTCAAGTCGTTCGTTTAAACCTAAAGTTAAGATAACAACATCGGATTTTTTGGCTATTTCTAAGGCCTCTTCTTTTTGGTTATTAGTAGGTTTGCTCCACATCATTTGTGCGGTTGCATCTCCATAATAATTTTTATATTTTATTTCAATTTTGTACTCTTTCCCTGCTTCAAGTTGAATTTCTTTTGGGTTTAAAGATGCATGGTGACTGTGCTTTCCGCCTCCTTTAATGGTTTCTATAGAAAACTCCATAAATGGTTTTCCCCAATCACTAAAAGAATAAATTCCTGTTTTGGGTGGAAGTATGTATCCTGTCCATTTAATTGAATAATGTCCCATTTTTAAACGAGGATCGGGCGTATTAATGTCCCATTGAAAAGAAATGTTATCATCAATTCTTTCAAACAAAGGGTCTCCTTCCCAATCAATATTATTGAAATACTGCCCAGTTAAACCTTGTATATTATTATCTGTACGAAAATATATTGAAGGTATCACTTCCATAGTTGGAATGCCGTCTGCTAAAGGACTTCCTTCTGCATATAGCACCTTAACCTCTGGGCTTAATTTGTTTTTTATGCCTTGTAAAATAGTAACAGGTTTGCTTGGTATGCCACTGTAATTACCCCATAACGACATAATGTTATCTGCATTTGGGCCAATTACGGCTACTGTTTTTATATCTTTTGAAAGCGGTAACAGTTGGTTTTCATTTTTTAACAATACAATACTTTCTTGAGCTGCCTTTCTAGATAAATTGGAATGTGCTGAGTTATCATTTACAGAAAAAGGAGTTTCTGAATAAGGCGTTTTTAAATCACCATCTAACATGCCTAATTTCATTCGGGCTAAAAAAAGTCGCTTTAATGAAATATCTAAATCATTTTCACTAATCAATCCTTCTTTTATAGCGTCATTCAAAAACTTATAGGAGCTCCCACAATTTAAATCGCAACCCGCTTTTAAAGCTAGGGCAGAAGCAGAAGCCGCATCATTGGTTAATTTATGAGTTTTCCAAATATCAGCAATGGCCCCACAATCTGAAACTACGTAGCCCTTAAATCCCCATTTATTTCTTAAAATATCGTATAATTCATCACTGGCACTTGCAGCTTTGTTATTTACACGGTTATATGCAGTCATCACCGAATAAACCTGTCCATCTTTAACCAAGGTTCTAAAGGCGGGTAAATAAGTTTCCCAAAGATCTTGCATATTAGGGGCTACATCAAACTCGTGGCGCAAAGCTTCTGGTCCAGAATGAACGGCGTAGTGTTTTGCTGTTGCAACTGTTTTTAAATTTAGTGGGTCATTCCCTTGTAAACCTTTTACAAATTGAAGTCCTAATTGGCTGGTTAAATAGGGGTCTTCACCATAAGTTTCATGACCTCGTCCCCATCTAGGATCTCTAAAGATGTTAATATTTGGAGACCAAAGTGTAAGACCTTGATACATGTCATGCTGACCAAGTCTTATGTATTCATGGTGTTTTGCTCGTGTTTCATCAGAAATCACGGAGGCTACCTGAGATAACAAATCGGTATTCCATGAAGCAGCAATGGTAATAGATTGAGGAAAAACAGTGGCGTAACCAGATCTAGCAACGCCATGTAAAGCTTCATTCCACCAATTATATTTCGGAATTCCCAGTCTATCAATTGCTGGAGCATCAGACATGAGTTGCTCAATTTTTTCTTTGATAGTTAACCGAGAAATTAAGTCGTTAAGTCTTTCTTCTTGTGATAATTTAGAATTTTGAAATGGAAATGTATTTTGCCCATAGCTAATTTCAAATACCAATAATAAAATTAATAAAAGGCCTCTGGTTTTCATAAAATTATTGTTTAGTAATCTTAAAATAGGCTACATCGGCATATCCACCACGTTTTGCTTCTTGAGTGCTTATACTGAATAAACCTACTTTAGCACCAATCCATTTACCAGGTTGCGCTTTAAAAGGTTTGCCAATTTTTTTATAATTTTTTCCGTTTTCAGAAAAACTGAATTGACACATAGCATCAGGCGCTGTTACTTCAACTTTAAAATAGGCTGTATTTTCTTTTAATCGTTCTTTTACAATAACTTTTTCTTCGGCACCATCAATAGCTTTTATAGCTTCGGTTTGTTGAATATAATAACCGTTTTCATCATGGCTAATGCTTAAGGTTGCATAATCCATTCCCATAATAATTAACCCTGCTGTTTTACCACTTTTAGCTTCTTCTGGAACTAATGTTATTTTTGTTGAAGCTGTAAAATTTGGCGCAGGAAACTTTTGAAGTAATAAGTTTGGAACCATCCAAAGATTTTCACCGTCCTTAACCGATTTAATAGAAAACAATCTCAAATAATCGTTTCCAGGTAATTTAGCGTGCCAAACCACATCATTATTAGCATTCCATTGCCATTGTAGGCCTATATTAAAGCCATCAAAATTATCGGTTTCAACAGGTGTTTCAATAGGGTAAGTTTTTCCAACGTTTGGCTTTTTATGAGTCATAACAGGTTCTCCAATGCCATTACCATCTAAGTCTTTTCCCATTACTGGCCAATCATTTTTCCAACTCATGGGCTGTAAGTGTACAATCCTACCATAAGCATCTACATCTTGAAAATGATAAAACCATGATTCGCCATTAGGTGTATCTACCCAAGCACCTTGATGTGGCCCATTAATTTTGGTTTTTCCTTGTTCTAAAACTACTTTTTCTTCATAAGGCCCATAAATATTTTTAGAGCGTAAAATTAATTGCCAGCCCGTAGCAACGCCACCAGCAGGAGCAAAAATATAATAGTAACCATTACGTTTATAGAATTTTGAACCTTCAACGGTTTCGTGTTTTTCATGGCCGTCAAAAACGTGAATACCTGGATCTAAAACTTTAGTGCCTTCTGGGTTCATTTTGTTTACAGATAACAAGCTTTTAACACCTCTTCTGCTGCCAGCATAAGCGTGTACTAAATATGCGTCGCCATTGTCATCAAAAAGCGGGCATGCATCTATAAGTCCTTTTCCTTCCATAACTAAAATAGGCTCGTCCCATTTACCAAAAGGATCTTTGGTTTTTACCATGTAAATCCCAAAATCTGGATCGCCCCAATAGATATAAACTTCATTATTATGATAACGAATACTTGGTGCCCAAACACCATTACCATGTTGAGGTACATTAAAGGTTTCAAAAGGCACTTGTAAAGGTAAAGCATGATTAATTAATTTCCAGTTCACCATATCTTTTGAATGTAATATGGGTAGGGCAGGTGCCGCATTAAAGCTGGATGCCGTCATGTAATAGTCGCCTCCAACCCTAACAACATCTGGATCTGAATAATCGGAATAAATTATTGGGTTTTTGTAGGTGCCATCGCCATTATCGGATACCCAAACATCTGATATGTAAGGTTTGTTGTTTTGAGCTAAGAGCAGGGTAGTGCTTAAAAGTGCAAATAAGATTGAATAAAGCTTCATGTGTTTGTTGTTTTTATATAATCAAACATTCGTGACTAGTTCTTTTGTACTATGATTAGTCACGAATGTTTGATAAAAAGAAATGAATTATTTGTTCAATTCAAGGCTTGCCATAATGAATGGCCCAGTACCTTTAGGATCGTTTGAACGGATGGTTTCGTTAATATAATATTCATACGAACCATCTCTGTAAGGGTTTCCTCCCAAGCCTGCTACTGCACAACATTTATTTAGGTTAACAATTCCGTTTTCTTCAACTGAAACTAAATCTTTTATAAGAGCATCGTAAGCTTTATTGGCAACTTCTAAATATTTTTTATCTAAGTACCCTTTTCGAACTCCTTTTGCAAAAGCGTATGTGAACATGGAAGTTCCTGTAGCTTCTAGGTAGTTGCCTTCTCTATCTCCTTGGTCTAGAACTTGCCACCATAAACCAGATTTATCTTGAACTTTAGTAATAGCTTCAGCAAATTGATTTAAATATGTAATGATGCGTTCATGTCCTGGATGATTCTCTGGTAAAAAATCTAAAACATCTACCATGGCCATACCATACCAACCCATACCTCTAGACCAAAAATGTTGTGAGTTTCCAGTTTCTTTATTTGCCCATTTTTGTTCTTTGCTTTCGTCCCAACCATGGTATAAAAGTCCAGATTTTTCATCGCGACTGTGTTTTTGGATTAAATCAAATTGAAGCACTACATCATCATAAATTTTTTGTTTTTTGGCTTCATCTTTGATGAATTCTTGAGCATAGCGGATATGGAAAGGTTCGGCCATATATAATCCATCTAGCCACATTTGATATGGATATCTTTTTTTATGCCAATAGCCACCATCAGATGTTTTTGGTTGGGATTCCATTTGGCTGTTTAAAATTTCCATAGCTTTTAAAAAACGCTCTTCTTTTGTTTTAGAGTATAGATAAAGCAATACATCACCAGACTTTATCATATCTAGATTTTGATCGCTTAATTTGTAGGTTTTTATGGAACCAGTGCTGTCAACCAATTCATTAGCGTAGGCATATGTATAATCGTAAAATTTTTCATTATTGGTTTGTTCGTATACTTTTATAGCTGCGGATAGTACTAAGCCATTGGTATAGCTCCAACGAGGTTTATCAACGAAATCGAGTTTAGAAGCTTCAGGAAAACGTTCAATCTCAGAAAGCATCATGCGTTCAGACCATTTTAGGTTTTCTGGAACTATTTTTTCTACAACAGCTGTTTCTTTAGAGTTTTCCTTTGCATTCTTACATGCTGTAGTCGATAAACCTAAAGCAATAGCAAAAAGTGCCATAAATTTTGTGGTATTTTTCATTGTTATTTAGTTTATGGTATTTGTATTATCTAATGTTTCTAATTTCTTATTCAAATCTTGAAAGAAAGCTTCTTCAGTTTTTATGCCATTTAGCTCTTGTTCCCAAGCACCCAAAAAGTAATATGTTATTGTTTTAGTTGTTGGTTTAAAAACTACTAAGTGGTCATCAATACCTGTTTTTTGTTGTGCTACTCCATCTAATTTATAAAAAATAGCCATTCCTAATTTGTCTGTATTGCTTACCAAAGTTTGTGTGCCATAGGTTGCAATATATGCCCATTTTGCACCTTCTTTTTTGATTAAAGGAATGTTTTTGAATTTTACAATACCTGTTGAAATTCCAGTTATTTCTTTAGAAGGAGTTAATTCTGCTTTGGTATAACGATCTTGTTGATAGATGGTCAGTTTTGAATTTAAATTGATGGTCTCATTACCTGTTTTCCAGTCTTCATAAGTAATGTTTACAGCGGAATTGGTTTTGTTATTTTCAATTTTAGCGAACGTATTTTTTACACTTTGAAAATGAGCAATAGTGTCATTTACAAGTCTTCCGTAACCACCAATACCCATAGATTTTCCAGCTTTTAGAATATCTTGACCCCAAGGTGCAGGTTCGTGGTACGAATCAAATCCATCTTGCCCAACATAAGGTAATACTAAAGAATCTACTTTTTTACCGTAAATATCAATAGCATTTCTCCAATCTAAATATATACGATACCCAATTTGGTTATTTTCCCAACCTGGGCCTTCGTAGCGCAGAAACCAGGAATGGTCCGTATGTTCTTTTGGAACTTGAAGCGAATTTACGTTTTTAAAAGAAGTTCCAGCATTATATTCTTTATGTCCTCTTGAACCATCAACCCATTCGCCACCTTGTGCAATAGAAAGTTCAGCATAGGTTTTTAAATTTGTATCTAATTTTCCGTTAGATTGGTTAGATTTACAAGAAAATAAACTAAAAAGAACAATTGATAGAATTACTGTTTTTTTCATAAGAAATGATTTGTTAATTGTTTTCATATGATTTACCGTTTATAGTGGTGTTTTTAAATATAATAGGTTCTGAATTTTCTACAGATAAATCTGTTTCAGCGTTTTTAATATGAACGTTGGTTAAAGTGACGTTTTTTACAAAACTTTGTGGTCTTCCTTTTATAAGAACTCCAAATTTGCCTCCATTTTCTACGTTAATGTCTTGTAAATGAATGTTTTTTACAACAGGCATAAAGTTACCTTCTTGGGGGCCATAAATAGCATAAAACAAATTAATTTTTAAAACGGCTTCTTTAACCTGACCAACTTCTATATTTTTCACATACACATTTTCTACAAAACCGCCTCTTAAGGTGTTCGTTTTTATGCGAATAGCACGGTCTAATTCTGGGCTATTCATTTTACAATTTCGAACATACACATTTCTCACGCCTGCAGATATTTCACTTCCCATCACAACGCCACCATGACCATCTTTCATGTCGCAATTTTCGACCACTATATTTTCACTTGGTATATTTACACGTCTACCATCATTATTTCTACCCGATTTAATTGCGATGCAATCATCTCCTGTATTAAATACGCATTTATTTATGTGAACATTTTTTGAATATTCTGGGTCGCAGCCATCATTGTTAGGTCCGTGACTGTTTACAGTTACACCTTCAACGCGTACATAGTTACATTTTATAGGATGAATGACCCAAAATGGGGCATTCGTAAATGTGACACCTTGTATCAATACATTTTCACATTCAAATGGTTGGATAAACAAAGGGCGCAATTGATGTCCTTCACCAAAAACACGTTCAGAAACTGGGGTATTGTTTTCGGCCATTTCCCATAACCGAGGTAGGTTATGAGCGTCTTTTTGCTGAGGTGCATCTTTTAAATGTCCGTAGCGTTCAGCGCCACACCATGGCCACCAATTGGTTGTTCCTGCTTGCCCATTAAAAGTTCCTGAACCAGTAACGGCAATATTATTTTGTTTGTAAGCGTAGATTAATGGTGAATAATTCATTAATTCCTGACCTTCATAAGAGGTATGTACAACGGGTAGATAATCTTTTGAATTTTTAGAAAACAGCACTTCAGCACCTTCCTCTAAATGTAAATTCACATTGCTTTTTAGATGAATAGGGCCTGTTAAGAATTTACCTGAAGGAATAATAACTTTTCCACCACCAGCTTCAGTACAAGCAGCAATGGCTTTTTTTATCGCTGCGGAATTGTTTGTTTCTCCATCGGCAACAGCTCCAAAGTCCACTATGTTAAATGTTTTGTCTGGAAATTCTAAAACTTTAATGGAGCTAATAATGTTATCAGCCTCACTAAAAACGTCGGTTTCTATTTTTTCCTTTTCCTTTTCTTTGATTTTGCAAGAATTGAGGGTTATGGTAAATAGGGTCAAGCATATTAATGAAAATGCTATAGAAGATGTGGTAATTTTCATGAGTTTATGTTTAGTTGTAATCGATTGTATAAAAATACTAAAGTTGAAATTGTTGGCATAATTTATTTAGGACATTATCTTATTTATAAAGAGTATGTAAAAATTCTCAAGACTATAATTTAGGAATCCAGTTATCATACCCTTTTAATACATTTTCTAAAGTGAATGTTTCGCTTTCTTTTTTTGATAGTTTTTTTGCCCAATCCACCCTTTTGTTGGAAGCTCCTGGTCCCGACGAATTATATTCAGCATAAAATGTGGTTTGTTGCGCATTGGTTTTGCCCCAATTGTGCCATCCTTCAGGTTTGATTTGTTTATCCATATAGCAATCTATCCAAACAGTTTTTGCATAGTCACGCCATGGACGCCCCAAGTAAAAGGTGTTTTCTAAAGCGCTGCCAGTTATCTTACAGTTTTTAAAAACAAGCCCATATGTTGTGTTTTGATTAGTAGAAGCAGCAGTTACATAGCCGTTATTTTTGCAGAATATTTCGCAGTTTTCAAAATAGGCAGTAGACCACCCAAAGATAAAATCAACAGTACCTTCAATATAGCAATCTTTGTAGTATTGTCTGCTTTTATCTCCATGAAGATATAGGGTGTCTTGATTTCCTAAAAACCTGCAATTTTCAAAAATGATTCTGTCTCCATCAACTCTTACTGCAACAGCTTGTCCAATGGGACCTGCACTATTTTCAAAAGTGATGTTTTTTGCTTTAAAACCATCGCCAAAAACAAAAAATGATGTGGAGCCCGTGGTGCCCATTTCTTCACCAAACTTGTTGTGTTTTTGGGCAAAATCATCGTATGTTAAAATGGTTTGGTTTTTATCTTCACCAACAAACGTTACATTGGTTTTTGATGTTGGAAGCACTAACTTTTCTTTATAAACACCATTTTTTATGAAGATTTTAGTTTCGGTTTTTCTGAAATCTGGTATGGCATTGATTGCGTTTTGAACGGTGGTAAAATCACCATGCCCTTTGGAGTCAATAATAAAGTCAAACGCCTCTCCATTAATTACTTTTTTTAAAGCGGCATTTATTAATGAGTTTGTATAAACTTCAATATTAGTGTAGTTTTTGTCTAAAGTATTTAAAATAGCATCACTTGCTTTTGGGTCTAATTTTTTTTGAACTTCCCATTCATCAGGCATACCATCTTCATCAGAATCAACTTTTGCCTTTTCAGATTTTAAAATAGGCCATCCACCAACATTTTCTTGGGAATCTATAATGCCATTTTTATAGTTGGCACTGCCTTCTTTGGTATTGTGTACAATTCTAGCATCCACAGCATCTCTAAAAAGGTTTACACCTGCGTTTTTAAGTACTTCTTCATAAGCATCAATAGCACTTGATGTTTTTATATTTTCTGAAATGTTTATAGGTGAATTTAATTTAGTTGCTTCTGGATTATCACATTGTACACCGCCATTCCAATTGTTTTTAGTAATAGCACCGTAGCCATTTACATAATTTCCATCGACATAAAATTTACCATAAGGTTCAGAAGGGCTTACGATGCGGTCTAGTTTTGAAGAGGTTGTTGCAGGTCCCGATTTAAAATAATTATTAATAATATTGTAAGTGCCTTTTTCACCACCGTAGATATTGTTTGCTCCCCAATTGTAAATAACATTATTTCTAAAATCTACAAATTCATTTTCTGAATTTTCAGTAGTTGATGACCCACTAAATCTAGGGTTTCTACTATTATTACTCGCAATTAAATTATGGTGAAAGGAAGCGTTAACGCCGCCCCAAATACCACCGTAGCCATGAGCACCTTTTTTATGTACAGATCTGTTTAATGCTTCAGAAATAACGCACCATTGCAGAGTAAAGTTCTTGTTATTGTAAAAGGATGCGTTTTCATCTGTTCCCCAACTAATAGAGCAGTGATCTATAATTACATTATTGGCATTTCTGCAGCCTAATGCATCACCTTCAACTTTGAACGTGTCACCCATTCTAAAGCGTATATAGCGTACAATAACATTATCTGCTTTTATGGTGAACGGATACCCTTTTATGGTAATGCCTTCACCAGGAGCAGTTTGCCCTAAAATGGTTAAATCACCTTTATTGATGTCTAAATTTCTTTGAAGTTCAATTGTGCCTGAAACATCAAAAACAATAATTCTTGGGCCATTTTTCAATATGCCTTTTCTAAGACTTCCTTCACCACCATCATTTAAATTGGTTACTTTATATATTAAACCACCTCTTCCTCCAGATGCATATTGCCCAAAGCCTTCTGCAGTTGGAAAAGCTAATTGTTGGGCATAAGTTGTATTATAAACTAAAAAGAAGACAGATATTGTGAAGCAAATTTTCTTAAACATTCTGATGTGTTAAAATCTAAATTATTTTTGATTTTCAGTAATTGAAGCCACTAAGCTATTAATATAAACTTCTATGTTTTCATAGCCTGTACTTAAATCGTGTCCGTTAGGGTTTTTATCGGCTACTTTTAATTTTTTTTCTAATTTCCAAGCATCAGGCATGCCATCACCCGAAGTGTCTTCTGGAGCAATTTCAGAATTTAAAACCGGCCATCCACCAACATCGCTTTGTGTATCAATAATACCTTTTGTGCTACCATTTGAGCCCTCATAGGTATAGGTTTTGTTAGTAACTTCAGTCGCTATTCTTAAATCTATTGCATCACGCTTATAAGATGCGCCTCCGTAGGCAAGTACTTTGTCGTAAGCAACTAAAGCGGTATGCGTAGTAACGTTATTGTTTATGTTGTGAGGTTCGGATTGACGAATTGCTGCTTTATCTTCTTCAGAAACGTTACCATAACTACCATGAAACTGATTGAACACACCATAAGTCCAATTATCGTTTGAGGTTTGTGTACTGCCTTCAACATGGTTGCCATTAATATAAAATTTACCCCAAATATCATAGACTTCAGTCCCTGAAACTTTATTTTTGTCAATTGACATAATACGGGTTGTTTTTGTAGTTGCGGGCCCTGGCTTGTAATAACAGTTAACAATGTTTACATTCATGGCTTCCCCACCGTAAGCACTATTTCCTTGCCAATTGTAAATAACGTTATTTCTTAAATCGACTAAATCTGTAAGAGCAAATGAAGAGCCTGCGTATTCACCCAAACGAGGATTTCTGCTATCATGGTGTGCTAATAAATTATGATGAAATGAGGCATTTTTACCTCCCCAAATACCGCCATAACCATGGGCACCTTTACCATGAACTGAATTACGTAAACTTTCTGTTATAAAACACCATTGGAGTGTTGTGTTTTCATTGTTATATATTGATACAGTTTCATCTGTAGACCAACTCATTGAGCAATGGTCAATTATTATGTTTTTATGAAAGCGACTTCCTATAGCATCGCCTTCTTGTTTAGCTTCATCACCCATTCTAAATCTTAGAAATCGAATAATTACATTGTCAGCATTTATTGTAACAGGGTAGTTTTTTAAACAAATACCATCACCAGGGGCAGTTTGTCCTGCAATTGTAATGTTGCCATTGTTTATTTTTAGTTCAGATTTTAGTTCAATTGTTCCAGAAACCTTAAATAAAATGTAACGTGCACCAGACGTATTTACAGCTGTTCTTAAGCTTCCTGTACCTGTATCATTAAGGTTTGTAACAAATAATACTTTACCACCACGGCCACCAGTAGTGTTCATTCCAAAACCTTCAGCACCCGGAAAAGCAAAAGCTTCTTCTACTACAGCAACAGGTTTGTCTTCTATAATTTCTTCTTTCTCTTCTTTACCTGAATTATCATCTGGAGTGGAACTGCTGCATGAATAGAATAGGCACGAGAATATAAATAGTGCTTGAAAATGGAATTTCATATCTTATTTTTATTTTAATAAAAATGGATACCTAAATAGTTTTTAATTGCTTTTTAGATATCCATTTTTTAATGGTTAAGAAAAAACTTAACCTTATTTAATTATAATTTAACTCGCCATCTAGGATCGCCAGAAGTAGATCTAGCTACAAATGAAGAGCTTACAATATTAAAGTTGTTGTTTTCAGGATCGGCCCACAATCCAGATTGTGAAGTTCCTGCATTCCCAATGGGAATAGCAGCAATTTCTTTCCCTGCTACAAAAAGGAAATCTGTAGTTGTATAGGTGTTTTGAACAGTAAAGTTTGTGCCTCCTAAACCACCACTTTCTGTTCCAACAACGGCAAGATCAGCACCTGTTTTTGTTCCTGTAGGATCCCATTTGTGTCCGAAAATAGTGTTTTTAATTTCAATACCATTGGCTACGTCATTATTACCATCACCACCTCTATAACGGAAAATAGTATTAATATTAGCAATAGTACAACTCTCTATAACTACAGATAGAGAAGGTGTTCTAGATTGAATTCCGATGGTAATTTTATTAAATGTACTATTTACAAATTTGAAATTGTTTACTCTTGCTGTAGTTGGGGTATTTGGATCGGTATCACAAGTAAAGATGCCATATCCACCAATATCAAAAACAAGAGAGTTTCTAATTTCAAAAGTATTTATAATGGCATTATCACCTCTTAACCTCATCACGCCACGCAAGGTTCCTATTTCACAGTTGTCAAAAAGTACTTCGTTTACATTGGTATTTCCACTAGACGGATTAAATACATAATCACCATTATTGTCTTCACCTTTTATTTCTAAATCTATAAAACGGATATGGTCTATAGTAGCTCCATTAGCTATGTTCCAGTTACCAGTAGTGTGTAGTTCTGCTCTTTTTTCTCCAAAGCCGTATGCTGCTCTGATGGTAATTGATTTGTCGAGAGCAGATGAAGGTAAATCGTAAACAACACCTCTTTTCACCAATATTATAGAGGCATTTGGTGCAGCAGATACCGCATTACTAACCGCTGAAGCACTTTCATCAGCTCTAATGTCTATAACACCAGGACCACTTGGGTCTATATCTGCGACTTTAGTTGTGTAATTTACCCAACCTCTAAGTTCAGTTCCGCTATAAATAGCTATTTGATACGCTGTTTCAGGTTGTAAACCATACACAAAGGCTTCTCCAGCAGCAAACTCCTCAGGTGTCACTGGTGTTTCAGGAAACAAAGGGGTTGTTAGTCTTAAATCAGTTGAAGCAAATACTTTCATGCCAGTAACAACTTGTCCAGCTGGTTCCCAAGTTACTCTTGCAGCAACATCTATAACATCATAAGATTTAGGTGAAAATAGAATACTTGGAAATGTTTGGGTTCTTACACCACCTAAATCGGAAATTCTACTATCAAATTCAGCGTTTGCTTCGTGAGCAGTTGCTCTTACTTGATATCTAGTATTCCAAAATAATTCTTCTCCAACCGTGTTTTCGTTTATTTCAACGTAATTAGTGTCGGTTACTATGGTATATTCAATGGTGTTAAAAGTATCTCTACTTACCTCTATGGTATAACCAACAGCACCTTTTAGTTTTCCCATATTTACAATAATGGTATTACCTTCTGCAAATAATGGTTCGTTAAGAACGGGACGAAACAAACGGGTTTTTTCGTATGTCGCATTATCGTCTTTATCACAAGCGTTAAACATGGTAACGATCAAGCATAAAAACAATACTGTTCTCAGATTAAAAATATTACTCTTACTTTTCATATCTATAAGTATATAAGTTTTTAATTAGTAAATTGATAACCATCGTTAGCAAGTGTTCCTTGGCTACTTTCAATGGCATTAATTGGTATAGGGAATATGTATCTCACAACCCCAGGTTTTGGCCCATTATAATAATTGTTATAATCGTTTAAAATCCATTCCTGATACGTGTTAGTGTCATCGTGCATTCTTAATAAAAAAGATTCTCTATTCCAAGTATCATCTGGTGCAGCTAAAATTTTTGTATCTGGATTCAATATTACAAACTTACCACTTGTGTCATTTTTCCAATACATATAGTCTGGGCCAGTACCAGTTCCATTGAAAGCCTTATCAGCTAACACTTTTAGGTCTGCAACAGTTTCCTGTATTTTTTCAGAATAAATACCCCAACGTATAAGCTCGTATTTACGTATCATTTCACCACCAAATTCCCAAGCGCGTTCGTCAACAATAGCATCAAAGAATGTTTGTTTAGAAGCTGATATTTGAGTTACATACCCATCTACTTTAGCTGCCCAATCTTCTTCATTAAAAGCACGTTGTCTAACTCTTTTAAAAGCAGTTTGCGCTTCTGAAGTTGGTCCGTTTAATTCGTTTTCTGCTTCAGCATACATTAATAAAACATCTGAATAACGCATCATTGGCCAGTTTATACCGGTTCCTTTTGCAGACTCTCTTCCTGGAGGCGTTGGTAATAAGCGTCTGTTCCATTTAGCTTGAGATATATTGATACCTACATGTTCATTTACATCCTCTACTGTAACTTTAAATAAGCCGCAGGTTACATCTCTACGCTTGTCTTTACTGTCAAATGATAAATAGTAAGTAGGAGGCATAGCCATATAATTACTTCCAGATCCATAGGCATGTTTAGCATCGGTACCTCCATCAACTCGAATACCAATATTCCAACCCACATCACCACCGCCATTAGCAAATGGTACTTCAAACAGGATTTCATCATCACCAGCAGGTACAATTAATTTATTTTGATTTAAAAATATTTGTCCAAAATCTGTAGGTAGTGGTCTGTCTTTCAAATCAATTAATTTTTTGCTGTATTGTTTAGCAATGTTATAGTAATCTAAATAGTCGCTATCTCTTACCATATTAAGTTCTGGAGTTAAATAATAACCACCACGTTGCAGTGCTAAACGTGCAATCATACCTAAAGTATATTCACGAGTTACTTGTTCAATTGAAAATGGTACAGCTTCTCTCCATTGCATGTTTGCCTCAATATCAATTAAAGCTTGAATTTCATTAGCAAGAATCTCATTTCTATTTGTTTTAGGAAAAAAGAAATTGGCACCAGCTACAGGAGCTTCGGTAACATAAGGCACATCACCAAAGTGAAATGCTAACATACTATACCAATAAGCTCTTAATGTGTGGGCTTCACCTAGTAAATGATTAAAGGTGTTTTTTACATTAACATCAGTCGAATTCAAGTTACCACTGTTTGTAATTCCTTTTATTGCAATGTTGGCATCTCTAATAGCCCTGTACGCATAAGTCCAAACAATGTTTAAATCATTATTGGAGGCTAGAGCATCTAAGTTCCAGATTTCACGTCTACCATTATCATATTCACCATTATGATATCCAATTTCAATATCGGTACTACCTGTCATGTTATTTGATAACCTTGACCTAAAAGCATCTTGGTTAAAATAAGAGTAAACGGCATTTACACCATTTCTGGCATCATCAACATTTGAATAGATATAATCGAGGTCAAATGTTGAAATGGAGTCAGGCTCTAAAAAGTCCTTGTCGCATGAAGTAGCTATTATAAAAATAGGTATAATAGCTAAAATAAGTTTAAGTTTCATATCAATTAATTTTTTTATTAAAATGTTAAGTTAACTCCAAAAGTGTACGAACGCGCTCTAGGGAAAGATGATCTATCAAGTCCAGGAGTAAAAGGGTTGCTACTTGAGTTAACTTCTGGGTCGTACCCAGAATACTTAGTCCATATATGTAAGTTTCTACCTGTTGCGAATACTCTAACTTTAGATAACCCTACTTTAGAGATTAATTTTTCAGGTAAACTATACCCTAAAGTTACGTTATTTAATCTTAAGAATGACCCATCTTCAATAGCCCAATCATGGATAACCGCAGCAGCAATACCATGGCTGGCATGAGACCAGATATTTTTACCTTGATTTATTTCTCTTAATTGTTCTAAATCGGTTACAATGCCACCAGGAGTGCCGGTGTATGAGCCATCAATATCTAAATAGGTAAATCTATTTTCTAGACTCATAGTTTGTAATAAGTTACCATTAGAAACTCTTCTAAACTGATTGAATTGTATTTTACCTGTATTATAAACGTCGTTTCCAACTTGGTAATTAAAGAACGTGGCTAAATCAAAGCCTTTATATCTAAAATTTAAACCAAAACCTCCTTGAAAATCTGGTAAGGCATTACCAATAACTTTTCTGTCCAAATCATTTATGGCACCATCATTGTTTAGGTCTTTTAATTTTAAAGTTCCAGGTCTTAATGTATTACCTACTGTACCAGAAGCATCGGCGATACCTGTTTTTAAAATATACCTATTAGCCACAGCATCATAGCTTTCAAAATCATCTACTGAATAAAAGCCGTCAGTAACAAAACCAAACATGTTACCAATTTTACCTCCAAGTTCTAGTTGATAATCATTTCTGTTTCTAAGGTCGGTACTTGCCCAATTAGACTGTGCAAATTTGTTCTGAGTTCCATCTAATTTTTCAATAGTAAGTATGTTTCTACCTATATTGAAATTAGCAGATAATGAAAAATCTTTAGTGTCAACAATATAACCTGTTAAGCCAAGTTCTAATCCATTATTAGCAGTACTACCAATATTAGCATATTGTTCATTAAAACCAGTATTAGTTGGGATAGCTTGCGTGTAAAGTAAATCGCGTGTTTCGTTTCTGTAATAGTCGAAACTACCATTTAAACGTTTCTTAAACATAGTAAAATCTACACCATAGTTGCTGGTTACTGTAGTTTCCCATTTTAAAAATGGATTGTACAACGAACTACTTTCTGGTTGGTAGTAAAGGTTGTCTACATTACCAAAACCAGGGCCTCTGTTTGTTGTTCCTTCAAAAAGAAATTGTGTTAAACCAGAACCAATTCTATCGTTACCAGTTTCACCATAACTTATTCTTATTTTTAGTTCATCAACAAAATCTACATCCTTCATGAAATTTTCTTGGTCTAGTTTCCAAGCAAATGCTAATGCCGGGAAAATACCTAAAGAGTTTTCTTTAGCGAATTTACTAGATTGGTCTGCTCTAGCCGTAAGCGTAAAGATGTATTTGTCTTGTAATTGGAAATCAAATCGTCCAAATAGCGATTTTCTATTTGAATCTGTAAATTGACCACCTGAAATTCTATCTACATCACCAAACTGCATGTTAGCAAATAACTCCTCAGGGGTTATAGATAGCCTAAAGTTTTCAGCTCTAATAAAATTAGATTTTCCACCATTTGAAGATACTTCATGTCCAACTAAAAAGTCTATCCTTGAGTCTCCCCAGTCTTTTTTATAATTCAAAGTGTTAACCCAACGGTATGAATGATCATCTCTGTTTGTTCTTTGACCAAGTGGTAAGCTACCTCCATTGTTGAACGATTCACTTGTTAATGGACCATAAAATCTTAAATCTTCTTGGAATCCTTTTGAACGTGAAAATGATGTTTTTGCGGTAATTTCATCTGTGATAGACCAAGTTAAAGCGGCATTAAAAACATAATCGTAATCAGTTCTTTTTCTCCAATCTTGTTTAACGATATCGTTAGGGTTTTTTAAACCCAAAAGAAATTGTTGAAAATCATCATCATCGGTTACTTGATTTAAATCAATGTCCAGTTCATCAGCAATACCATTAACAGGTCTTGTTTGAACAGCATCTTTAATGCTTAACTGGCCACTTGATGTTCCTGCGCCATCTTTAATAGTGTTTGTTATCCTTGCTTGTGCATCAAATGAAAGTCTGTCTGATATTTTCTGGTTTAATTTAAAATTAATAGCAGTTCTTTCGTAAGCAGAACCAGTAAGCAAGCCTTCATCAGCATTATGAGACAAACTTAAATTCATTTTGGTCAATTCTGTTCCACCACCAATAGATAAATTGTGATATTCAGAAACTCTTGAGCCTCCAAATAATTCATCTTGCCAATCGGTTGGTTTTCTGTTTTTGTAAAGCTCTATATCGTCATATTTACCGAAATATTTTTCAAATCCTTCTATAGCTGTTTGTCCTCTTAATGCTTCGTATTCGTAATTAGCTAAAACAAATTCATAAGGGCTTAAAACCTCATACTTCCTGTCTTGAGGTAATTCGTTAAATTGGTAATAGTTATTATAATTTATTGAGGTTTTTCCAGCAACAGGGTTTTTAGTAGTTACCACAATAACACCATTAGATGCTGATGCACCATAAATGGCGGTAGCACCTGCATCCTTTAAAACGTCAATACTGGCAATATCGTTAACAGGTATGTTATCTATACCACCAACAATAAAACCATCTACTACAAATAAAGGGCTATTATCTTGTGATAAGGATGTACCACCTCTCACTCTAATTCTAATTTCAGCACCAGGTTCACCATCGGCAGAAGTTACATTTACACCAGGTAATCTTCCAGAAAGTGCTTCGGCAGCACTTGAGATAGGTATAGTTGATAGTTCTTTACTGCTAATACTAGCAGTAGCACCCGTCATGTCTGCTTTTTTTACTTTTCCGTAACCGTAATCAATAAGTACAATTTCGTCTAACTGACTTAAATCTGTTTCTAAGGTAATATTAATAGATGTTTTGTTGTTTACAGCTACTTCTTGGGTTTTATAACCAATATAAGAGAATACGATGGTTGCGTTTGAAGCTACATTGTTAATTGTAAACTGTCCGTCAAAATCTGTAGAAGTACCATTAGATGTTCCTTTAACCAGAACTGTAACACCAGGAAGAGGCCCGCCTAATTCGCCACCATCTGTTACTACTCCACTAATAGTTATTTGGCTTTGCGCATGTACGTTGCCTATGCAAAGCAAAAAAGCTCCTATAAATAAAGCTAAATAAGCCTTATTAAAGTGCGTTATTTTCTTTCTGACTTTTGGAAAGAAAAAAAGATAATCAAATAAGGAATGGTTTGTCATAAAAAATTTGTTTAGTTGTTAAAGTTGCTTGATTTTTAAAGTTAGAGTTTTAAAAAAAAACTATTTTGATTACACTAAGTTTTTAAAGAGTGAAAGTTCTCTAAATTAACAAAAAAACCTGAAATTCCCCATCTTAATAAGTTAAAACCAATAAGGCGGTAAGAGTAACAAGTTAATAACTGTTTGTGTAATCGATTGCTCAAATATAGATAATATTTAGTTGAATGCAAATTTTTAGATAAAATTAACATAAATTTTTCTCGTTTTTTTTTGCTTAATCACTGGTTCTTAAAATTCATCCACCATTAGAAAAGTATGTATGCACTTTTGTAATAGCGGAATTTCTGTTGGTTTTTTGACGAAATCACCTTCATAAATAAGCTGTTTTTAAGGTGTTACATGAAATATATGTATGTACTAGTTGTTTAATATTTTTTTTGTTATATATTTGAGTAATCGATTGCATTTTGATTATTGTTTTAATCAATGCTCCAATTCCAGTTTACCTGCAGTTCTTTATTATTTGTTTTTTAACAGGAATAGATCTTGTTGATTAATGAGGGCTTTTACAATTTTTACTAACTATAATTAAACTGATAATTATGAGAAAACTTTCCTTTTTTAGTATGATTCTTTTGATGCTATTTGACTTTGCGGTACAAGCTCAAACAACTACCTCCTATAATCTAGGAAATCAATCTACTTTTACCAATACAGGTACTCAATGGGATCCCGTTACTTCTACAGTAAGTCCAGATGGTAAATTAAGGACCCAAGCTCCTACTTCCCAATGGCATAGTGCTGGTTACGGGATTGCATTTAAAACGGGTAATTCCTTGGAAGTTGACGTTGCCGAGGGGCAGAATACAATTCGTTTTTACGGTTCTGTGTTTAGTTCGGGCACCATGAGTGGAGGTACAACCGTTGGTGGTAGCGAACTAGGTACTATGGACGTAGACATGGATAATCATCCTGGTATGGGAGATCAAACGGGATACTATGAATTTACTTACACAGGTGGTGCGATTACTTTATATTTCACTTTTAGTGGATCTAATGCTTATACACCGGCAATAGATGTAACGAATCTTGTGGTTGTAATTGAGAAAACAGACGTTTGGGATTTTGGCGCTCAGCAATTGGATAATGTACTTTATAATAATATGTTAACCGAAGCTAAAATAAATGCTTGGTATGGTGCAACAACACCAGGAACTGCCGGTGTTGTATTACCGTCGTTTACCGAAGGCGATTTAGGGTGGGTTGGAGGCTCTAATGATCGATTGAGAACATCAAATACCAATCTTACACGTTACGATGAGAATTTAGGAGGCGTAGCTGGTTATATAGGTAGGGTATATCAAAATGGAACTACTCCAGATAGATATATGAGATTAACATTAAATGAAGATGATGAAGTATCAGTATATATGATAACGCAGTCTGGAACTGGGCAAATTCATTTCATGTATGAAGCGAATCCGTCTGCTCAAGATGATGTTGTGGCTGTTGGAACAACACTTACGCAACTTAAATTTGTTGCAAAAACTGGCGGGGTATACCGTATATACGATGCTGTAGATAAGCCCAGTTATTACAGGATTCAAAGAAAAGCTGCTAATTATAAAACAATTACTGGTACTATTGATGAAACCTTGGCACCAGGTATACCAGGTGGATATACCATTGGTTTTACAAACCAAGCAGGCAAAACATTCTCTACTGTGGTATCAAGTGGTACTTACAGCATCGATTTACCAGCTGAATATACTTATGACTTAAGCTTAGGTGGTGCCAATGGTTATGTTATTTCTAGCGGTCTTAGTTTGAATGTTACCGACTCAACAACTACCCATGACATTACGGTAATACAAGTTGATTTGTATACAGTGAGTGGAGATATAACAGGCTTGGTAGATCTTACTAACCTTGCATTGCACTACACGCCAGATCCAGCTGCAAATAAAGTTTACAACCCTATTGTTTCAATAAACAAAGGGGCATCAACTTATAGTGTTGATCTAGAGGCTGGAGTAGAATATACCATTACAGCAGATGGCGTAAATGATTTTGAAATTTTGGCCAATACTATTACGATAGGAACCGCTAGTCAAACAGCTAATATTGCTTTTTCTGCTAAACCTTTATATAGTATAACAATAAACACACCCGGTTTAGATGCTACCCAAAAAAGTGCATTGAGTTTAACCTTTACTAGCCAAAATGAAGCCGGTTATTCATATAATTTTACCGATGTAACTACGGTGGCTTTACGCGATGGAGTTTACGCTATCTCTTATGATGGGTTGGACGCTTACCCTATTGAGTTGGCATTAACCTCAAATTTAGCGGTGGCCGGTGTAAATACCTCAAAAAACTTGACATTTAACCCTGTGAGTGAATGGGTCTTTAACAACCGCAATATTTCTAATGCCACGGCATATAAGGGTCTTGCATTTACCGGGACTGTGAATGTACGAGGTTCAAATGGGGATTTATTGGCTTCGGGAGGTGCTACAATTGCGATTCCTGTTAAGGTGGGTGATAAAGTACTGGTTACAGATTACTATCAGTCAAACTATTCTATTGAAGGTGGTGCGCAGGTACAAAACACTTCCAATAGTACAAATACAAGAATTACTACTGAATATGTATATCCAGGTACAACCGACGGTACTGTAACCTTGACTACTGCTGGAACTTCTTATTTTGTTTCAATAAAAGTATTGGAAATTGTTGCTTATACGCCCGTTATAACAGTTGGTACTGGTAAAGATTATCAAACCATCAATGAGGCATTGAAAGCTATTTCTTTAATGGATAGACTTAGTAATGAGCGTGTTACTGTTATGGTAGATCCTGGTAACTACGAAGAAATGCTAGTGATAAGCAGCTCTAATGTTACTTTAAAAAATGCAGCATCTTCACCAAGTATTGCACTTTTAAATGCAGGCGTTGATATTGATGCTAACGCAGTAAGAATTACTTCTTATTACGGACAAAAATATAACTTCTTTAGTCAAGGAACCAATAATAAATGGAATGCAGAAGCTTTGGCAGTAAACACAGAAAATGGCTATACAGATTATATAAATCAAGAAGGTACTGGCGGTGGTTCGTCTTATTGGAATGCAACAGTAGTGGTTGCAGCAAACGGTTTCACGGCTGAAGATATTATTTTGGAAAATTCATTTAACCAATACATTTCTCAAAAAGAATCTCAAGATATTGTTCAGCCTAAAGGCTCTGATCCTGTTAGGCCTACAGACTACGGTAACACAAGTGTTCAAAACAGGGCTGCTGGATATGTTACGCAAGCTGCAGCTATTGGAATTGCTAACAATACAGATAAAGTTATCTTAAACAATTGCCGTGTTATTGGTCGTCAAGATTCTTTTTATGGAGGTGTAGGGTCTCGAGTTGTAGTTTACAAAGGAGCTATGATGGGTGCCGTAGACTATATTTTTGGAGGTATGACTGCGGTGTTTTACAAAACTGACTTTGTACTTAATACGAGCGATTCAGGTAGTGATGCAGCTTATATTACAGCGGCACAGCAAGGTAGCGGAAGAGGTTTCCTTATGTACGAGTGTCATGTAAAATCACCAGTACCTGGAGTGGAAACAGCATCTGTTAATGGATCAAAACCTGGGTATTTTGGACGCCCATGGGCACCAACAACTAGTGAAGTGGTTTTTTATAATACAACTATTGATGCGTCTACTTACCCTGGCTCCGAAGGATTATCATTAATATCACCTGTTGGTTGGACAAGCTCTTTAGGTGGTGAATCAGCGAAAATGTATGAATATGGTACTATTGAAAATGCTTCTGGTATAGATAATTCAGGAAATCGTGCTTCGTGGTCAACCGTTTTAAGTTCGCCTACTTTAACACACGATGGAACTCCTATTACAACATTTAACTTTACAAAAGGAAATGATAATTGGGATCCTATTGCAGAGTTGGAGTCTCTTGGAGTTGATGATTTTAATGCCCATGAAACAGGGGTTAAAGTAGCTGCTTATAATAGCAGAATCTATGTTTCTAATGTGAAGTCAAGTACAGATATTAATATTTATAGTATTACAGGAGTTTTGGTTAAATCAGTAAAAACGCAAAGCGATACCGATTTTGAATTTAAAAAAGGTCTTTTTATTGTAACCATTAAAGATGCTGATGGACAAAAAGCAGTGAAGATAATAACACATTAATACTAAAAAGATAATAGAAAAGCAAAAAGAGGGAACTTATAAGGTTTCCTCTTTTTTTGTTAAAAATTCTAAATTTTAAAATTGTAAGAAAATAAAAGATTGCTGCTGCTAATAACGGTTAATAATGACTATGGTCTATAATGATAGATTTTAACAAGCGTAAAATGTTAATTATTTGTGATTTGATAAAAAAAACCCTATATTTTGTAAATATTTTCAATTTTATTTGTTGAATTAAAAGAATGCCTAAATGCGCTGTTGGTTATTTATAAAATTGACCGTAGTTCAAAATTATATACCCAAAATCACTAATTTGCTGATATTGCAGCATCTAAACATATATGGTGATTAATTGTAAAATCTTATTACTATACACTCTCAACTAAGTTATTAATATTTAAATTATTTAAAATGAAAAAACAATTACTATTATTTATTTTACCAATGTTGCTTTTAACGGCAACTTCACAAGCCCAAATCAAATATTGGGATTTTGGCGCTAAAGATCTTGGAGCAGGTTATTCTAACATGCTTCCTGTAGGTCATTTAAATGCATGGGGTAATCAAAATCGTGGAATAGATTGGGTTGATGGCAGTGGCTCCCCAGTAACTAATTATGCCGATGGGGTTGCATATGCTCCTAAACCAGATGATGCTAGTGGTCCTTATGGAAACGAAAATGGTGAAAGTACCGTATCACTTTATTTTAAAACTTTTCATAGTAGGTATAGCAATTTCGCAACTTCTAATTTCCAGATGTCATCAAGAAGTTCATCACCAAACCCTCCAAATGGCACTTTGATAAGTGGGGGAAGTTTATATACCAAACCGCAACTAATGCCAGATTTAGATGGTACCACCGATATGGTATTTTATAAAGACAGTAATAGCGATAGATTATTAACGGTAAGAGATGATATTACACGTTATGATGGTTCTGGATTTGATACAACCCCATTAGCTGGAACAGACTATAGACGTTTAACTTTGCCTGATGGTATGGATGTTACTGCATTTCCAGGTTGTTTGCAGTTTACAACACCTGGTGAAAAAAGATACAACACTAGTGGTAGGTTTAGAGGCTTTTTGGTTAATTTACAGGCAAACGAATATTTAACCGTGGTGGCTTCAGGTCAATATGTAGATATTGAAGGAAACGGTACTTTAGGTTGTAGTACAGGTTGGTTTTCGTTTGAATCCTATGGAGGAACTGGAACACCGGTTTTAATTGAGGATAAAGGTACGGGTACCGGAGCTTTTGATTGTAGCGGTCTTTCTGGTGGAGATACTGGAGATGAAGCACCAAGGGTTATGGAATTTCAAGCGGTTGATGCACAAACCTATAAGCTTGCGTACAGAGGTGGTACCGTTAGATTTTATAGAATGTTTGTAAGTTCTACTTCTATTAAAAGCGCCGTACAGGCTCAATTAGATGCTTCTTTGGATGTTGATGATGTGGCTTCAACAGTTACAACAGATGTAAGGGCAGTTGGTAACAGAGTATATGTTTCTAACGTAAAATCTAGTACTGAAGTTAAAATTTATGCCATTACTGGTGCTTTAGTAAAAGAGTTTAAAACAAATAGCAATACGGATTTTGCTTTCAAAGCAGGTCTTTATATAGCGACGGTAAAAACCGCTGAAGGTCAAAAATCTGTTAAATTATTATTGAACTAGTTCTTTTGTAACAAGTTCATAATTAAAGTTTTAAAAGAGAATATCTTAATTGATATTCTCTTTTTTTATTATTATCTTAAAAACACTAAACTCAAATCAGTATTACGTCGATTAAAATTGCGAATAAACGAATAAATGGTTTATAAGAATAAATCTTTAAGAGCTATATCCGAAATTTAAAAAAAAATACATAAATTAGGCAATCGATTACAATAATGTAGTCGTATTATAACTAAAACTATAAAACATGAAACAAAAATTACTTTTATTTATTTTGCCAATGTTGTTAATATCAACATTATCAATTGCTCAAGATCGTGATTGGCAGATTGGAACAACTTCAACAAGCTGGCCTGCAGATCTTGCTCAAATGACTACAGGAGAACAAGTTATAGATGGGTTGACTGTGGCAGCAGTTTCAGCTACATTTGGTGCAATGCGTCCAACATCTAGTTCTTTGAATTTCCCTGACGGTTATACACCAAATAATGAATGGCCAGGAAACGGTAGTAGTGGAAGTGGTACTACAAATCCTTTACCAACAAGACGTTATTTTTCTTTTCCTGTTACTGGTCCTTCTACAATAAAAGTTTGGTTTAGGGTTAATGGTACGGGAGGTCGTACGTGTGAGGTTAGTGATGGAACGACTGTTTTAGGTTCTGCAACTTCTGAAGATTCTGGTCAAGGAGTTATTTTAACGGCTACTTATAATGGTGCTGGAGGTACTATTTATGTTTCTGCTACTTCTTCTATAAATTACCATAGAATTTCAGTGGTTGATGGTGTGCTTGGTGTTAAAGAAAATACATCTCCAGTTTCAACAAATGTACAAGCAATAGGAAATAGAGTTTATGTGTCGAACGTAAAAACTAGTTCTGAAGTAAATATTTACAGTATTACAGGCGCGTTGGTAAAAACATTTAAAACGAATGGTAATACCGATTTTGCTTTTAAAGCTGGGTTATACGTTGCTACTATTAAAACTGCAGAAGGTCAAAAATCTGTTAAATTATTATTGAATTAATCCCATTAATAATAACTTTTTTAAAAGAAGGATATACATTAAAAAGTATATCCTTCTTTTTTTGCTTAATACTTTTAGTAGTTAATTTATATAATTGGTCAGCGTTCAAAAATAGCACCTCATTATTGTTAATTTATTAATATTAGCAATATAAACATGACATTCAATTAATAACTTATGCAAAAACGTTTTTCCGGGGTTGTAGTGCCAATGATAACGCCACTCAATAAAGATTTCACTGTAGATGTTGTTGCTGTAAAACGTATTGTAACGCTTTTTGCTAAAAATGGTATTCACCCGTTGGTATTAGGTACTACGGGGGAATCTAGTTCTATTAGTGAATTAGAAAGTTTTCGCTTAGTTGAAGCCGCGGTTAAAGCTAAAGCGAAAAACCAATGTATTTATGCCGGATTGGTAGGCAATCAAGTTGATGATTTGGTTAATAGAGGCAATTTATATATAAGTTCGGGAGCCGATTGTGTGGTGGCAACACTGCCATCTTATTATGGTCTAACTCCTAAACAAATGGCTCATTTTTATAAAACATTAGCAGATAGGATTTACGGACCAGTGATGATGTATAATATCAAGGCAACTACGCAGATGACCATTCCTTTGGAAGTGGTTACCGAGTTGTCTTCACATTCAAATATTTGGGGTTTAAAAGATTCTGAACGTGATATTGAACGTATGGAATGGCTCATAAAAACATATAAAAACAATCCAGATTTCTCATATTTCTGTGGTTGGGGGGCACAAACTGCCGGTAGTTTAAAAGTGGGGGCTGATGGTATTGTGCCTAGTACGGGTAATTATGTGCCGGAAATGTACAAAAGTTTGTATGATGCTGCCATTAATCAAGATTGGAATGCATGCGAAAAATGGCAACGGGAAACCGATAAAATAGCATTGCTATATCAAAAAGATAGAACATTGGGGCAATCTTTAGCGGTATTAAAGGCCTTAATGCATGAAAAGGAAATATGTAATAAAACCATGATGCCGCCATTAACAGAGGTGGAGTAAAATTAAACCAACTAAGAACCAACCATTATGCTAAACATTCATTGGATTGATGTAGTAATTGTAATTATTTCGGTAGTATTCACACTGGGTGCAGGGTTTTACTTTGCCAATAGGCAAAAAAGTTCCGATCAATATTTCTCAGGAAGTAAAACCATACCAGCTTGGGCTATTGGAATCTCCATTTTTGCTACTTTAATTAGTAGTGTTACATTTTTAGCATATCCAGCGGCAGCCTATAAATCTAATTGGATATTATTAGTGCAAGGTTTAATGGTACCCATTGTTTTAGTAGGATTAATTTGGGTTATTGTCCCTTTATTTCGTAAAGTAATTCGTTTAAGTACTTATGAATATTTTGAACGTCGGTTCGGGGTGTTTGCACGCATGTATAGTTCTATAGCATTTATATTAACGCATTTTTCAAAAATGGGAACGGTGTTGTATTTGGTTAGTTTAGCATTGGCAACCTTAACAGGTTTAGATGTTTCAATTTATATTTTAATGCTTAGTGTGGTTATTATTTTACTAACCTTGCTTGGGGGTATGGAGGCTGTTATTTGGATGGATGTTATTCAAGGTTTTTTGCTAATTGGAGGCGGCTTATTATGTGTAGGAATCTTATTGTTTAATTATGAAGGAGGTGCCGGACATATGCTAAGTGAAGCTGTAACCATGAAAAAAATAGATTTCGGACCTTATAATTTTAGTTTTACTGAGTTAACGTTTTGGGTGCTGGTTATTAACGGCACTTTTTACGCATTACAGAAATACGGCACAGACCAAACCATTGTACAAAGATATTTGGCGGCCAAAAATGATAAAGATGCTAAAAAAGCAGCTTATATAGGCGTGTTTGCCAGTGTGCCAGTTTGGGCATTGTTCATGCTAATTGGCTCATTGTTGTTTGTGTTTTACAATTCTGGAAATGCAGTATTGCCCGAAGGTATAAATGCCGATCAAGCTTTTACCTATTTTATAGGAACAGAATTACCGGTGGGTGCTGTTGGTTTGGTATTGGCAGCATTAATTGCGGCGGCAGTTTCCAGTTTGGATTCCGATATGAATTGTTTAGCAGCCATTGGTGTAGAAGATTTTTACCAGCGTTTCAAACCTAATTGTACCGATAAAGACAGATTAGTTGTGGGACGATTATTAGTGTTGTTTTCAGGTTTGGCCATGTCTGCCGTGGCACTATTATATAATGCTTGGAGCGGTGAAGGTGTACTTGGGGTTGTATTTGAATTATACGCCATTTTCTCAGCAGGTATTGTAGGCATTTTTCTTTTAGGATTGTTTTCAAGACGCGCAAATAAACAAGGTTTATATGTAGGTTTAGCAGTTTGTGTAGCATTTACAGGTTACGCTGTATTAACAACCACAAAAATTGATGGTTCTGTAATTTTAGATTTAGGGAATTTAAACTTTCCCCAGCATAAATACATGTTAGGGGTATATAGCCATCTTATTGTATTGGTGGTTGGTTATTTCGCAAGTTTCCTTTTCAAATCTGAAAACCCAAAAGATGAATTAACCATATACGGATATTTTAAACTTAAAGAGAAAAATCAATAAAAGATTAAATTGAAATGAATTCAATTACCTTATTACAGCCTCAAAAAATTGTGTTTGGTGAAGGTTCAATCCAAGAACTTTCAAACGACACTATTTTAGAAAGGTCAAACAATATACTACTGCTTGTAGCAACACCGTTGTTGCAAGCTGTTGAGCAAACAATTAAAAGTCTTCAGTCTAAAAATAAGCAAGTGCAACTTGTTGAATATAAATTCTTAGGAGAACCTACGTTTTCGCAATTCAATACATTATTAAGTGAGAATAAAGGGGTTAATCCCGATTGTGTTATAGGTGTTGGTGGTGGAAGCGTGTTAGATTGTGCCAAATTGCTAGCAGCACTTATAAATAATACACAATCGCTAGAAGACGTTGTTGGCATTGGATTTTTGAACGGAAGAAAAATAAACCTAATATGTATTCCTACAACATCAGGAACCGGTAGTGAAGTGTCGCCAAATGCTATTTTATTAAACGAAGATACGCAAGCAAAAAGCGGAATTATTAGTCCATATCTAGTACCAGATGCCTGTTATCTCGACCCTGTTTTAACCATCAGTTTGCCGCCTAAATTAACTGCTGAAACGGGTATTGATGCTTTGTCGCATTGTATTGAAGCTTATACGAACAAATTTGCGCATCCAACAGTAGATGTGTATGCATTAAAGGGCATTCAACTTATAGCGGATAATATTCAAAAAGCTTATGATAATGGAAACGATATAGAGGCACGTTCGGCATTGTTATTAGGTTCTATGTATGGAGGTTTGTGCTTAGGGCCCGTAAATACTTCGGCAGTTCATGCATTGTCTTATGGGTTGGGAGGTAAATTTCATATAGCTCACGGCCTTTCAAATGCTATTTTAATGCCCGAAGTATTACGCTTTAATATGTCATCAAACTTAAAACGACATGCTGAAGTGGCACGTGCTTTAGGAGTTACTTGGAATGATAAAAATGAAAATTTAGCATTAATAGGTATTGAAAAAATTGAAGCCATATCAAGAGCATGTAACATTCCACAAAGATTAACGGAGATTGGAGTAACCGAAGATGTATTGCCAGAATTAGCCGATATAGCCATGAAAGTAACACGGTTGTTGAAAAATAATCCAAGGGAAGTTACTAGGGAAGATGCCATTGCCATTTATAAAAGACTACTTTAAAGACTAAAATGATGAAACCGAAAATAGGAATCTCAATGGGCGACCCTGCAGGAATTGGTCCAGAAATTATAATTAAAACCTTAGCGTTAAAGGATGTTTACAACAGATGTAGCCCTTTAGTTGTAGGCGATGCTGAAGCGATGCAAAACGAAGTAAATTCATTAAAATCTTCATTAAAGATTAATGCGATTCAAAATGTAGTGGATGCTAAGTTTGAATACGGGACTATTGATGTTTACGATTTAAAAAATGTTAATAATAAAGAATTAAAACCAGGCATCGTAACGGCTATGGCTGGAAAAGCCGCTTTTGAAGCTGTTATAAAAAACATTGAATTAGCGTTGGCAAAAGAGATAGATGCAACCGTAACAGCACCAATAAACAAAGAATCCATTCACAAAGCAGGACATAAATATTCAGGACATACTGAAATTTATGCCGATTATACAAACACCAAAAAATTCGCCATGCTTTTGGCTGATGAAAACTTTAGAGTCATTCACGTAAGTACTCATGTGTCGTTGCGTCAAGCTTGCGATTTGTGTAAAAAAGACCGCGTATTTGAAGTCATTACGTTATTGGATGATGCTTGTAAAAAATTCGGAATTAAACAACCAAGAATTGCCGTTGCTGGATTAAATCCACATGCAGGAGAAAACCAATTATTTGGTGATGAGGAAGTCAACGAAATTATTCCTGCTATTGAAGAAGCCAATAAGTTAGGTTATACGGTTGAAGGTCCGTTTCCCCCAGATACCATGTTTGTAAAAGCCGTTCAAGGCAAGTTTGATGGTTGTATCGCTATGTATCACGACCAAGGTCATATTCCGTTTAAACTAGAAGGTTTTAAATGGGACAATGTAAAGGAGACTATGAAAAGTGTAAAAGGAGTAAACATCACACTAGGTTTGCCAATTATACGAACTTCAGTAGATCATGGAACCGCTTTTGAAATTGCAGGTCAAGGCATTGCTTCGGCAGATGCTATGTTAGTAGCGATTGATTATGCCATAGTTATGGCAAAACACAAAAAATAATGATTACCGTTATTGCTGATGATTTAACTGGAGCCGCAGAAATTGCAGGCATTTGTCTTCGCTATGGAATTGACGTTTCTTTCGGAATTGATGCTATTCCTGAAAAAGTAGCCACTATAAATATTATAGCAACAGATACACGCTCCATGACTGAAGATGAAGCTTATGAAACTCATTTTCATCTAGCCGAAGAAACTATTTCAAAAACAAAAAACATCCTATTTAAAAAATGCGATTCAGTATTGCGTGGGCATGTTTTAATTGAACTTTCAGCACTGCTCGATGCCGAAGGAAAAGAATGTGTTTTATTGCAACCTTCAAATCCACAGGGTAATCGTTGCATTAAAAATGCATCCTATTTTATAAATGATATTTTAATAGAACATACTGGTTTTGCTACCGACCCTGATTTTCCTTCAAATACATCATTAGTGAAAAGTTTAATATTAGATAGAGTTGCTAAAGAGCATACTATTGTAGTGAATACAGGGGTTTTTAATGAAATCTACACAAAAGGTATATTTGTTCCAGATTGTGGATCGGTAGAAGACCTATCAAAAAGTGTTAACTTATATCATCAAGACATGCTTATTGGAGGAAGTGCTGCTTTTTTCGAGCAATTTCTAATTAAAATGAAACTAGCAATATGTAAAATCAAACAAACAGAGCACAGTTTTAAAAGCAATTACTTGCTTCTTTCTGGAAGTACACATCCCCAAAGCATTGAGTTTTCAAAAAATCTTAAAAAAATAAATTGTCCATTGGTTGTTTTTCCTGAGACGCTTTTGGAAACCAAACTCGATAAAACTGCTTTAAAGAATTTTATAAATGAAATATCGGGTATTTACAAAAATAAAAAGAAGTTAGCTTTAAGAGTTTCAAATGATGTTATTCAACTTAACAAAAGCGCTCTAAATTTAAAAACTCGAATGAGTTTAATCGCAAAAAAACTGATAGAAACCTCAGATATTGAGGAGCTTTTTATTGAAGGTGGTGCTACTGCTTATGGCTTGTTGGATGAATTACATTGGAATTCGTTTACCCCAATAGCAGAATTAGCTTCAGGGGTAGTGCGTATGCAATACAACAACGATCCATTAAAACACATCACCATAAAACCGGGCAGTTACCAATGGCCAAATGGTTTATTAAATTAGTATATTTAGAAATAGATTAAAAACTTCAATGAAAATATTAAAAGGAATAGCATGGAATCATACGCGAGGGTTTACCTCGGTAGTGGCAACAGCACAACGGTTTGAGGAATTAAACCCCGATGTTAGAATTATTTGGGAAAAACGCTCTTTACAAGCCTTTGCCGATGCTTCTTTAGGTGAATTAACAGCTAATTACGATTTGTTGATTATGGATAATCCGCATGTATCCATTGCAGCACGCGATAAAGTGCTTTTGCCTTTTGATGATTATTTAAGTGCCGAATTTTTAAATGAATTAGCAGAAAATAGTGTTGGTAAATCGCATGCTAGTTACCACGTGAATGGAAAACAATGGACCTTAGCAACCGATGCAGCAACACCCATAGCAACTTGGAGAGAAGATTTGGTACAGCAACAAAATATACAAATTCCAAAAACATGGGAAGAATTGTTAGTGCTAACCAAAACAGGAAAAGTAGCATTTGCTTCCATTCCTATTGATACGTTAATGCATCATTTTATGATGTGTATCGCTTTAGGAGCTGACGTTTTTGAAAGTAAAACGGAGGTAGCGCCTAGAAACATTATGGTTGAAGCCGTAAAAATGTATAAAGAGCTGGTAGATTTAGCACCATCATTTTGTTTGGAAATGAATCCTATAAAGATTTATGAGAGAATGACCCGAACCAACGATATTGTGTACAGTCCGTTCAATTATGGTTATTCAAATTATTCGAAAAAAAATTATGCCGACTATACCTTAAAAGCGGGAGGTTTGGTAGCTTTTAATGGAAAACGACTTCGCTCTACATTAGGCGGAGCAGGTATTGCCGTATCTTCCCAAACGAAACATGCTGAAATTGCCATGAAATATGCCGAGTTTACAGCTTTAGAAAAAACACAATCTGGTTTGTATTTTGAATTCGGTGGACAACCCGGACACAGAAAAGCGTGGTTAAATGATGATGTAAATAGTCAATGTAAAAACTTTTTTAAAGACACATTACAGACTTTAGATGAAGCTACCATGCGTCCACAATATTATGGCTATATGCACTTTCAAGATGAAGCAAGTCCTGTTATCCATGATGCCATTACTGGAAAAACATCCATTGAAGCGGCGGTAGATAAAATGAATGCTATTTATAGAGATTCACTAACACATTAAAAAATAAAAAAGTGAAACCATTAGAAGGTTTATTGGTATTGGAATTTGCACAATTTTTGGCAGGACCTTCAGCGGGTTTAAAACTCGCCGATATGGGTGCGCGTGTCATCAAAATTGAACGCCCAATAAAAGGCGAAGCATGCCGTCAATTAAGCATTAAAGATTTATTTGTTGATGAAAGTAGCATGCTGTTTCATACCATCAACAGAAACAAAGAATCGTTTGCAGCCGATTTAAAAAATCCAGACGATTTAGTACAAGTTAAAAAACTAATCGCTAAAGCAGATATTATGACCCATAATTTCCGACCTGGCGTTATGGAAAAAATAGGGCTAACCTTTGAAGATGTTTTAGCTATAAACCCTAAAATAATTTACGGTGTTATCACAGGTTATGGCGAAAAAGGACCATGGGCAAAAAAACCGGGACAGGATTTATTAATTCAATCACTTTCAGGTTTAACTTGGTTAAGCGGAAAAAGCAGTCAAGGTCCTGTGCCTTTTGGGTTGGCGGTTGCAGATTTAATGTGCGGAAACCATTTTGTTCAAGGCATTTTAGCAGCCTTATTAAAGCGAGCCAAAACAGGTAAAGGCGTTTTGGTTGAAGTGAGTTTGTTGGAATCTATTTTAGATGTGCAGTTTGAAGCACTCACCATATTTTTAAATAACGGAGGAAAGCTTGCCGACAGAGGAAATGTACGTGGAAGTGCTCACGCATTTTTAAGTGCGCCTTACGGAATTTACGAAACCGCCGATGGTTATTTAGCATTGGCAATGGGCGATTTACTTTTGTTAGGTAGTATTCTTGAAGTTGATTTAAGCAAATATACCAATAAAAAAACATGGTTTAGGTCGCGTGCAGCCATTCGAAAAATATTAAGTAAACAAATAATTACAAAAGATTCAGATTATTGGATTAAAGCTTTGCGTGAAAAAGGCATGTGGTGTGAAAAAGTATCGGATTATAACGACTTAAATCATCAGCCATTTATGAAGGATTTACAGTTAAAACAAACCGTTAAAAATTCAGAAGGAAAGGAAATGGAAACAACCAGGCATCCTGTAAAGTTTGATGAAACTATATTAAGTAGTACCAAAGCGGCACCAAAAGTAGGGGAAGATAATGAGAAGATAATTGAACAATTTTTAAAGATTTAAATGAAGCCTTTAGAAGATTATTTAATAGTAGATTTTAGCCAGTTTTTATCTGGGCCATCGGCAAGTTTACGTTTAGCAGATTTAGGCGCAAGGGTCATCAAAATTGAAAAACCGGGAACAGGTGATATTTGTAGAACGTTGTATACTTCCGATTTAATAATGAATGGGGAATCTTCTATATTTCATACAATCAACAGAAATAAAGAATCCTTTGCAGCCGATTTTAAAAACACTGAAGATTTAAAAACAATAAAAAAATTACTGATAAAAGCCGATGTGGTGATGCATAATTTCAGACCCGATGTTATGAAGCGTATAGGTTTAAGTTATGATGATGTAAAAGCCATTAACCCAAAAGTGGTTTATGCCGAAATATCAGGGTATGGCAACCACCCCGATTTAAAGGATAAGCCTGGTCAAGATTTATTGTTACAATCAATGACCGCATTAACATGGCTAACTGGTAATCAAAATGATGGGCCGGTAGCTATGGGATTGTCCATCGTAGATATGTTAGCAGGTGCCCATTTGGCGCAAGGTATTTTAGCGGCGTTATATAGAAAAACAATAAATGATTCTGGTGCATTGGTACAAGTGAGTATGTTAGAATCTGCTATCGATTTTCAATTTGAGACCATAACCACATTTTTTAACGATGGCGGCGAATTACCTGTGCGAACCAAAAGCAATAATGCGCATGCGTATTTAGGAGCGCCGTATGGGATTTATAAAACAAATGATGGGTTTTTAGCCTTAGCAATGGGTTCTGTCCCAGTGCTAGCAAACCTTTTAAAATGTGATGCCTTACTGCAATTTCCAGAAAACAAGTTTACTTTAAGGGACAAAATAAAAAAGGTATTGGCAACTCATTTAAAAACCCAAACCACAACACATTGGCTTTCAGTTTTAGAACCTGCTGATATTTGGTGTGCCAAGGTTTTAAATTACCAAGAGCTTTTTGAAGAAGAAGGCTTTAAAGTGTTGAATTATATTCAAAAAGTAACTATGGGCGATGGTTATGGGTATGAAACAACCCGATGTCCTATAAAAATAGATGGTGAATTATTTATATCGGAAAAAGGTTCTCCAAAACTGGGTGAGCATAATCAGAAAATTTTAAACGAATTAATCAATACTTAATGGAAAAATTTAGAATTGCCGTTCGGAAATTTGAACCTTTTGAAACCACTTTAAAAAAATTATGGGAGACATTTAGTGCTGAAAATAATTTGAGCATTGAAGTGGAAATGATTCCGTTAGAACTTCACGATTTATATGAGGAAACACTCGCTAAAAAAGGCTTACAGAATGGTGATTGGGATATAGCTCACATAAACACGGACTGGATTTTTGATGCTGCAAAGGCCAAAGCAGTTGAGAATTTATCACCATTAATTGCACATAATCCACCGCATAATTTCCCAGAAGGATGGCATAAATCGTTGCTTCATCTACAGGAAATTAATAATGATGTTTTCGGATTACCATTTCATGATGGACCTGAATGTTTAATTTATAGAAAAGATTTATTTGAAAATTCCTTAGAAAAAGAAACCTTCAAAAACCAATTTGGTTACGAATTGCAACCACCAAAAACGTGGGAGCAATTCACGCAAATAGCCGAATTTTTCAACAGACCTGAAAAGGATTTGTACGGATGTGTATTTGCAAACTATCCCGATGGTCATAATATGGTTTTCGATTTTTGTTTGCAATTATGGACGCGTGGCGGTTCATTATTAGATATAAATAATCAAATAAGCATAAATAAACCCGAAGCGGTAAAAGCTTTGGATTTTTATAGAAACATCGTTAATAATAAAAAAACAACACATCCAAGATCAAAAGACTTTGGTTCAGTGGAAGCAGGTATGGCATTCGCAACTGCTGAAGCGGCTATGGCAATAAACTGGTTTGGATTTGCATCGATGTGCGAAGTAATTGAAGCTTCTAAAGTAAAAGGAAAGGTCGATATTGCAGAATTACCACATGATGAAAACCACAAATCAGCATCGCTAAATGTGTATTGGTTATATACCATTGGTTCAGGAAGCAAACATAAAGCTTTGGCTTATAAATTTTTGCAATATGCAACAACACCCGAAAGTGACAAATTATTAACAAACGAAGGCGGCATCGGTTGTAGAAAATCGACTTGGAATGATGTGGAAATCAATAAAACCATTCCATACTATCATAAATTAAGTATGTTGCATGAAAATGCTTTAACATTGCCACAAACACCCGTTTGGCCAAAGGTAGCGGAATTGATAGACCACATGGTTTTAAAAGCCATAAATGGTACAGCACCTTCCAAAGAATTGTTAGAAGAAACTCAAAATAACATCCAAAAAATCATATAAAATGACTGTTACTTACAAGCCATTATTACCAGAAACAGAACAGCCCATTGTTATTATTGGAGCAAGTGGTATTGTGAAAGATGCCCATTTGCCAGCTTATAAAATGGCAGGATTTAAGGTGTTTGGAATTACAAATCGTACCATTTCTAAAGCACAGGCTATGGCAAAAGCCCATAATATTCCACATGTATTTGAAACTGTTGCCGAGGCAGTAAAAAACGCACCCAAAAATGCTGTTTACGACATTACGGTTTTGCCAGACCAGTATATAGAAATATTAGAGCAATTACCCGATGGGGCTGCGGTACTTATTCAAAAACCCATGGGAAATGATTATAAACAAGCTAAAGAAATTTTTGCCGTTTGTGAACGTAAAAATTTGGTTGCGGCCATCAATTTCCAGTTGCGTTTTGCATCGTTTGTAAGTGCCGCTAGAAACATCATAGATCAAGGGCTTATAGGTGATTTATACGATTTAGAATTTAAAGTAACAGTCAATACACCATGGGAATTATTTCCCGTAATCAAGCAACATCCTCGTTTGGAAATTTTGTTTCACAGTGTGCATTATATTGATTGTATTCGTTCTTTTTTAGGAAATCCAAAGCGTGTTATGGCTAGAACAACAAAACACCCATTAAAAGATTTATCCTCTTGTCGTTCCACCATTATTTTAGATTATGGTGATACTATGAGTGTGAAAATAAACACCAATCACGACCATCATTTTGGTCAGAAACATGAAGAAAGTTACATCAAATGGGAAGGTACAAAAGGCGCTATTAAAGCAAAAATGGGACTTTTAATGAATTACCCTAATGGCTTGCCAGATAAATTTGAGTACATCATAACCGAAGAAAACAAAGATTCAGAATGGAAAATTTTAAATCTTGAAGGTTCCTGGTTTCCAGAGGCGTTTGTAGGTACCATGTCTAATCTCATGCGTTTTAAAGAGGGTTCAGATACGGTATTGCATGCCAGTGTTCAAGATGTTTTAGATACCATGAAAGTGGTAGAAGCATGTTATATAAGTAATAACAACGGAGGTGTTCAATTAAATGATTTTAATTAGGGCGTTACCACAAGGGGTGGGCTTTACGCTTTATCTTTTTAAACCGTCATTGCGAGGACGAAGGACATGGCAATCTGCTAAATCATAGAGGTGAATTTGTATTTTATCATTACGTTTTAAAAAGGATGACGCTGCAAATACATAGCATTCACGAATTCATTAATTCAAAAATGTTAAACAATGAGTTATCCCTAACGCACCTAGTAACAATAAACAACTTAACGATTAACAAGTAATTATGTATTTCAAATCAACATTTTTCGAAGACTATCAATTAAACAATAAACGAGTAACCTTAGGACGCACCATAACCGAAACCGATTTTGTAGTGCATGCAGGACATACAGGCGATTTCTTTCCACATCACATGGATGAAGAATGGTGTAAAACCCAACCTTTCGGACAGCGAATTGCACATGGCACCATGATATTCAGTATCGGAATAGGCCTAACAGCTTCAGAAATTAATCCAGAAGCTTTTTCAAAAGGGTACGACCGAATGCGCTTTGTAAAGCCAGTACATATTGGTGATACCATACATTCTGAAATAACCATTTCCGAAAAAGGCGAAGCTAAACGACCAGAAATGGGAACAGTAACCGAACATGTAGAAATTATAAATCAAAAAGGAGAAGTTGTTTTGGTATGTGACCATTTACTACTTGTAAAAAGAAAAGCTTAATACCTTATAATAAAACACCACCATGCAAACAACGAACCAAGGAAGTCATTCATTTGAAGCACCAAAACAAACCAGTTTAGTAGGGAAACAGATGTTTCCCTTCATTCTTATAACCTTTTTGTTTTTCCTGTGGGGAATGGCGCATAATCTTGATTCTATTTTAATTCCCCATCTTAAAAAGGCATGTGAATTGAACAATCGTCAATCCACATTGATTGATACCGCTGTGTTTTTCGCCTATTTCATTATGGCAATTCCAGCAGGTATGATAATTAAAAGATTTGGATATAAAAACAGTATCATTACTGGGTTGTTGGTATTTGCAATAGGGGCATTTTTGTTTGTGCCGGCAGCCAATACAAGAATGTATGAGCTTTTCTTATTTGCCTTGTTTGTTATTGGTTGTGGATTAACCATTTTAGAAACCAGTGCCAATCCTTATGCTGCCATATTAGGACCGCCAGAATCCTCCTCCAAACGTTTAAATTTAGCAGCGTCTTTTAATGGATTAGCAGCCATGGTAGCACCTGTTGTTGGGTCGTTATTTATTCTTTCAGGAACCAATCACACACCCGATGAAATGGCTGCAATGTCTGAGGCCACAAAGGCAGCTTATTTGTTAGGTGAAGCAGCATCGGTAAAAATGCCATACATAGTTTTAGGAAGCGTATTAATTCTTGTGGCTGCTGTGGTGTATTTTATGAAGCTTCCTAAGTTGAAAATTGAAGCTACTGATTCAGAAGTTAAACCAGGGTTCTTTTCAGTTTTAAAGTTTTCTCATTTAAGTTGGGCAGTTGTGGCACAATTCTTTTATGTGGGTGCACAGGTATGTGTTACCAGTTTCTTTATTAGAGCGGCGCAACAAGGGGCGGGATTAGACGAAAAAACAGCGGCTTATTACTTGGGTGTTTATGGGTTTTTGTTTATGGCTGGGCGTTTTGTTGGTACTTTTTTGTTGAAATTTATAAAAGACTATGTGCTACTTTCTATGTATTGTGTGCTAAGTGTTTTATTAAGTCTTGTGGCTATTTATGGAGAAGGTATTCATGTAATCTATGCATTAGGTGGTTTAGGTTTTTTCATGTCCATAATGTTTCCCACTATTTTTTCACTAGGCTTAGTAGGTTTAAAATCAAATACAGAAACGGGTTCATCTTGGTTGGTTATGTCTATTGTTGGAGGTGCAATACTTCCGTATGCCATGGGCACTTTAATTGATGTAAAACACGATGATATTCAATCAGGTTACATAATTCCATTAGTTTGCTTTTTAGTGATATTGTATTTTGGTGTATTTGGTCGAAAAGTTAAAAAAGAAAAAATTCAATAATTTATTTTAAACCTTTAGAAGAAATAAGAGTCTAAACGACAAGTATTGTATAAAACACACAATTTTAACATGTTTTTTTAAAATGAAGTGTTTTTTTTAAATATATTTGGGTAATCGATTGCATTGCATTTAAGAGTCGTAAAGTGTAACCTTTGGGGAATTTATAATATGGTATTTCAATTCAATAGAAGAAATCAAATAGAAGCATTAATCAGTTTATTCTTTTTGAGCTGTCCTTTTATTTTAAATGGGCAAAATACTAATGTTGAGTGGTTGTCGGCAAAAATGCTTAATGAAAATTCAAAAGAAATTGAAATAAGTGGACATCCTCAAATAGCTCATTCTCCTTATGGTGAAGCTGTTTTGTTTAATGGTGTTGATGATGCGTTTTTTTTAGATGAAAACCCTCTTAAGTCATTAAAAGAATTTACTGTAGAAATGATTTTTAACCCATCAATTGATGGCGATTTTGAACAGCGGGTTGTGCATATTGGTGAAGTGTCTGGTAATCGCATGTTGCTTGAAATAAGAGCTATAGATGGGAATTGGTATTTTGATGGTTTTGTTGCTTCAGGCGAGCATAAATTGGCACTGATTGATGAGGAATTAATTCATCCATTAGGACAATGGTACCATGTGGCTTTAGTAGTAACAAAAAACAGCCTTAGTACTTATGTGAATGGAAATCTTGAGCTAACAGAGCCTTTTTCTTTTAATAATCCTATTGAAACTGGACAAAGCTCAGTAGGTGTTCGTTTAAATAAGCGCTCTTGGTTTAAAGGGCATATATATAAAATTAGAGTTACCTCTAAACAACTAAAACCAGAACACTTTATGACCCTTAAGTTATAAAGGATTAAAAAACTAAGATATTTATGAGACCAACTAACCGCATTGTATTTGTTTTATCGTTCCTTATTTTTGGATTGAATTTATTTGCACAACCAAAAATATCTAAAGAACTGGTTTCGGAAACCATGTTAAAAGCGACGGAGTTTATGGTAGAAGATGTAAGTGCTAATGGTGGTTATGTTTGGTATTATATGCCCGATTTCTCTCGTCAATGGGGTGAAATGGAAGCATACAAAACCATGATTTGGCTTCAACACCCAGGAACCATTAGTATGGGTCATGTGTTTTTAGACGCGTATCGGGTTACACAGAATGAATACTATTACAAAGCCGCCCAAAAGGCTGCCAATGCCATAATTTGGGGACAAAGTAATGAAGGTGGTTGGAATTATATGATTGACTTTGCAGGCGACCGTTCGCTTAAAAACTGGTACAATACTATAGGGAAAAATGGCTGGCGTTTGGAAGAGTTCCAACATTATTATGGAAATTCAACCTTTGATGATGATGTTACAACAGATGCGGCTCGATTTCTTTTAAGAATGTATTTGGAAAAAATGGATCCTACGTATAAACCAGCCTTAGATAAAGCCTTAGATTTTATTTTAAAAAGTCAATATCCTAATGGTGGATGGCCGCAAAGATATCCGTTAGTTAAAGGTTTTGAAAAACCAGGGTTCCCAGATTATACACCTTTTTATACTTTTAATGATGATGTGATATGGGAAAACGTAAATTTTCTTACGCAATGCTATTTAGTATTAGGGCAAGAGCGTTTTCTTGATCCAATATATCGAGGCATGAACTTTTATAGGATATCGCAAGCAAGTTGTGGCGCTTGGGGGCAACAAGTAAATATGAAAATGGAAGCAGCCAGTGCAAGAACTTACGAACCAGCTGCTTTTTTACCAGGTGCCACTTGTGAAAACGCACTTCTTTTAATAAAGTTTTATCAATTAACAGGAGATAAACAATTTCTTGAAGGTGTACCAAAAGCTATTAAATGGTTGGAAGAAGTAAAACTTCCTGAAGATAAAATGGAAGGTCATAGAACGCATCCAACATTTGTTGATGTTAAAACCAACAAGCCAATTTATGTACACCGTAAAGGTTCTAATGTAAAATATGGGAAGTATTATGTAGATGATAATGACAAGAATTTACTGTCTCATTATTACGGAAAAGGTTTTGTCAATATTCAAGAATTGAAAGATGAATATGAAAAAGTATTAAAGCTTTCAGTTGAAGAGGCGACTAAAGACTCCCCTTTAAAACCACAAGAATTTCAATATCAAGGAACGCCTCAAAGTTATTACGATTTAAATAGATACATATTTAATTTTAAAATGGATGAATCTAAAATTGTTGAGGTGGTTGAACAACTTGACAGTCAAAATCGTTGGCTTTCAGACCATGCATTTATAAGTAATCCGTATATTGGTGATGGGATAAAAACAGAAGCAACCGATGCCTATGCAACAACACGTGTTGGCGATGAAACAGATACATCGCCTTACCCAGATGCAACAGATCAAAAGTATATTTCAACAGGGACTTACATTAGAAACATGAAATTGTTAATTAATTACATGCAGTCTGTTGAAGCCTCAAATAAATAATGTTAAAAATTAAATAAAAAAATGCTAAGAAATTACAAAATCAAACTGATATTCATTCTATTTTTAGCTTCCTTTTTGGGTGTTTTTGCACAAAACCCCATAGTGAAAATAGATTTCGATCAGGCTGGTAGAAATACTAGTGAAGTAGGTGAACCAGATTATACTCCATGGGTTATCGGCTCTGGGACTTCGGCTTCAATGGCAGTAAGCGGAGTAACATTTACCGTTTCAAAAGCAGGGGCTAATGGCGATGCATTGGGTACAAATTGGTACAAAACAGGTATTCAGGCTCCCTATTACGCCAGATTGGTGTGTGATGGAGTTACTGTTAAAGGAACAACCGCAAACCAAGGAGGCCAAATACAACTCCGCATAAGTGGTTTAGCTACTGGGAATCATACTTTAATGGCATTTTTAAATGTTGTAGATAGTGATGCATATACTTTTAGCCCAATTGATGTGTCTGTTAATGGGGTTTTGGTTCAAGACAATGTTATTCCAACTGTAAGGGCATTAACAACAGCTTCAGCAAAATCGGTATATCTAAATATACAAGCCACTTCAGGTGTAGATGTAGTTGTTCTTTTTGCCGCAGAAACTTCTGGTACTTACGATTTCAAAAATGTAATGCTAAACGGTTTTGAATTGAATACGCCCAATATTTTTAATCAAGCAACAGATCCAATTCCCGCTCATAACAATGAACATGTAGAGCTGAATTCTGGGAATACCTTATTAGAATGGACTCCCGCCACAAATGCCGTATCACACAATATTTATTTTGGAACCAGTTTAGCATCGGTTGATGCCGCAAATACAGGTTCGCCAGAATATAAAGGCAATCAGTTACAAGCAAATGCTTCTTACCAAGTGAATGGTTTATATACAGGTGAAACATATTATTGGAGAATTGATGAAGTTGTATCAGGAGGCGAAGTTACCAAGGGTAATGTATGGCGTTTCCGTCCGGCAATACTTGCTTTTCCAGGAGCAGAAGGCTATGGACGTTTTGCGCGCGGTGGTCGTGGAGGGAAAGTAGTAGCTGTAACAAATTTAAATGACAGTGGACCTGGAAGTTTACGAGAAGCTGTTACAAATAATATTGGTCCAAGAACCATAATATTCAATGTTTCTGGTTTAATACAACTTTATTCCAGATTGGTTTCTAGCCAACCATATGTAACTATTGCAGGTCAAACAGCACCCGGAAAAGGCATCACAATTAGATCTGCTCCATTTGGTATTACAGGTAATGATAATGTGGTTCAAAATCTTAGAGTTCGTTTAGGAGGTGGTAAAACGTATGATGGCATGGGGTTAACAGGTGGCGATCATAGTATTATTGATCATTGTTCTATAAGTTGGACTATTGATGAGTCATTCAGTTCTCGTGGTGGACACAATATCACGCTTCAACGCACTTTAATAGCTGAAGCTTTAAATGCGGCAGGACATCAGAATTACCCAGTAGGGACTGAACATGGTTATGCAGCTACTATTGGCGGAGATATTGGTTCTTTTCATCATAATTTATTAGCGCATAATTACGGACGTAATTGGAGTTTAGGCGGTGGGTTAGACGGTAGTGGTGCTTATGCAGGAAGAATGGATATTACCAATAATGTGGTTTACAATTGGGGGTCTAGGACAACCGATGGAGGTACTAAAGAGGTTAATTTCGTAAATAATTATTATAAACCAGGAGCAGGTTCAACATTGTTTTATGCTTTTACAGCAGAACATGAAGGGACAGGTACTGGTATGCAAAGGTGTTATTTTAATGGGAATGTCATGCCAGGGCGTTTTGATGAAAGTAACCAAGCAGCAGGAAGAAGAATTAAGCTATCTAATGGTGCTGTAGTTAATTATGAAACATTTGTAGATACACCTTTTTTTCCATCATACGTAACAACACAATCGGCTACACAAGCCTATAAAATAGTGCTTTCAGATGTGGGCTGTAATCAACCAGTTTCAGATGATCATGATCAAAGAATGATTACTGAAACTTTAGGAGGCACATTTACATATAGGGGAAGTGTAACCAATAAGCCAGGGTTTCCAGATAATGAAGCAGATGTAGGTGGTTATGAAGATTATCCATTCGTAACAAGAGCAGCCGATTGGGATTCTGACAATGATGGATTACCAAATTGGTGGGAAAACATTATAGGAACCAATATAAATTCTGCTTCTGGAGATTTTTCAGATACTAATGCAGATACTAATTCAGATGGATATACAAATCTAGATTATTATTTGCAGTGGATGGCTCAACCTCATTACAGTACGGCAACAGGTGAGAAAATTGATGTTAATATTCAACAACTATCTAGAGGATTTACAAGTGGTGTTTCATATGTGTTGTCCGATGTTGTAAACGGAACCACAAATTTAGTCGGAAATATTGTGGAATTCACACCAGCAGTAGCAGGTTTAGCCTCTTTTAAATTTACTGTTACAGATTCGGCGGGAGATAGCATGTCACGTACAGTAAATATTCTTAATGGATACGATTTAACTTTATCGGTTGAAAAGAAAAATTTAGCCGAAATTAAGGTTTGGCCAATTCCAAATAAGGGGGCGTTTTCTATCAAAATGAAAAATAATAGTGCGAAATCTGAATTTAAAATATTTGATATTTTAGGTAGAGAGGTGTTAAAAGGAGCTATTGAAGCGGGTAGTACAGAAAACATAAATTTAAACACAAAAGGTGTTTTTATCTTAAAGGTTTTAGAATCTGAAACAAAACAACTGGTACATACTCAAAAAATAATTATAGAATAGGTGAAAATTTAAATTAGTAAACATGAAAATGAGATGGGTAAAGCATATGCGAATTTATATAATATTGATAGTTTTTGTTTGCCCATCAATTGCTTTTATTCATTTCACAACAACACCAGACTCACCAATACACATTACAAAAGAACGTAAATTAGAATACAAGATTCAGCCCAATGGTGATAGGGTGCCTGATTATTCATACTGTGGTTATATGGCTTCAGAAAGCCCACTGCCTAATGTTCCAGTAAAACTTGTTATTGAAGCAACAGAAGCAGATGCCACGTTGTTAATTCAATCTGCTATTAATTATGTTTCCAGTTTACCAATAGATAATGATGGGTTTCGAGGAACTATTCTTTTAAAAGAAGGAACTTATAAAATAAACGGTAGTTTAAATATTCCGGCAAGTGGTGTTGTACTAAGAGGAAGTAGTAATAAAAACACAGTGCTTTTGGCTACAGGAACTCATCGTGAAACCCTAATTCGGGTGGCTGGTATAAATAATCGGACTTTGGGTGATTCAACGGAATTGGAGAAAAAATATTTCCCTGTAAATACCACCATATTAACCTTTTCTCAAGGTCATTCATTTAAAATAGGAGATAAAGTTCTTATAAACCGACCTTCAACAAAAGAATGGATTGAAAGCATAGGAGCCGATAAAATTGGTATTTATGTAGATTATAAACTTACTAAATGGGAACCTGGTGATTTTGATATGAATTGGGATCGCAGCATTGTTGCTGTTTCTCCAAATTCTATAACAATTGATGCGCCTTTAACTAATGGGATTGATCCAAAATATGGGGGAGGAACGGTTACAGGTTATCATTGGGAAGGTAGAATAAACAATGTAGGCGTTGAAAATATTCGCTGTGTTTCAGCCTATGACGAATTGAATGCTAAAGACGAAAACCACCGTTGGATGGCAATTACCATGGAGAATGTTCAGGATTCTTGGGTACGTCGTATAGAGGCTGAAAATTTTGTAAGTTCTGCTGTGGCGGTTTGGGAAACAGCCAAACGTATTACGGTTGAAGATTGTAAATCGCTAAATCCTGTCGGGGAAATAGGAAGCTATCGACGTTATTCTTTTCAAACATTAGGACAGCAAGTATTGTTTCAACGCTGTTATGCCGAATACGGATACCATGCTTTTTCTGTGGGTTTTACTACACCTGGCCCTAATGCCTTTGTGCAGTGTTATTCTTACATGTCTTCTGATTTCAGTGGAGCTATTGGCGGATGGTCCAGTGGTATTTTATTTGATAAAATGACTGTTGATGGAGGCGATATTAGTTTTGATTATAGAGATGTTGATGGACAAGGTGGCGGTTGGAGTGCTGCAAACTCATTTTGTTGGCAAGGAAGAGCCGCAAAAATTCATCTATCAAAACCACCTGAAGCACAAAATTGGGCTTATGGCAGTTGGGCACAAGGTTATGGAAATGGGCATCACGAACTACAGCATACTTTTATAAAACCAGAAAGCCTTTATTATGCACAGTTGGAAGCTCGTACAGGGAAAAAATCTGAGGAGGAAACTAAAATATTGACATACGAATCAAGTGAAACAACAGCGCCATTAACAGAGTTAACTGCTAAATATAGCGAACGGTCAAAATCACCAGATTTAATTATGGATGCTTGGATTGATAGAATGATTGAAAAACACCCTATCCATTCAGATATCTCCAAAGTCAAAATTTGGAATGAATCTTATATCCCTAAAGTTGAAAAAACCAATAAAAGGTTGTCTATTGTTAAGTTGGTAAATGGAAAGATTTCTTTAGATGATAAAATAGTTTCAGGGGGAAAAAACAGAACATCTATGTGGCGCGGATCGACACGTCCTTCCGAATTAAAACGCCCATCACCTAATTTAGTTCGGTTTGTACCTGGAAGAGTTGGACGAGGACTTACAGATGATTTAGATACTTTGGTTAGCGACATGCGCAATAAAAATGTTTCTGTAATGCAAAGCTTTCCGGCACTTTGGTATGAGCGCAGACGTGATGATCACGCTAGAACTCGTCGAGCAGATGCCGATGTTTGGGCACCTTTTTATGAACAACCTTTTAGTAGAAGTGGACAAGGAGAAGCTTTTGATAGGTTAAGTAAATATGATTTAACCAAATGGAATACATGGTATTGGCTTCGTTTGAAACAATTCTCAGATTTAGCTGATAAAAACGAATTGTTATTCATCCAAGAACATTATTTGCAACACAATATAATAGAAGAAGGGGCACATTGGGCCGATTATCCATGGCGAACAGCTAATAATATTAATAATACAGGATTTGCTGAAAACCCGCCTTATGCAGGAGATAAACGCATATACATGGCTGAAGCGTTTTACAATATAACTCATACCATAAGAAAGCAATTTCATAGAGAGTACATTCGTAAAAGTCTTGATAATTTTAGAGATAACGAAAATATTATTCATCATTTAGGATGGGAATATACGGGTCCTGTTCATTTTGTTGAATTCTGGTTAGATGTTATTGCCGAATGGGAAACAGAAAATAAAAAGGATGTATTGGTGATGATGCCCGGAACAAAAGATGTTCAGGATGCTATTTTATCAGATCCTAAAAGAGCATCGATAGTAGATGTTATAGATGTGATTCAGTGGAAATATAGAGACGATGGTACCTTATATATGCCTCCAGGTGGTGTTAGTTTAGCAGCACGTCAGTACGCACGTATCTTAAATCCTGGAGAAACCTCTTTTGATCAAATTTACCGAGCTGTTAACGAATATAGAATTAAGTATCCATATAAGGCAGTGGTTTATTCTCAAAGAGGTGCTAGGTATTCAAATTGGGCAACATTTATGGCGGGTGGTTCTTTAGCTTCTATGCCTTCAATTAATAACGAAGCATTTTTTAAAGATGCGCTTAAAATGGAAAGTTATATAGAAGAAGTTGAAGGGAATAAGAATTATATTCTTGGAAAACAGGGATTGGGCTACATTGTTTTTAGTGAAAATTCGGAAATTGTTATTGATTTAAAAAGTGACTCAAATTCATATAAGTTAGATTGGATCAACCCAACTACGGGTGAGTTGATTAAAACAAAATCAAAAGTTGGAAAAGCTATTGCAAATTTAAAAGCTCCGATAGAAGGTGCCGTTGTAGCTTGGATTCATAAATAAAAACTAAATAAAATCATTATGTTTTTAAACAAATTATCTAAAGTTTTATTGCTAAGCTTGGTGCTTTTTCAATGTCATTTTCTACCTGTTTTTGCACAACAACATAAAGGCGATTTGTATGAGGATTTAGAGTTTAAAGGCAGTCATATCATTTATAAAGGTGAAGTAATAAAATTAGGGCCACAGGCATTTTTTATTGATGGTCAACTTTCAAATAAAGAAGTTTCAAAACACAACTATGTTTATAATTCTATAAATGAAGCGTCAAAACATTTAGCCAATGGAACGGAAGCATCACCTATGGTTTTGTATATAGCGCCTTGGGTATATTGGGTTGATAATCCAGACGATCCAGAAATTCGATTGCCAAAAGAAAATGAAAATACGCCCTTTGGGTTAGAAATTACTTGTGAATGGTTAAAATTTCAAGGCTTAACAAATAATCCTGAAAATGTTATTATTGCCTGTAATCGTGGTCAAACTATGGGTGCTAAAGGTAATTTTACCATGTTAAACATTAAAGGTGATGGTACTTGTGCTGAAAACATAACCTTTGGTAATTATTGCAATATCGATTTGGTTTACCCACTCAATCCTGAATTAAATCGAGAAAAAAGAGGTTCGGCCATCGTGCAAGCGCAACTCATTTTTTCAAATGGCGATAAAGTATTAGCTCGTAACACCCGTTTTATAAGTCGGTTGAATTTAGGGCCTTTTTGGGGGAGTAAGCGTACCCTTTTTGAAAGATGCCACTTTGAATCTACCGACGATGCGCTTAACGGAAGTGCGGTATATCTAAATTGTACATTTGGAATTTATTCCTCAAAACCATTTGGGGGAACACGTGGTACCGGAGCTGTATTTCTTAATAGCGATATAGAATCATTCTGTCGCGATAACCAGTATTTTGTAAAAGGTCATGGACCAGTAACCACTGTAGATACCAGGTTTTCTGCCAAAGATTTGAATTATATAGGTTGGCGAGATATACCAGATACCGAAGCTCGTTATTACCAATACAATGTAAGTTTAAATACCAACCCTATTTTTATTGGTAAAGATGATGCTTTTGCCACTGTTGATATGACCAATAAAAACATACTTAATGCTTACCGTTTTGAATATAAAAACAAAGTGGTTTATAACACATATAATTTATTGCGAGGTCATGACGATTGGGATCCCATGGGAATTAAAAACATAGTTGTTGAAGCAGAAAAGGCAACAGGAAATAATTACACAAACGTACCGACGCTATTAACCATTAGTCCAACACAAAAAACATTAGAAACAGGAAAAGACAATTTATTATTAAAACCAACGGTACATCGTTTTGGTAACTTTGAATTTCAGGAAGAAAAAGTTTTTTGGGACTTAGCTTCAGAATACAAATCGCTTGTTAAATTGGAAGTAAAAGAAGATGGAACCTGTTTAGTGATTCCAACTAGCAATAACAATGAAACTAAGCAGGTTGTTATAACTGCCTATACAGACTCAGGATTAGAGTCTGCCTGTGTATTGTATATAGCACCATCATTTATAGATCCGCCATCATTTACAAAGCTTCCTGAAATTAGTAAACCTAAAGATGGGGTTTTACAATTGAATTATGTTCTTGATATGTCTTTTGAAGACCAATCTTTAATTACTTGGTATCGATGTAATGATGCTCAAGGCAATCACCCAATTGAAATAGCTGTATCTAGATTTAATAAACCCTTGAAAACCTACGAGCTATCAACAGGAGACATCGGTTATTACATCATGGCTAGCGTATCGCCTAAACATGTGCGTTGCGATGCAGGATTAGCTAAAACCACACTTTTTAAGAAAGTAATTTCAGCAAAGGATATAAAGAAATCAGCCAATATTTTAATCCCTAATTTGGAAAATATGTCGGCTAAGTATCAACCTGAGGTACTTTCTGGTTTTTGGGTGCTCGACAGTTATGCGCCTTTAGATACGCAAGAATTTAATTGGGAGAGTGATAACAGTCGCGACCCGTGGTATTACGGTGAAGGTGTGAACGGAGCAGCTAATAATTTGGGATTTGTACAAAATACAAAAGGAGCCCGTATGCGATACACACCCGTTGGAAAAGCGTTTGGTGCTATGAAAATCAGTTTTACGGCTATCCCATCAAAAACCGCAGGACAAGGGTTTAGCAGTGCCAGAGCACAGTATATGGATGTTGGTATAAAAATGGATATTAAGCAAATGAATGGCTATGCACTTCGCTTGATTAGAACCACCAAGTATAGTGATGCTACAGATTTTGTTTTAATGAAATACGAAAATGGGAATGCTACACCAATTAGCGAACCTGTTTCAACGTCATGTTATCGCCCTAATTGTAAAATTACTGTCGAATTAAAAAACAATAAGTTAATAGTACATGCTGAAAATACGGAAGAATATTTCACAGAGCATGATAATTCCGAAGTGGTAAAAGTTGTAGATATACAGGCTGAAGTTACACCTAACAATTATGGCGGTTTAAGTTTTCAACATACAGGAACTGTGGGTAGTGGAGCAACTTTAATAAAAGATTTAAAAATAGAATGGTTTTAATACTTCCATTAAACATTAAAAAATATGATTAAGACAAAGTTAAATTCGAAATTATTTTTCATACTGATGCTTTTATCAGTAATAACGATGGTTAATTGTAAAAATGAAAAGGAACTACAACCCGAAGAAGCAAAAGAAGAGCCAACATATTCAAACCCTATTTTAGGAGGCGATTATCCAGATCCATCCTTAGTGCGTGTAGGAAGCGATTATTATATGACGCATTCTTCATTTAATTATTATCCTGGATTAATTGTTTGGCATTCCACCGATTTAATTCATTGGGAGCGTATTTCGCATGCGTTAACCCAAAATGTGGGTTCAGTTTGGGCCCCAGATTTGGTGTTTGTTAATGGTAAATACTATATCTATTTTCCAGCAGGTGGAACAAATTGGGTAGTTTATGCCGATTCTCCAAATGGGCCATGGAGTGAACCAATCGATTTAAAATTAAGTGGTTTTATAGACCCTGGACACGTGGTCGATGACAAAGGGATTCGGTATTTATACCTTTCAAAAGGGTATGTTGTGAAATTAACAGATGACGGACTTGCAACCGCTGAAACTCCTGTTTTTAATTATGAAGGGTGGCAATACCCTAAAGAATGGAGTACCGAATGTTTTTGTTTGGAATCACCCAAATCTACAGTAAAGGACGGGTATTATCATTTAATAACTGCAGAAGGCGGAACTGCAGGTCCTGCTACAGCACACATGGTAGTTTCGGCACGTTCAAAATCACCTTACGGTCCTTTTGAAAATTCACCCTATAACCCAATTGTACACACAGAAAAAAGAGGAGAACGTTGGTGGAATCAAGGTCATGGAACTTTGGTTGATGATATAAACGGTAATTGGTGGATTATGTACCATGGTTACGAAAAAAACTTTCAAACATTAGGAAGGCAATCGCTTATGCTACCAATTGAATGGACAGAAGATGGTTGGTTTAGAGTCCCAGAAGGTACCAATGCATCCGATAAAATTACTGTTCCAGATTTAAAAATATCAAAAGTATCTCATAGCCTTAATGATAATTTTGATAATGCAGAACTAAATCTTCAATGGCAATTTTATAAAGATTACAATCCAGAAAGATTTGAATTTAAAGAAGGCGCTTTAGTATTTAAAGCCGAAGGAAATTCGTTTACAGATAGTTCACCGCTGCTTGTTAATAGTTCAGATAGAAAGTACGAAGTTCAGGTAGAATATACTTTAGAAGAAGGCGTTGAGGTTGGTTTGTGTTTATATTATAACGAAGTGGCTAATATGCACATTTCTGTAACCAAAGAAAAATTCAGTGTATATAACCGCCAAAAACGAAAAATTAGTGAACCTAATGTTTTTGCCAATCATGGATTTTTACGCATTTTAAATGATGAAAACGAGGTTAGTTTTTATTACAGTTCAAATGGAAAAAATTGGATTAGATTAGAAAGAAGTATTGAGGCTAGTGGATTCAACCATAATGTTTTTGGAGAATTTCTAAGTTTGCGCGCTGGATTATTTGCCTTTGGAGAGGGTAAAGTGAAATTTGATAATTTTATTTACAAAGCTTTAGATTAATTAAAAAGAAAACAAATTAAAATGCTTAAAAAACAAATAAAAAATGGGAATTTATTGCTTCTTATGTTGCTAATAGCATTTTCTTATAGCTATTCAAATGCCCAGTCTAAAACCAATGAAACAACAAAAATTAGTACAAGACCTTTTGGTGATGGTGTTAGGCATTGGTACAATATTAAGGATAAAAATAATATTGTAGACCCAGTTGCAGACCAACCAAGATATGATGAGTCCGATTACACTAAAATAGCAGATAACATGTTGCTTTTTCAGCGCGATAATGGTGGGTGGCCCAAAAACTACGATATGCGGGCTATTTTAACTCCAGAACAAGTAAATAAAGTTGTTAATACAAAAAACATGTTACATACTACGTTTGATAATGCTACAACTTACACACATATATATTACTTAGCTCAAGTTTATACTGCAACTAAAATTGAAAAATATAAAGATGCTTTTTTAAGAGGAATGGATTTTGTTTTGAAGGCCCAATACACCAATGGAGGTTGGCCTCAGTATTATCCTTTAGAAAAAAATTACAGTAGGCACATCACTTTTAACGATGGAGCTTATATGGGAATTATGGATGTATTGCAACAAATAATGGACAATAACCCTGATTTTAGTTTTGTTGATACTGATTTAAAAGCAAAAGTAACAAAAGCATACACTAAAGGTTTAGAGTGTATTTTAAAGATGCAGATTGTAAATCAAGGTAAACTTACAGCCTGGTGCCAGCAACATGATGAAGTCGATTTATCTCCAGCATGGGCACGAGCTTTTGAACCACCAAGTATTTCTAATGGTGAAAGTGCTCCGGTCGTTTTGTTTTTAATGGCAATTGATAATCCGAATAAAGAAATAATCAATTCCATTCAAAGTGCTGTAAAATGGTTTGAAGATTCTAAAATTTACAATACCAGAATAGAATCTTTTGAAATCGAGCCTTTTGAATCTAAATTCACGACGGTAAGAAGAGACCGTCGTGTAGTAATCGATTCTACAGCGCCTCCAATATGGACACGTTATTACGAATTAGAAACTAGTAAACCTTTGTTCTCAGATCGAAATAGCAAATATTTATATGCTTTGGATGAAGTAAGTGTTGAAAGGCGAAACGGTTATGCGTGGTATACCTATGCACCGCAACAGGTTTTAGAAAAATATACAGAATGGCAAAAAAAATGGGCGCCAACCAATAATGTTTTAGAGCCATAATTAAATTTTAAATTAAGGGATGGTTTACAATAGAAGAAATTTTTTAAAAACAACAGCAATATCGAGTTTAGCGATACCATTGGTTTCATGTGCTAACCTTAATAAAGATGATGGATTGGTAGACGAACAGCATCTTATTGATATATGTAATAAACCTCAATTGACCATAGATACATTTAAGCAGCCTATCATCATAGAATCTATCGAGTTGGTTAACTTAGGTGAAACATATTTTATAAGAACAAGATCAAAAGATGGTATTGAAGGTATTTCTGTGACTAATAAACAAGTTGATATCCTTTATCCGATAGTTTTAAAATCAATCATCCCTTTTTTTATTGGAAAAAATGCATTGCATCTTGAGACGCTACTGGATGAATTATATGTTTACGATAGTAATTACAAAATGCAAGGGTTGGCTTTATGGTGTTGTGTAGCTTGGGTAGAAGGTAGCATTATTGATTTGTTAGGAAAATCGGAAGGCAAGCATATTAGTGACTTGTTTGGAGTAAAACTAAGAAATAAAGTCCCAATATATGTTGCTAGTGGAAATCGCGGCACCACACCAGAAGAGGAAATTGAGATTCTTCAACAAAAAATAGCCGAAACGGGTGCAAAAGCAGTGAAGTTTAAAGTTGGGGGGCGCATGAGCAGAAACAAAGATTCTATTCCAAACCGATCAGAAAGTTTAATCGAATTGTCTAGAAAAGTATTGGGAAATGAAATCACCATACAGGCAGATGCAAATGGTTCGTATGATGTAAATAAAGCTATTGAAATAGGGAAAAGACTGGAAGGGATAGGTGCTTATTTATTTGAAGAACCTTGTCGTTTTGATAATTTTGAAGAAACAAAACAAGTAGCCGATGCGCTTAGTATACCAATTTCTGGAGGCGAACAAGAATCAAGTGAATATCGATTTCGCAAAATGATATCTGAGAATGTGGTGCAAATTGTCCAACCAGATTTACATTATTATGGAGGGTTTATCCGTGCCACACGAGTGGCTAAAATGGCCGATAGTTTAGGTAAACCCATTACTGTGCATATTTCTAATAGAAATGCAGGATATGCGGAAATGGTCAATTTTAGCAGTTATACACCAAATATAGGCTTGTTTCAGGAACTTAAAACGGGTATGGAAGCTACTTCAGATTTATTTGATCCTCCAATACAAGTAAAAGAGGGTTTCTTAAATGTACCTACAGCACCGGGTCTAGGAATGGGACATGCGGAATATGCTTTAAAAAAAGCAAAAACAATAACAATATAATTTATAGAAATGACATGAGTAGATGTGTAATGGTTTTATGGGTGTTTTTTTTGAGCAATTTTATTTTTAGTCAAGAGAACGATTCCGTTTCTCACTATGCTTCCATCATTAAATCTTATGTTTATAAAGACTATAAAAACATGTACCGCCCAAGTAGTGGTTCATTAGTATACCCATTTTTAACACCTGGAAGTAATCAGTATGATAATGTGTTGTGGGATTGGGATTCTTGGTTAAGTAATATTGCCCTCAGACAAATTTTAACTGATATAGGTTCTGAAAAAGATAAAAAGGAAGCCATTAAATACGAACAAGGTTGTGTACTTAATTTTCTTCATTATGGCGATTGGGATGGTTATTTGCCTATTGTAATTTGGGAGGATTCTAACCCAAGAAATATTATGCCTGAAAATATTTATGACGTTAATATGCATAAACCTGTTTTAGCACAACATGCAGCATTTTTAACACAAACAAATGGAGGAGATGCAAATTGGATTCGTGAAAAATTTTATCATCTTCAAGCATTTGTAAATAACTACAAATCACATCATCGCAATAAAGCAACAGGGTTATATTTTTGGCAAAATGATGTGGCAATTGGTGTTGATAACGACCCTGCTACATTTTTCAGACCTGCAAAAAGTTCTGGATCAATTTATTTAAATTGTTTGATGTATAAAGAGTTGAATGCTATGGTTTACTTAGCAAATCAATTAAATCAATCTGAAATAGGTAAAGAGTTTGCCGAAGATGCAAAACAGTTAAAAGCAGCCATTCAAAAGCATTGTTGGGATGAGCGTGATGGATTCTTTTATAGTGTTGATTTAAATTTAACACCTGCCAAAAACAGACTTGATAATACGTTAGGAAAAGATTTTATGATTCATAGCGGTTACCCAAGGGATTACGATTGTTTAATTCAACGTATCGAAGTATGGTCTGGCTTTTTAGCATTGTGGGCTGGTATAGCAAATCCGGAACAAGCTGAACGTATTGTAAAAGAACACTATTCAAATCCTAAAACATTCAATTCGCAATCCGGTGTGCGTACACTTTCTAAAATGGAAAAAATGTATAGTATGCGTGCAAGTGCAAACCCTTCAAACTGGCGAGGACCTATTTGGGGAATTTCAAATTATATGGTGTTTAAGGGCTTGAAAGATTACGGGTTTACTAAGGAAGCTACAGAATTAGCATCAAAAACCATTTATCTTTTTGGAAAAGATTTTGAAAAAAATGGCGCTTTACATGAATATTACGAACCCGAAACTGGCGAACCTTTATTAAATAAAGGCTTTCAAAACTGGAATTATTTAGTGTTAAATATGATAGCTTGGATGGAGAACAAACAAGTTGTAGAAGAATTTTAACATCTATAAAAGAAAACGAATTAATTTAAAAACTGGTATTCTGAAAACTTTATTAATTAGTACAATATTGCTATGCGTAATAGGTGTCAATGCGCAATTAGAGCCCGTTAAAGGCGGTGTTTACCATTGGAATGAACTCCCTGTAAGTATAAGTGAGGATAGAGCGTCTAGGAAAATACTTGAAGGAGTCTCACCTCATTTTGAATATTTAAAGATTCATGCTACCACACAATTCCCAGGAGCCAAACCCAGTACAGAACATGCAAATGATGATATAGAAGAATGCATTCTTGTTAAAGAAGGGAAAATGAAAGTCTCTTTTGAAAATGAGAGTACTGTTTTAGAAGCTGGGGGCGTACTTTTATTAATGCCTAAACAAATGCATTCACTTCAAAATATTGGAGACACCAATCTTACATATTATGTGATGCGCTATAAATCTAAAAAACCTATAAATTTTGAAAGGGGACAAGGAAACGGAGGTTCATTACTATTAAATGTAAAGGATTTAGTTTTTAGGAATACTGAGCTTGGGGGCGCAACAGATTATTTTAATAGACCAACAAGCATGTGTGAAAAATTTGAAATGCACTCCACGCTATTAAATGTAAAAGGACCTAGCCATGCTCAGCATGCCCATGTTGATGGGGAAATATTTTTAGTAGTTTCTGGAAATGTCGAAATGACTATTGATGGGAAAGTTTATACAGGTAGTGCAGGCGATTTATTTTTTGTAAAACCTCAATTAATGCATGGTATTCGTAATGTTGCAGATAATCCTTGCAAATATTTTGTGTTCAAATGGAATTAAAAACATTGTTTTAGTAAAACAACCTGATTAAAAATAGATTCTATCAGCTAGTATTTAAATGCTTTTATATAAGAAATTAATTTAAAATAGAAAATATGAAAATTTTAGTAGCAAGTATCATATTACTATGCGTTACAACTGCAAATGCTCAATTAGAACCTGTTAAAGATGGTGTTTATAATTGGAGTGAGCTTCCTGTTAATAAAAGTGAAGACCGAGAGTCAAGACATATACTTGAAGGTGTGTCACCTCATTTTGAATATTTAGAGATTCATGCAACAACTCAATTGCCAGGAGCTAAACCTAACAAGCCAAATTCCAATGACGATATTGAAGAGTGTATTATCGTTAAGGAAGGGCTTATGAAAGTAACTAATGAAGGAAAAAGTGAGATTGTCGGCCCCGGCAGTGTTATTTTATTTATGCCAAAAGAAGTGCATACTATTGAAAACGTAGGGGATACCAATCTTACCTATTACATTATGAGCTATAAATCTAAAAAACCGATGAATATGGAACGCGGACAAATAAATGGTGGCTCTATGGTTTTCAATGCAAACCATTTAGAGTTTAAACCAAGTGCAAAAGGAGGTGGTATTGCTTATTTTGATAGGCCTACGAGTATGTGCGAACGTTTTGAAATGCACATAACGCAATTGGATAAAAAAGGTCCAAGCCATGAACCACATACACATATAGAAACTGAAATAATTTTACTCATATCTGGTAATGCTGAAATGGTTATTGATGGTGAAATTTATAAAGGAACTGCTGGCGATTTGTTTTTTGCCAATTCACAGCTATTACATGGTGTAAGCAATGCTGATGATTCTCCATGTAGATACTTTGCATTTAAATGGAATTAAAATTTTAACAAAAATGAAACTTATGAAACTTTTTTTTATAGTCATAATCATTTCTACTAGTATTAATTTATATGCTCAAAAACCCAAAGACGAGTATAATATGGTGGTTGCAAAAGATGGTAGTGGCGATTTTACTACCATACAAGAAGCTATGTATGCCGCTAAATCATTTCCTTATCAACGGGTAATTGTTAGTATAAAAAATGGCGTTTATAACGAAAAAGTACATGTGTATTCATGGAATACGAATGTGTCTTTAATTGGTGAAAGTAAAGAAAACACCATCATTACATATGATGATTATTATGGAAAAATCGATTTAGGACGAAATAGCACCTTCCATACATCAACCGTTTTGGTTGAAGGGGATGATTTTGTAGCAAAAAACCTCACCATAAAAAATACAGCAGGTCCGGTAGGACAGGCAGTTGCACTATCTGTAAATGCTAACCGATGTTATTTTGAAAACTGCGTTTTTTTAGGAAATCAAGATACCGTTTACACGGCAGGTGAAGGGTTTAAGCAATATTTTAAAAATTGCCATATAGAAGGTACTACCGACTTTATTTTTGGTGAAGCCACAGTGCTTTTTGAGTCGTGCACCATTCATAATAAATCAAATTCATATATAACAGCTGCTTCAACACCAAAAAACCAAGAGTTTGGATATGTGTTTAAAAACTGTAAGTTAACTGCCGATAAAAATGTAACCGAAGTGTATTTAGGCAGACCATGGCGTTTGTACGCAAAAACGGTGTTTATAAATTGTGCTATGGGTAAGCACATAAAGCCAGAGGGTTGGCATAATTGGTCTAAAAAAGAAGCTGAAAGTTTAACGTTTTACGCAGAATATAACTGTACAGGCGAAGGTTTTCAACCAGAAAAAAGAGTAAGTTGGTCTTATCAATTAAAAAAGGCACAAGTAAAGAAATACAACTTAGAAGCTATTTTGAAGGATAATTTGGGTAACTCTAAACAAAAATGGTACTAAAGTTTTGAATAAACAAACAGCCATATTATATTACTTTATTGTATTCTTGTTTTATGCATTTAGTATAAATGCTCAGGTAAATACAAGCAATAAGTTAAAGGTTTTTATAGATGGTGAAATTCCAGATTTAGGTTATGTAAAAAGAACACTAACATTTGTAGATTTTGTTACCGATCAAGGTGTTTGCGATATTTATATCTTAACTAGTAGTAAATCTACAGGTGCCAATGGGCGCTATTATTTTTTAACATTCACTAACAAGATGTCTGTTCCTATTGATAAATTTGTGTTGAATTGTTCTATATATTCCGATGATACTCCAGATAAAATTCGTTCTAAATTTACCGAAACTCTTAAATCTGGACTTATCCCTTTTATAAATAATGGAGATATGAAATATTCAATAACGGTTAACGAATTAGAACAAGATGATAATAGTTTACAACAATCAAGTATATCTTTAGATTCATGGAACTACTGGGTGTTTAATATTGGTTTAGGAGGTGAATTTAATATTGAAGAACAGAAAAAAAAGTACACCTATGAATATGAATTTAAAGCAGATAGAGTTACAGAGATTTGGAGAATAAGAAATAGGTATTATTTTAAAAAGAGGGAAGAGGTAATAACTAAGATTAATGATTCAGTTTCTACCGACATTCATGTTTTAAATCGGCAATATGGAATTAATTCAAGAATTGTATATAGTTTGTCAGATAAATTGTCAGTAGGGTTGTTTTTTGTAAATTCACAAGACACTTATAAAAACATAAAATATAATTCAGCAATCTCACCTGCACTCGAGTATAACATATTTCCATGGTCAGAAGTATCAAGAAGAGCATTTACAGTTTCATATTCTTTAGGGCCAACTTGGTTTGGTTACTTTGAACCAACCATTTTTACCAAAACGTCTGAAGTGCGTTTGAGAGAAAAATTTGAGACAGAATTGGAGGTTATTGAAAAATGGGGTGTTGTTGGAGTCAAATTACAAGGCACTCATTATTTTCCTAAGTTTAACGATTACTCTATTGATTTAGAGGTTAGTTTATCTTTTAGAATTGCCAGAGGTTTATTTTTTGAATTTGGTATGGAGGCAAACAAAATTAATGATCAGTTTTATTTACCATTTAGTGAACTTAGCGATGAAGAATTATTGTTGAATGTTCGAAAACTTCCAACGTCATATGAGGTTGCAGGAAATTTTGGACTCAGATACCAATTTGGCTCCATTTTCAATAGTATTGTAAATGAAAGACTTTAATAAACGATTATGGCTAATAAATTAAAAATAACTAAAATGAAAATCAAACTAATTATTCTATTATTGGTAGCATCAAGTTGCATGGCACAGAAAACAACCATTTATTTGATTGGCGACTCTACCATGGCAAACAAAACAAAGCCAGAAACTAATCCAGAACATGGTTGGGGGCAAGTGCTACAACAGTATTTTAATGATAATTCAGTTATTGATAACAGAGCGGTAAATGGAAGAAGTAGTAGGAGTTTTATAGATGAAGGGCGTTGGGATTCCATACTTAAAACATTAAAAAAAGGGGATTATGTTTTTATTCAATTTGGGCACAACGATCAAAAGTTTAAAGCACCTACCCGTTATACCAATCCGCATGTAACCTATCGTCATAACTTAATTAAGTTTGTTGAAGAAACAAGAAGAAAAGGAGCAGTTCCTGTTTTGTTTTCATCTATTGTGAGACGTAATTTTAACGAACATGGCACTTTAATCGACACACATGGCGAATATCCTGTAGAAACCCGTTTGGTCGCTTTAGAGTATAGTGTGCCTTTTATAGATTTGCAATATTTTACTGAGCATTTAGAGGAATCTTATGGCGTTGAAGGATCTAAAAAACTGCATCTTCATTTCGAAGCTGGGGAAGAACCATTTTACAAAGATGGTAAGCATGATGACACCCATTTATCAAAATTAGGGGCTAATGAAATTGCTAAATTAGCTGTAGCCGAATTAAAAAACAAAGTATCAACTTTAACTGAATATATCAAATAATGAAAAATCTGTACTTAATTGCATTGGTATTATGCCTTCAAAATATACAATCGCAAAACATGTTCAATAAAGATTCCATTATCAAAACTATTGAAAACAGAATAAGTTTACCAACAATTCCAGATTATACCATTAATGTTACTAAGCTAGGTGCAAAAGGCGATGGTGTTAAAAACTGCAAACAAGCTTTTGATAAAGCCATGAAAGCCTGTTCAAAACAAAAAGGAGGTACTATAGTTGTTCCTAAAGGGGTCTATAGGTTAAATGGCCCTATTCATTTTGTAAGTCATGTAAAGTTGTATTTAGAGGAAGGAGCTAAAATTGTGTTTGGTTCTAATCCAGAAGATTATCCACTTGTTTTAACAAGTTGGGAAGGCACAACATTATATAATTATAGTCCCATGATTTATGGGATTAATGTTGAGGATGTCGCTATTTCAGGAAAAGGTATTATTGATGGTGAAGGTAATGGCCTGTGGGCTACTTGGAAAGCCTTAGAAGAAAAAGGGAAACTTTTAAGTAGAGAAATGAATCATAACCAAACACCTGTTAAAGAACGTATTTTTGGAGAAGGTTTTTATTTAAGACCTCAATTGGTGCAATTTGTGAATTCCAAAAACATTCTTATTGAAGATGTGAAAATTGAAGATTCCCCATTTTGGTGTGTCCATCTTTTGAAAAGTAAAGGTATCACACTTCGAGGTTTAAAATACGATGCGCATAATAAAAATAATGACGGCTTAGATATAGAACAATCAAGCGAAGTGTTAATTGAAAACATTGATTTTAATAATGCTGACGATAATATAGCCATAAAAGCAGGACGGGATGATGATGGTAGAAACTCTAACATACCTTCGGAGAATATCGTTATTAGAAACTGTCGATTTAAAGGTTTGCATGCTTTGGTTATAGGTAGCGAAATGTCTGCGGGCGTGAAAAACGTTTTTGCGTATAATAGTGAAGCAAGTGGTTATTTAAAACGCGGGATTTATATAAAAACCAATTCAGATAGAGGGGGTTATATTAAAGATGTTTATGCTGATACTATAAAATTTGGCGATGTTGAAGATGCTATTTACATGACCTCAAATTATCATGGAGAGGGTAGTGGTTTGTATCCTTCAAAAATATCGAATATCGCGTTATCGAATATAAGTTTTGAAACGGTTTCCAATACAGCTATTGTTATTGAAGGCTATCCGAAATTTAAAGTTGAAAATGTAAGTTTGGATCATATCAGTATAAAGTCAGCCAAAAATGGCATGACTTTAACTGATACTGAAAATGTAACTTTTAATGAAGTAGTTATTGGCGAAAAACAAGGGGTTCCAAGTGCTGTACACTAAAAAATAAATTATTTTATATAGTTACAGTTTTTCTTTCTTTATTACTTTTTATAGCGGCTTCAATAACTTTGATAACCAACATACCATCTTTGGCTGATACTGGCACAGGCTTTTTATTTCTAATGGCTTCATAAATACCATCATAATACGTCATGTAATTTCCCTGTAAAGTTGGAATATGTTCTTTAATTATTTTTCCATCCTTTTCGGTGTGTAGTAAACCTTTTTCAGAATTTGGTTCTGTACCCCAGTTTTCGGTATTTGGTTTTTTGCCTGCTTGCAGTTCTTTTTCTTGAACATCGGCTTTGGTTTTTGTAAACGAACCTTTAGTGCCGTGTAGAATATTTCCAGGTAGAGGTTCGCGAACATAATAGCTGGATTTTAGAATGACACGGTGTGAAGGGTAGAATAATTTCACATCAAAATAATCACCCACTTTTGAATTTGGTCTGTATGAATCTAAATCGGCATTTATAGATTGTGGCATACCAAACAATTGCAAGGCTTGGTCTATTAAGTGGGAGCCTAAATCGTATAAGCTTCCTACGCCTAATGTTGGTGTTTCTTTATGTGCTTTGTAACTTAAAACGGGGTCAAAACGGTCGTAATGAAATTCTGCTTCTACTATATCTCCTAACAATCCTTCATTTAAAACTTTTTGCACGGTTTTAAAATCACTGTCGTAACGCCTGTTATGATAAACAGAAATCAATACATTTTTATCTTTTGCTAATTGAATCAATTCTTCAGCTTCCGTTTCCGTTACAGTAAAAGGTTTTTCTATTACTAAATGTTTACCTGCGTTTATGGTTTTTTTTGAAAAATCGAAGTGTGTCACATTAGGGGTGTTAACAACTACAAGTTCAATGTTATTATCGGCTAACATATCATCTAAAGAACGAAATGTTTTAATGGAAGGATAGTGTTGCTGTGCTTCATTTTTTGTTCGCTCAAAAACACCATATAAATTAAATTGTGGGTTTACTGAAATAAAAGGCGCATGAAATACATGACCGCTCATGCCATATGAACATAAAGCCGTATTGATTGGTTGCATAAAAGTTTTTTCAAGTTTTGTTAAAAGTATAAATAAATTTAAGTCCTATTAGCTGAAGGTTTAATATCGGTTAAACTGGCTATTTTAATTGGGGCGCCAGATTCGATGCTTTTTCTCGCGGCAATACCTATAATTGCAGACATAACACCGTCTCTACTACCTGCTGCTCTTTCGTAAGGATCTTTTTCGTTTGGTGTTTTAAATATTTTATCGTGCAAACGCTTATCGCCACCACCATGACCTCCTCTTTCGGTTGGTACTAAAACGGTATCAAAGTTTTTCCATAATTTGTGAACAATTATTGATTCTGAATTGGCTTCTTCTAAAGCATTTTGTTCCATTTCTTTAGCATGCATTTCTGCCTGACTAATTTCTGTTTTTTTGTTGTACGGAATGTCTAAGGCGGCTTCAATTCTGCCTTCGGTACCATTAAAAGCCAATCTCCAGCCTTCAAATGGCGAGTAGGTCGTTAAGGAATAATTTACAGTTACCTGATTGGCGTATTGAATTTGAGCCGACATTTTATCATAAATATCAATGTTTTCTCTAAACAAGCAATTGTCTCTTATATAACCATCGTGCTTTTCATTAGCTACATATAATTCCATCATACGTTTGTCTTTTGTAATGTCGTAATGAAAAGCGCAATCCTTTTTATGATCACAGGTTCTACAATTATCACCTCTGAATGGGCCGTTAGAACCATAAAAATTTAAGTCGCCATAGGCATAAACTTCACTAGGGTCTGAATCGATCCACCAATTTAAAAGATCGAAATGATGGGTTGATTTATGTACCCAAAGCGAATTGCTATGTTCTTTTTCACCATGCCATCTTCTAAAGTAAGATGCTCCGTGGTGGGTGTTTAAATACCAATGAAAATCAACCGATGTAATTTTGCCAATAGTATTGTTCGCTAATAATTCTTTAATTTTTGTACTGTAAGGGCTCCATCTGTAATTAAAGCCAACAATGAGGTTTTTGCCCGATTTTTTTTCGGCATTTAATATAGCTTGTGCTTTAGTTTCATCTGTAGTTAAAGGCTTTTCGGTAAGTACATCAAAGCCAGATTCCAGCCCTTTAATAATAAATTCGTGGTGTACAGCATCTACCGTAGTTACTATTATTAAATCAGGTTTGGTTTTTTTTGTAAGAGCATCAAAATCAACAGATGTTGGGCAATTAACACCAATGTATTTTTTTGCATACTCTAATCGCCCTGGGTTTATATCGCAAAGCCCAACAAATTCTAGAATATCAGAGTACTCATCTACCAATCGTTTCCCCCAAAAACTGGTGCCTCGAACCCCTGTTCCTACTAAAACTATTCTAAGTTTTTTTGAAGTTTCAAAATTAAATGCACTCATAGGAAATGCACTATATGCTGCTAACATGCTTACGGATGTTAGAAAATTACGTCTCGAATTTTTCATTTTTTTTGAAGATTTAACGGTTATTTAGTTTTGTGCTTACAATGTAAGGAAAAAGATAATAATTTCAAGAATGACTTCAAAATTTTAGATATATAGTTACATAAATATATCAATACGGAAAAATTATACTAGGATAATATTAATGAGTTTACTTTTTATATTTACCGGGACTAATACCTATGCGCTGAGAAAAAGTAGATGTAAAATGCTGTAAAGAAGAAAAACCACAGGCAAATGCAATGTCAGACATATTCATATCATTATCGTTTTTAATTAAATCAATTGCTTTTTCAATTTTTAGATTTATAATAAAACTATTTGGAGGATACCCAGTGTGTTTTTTTACTTCGTAAGTAAACTTGGTTTTGCCCATGCCAAACATGTATGCTAAATCGTCAATAATCCATTTTTTGTTTATATCGTTAGTAACAATTTGGGTTAATTTAATAATGAAATTGTCTTCTTCCTGAATTTTTTGTTCTCTAAGCGATAGGTGCCTATGTAGGTCAATAAATAGATTTTCAATAATGTTGCCAACCATAATTTCAAATCCTTTGTCTTGGTTTAGTAATTCTTTCTGTAGTTCGATAAAGTACTTTTTGAAAATTTTGGCTTTTTCAATAACTATGGCGTTTTCTTTGGTTATCATGGTTCCCAGTTTTCTCTGGAATTTTTCAGACAATTTTGTCCATGGCCCTAAATTTAAAGGTGTTTCAATATCGTAGGCGTCAGGTTTAATTACAATCCAGTTTATTTGTCCAATATCCATTTTTCCGGTAGGACTCCCGTTAAGTTGCCAAGGGGCAGTTACTGATAGATTATCGGGTAAAAGCTCAATTTCATTACCATCTACAGACCATTTATATTTGCCGCTATTTACAAAATGTATTTCAATACCATCATTTAAATGGGGCAGCATGCTTTCGTCCATTCTAACTTTAGAAAATTTCATGCTACCAAACTGCCTGATATAAGGGAAGTGTTTTAATGGCCCTAAATTATCTTGATGCCACCAAATACCTTGATTCCCTATTTTTTTTTTCTTTTCAAACATATCAGGGTTTGTCGAGTTTTCCATCATAAAGTATTATAATTTAGGTTAAATGAATTAACTAAAAGTTGAATTTTAATATTTAAAAAATCATTTATAAAATTGACCATCGCTTAAAAATAACATTGTTTTATTATCAAAATATGAATATTAGCTACCAATTAATAATAGTTTGAATCTGTAATGCTTAATTTTAGTGAAAATGCCAACTAAAACTGTTGTTACCGATTAGAATTGTATTGAACTATTGTGATGCTAAATTATTAATTCTTTATTTTATAAAGATTGAAAATAAAATAAAATTCAAAGTTCTGTTTTTTTGAACAAAAAACAAAAAGGTAATGACTTGTGAATTAGAGCATTAAAGATGATAAATGAAGACATATACTCATAACAGTTACAGGTTAATAATAGTTTTACTATTTATAATTATTTCTTTTTCATGCCATGCCATTGAAATATGGGTAAGCAGTAAAGGAAATGATTATAATTCTGGCACCAAAGAAAATCCTTTGGCTACGCTAAATATGGCTTTAAGAAAAGCCCGAGACCTACGCCGATTGAAGGACCCTTTGGTAGAAAATGGCATTCGTATTATTTTAATGGATGGTGTTTTTTATTTGGACGAACCTGTTTTTATTCGACCAGAAGATTCAGGAACAACAGAAAGTCCAACAATTATTGAAGCTTATGATAATGCAAAACCTATTTTAAGCGGTGGGTTACAGGTTGAAAATTGGAAAAAAGCTGATGTGCTACATGGTTTAAAATCAGGAATGCTTTGGGTAGCTAATGCTCCAAAAAAAGCAGGAAGTATTATTGATTTTAGGCAGTTGTGGGTTAACGGAAAAAAAGCAGTAAGAGCAAAAAGCACATCTGGTGATAAAATGGATAGAATTTTATCGTGGGATAAAACATCACAAACCTGCTGGATTCCTTTTAATGATAAGTCGGTTACATTTCAACCAGGTATGGAAATGCTTATTCAGCAATGGTGGGCGATAGCTAATTTAAGAATTAAAGATATAGAAGTAAAAGGAGATAGTGCAAAAGTTTATTTTGAACAGCCTGAAAGCCGCATACAAAGTGAGCACCCTTGGCCGGCTCCCTGGATTTCTAAAAAAACAGGCAATTCACCTTTTTTTTTAAATAATGCGATATCACTATTAGATGAACCAGGGGAGTGGTATTTAGATAAAGAAAATTCTAAAATTTATTATTACCCGAGAGAAGGAGAAGATTTGGCATCTGCTAAAGTGATGATTCCAGTTTTAGAAAGTTTATTAGAAATAAAAGGAACTATTGATGCGCCTGTGCAGCATGTGTATTTAAAAGGTATTTCTTTTGAATACAGTAATTGGTTGAGACCATCGCAACAAGGGCATGTGCCTTTGCAGGCTGGTATGTATATGTTAGATGCGTACAAACTAAAAACACCTGGGACACCTGATAAGGCTGGTTTAGAAAACCAAGCGTGGATAGGGAGACCAAGAGCATCTGTTACCGTTAATTATGCAAACCATATTCAATTTCAAGAATGCGCTTTTCAGCATTTGTCATCAACAGGATTAGATTTGTATAAAGGCACCAATAATAACTTGGTTCAAGGGAATTTGTTTAAAGATATTGGTGGTAGTGCCATTAACTTAGGAGTGTTTTCAGATGAAGCTTTTGAAACACATTTGCCCTACAATCCAAAAGATGAAAGGGAAATTTGTACAAACGAAACCATTGTAGATAATTTAATAACAGATGTTGCCAATGAAGATTGGGGAACTGTTGGTATCAGTGCAGGGTTTGTTAAAAATATAACCATTACACATAACGAGATTTCCGATGTGTCGTACACAGGTATAGGCTTAGGTTGGGGTTGGACAAAAACCAAAAACGCTATGATGGGCAATAAGGTTGTAGCTAATAAAATTCATCATTACGGAAAGCGTTTGTACGATACGGCTGGTATTTATACTCTGTCGGCACAACCAGGAAGTAGTATTGAAGAAAATTACGTTTATGATATTTACCAAAGTCCGTATCCACACGATCCTTACCACTGGTTTTATTTGTATACAGATGAGGGTTCTTCATATTTCAGCGTAAAAAACAATTGGGTTCCTGCCGAAAAATTTCTTCAAAATGCCAACGGACCCGATAATGTTTGGCAAAACAACAATGCTTTTGTAGGTGAAACTATAAAACAAAATGCGGGCATTAGGGAACCGTATCAATATTTAGAAAAGGAAGTTGTTGTAGATGCCAATTGGACTTTACAGGAAATACCACATTTTGCTGCTGTAGAGTTGGTTGGTAAAGGTTTTGATGAAGCTAAAATTACAGCAATAGCTAAAGCTAATGGTGTTATTGATACCCAATTATACCAATGGAAAAATCACATGGTTTTATATGGAAAACTAAACCATATTGAGCATTTAAAAAGTCAATTGGCTTTAGAATATCCAAAGGCAGAAATTAAAACATACAATACGCCAGTTTACAATTTTAGCAAGTTTGAAAGATGTGAAAACTTAGAATTGGCTTCAGAATGGGAACATATTGTTTTAACCGCTAATTTGGTAGAAGATGTAAAACTTCAACAAGAATATTTGGATTATCATAAAACACAATTTGAAGCATGGCCAGAAGTGGCTCAAGGCTTTTGTAATGCTGATTTTCAACAATTACAAGTGTTTAAAAATGAACGTCAATTGATGTTGATTATAAGTATCCCTAAAGGAAAAAGTTTAGATGAACTGAATCCAAAAACAACCGAAAACAATCCGCGTGCAAACGATTGGAATGCACTCATGAAAAAATATCAAACAGGCATAAAAGGAACAAAACGAAATGAAACCTGGGTATTTTTAAATAAGTTGGATAGTAATTAACCACTATTATCTAAACTAAAAAACCGATTATAACTAATGAAACAAACCAACCATCAATTTTTCGATTTTCTAGATTTTAATACCGATTTATCCTTAGAAGAAGGTGTTTCTAGACTTTGGAAAGCCTGCAACCCAATTGATATTTCTCAAAATGGACAGGGCGTGGTGTTAACAGTGCCATTTCAATGTCAATTGCTATCAAATGAAATTGCGCCAGATACATCTATTTCGAGAAAAAACCATAAAGTTTTTTTACGGGCTTTTGGTGAAAAAATATTGAGAGTAAGTGTTGGTTTTGACAAAGAAATTTTAGAATCATCGCCCATGTTAGAAATGGCTGATGATGTTCAAGAAATGACTTTGAAGATTGAAAAATCATCAAGTAAATGGGTAGTTAAAGACAATAATGGTGTTTTACGTGCGGTTTTTGATTTGTCAACACCAGAAATAGACCATTGGAGCGACTTATTGCCAGAGCCTGAAGAATCTATGAAAGCCACGTTTTATCCAGATGGGAAAAAGGCTATAACGGTTAGCGCTTACGACCAGTTTTTTCCAGGTCGAATGGATGCCATGTGTTTGTCGTTTGTAGAAACCCATGGGGCGCCAAGTAAAGTATCAATATCGTTTCATGCAAAACCAGACGAAAAGTTTGTAGGTACTGGGGAACGTTTCAGTAAAATGGATTTATCTGGGAATACCTTCCAGTTAAAAAATCAAGATGGGCAAGGGGTAAATAATAAAAGAACTTATAAAAACATTCCGTTTTATTTATCGAGTGAACTATATGGTATGTTTTTGCATACCTCTACCTATTGTAAATTTTCAATGGCCGATTTTTCTACAAGATCGGTACAATTGTTAGTAGAAGAACCTGTTTTAGATGTGTTTTTAATAGGCGAAGATTCCCCTGAAAAAATCATCTATCAATATAAGAAGTTAACAGGTTTTCCAACGGTACCACCACTTTGGACTTATGGTGTTTGGATGAGTAGAATGACTTATTTTTCTGAAGAAGAAGTTAATGAGATTTGCGATAGGTTAAGAACAGAAGATTACCCATGTGATGTGATTCATTTAGATACAGGATGGTTTAAAACCGACTGGCTTTGCGAATGGAAATTTAATTCTGAACGTTTTCCAGATCCAACGCGGTTTGTGTCCAATTTAAAGAAAAACGGTTATCGGGTGAGCTTATGGCAAATGCCATATATTTCCGAAGAAGCAGAGCAATATGAAGAGGCTAAGGCTAATAATTATATTGGAACTTTAAATGGTGATATTATACAAGGAGGTTCCAATTTTAGTAATTTAGACTACGCAGGAACCATCGATTTTACATACCCAAAGGCGGTAGAATGGTACAAGGATTTATTGAGAGAGCTTTTAGATATGGGTGTTGCTTGTATTAAAACCGATTTTGGAGAAGAGATTCATTTAGATGCGAATTACCACAACATGACTCCAGAGTCACTCAATAATTTATATGCCTTATTATACCAAAAAGCAGCTTTTGAAGTAACTAAAGAAGTTACGGGCGATGGCATAGTTTGGGCAAGAGCAGGTTGGGCAGGTTGCCAACGCTATCCAATTCATTGGGGTGGTGATGCGGCAGCTTCTTGGGATGGAATGGCAGGTTCCTTAAAAGGGGGGCTGCATTTAGGCTTGTCGGGTTTTGGTTTTTGGAGTCACGATGTGCCAGGGTTTCATGGCGTGCCTAATTTTATGAATTCCGTAATTCCAGATGATTTGTATGTGCGTTGGACCCAATTTGGAGTATTTACCTCTCACATTCGTTATCACGGTACTTCAAAAAGAGAACCGTATTACTACCCAAATATAGCCTCAACAATTAGGAAATGGTGGAAATTGCGTTATGCACTATTGCCTTATATTTTACAAGAAAGCAAAAAAACAGTGTCAACAGGTTTTCCTGTGTTAAGAGCTTTATTAATGCAGCATCCACAAGATAGAATGTGTTGGCATATAGACGATCAATATTATTTTGGAGCCGATTTTTTAGTGGCACCCATGATGAATTCTGAAAACAAAAGAGATGTTTATTTACCAGAGGGTAGTTGGGTTAACTTTTTTACAGGCGAAAAAACGGCTGGTGATAAATGGTTAAGACATATTGAAGTTCCTATGGAAGACATGCCGGTTTGGGTAAAAGAAGGTGCTGAAATTCCTATTTATCCTGAGGCAGTTAATTGTACAGACGATATGGACTTAAAAAAGTCTGTAAACATTAAAATTGATACAAACTTCAGAGGCATTTGGACGTATTTGGATTTTATATAATAGATAAACAAAAAACAAAATAACAATTTAAAAAATAGAAAAGATGAGTGCAGTTTTAACCAACGAACAATTAAATCAGTTTCAGGAAGATGGTTTTTGCATTGTGAAAAATGTAATACCACAAGAACTAATTGAGAGATTAAGAGGCGAGTGCCAAAGATTTATAAAAGAGAAAGATGATGAAATGGACAGAAAAGGGGTTGAGGTTGATGAAATAAACCACAAAGGAAAAAGATACTTTATCGCTTTGCGTTACAAAGATAGCAAAACCATGCAAGACCTTATTTTTGGTAAAGAAATGGAGCAAATTACGCGTAAAATTTTAGGAGACGATGTATTTTTGTTTTTAGAGCAGTATGTGGTAAAAGCAGCTTCTAAAGAAGCAATGACTTTCTCTTGGCATCAAGATTCTGGATATTTAGATTTTGAACACAAACCCTATTTGTCTATTTGGTGTCCTTTAGATGATGTTACTGAAGAGAACGGAACCGTATATTTATTGCCTTACAAAGAAGCTGGCGTAAAAGACAGAATAGATCATGTACTACAAGAAGGAACAAACGATAAAATTGGATATTTTGGTGATAACCCTGGTGTGCCAGCGGTCTTAGATGCCGGCGATGTAGCATTATTCTCAAGTACATGTTTTCATAGAAGTGGGGCTAATAAAACAAATAAATCGAGACGCGTGTTGTTAATTCAATATTCAGCAGAGCCTATTTTGAAAAGTACAGGAGAACCACTTTATTGGGCAGAACCATTTGTGAAAGCAGGAGAAAATGTTAACGCTTATGTGTAATATGTTTCAAATAAAAATAGCGTATGCTTTTTTTGCATGTTAAACAAACCAACTAACCAACTAATTTAATAGACATTAAATAACAAATGAACATATACGACCAATTAGATTTTCTTGATTTTGCTGTAGTAGGCATGTACTTACTAATATTAATAGGAATTGGCGCGTGGATTAGCATTAGAAATAAAAGACCTGCCGACGAAAACTACTTTCTAGCAGGAAACTCTTTAAATTGGACCAGTATTGGGTTTAATATGTGGGGTACCAATGTGGGACCTTCTATGTTAATAGCATCAGCAAGTATAGGGTATTCTACGGGTATTGTTGCTGGGAATTTTTCATGGTATGCTTTCATTTTTATATTTTTATTAGCGATAGTATTCGCACCTCGATATTTAGGAGCCAGAGTACAGACCTTGCCCGAATTTATGGGAAAACGTTTTGGAAATTCTACTCAAAATATATTAGCGTGGTACACTATTGTAACCGTTTTATTAAGCTGGTTGTCCTTAACATTATTTGCAGGCGGTATTTTAATTCAGCAAATACTTAATTTACCTATGTGGCTATCAGTAGTTATATTACTGCTAATTGCAGGGTTTTTTACCATGGCTGGTGGACTTAAAACTATTGCTTATACCAATGTTATTCAAATGGTATTATTAATAATAGTGTCATTTTCGTTAATGTGGGTTGGTTTAGATAAAGTTGGGGGTGTTAGTGCTTTAATTGAAAAAACACCGTCTAATTATTGGAATCTGTTTTTACCTAGTGATGATGCCAATTACCCTTGGACTGCTATATTGTTGGGATATCCTATTATGGGTGTTTGGTTTTGGTGTACAGACCAATCTATGGTACAATCGGTATTGGGCGCTAAAAGTGTAAAGCAAGGTCAATTAGGTGCTAACTTTACAGGTTGGCTTAAAATTATTGATGTACCATTATTCATATTACCAGGTATCATGTGCTTTATACTGTTTCCCAATTTAACCAATCCAGATGAAGCTTATATGACTATGGTAACCGAGTTATTTCCAACAGGGATGAAAGGTTTGGTTATGGCGGTTCTTATCGCTGCATTAGTAAGTACCATTGATTCTGCCTTAAATGCGCTGAGTACGGTATTTACTATGGATATCTTTGTGAAGAAATTCCAGCCAGACGCGAGTCAGAAGAAGATTGTTAAAGTAGGACATTTAGTGACTGTTTCAGGAGCTATCATTTCCATTTTCATTACTATGGCAATAGATAGTATTAAAGGACTTAATTTATTCGATGTGTTTCAATCGGTATTAGGTTTTATAGCACCACCTATGTCGGTTGTGTTTTTGTTTGGCGTTCTTTGGAAAAAAACAACCACAAAAGCAGCTAATAGTATTTTGATTTTTGGAACTTTACTTAGCTTAACGGTAGGTGTCTTGTATCTTTGGGTATTTCCAAACAACCCTAGTGCGGGTGTTAAAATTTGGCCTCATTTTTTATTATTGTCCTTTTATATTTTCGTATTCCTATCCTTTGTGATAGTGATTGTTTCGTATTTAGATAAGCAAAGTAATCCGTATAAAAGCACTTTAGATTACAGTACATTAACCAAAGTGTCACCAAAAGTTAAGATACTTTGGGGGGCACTTATTTTTACAATGATAGCACTGTATCTGTTTTTTAACGGACATTAAAATAATTGTAATTCAGCAAAATAATTCAGCATGATAAAAAACACAAACGATGGTAGTAATAATCCACCATCTTTACGTATTGATATTAATTATGGCACTTGTGAAGATTTGCCTTCATTTTCTAAAGGACCGAAAGAAAGTGATAGAGAAAAGCATCAGGCTATTGCAAAAGCAGGTTTTGGAGGAATTCAAGATGGCGACCCAGAACTTTGTAAAGAATTTAATTTACAATTAACAGCTCATGCTCGTGTAAATAAAGTGGGCGATTTAAAAGATTTACTACCTTTATGGAAATCGTTAAATTATAACTGTGCAACGGTGCATTTGGGTTGGGGTATGGAATCCGATTTAGAAATGGATGCTTTGGTTAATTATATAAAAGAAAGTTCAGAAGCGTTCGATATTCCTATTTATATTGAAACCCATCGTGCTACTATTACACAAGATTTATTTAGAACTGTTGAGTTAATAAAACGGTTTCCTGAAGTGCGTTTCAATGGTGATTTTTCGCATTGGTACACAGGTCAGGAAATGGTTTATGGAGGTATAGAAAATAAATGGGATTTTATTCAACCTGTTTTTGATAGGGTTCGATTTTTGCATGGTCGTATAGGTAATCCGGGTTGTATTCAAGTAGATGTAATCGATAGCAAAAACATAAGTTATGTCGAACATTTTAAAAACATGTGGACACGTTCCTTTATAGGGTTTTTAAAATCGGCAAAACCAGGGGATTATATCTGTTTTACGGTGGAGTTATTGAAAGCCGAAATTTTTTATGCCAGAACTCTTGTTTCATCTGATGGAAGCGAACAAGAAGAAGGCGACCGTTGGCAACAAGCTTTATTGTACAAAGAAATCATTCAACAATGTTGGGAAGATGCTAAAAGACAATTAAACTAATTTATTCCAATTATAATGAGTAATAAAATATCAATCACTGTATTCAAATTTTTTGCATGTATGCTATTGTTTTCTTCTTGGTCCATTTCAGCACAAGAAGAGAAAAGCGAAGCCACATGGATTTGGTATCCGGGAGATTTCGAAGTGTGGTTGAGCAATGAAATGCAAGTAAGGCGTACAGAACGTGAAGCTGTATTTCCGCCACTTTGGCAATATTACAGTCCTTATGCTTTGGTTACCTTTCAAACAGAAGTTGATATTCCTGAGGCTGATGAAGTGAAAATTCATTCGGAGGGGCCATTTCAATTATTGGTAGATGGTGTTCAAATTTACGGGCAACCAAAATCAATTTCAATACCGTCTGGGAAACACAAAATTTCTTTTAAAGTGTTCAATCAAGAAGTCTTGCCAGCTATTTATATAGATGGAAAGTATATTAAATCAGGTAAAAATTGGATAGTAACCAACGAGGATAAACTATGGATAGATGAAGCAGGAAAAGCTCAACAATCCGGTACACCTTGGATGCCCGTTGGCTCTTGGAATTTTAATTCATCGGAGAATAAACCTTCAGAATTCAGACTTGCAACTGAACCTTGGAATGCCAAAAAAACAGAAAAAATTGGCAATGGTGAGTTGGTAGATTTTGGAAAAGAAACCTTTGGTTATGTCAAAATTCATGGTTTAAAAGGAAAAGGCAAATTAGCACTGTATTATGGTGAATCCCGTGAAGAAGCCTTAGATTCTGCCAAGTGTGAAACCTTAGATTATCTTCATTTTGATGGGAAGCAATCAGAAACCTACACACACAATAAATCCAAAGCATTCAGATACGTTCAAGTACAAGCAGATGCTACAGTGCAATACGATTCCATATCGATGCTTTATGAATATTTGCCATTGGAATATCGTGGCGCATTTAAATCTTCAGATGACTTATTGAATCAAATTTGGGATGTATCCGCATACACTATGCATTTAACCTCACGCGAGTTCTTTATCGATGGTATTAAACGCGATCGTTGGGTTTGGTCTGGAGATGCTTATCAAAGTTATTTAATGAATTATTATTTGTTTTATGATTCGGAGTCTGTAGAACGAACATTGTTGGCGCTTCGCGGCAAAGAGCCAGTGACTGCGCACATCAATATCATTATGGATTATTCACTTTACTGGTTTGTGGGTATTTACGATTACTATTTGTATACGGGCGATACCAAATTCATAGAAACATTTTATCCGAGAATGAAATCACTCATGGAATTTTGCTTAGGCAGAAGAAATGACAATGGTTTTTTAGAACCATTAGAAGGCGATTGGGTGTTTATAGATTGGGCAGATGGTTTGCCAAAAACTGGCGAGGTGAGTTTTGAACAAATGTTATTGGCAAGAAGCTTAGAAGCCATGGCAGTTAGTGCGGAAATTGCAGGTGAAACTGGAGACCAAAAGAATTATCAAAAATTAGCAGATGATTTAAAAGCGAAATTGTTTGATGTATTTTGGGATGAAAAAGAAAATGTCATGAAGCACCAGCGTATCGATGGTAAAATGCAAGACATCGTTACTAGATACGCAAATATGTTCGGTATCTTTTTCAATTATTTTAATGAAGAACAAAAGCAAAGTGTAAAAAATAAGGTGTTGCTTAATGATGATATTCTACAAATAACCACACCATACATGCGTTTTTACGAGTTGGAAGCCCTTTGTGCCATTGGCGAACAAGAATTTGTTTTAGATGAAATTCGCGATTATTGGGGTGGTATGTTAGACCATGGAGCAACCTCTTTTTGGGAAAAATACGACCCAAAACAAAGTGGAAATGAACATCTAGAAATGTATGGCAGACCTTACGGAAAAAGTCTTTGTCATGCTTGGGGAGCCAGCCCAATTTACCTTTTTGGAAAATATTATTTGGGAGTAAAACCTACATCGGCAGGTTATAAAACCTACGAAGTAACTCCTAATTTAGGTGGTTTAAAATGGATGGAAGGCAAAGTGCCAACACCAAATGGGGAAGTTTCAATTTATTGTAGTACAAACGTAATTAAAATAAAGGCTTCAGAAGGTGAAGGAACTTTAATAATCAACAGTAAAAGCAAACCTTCAACAAAAACAGGAACTATAACAGCATTAGGTAAAAGTAAATATCAATTAATAATAAAACCTAATACGCCATATTCAATCAAATATAAAGCACTATAAATTTTTATAATGAGCAAGTTTATTAATAAACTCTTTTACTTTTTAGTTGTTACAGGTTTTTCTGTGATGGCTCAAAACACAGAAATTCAATATTTATCGGGTACAGGTTACCAAGACACTAAAGTGTGGGAATTTAAAATTTCCGACGGAAGAAAAAGTGGCGAATGGTCCACCATCAATGTCCCATCCGTTTGGGAACAAGAAGGTTTTGGTAAGTATCAATACGGTATCCGTTTCTACGGAAAACCATTTCCCGAAGGTATTGCCGATGAAGTGGGCGAGTACAAATACAAGTTTACCGTTCCAAAATCATGGGAAAACAAACGGGTAAAAATTGTTTTCGATGGTTCTATGACCGATACCAAAGTACGTATCAATGGGCGTTCAACGAGCGATGATGAACACCAAGGGGCTTTTTATCGTTTTAAATATGAAATCACCGATTTGTTGAAATTTGGAAAAGAAAATGTATTGGATGTTACTGTGAGTAAAGAATCAAAAAACGCCAGTGTTAATTTAGCTGAAAGACGTGCCGATTACTGGAACTTTGGCGGTATTTTCCGCCCCGTATTTTTAGAAGCGTTACCAGCAAGCCATATCGATTATACCTCATTAAGAGCAGAAGCTGATGGAACGTTTGAAGCGAATATTTTTTTAGGAAACGGTGCGCTTAATTTAAGGGCTGAGGCTACTGTTTTTGATGAAAAAGGAAACAAAATTGGCGAAACTTTACAAGGTTTCATTATTGGTGGCGGAGATAAAATCCACTTATCAGGCAACTTTAAAAATGTAAAACAATGGACAGCCGAAACGCCTAATTTATACAAAGTAGGCATCAAACTTTTTAAAGATAAAACGCTTTTACACGAAATTACGGAAACCATCGGTTTTAGAACTATTGAAATTAGAAAAGGCGATGGTATTTATGTCAATGGCCAACGTGTGTTGATGAAAGGGGTGAACCGCCATAGTTTCTGGCCAGAATCTGGACGTACTTTGAACAAAGAATTAAATTACGCCGATGTACGTTTGATTAAAGAAATGAACATGAACGCTGTACGTTTATCGCATTATCCGCCAGACCCCGATTTCCTAAAAGCATGTGATGAATTGGGTCTTTATGTGATGGATGAATTGGGCGGATGGCACGGTCATTACGATGATGCAGTTGGAAAAAAATTGGTAAAAGAAATGGTAACGCGCGATTTAAATCACCCAAGTATTATTTTTTGGTCCAATGGAAATGAAGGCGGTTGGAATACCAATTTAGATAACCAATTTGATATTTGGGATTTACAAAAACGTCCGGTTTTGCACCCCCAGCAAGAGCATAATGGTGTTGAAACGATGCATTACCGTTCTTATGGGGAGACTTTAGAATATTTTAGAGACGATAATATTTTTATGCCTACCGAGTACCTTCATGGATTGTACGATGGTGGTCATGGTGCTGGTTTTGATGATTATTGGGAAGTCATGAGAAAACATCCAAGAAGTGGCGGCGGTTACCTTTGGGTTTTTGCCGATGAAGGTATTGCACGTACCGACCAAGATGGAAAAATAGACAATCAAGGCAATTACGGTGCCGATGGTATTGTAGGGCCACATCACGAAAAAGAAGGTAGTTTTTTTACGGTGAAAGAGGTTTGGTCTCCAATAATGATTATGAATCCGTCAAAATTAGAAAAAGATTTTAATGGAGTTTTTAAAATTGAAAACCGTTATGATTTTACTAATACAGAGAGGTGTAAGTTTGAATGGGAATTAGTAAAATTCATCTCACCTTTAAAAGGGAAATCAGACCGTAAAGCGATAAGTAAAGGAACGGTTAAAGCTCCAAGTATTTCACCTCATAGTAAAGGAGAATTAAATATAAACCTACCAAATAATTGGCAAGATGCCGATGTGTTGTATGTGAAAGTAACCAATGAAAACGGGCATGAATTATGGACTTGGGATTATACTTGGGATAAGCCAACAGAAATAAAGCAAACTGTATTAGGAACTATTGATTTAAAAGAAACAGCAGAAAGTTTTACAGTTACAGCAAACAAAACCATTGTTAAAATTGATAAAGCTTCAGGGAAATTAGTAGAGGTTCAACAAGATGGAAAAATCATCAGTTTAGCTAACGGACCAAAAATAATGATGGCACGCCGTGGTGATAGAACATTAGACGGTACCGTAAATCCTGAGTTTTTAAAAGGTGAAGACCGTATTTATAAAGAGTTTTCTTGCTGGGATGAAGAAGTGAATTGTTCAGAAAATTTATTGAATATATCAGCTAAAAAAGTAAATGGCTCTGTAATTATTGAAGCCAATTATCACGGTATTCTCCAAAAAGTAGTTTGGACGATTGACGCCGATGGATTGATTCAGTTAGATTATGAATATGAATATAATGGTGTGGTAGATTTAGCTGGCGTATATTTTGAGTACCCGGAAGATAAAATGCAATCCAAAAAATGGTTGGGCGATGGGCCTTATCGTGTTTGGCAAAACCGTTTAAAAGGAACCACTTTAGGTATTTGGGAAAACGATTATAACGACCCGATTCCTGGAGAATCCTTCAACTATCCAGAATTTAAAGGGTATTTCAATAATTGGAAATGGGCAGAGTTTAAAACTGCCGAAGGTGAAATCTATATTGAAAATGTAGATACTAATACCTATTTAGGCGTGTATGCTCCAAGGGATGGTCGTGATGCGTTATTGTACACGATTCCTAATACAGGAATTGCAGTGTTAGATGTTATTCCACCAGCAAGAAATAAGGTTAACGCTACCGATTTAATTGGACCTTCATCACAACCAAAATGGTTAAACGGGCTTCAAAAAAGAAGTATTTATTTAAAGTTCTCTAAATAATTGAGTCATGTTTAAATTCAAAATAAAAACATTTCAACAAGCTATTTTACTAGTTTTTGGTTTGGCCATTATAATGTCTTGTGGTTCTGGTAAATTGAAAAAACGAGAGATTACAGACTCCGTAATGAAAGAGATTTACAACGAAATTAAAACACCTTATAAATATGGGTTGGTAATGGTTCCCACCGATAATTCATATAAAATGGACTGTCCAAGTGTTTTCAAAAAAGATGGTAAATGGTATATGACCTACTTGATTTTTGAAGGTCGCGGTTACGAAACATGGTTGGCTGAAAGTGATGATTTGTTAAACTGGAAACATTTAGGGAAGGTCATGTCGTTTTCAAAAGATACTACAGAGTGGGACGTCAACCAAAAAGCAGGGTACATCGCTTTACAAGACCCAACTTGGGGAGGTTCTTATAAGTGGGAATCATACGATGATAAATATTGGATGAGCTATTTTGGAGGAAATACCACAGGTTATGAAGCGGGAATTTTATCCATGGGAATGGCTTATACAGACGAGTTACCAACTACGCCACACGAATTTAAACGCTTGGCAGAACCTGTTTTAAGACCAAACGATGATAAAGCCAAATGGTGGGATAACAGTACCATGTACAAAAGTTCGGTAATCAGGGATGTTGATAAAGAAACAGGACATGAGTTTATCATGTATTACAATGCAAGAGGTGATAGTATCAACCCGGGTCGAGGAGCAGAACGGATTGCTATGGCAGTTTCAAACGATATGCGAAATTGGAAACGCTATGGCGATAAACCTTTAATTAATCATCATAAAGGCATTTCTGGCGATGCATATATTCAAAGAATTAATGATACTTGGGTGATGTTTTATTTTGGAGCATTTTGGACTGGTTGGGATCAAGGTGCCTTTAACCGATTTGCGGTATCTAATGATTTAATTCACTGGAAAGATTGGGAAGGTGATGATTTAATTCAGTCTTCAGAATCTTATGATGATATGTTTGCACACAAATCCTTCGTTGTAAAGGACAATGGTATTGTATATCATTTTTATTGCGCTGTAAATAAAAAGCAACAGCGTGGTATTGCCGTGGCAACGTCCAAAGATATAGGTAAAAGTAATTTGCATTTTGTAAAATTAGATGATGAAAAAAAATAGCATTCTTATATTTTTATTAATTAGTAGTTGCTGGGTTTTAAAAGCGCAAACAGTTAGTGGCGAACCTGCTGGAATACCAGAAACGCCTAAAAAATATAGTTTTGCACCTTGGGAAGACCCTTTAATTACTAGTATTAATCGTCAGCCCGCCAGAGCAACAGCTTATTCTTATAAAACAGTTGAAGATGCTCTGGAAGGCAATCGAGAAAAAAGCCGATTGTTGATGCTTAATGGTGCATGGAATTTTAAATATTCGGTAAATTTAGACCGCGCACCAAAAGATTTCTATAAAACGGAAGTTGAAGGTTGGGATAAAATTGAAGTCCCGTCCAATTGGGAACTAAAAGGCTACGATATTCCTATTTACAAAAGTGCGGTATATCCGTTTCGCCCTATTAATCCACCGTTTGTTCCTAAAGACACCAATGGTATTGGCTCGTATCAGCACAAATTTAAAGTTCCAAGTGACTGGAAAGACATGACGGTTACGCTTCATTTTGGTGCGGTAAGTTCTGCGTTTCAAGTATGGTTAAATGGCGATTTTGTGGGTTATGGAGAGGATAGTTTTTTGCCTTCAGAATTTAATATTTCACCATATTTGAAAGAAGGAGAAAACGTATTGTCGGTTCAGGTGATACGTTATAGTGATGGTGCTTATTTGGAAGACCAAGACCATTGGCGCATGAGTGGCATTCAGCGTGAAGTGTTTGTTATGGCAGAACCAAAATTGCGAATTCAAGATTTTTTCTATCAAACAAAATTGGATAAAAATTATGAAGATGCGGTGTTCCAATTACGTCCGAAACTAGAAAATCTAACAGGTGATATTGTGAAAAATGCCTCGTTTGAATTTCAATTGTACAACGATAAAAATGAAGCGCTTTTTAAAAAACCTATCGATACCTTGGCATTGGAAATTATTAATGAAAGCTATCCGCGGTTAGATAATGTGCGTTTTGGTTTCTTCGAAAAAACGATTGAAATTCCTAAAAAGTGGTGTTCAGAAGAACCTAATTTGTACACTTTGGTGATGACTTTAAAGGATGAAAGCGGCAATATTTCCGAAGTAAAATCATGTAAAGTAGGATTTCGTACTATTGAATTTTCAAAAGACAATGGCAAACTTTTAATTAACGGAAAAGAGACCTATGTGTATGGTGTGAATAGGCACGACCACCATCCAATTCGTGGAAAAGCCTTAACCAGACAAGATATTGAGGATGATGTTCGAACCATAAAACAATTTAATTTCAATACCATTAGAACCAGCCACTATCCAAACGACCCCTATTTTTATGAGTTATGCGACGCATATGGTATTATGGTGATGGATGAAGCCAATTTAGAAACTCATGGAATTGGTGGAAAACTAAGCAACGACACCCAATGGACACATGCCCATGTAGAGCGTATGAGCCGAATGGTTGAGCGAGATAAAAATCATCCAAGTGTTGTGTTTTGGAGTTTAGGAAACGAATCGGGTAAAGGCCCTAACCATGCTGCAATGGCGGGTTGGGTGCGCGATTTTGATATTACCAGACCTGTGCATTATGAACCCGCTCAGGGCAACCCAAGATTGGATGGGTATATTGATGAAAGAGACCCAAGATACCCTAAAACGGTTGACCATTCCCACCGTTTTGAAAATCCTCAAGATGAGCCTTATGTAGATATGGTGAGTCGTTTTTATCCAGGGGTGTTTACCCCTCAGTTTTTGGTTGATAACAAAGCGGACACGCGACCAATTTTGTTTGTGGAGTATTCACATTCTATGGGGAATTCAACAGGAAACTTAAAAGAATTGTGGGATGAGTTTAGAAGATTACCAAGAATTATAGGTGGCTGTATTTGGGATTATAAAGACCAAGGTTTGTTGAAAATAGATAAAAAAACAGGTCAGGAATTTTATGCGTATGGGGGTGATTTTGGCGAAGTTCGTCATGATGGTAACTTTTGTATAAATGGTATTGTAGCTTCAGACGGTAGACCAAAAGCTGCTATGTACGAGAATAAATGGGTGTATCAACCTGTTACTTGTAGTTTGGAAAATTTTCAAATGACAATTAAAAATCGTCAAGCAACAAAATCGTTAGAAAGTTATATGCCTGTTTTGCAAATTCTTGAAAATGGAAATGTTATTAAGGAAGTAATTTTGAAACCTTTCAAACTTGAAGCAGGAAATGAAACGACTTTCAATATAAAAGAATATCTGCCTAAAATGAAACCTGATGCTGAGTATTTTGTTAGTATCAAATTTCAACTTTCAAATGATGAATTATGGGCTAAAAAAGGTTTTATAGTAGCTGAAGACCAATTTTTATTGAAGAAGAAACAATTAATTAATTATGAAGCTTCAATTTTTAAAAAAGAACTTTCAATTTCTGAAAATGAGGGGCAATTTGAAATTAGTGGTAGTGATTTCAAAATAAAATTTAATAAAAATAATGGAGCTTTAAATTCTTACACTTTCAATAATAATGAGCAAATTTTTTCACCTTTGCTACCAAACTTTACACGTCCATTAACCGATAATGATAAGAAAGGTTGGAAACCAAATAAAGTTTTAAAACAGTGGTATGAAGCGAAACCTAAGATGAAGTCCTTTCATAATTTGAAGTTAGAAAGTAATATTTTAATTCATACGGTTTATGAGGTGATTAAAGATAGTTCTGATGTCATTGTTGAGTATCTCATAAGACCAGATGGAGTCATTGAAGTAGCTTATGGTTTAATAGTTTTAAAAGATTTACCAAACATCCCGAAAGTAGGGATGCAAATGGGTATTAAAAACGATTTCAAACAAATATCATGGTATGGAAAAGGTGAGTTGGAAAACTATATAGATAGAAATCATGGGTTTCCTATTGAACGTTATTCGCTTCCTTTGGATGAATTTACAGAACCTTATGTGATGCCGCAAGAAAACGGTAACCGAACCGATGTGCGATGGATGAGTTTTTCTACCCAAAACAAAAACGAAGGTTTGTTAGTGGTGAGTAAAAACCAACCACTTAGTATGAGTGTTTGGCCCTATACACAGGAAAATATCAATGAAGCAAAACATACTTACGATTTAAAAGAAGCGGGTTATTTAACTGTAAACATCGATTTAATCCAAATGGGAATTGGAGGTAATGATAGTTGGTCACCAGTAGCTGCGCCTTTAGAAAAGTATCAAATTCCATCTAAAAATTATGAGTACAGTTTTTATTTAGTACCCTTTAAAGCATCAACGGAAGCATTAAATGAAACACTAAAAAAAATCGGTTATTAAATGAAAATCTTTATAAAATACGGGTTACTTACTGTGTTCTTATTGGGAATGTTTTCCTGTAAAGAATCCCAAGAAATTAGCGCGTCCTATTTTGAACCTACTCAAGAAAGTGCACAACCTTGGGTATATTGGTATTGGATGAAAAGTGCCTATTCCAAAGAAGGCATTACCGCCGATTTAGAGGCCATGAAACAAGCAGGCATTCGAGGTGCCTACTTAATGACGATAAAAGGACCGACGGATCCGCCATTAATTGACCCGCCTGTTTTGCAATTAAGTAAAGAATTTTGGGATTTGGTACATTGGGCATTAACAGAAGCCGATAGACTGGGTTTAAAAATTGCTTTCCATCCTGCAGATGGTTTTGCAGTTGCTGGTGGGCCTTGGATAACTCCTGAAATGTCTATGCAAAAAGTGGTTTGGGCAGATACTATTGTTTCTGAAAACAGTACTAAAAAATTACAACTACCCGTTCCGAATCATTATAAAACGTATTACAAAGATATTGCTACGTATGCCATTCCTGTTAAAGAAGCTTATAAAACTACCGTAGAAATTCAACCTAAAATAACCACATCAATTGATGAAGAAGCTGTTTTTTTAAGTAATAACTCCAAAGAGCAAACCCAATTTAGATTAAATGAAGTGGGCTGGATTCAATATGAGTTTAAACAGCCATTTACCTGTAAATCCATTAAAATTGAAACAAAAGGAAACAACTATCAAGCACACCGATTATTGGTTGAGGTTAGTGATGATGGTAAAAATTTTAAATCTTTAGGTAGGTTAGAAGCACCTCGCCATGGTTGGCAAGATACCGATGCGTTTTATACCCATACTATCATACCAACTACGTCAAAATATTTTCGATTTGTTTACAATCCAGAAGGAACAGAACCTGGAGCTGAGGATTTAGATTCGGCAAAATGGAACCAAGGTTTGAAAGTCACAAAAATCATCCTATCAAACGAACCTTTAATTGATAATTATCAAGGTAAATCGGGTGCGGTTTGGCGTGTAAGTTCGCAATCAACAGAGACTCAAATTAGTGATGAAGATTGTGTCAACACCTCTAAAATGCTTAATATTTCTGAATTTGTTGATGCTAATGGTGTCTTAAATTGGGAGGCTCCAAAAGGCACTTGGCGTATCATGCGTTTTGGGCACACATCAACAGGTCATGAAAATGCCACAGGCGGTGCAGGTAAAGGGTTGGAAGTTGATAAATTTAATCCAGTAGCGATTCGTTTTCAGCTAGATCATTGGTTTGGTGAAATGCTACGAGTAGCAGGACCCGATTTGGCCTTTAAAGTGGTAGAAGTTTTACACATGGACAGTTGGGAATGTGGTAGCCAAAACTGGTCGCCCGTTTTTAGAGATGAATTCAAAAAGCGTCACGGTTATGATATTTTAGATTATTTACCTGTGATGGCGGGTATTCCAATAAGTGATGTGCAAACGTCTGAAAATGTTTTATACGATGTTAGAAAAACCATTTCCGAATTAATCGCAGATAATTTCTTCGGCACTTTGGCAGATGAAGCAAAAAAAGCTGGTGTAAAATTTAGTTCAGAAAACGTAGCACCAACCATGACAAGTGATGCGTTGCTGCATTTTAAATATATTGATTACCCAAGTGGTGAATTTTGGTTTAGAAGCCCCACGCACGATAAACCTTTTGATATGCTGGATGCTATTTCTGGTGGAAATATTTACGGGAAAGATATCATTCAAGCCGAAGCCTTTACACAACTGCGAATGGATTGGGACGAGCATCCAGGAAACCTAAAAACATTGGCTGATAGAAATTATGCTTTAGGTATTAACCGATTGTTTTATCATGTTTTTGTGCATAATCCATGGCTAGACAGAAAACCTGGAATGACTTTAGACCCTATTGGAACATTTTTTCAACGCGACCAAACTTGGTGGAAACCCGGAAAAGCTTTTTTTGATTATTGCCAACGCGTGCAGTTTCAATTACAAAAAGGACATCCAGTGATTGATTTGGCGGTTTTTACAGGTGAAGATATTCCGTCAAGGTCGGTATTACCAGATAGATTGGTGCCATTTATTCCAAATGTTTTTGGAGCAGAAAAAGTAGCTTCAGAAAAAGCACGTTTAGAAAATATAGGACAACCATCGGAAAACATGCCCAAAGAGGTAAGATATTCCAAAAATAGCACCGATTTATCCGAATGGACTAACGCTTTAAACGGTTATAAATACACATCTTTCAATGCCGATGTCTTATTGAATGATGCCAAAGTAAAAAACGGTAAAGTGGTTTTTAGGGGCGGTATTGAATACAGTGCTTTACTGTTTCCAGGAAGCAGAAAACTTTCACCAAATAATATCATCTCGTTGGAAGTAACCCAAAAAATGCTGGCGTTGGTAAAAGAAGGCGCAACCATTTTAATTGCTGAAAAGCCAATAAAAATGACAGGTTTTTTATCTTCTTCTGAAAAAGAAAAATGGCAAAATATTATTGATGAATTATGGAATAATAATGGAAATTCTGAATGGAAATTAGGTAAAGGAACTGTTGTGAAACTACCATATTTAGACAAGACATTTGAAAAACTTGGGTTTACACCCGATGTGATAGTAGATAAAAGTCCGCAAACCATTGCTTGGACACATCGAAAACATACGGATAGTGATATTTACTTTTTATCAAATCAACTGCAAGAAAAAGTAAAGCGAACTTTGTCGTTTAGAATTGCTGGAAAAGTACCATATATGTACCATCCAATAAGTGGCTTGGAAACGGAAGTTGAAAATTGGAAGATTGAAAATGGTAGGACCATCATTCCATTACATTTTGATAAAAATGAATCGTTTTTCATTATTCTTAAAGAATCAACAAGTAAAAAGCCTTCTAACACAAAACAAAATTGGTCAGATTTTGAAATGGTCAAAACTCTAAGTGAAGATTGGACGCTACAGTTTGATAAAGCATTTAAGGGGCCTTCAAAACCGCTTCAAATCAATAAATTATTTGATTGGAGTACTTCTGAAAATGATAGTATTAAATACTATTCTGGAACTGTGAGTTATTTAAAAACCTTCGATTGGGACGAATTTGAAACAAAAGATTTGTGGTTAGATTTTGAAGAAATCAACAATATAGCTGAAGTCACTTTAAACGGAAAAAGTTGCGGCATCATTTGGACATTTCCCTACTGCGTAAATATTTCCGAAGCTATAAAAAAAGGAGAAAATAGGTTAGAAATAAAAGTAACCAATACATGGGCAAACCGATTGATGGGCGACCAAAAATTACCGGAAAAAGACCGTTTAACTTGGACAACCGCACCTTATAGATTAGAAGGAAATCCGTTACTAAAAGCAGGATTATTAGGCGATGTAATCATCAAACAAGAAATAAAGTAATAACATGAAAAAACTAATTATCATTGCAGTTTTTTGCTTTTCAGCATTATTTCAGATGCATGCTGAAATAAAATTACCAGCATTATTTACCGATAATATGATGCTACAACAACAAATGGAAACGCCAATTTGGGGTTGGGCAACAAAAAATGGAAAAATCGCGATTACAACATCGTGGGATTTTAAAACCTATGAAGTAAACGTAGATAAACAAGGCAAATGGAAAACAAAAGTTACAACACCTGTAGCTGGAGGAACCTATGAGATTATTATTAAAGAAGGTTCAGAAACTAAAACCATTAAAAATGTGCTAATCGGCGAAGTCTGGTTATGTTCTGGTCAGTCCAACATGGAAATGCCATTAAAAGGTTTTATGGGGCAACCAGTTTTGGGAGGCAATGAAGCCATAGTAAATTCTGCAAATAACAACATAAGGTTTATAAGTGTGCCCAGAGCAACCGTATTATCTCCAACTGACGATTTTGAGGGCAGTTGGCAAGTGGCTTCACCACAAACCACCGGTAATTTTAGTGCAACCGCTTGGTATTTTGGAAGCTTAATTCAAAAGGTTTTAAATGTTCCGGTGGGATTGATTGAAGTGTCTTATGGCGGTTCGAATGTAGAAGCTTGGATGAATGCTGAAATGCTTAAAGACTTTAAAAATATCACCATTCCAACAAAAAAGGAAGATTTTAAAGAAGCGCCAAACCGCGAGCCAACTACCTTGTTTAACGGTATGTTGTCGCCAATAATTGGTTACGGCATTAAAGGTGCTATTTGGTATCAAGGGGAATCAAACCGAGATAGACCATTTGAATATAAAGACTTATTTAAAAAAATGGTTTCAAGTTGGCGAGGGTTATGGAACCAAGATGAATTTCCTTTTTACTTTGTGCAAATTGCACCATTTGATTATACACGCTACCATAAAAACATCTATTTAGAAAAGTATAATTCGGCTTATTTACGAGAAGCACAATTAAAGGCTTCAAAAGAAATTCCAAATTCTGCCATGGCGGTCATTATGGATATTGGTGAAAAAGACAACATTCATCCAGCTGATAAGCAAAAAGGAGGTGGCAGATTAGCCTATTTAGCGTTGGCAAAAACGTATGGTATTGATGGATTTGAATATGAAAGTCCAGAGTTTAATGCTATGGAAATAAAAGGAAGTACCATAACCGTATCTTTCAACAACGTACCAAATGGTATTACATCTTACAATAAAGAAGTTTTAGGTTTTGAAATTGCAGGAGAGGACCAAGTATTTTATCCAGCCCAAGTGGTATTAAGGGGAAAATCTGTTTTACTATCCTCAGCACGAGTTGAAAAACCGATTGCGGTTCGCTATTTGTTTAAAGATTTTACAACAGCCGAAATTTTCAGTGTTGGTGGATTGCCTATGTCCTCTTTTAGAACTGATACTTGGTATAAAGACTAATTTTTTTTTTAGATGAAGCAGTTTGTGGTTTTTTTGATTTTTTGTTTGTCGCTTTTTGTAAAGGCACAACTGCCTGTACTTGAAAATTACAACCAAGTTTGGACTTCACAAAGTGAAAACTCATCGCAATCTATGCCTTTGGGTGGTGGTGATATTGGATTGAATGTCTGGGTTGAAAAAGGCGATTTGTATTTTTATGTCTCCAGAAGTGGCACGTTTGATGAGCATAATACCTTATTAAAATTAGGACGCGTAAAAGTGCAATTAGAACCCAATCCTTTTAATGATAATAAAGGTTTTAAACAAGAATTAAGGCTAAAAGACGGGTACATTTCTATTGAACAAAATCACACCAAAATTAAACTTTGGGTTGATGTTTTTAATCCTGTAATACACATGGATTTAGAAAGTGAAACACCATTAAAAATGAAAGCCTCTTATGAAAGTTGGCGTTATAAAAGCCGAGAAGTTAAAGGAAAAGCTAATAATGCTAACTCGTATAAATGGGCGCCACAAGGCGATATTATTACCTATCAAGATTCCATTTGTTTTGAAAATGATGGTGTGAAATTTTATCATAGAAACCGAGAAGAAACGGTATTTGACGTAACGGTGAAGCAACAAAAAATGGAATCGGTTAAAGACCAAATGATGAATCCGTTAAAAGATTTAACTTTTGGTGGTTTTATGAAAGGTTCTAATATGAAACCTGTGGGAACATATACAGGTAAATATATTGATGCCGATTTTAAAGGTTACAGTTTAGAAAGCATCAAACCAAGTAAAAAACATCAACTAAAACTGTATTTACACACCAATCAATCGGAACAATTTAATGATTGGAATAAAGGATTGAGTAATGAAATTTCAACATACAAATCAAAAGAAAAAAAGGCAGAAAAGGAAACTGCAACTTGGTGGAATAATTTCTGGAATCGCAGTTTTATTTACACGCTAAAAAGCGATTCAACAGAAAAGGATTCAGTTTTTCAAATAGGACAAAATTACCAGTTGTTTCGGTACATGTTAGGATGTAATGCCTACGGAAAATACCCAACAAAATTTAATGGTGGTTTATTCACCTACGACCCCGTTTTTACCAATCCAGAATTAAACTTCACACCCGATTTTAGAAATTGGGGCGGTGGTACCATGACGCAGCAAAACCAACGCTTGGTATATTTTCCAATGCTTAAAAGTGGCGATTTTGATATGATGGATTCACAACTTGATTATTATTTAACCTTACAAAAAAATGCAGAGTTGCGTACAAAAGCATATTGGAATCACGAAGGCGCAGCGTTTACCGAACAATTAGAAAATTTCGGGTTGCCAAACCCTGCTGAATACGAATGGAAACGACCCAAAGATTACGACCCCGGCATGCAATACAATGCTTGGTTGGAATATCAGTGGGACACCGTTTTTGAGTTTTGTAAAATGATGCTGGAACAAAATGAGTACGCCAATAAAGATGTTATAAAATATAATGGTTTCATTTTAAGTTGCTTGCGGTTTTTTGATGAACACTATCAATATTTAGCTAAAAAGCGAGGAAGGAAATCTTTAGATGCTAATGGGCATTTGGTTCTGTATCCGGGTTCTGCCGTCGAAACTTATAAAATGGCAAACAATGCCAATAGTACTATTTCAGCTTTAAAAGTAATCTCAGAAAAGTTGTTAAAAGTATCTTCTAAAGATTTAACTAAAGAAGAATTTGAATATTTAAAAGCATTACAAACACGTATTCCACCATTAAACTTTAGAGAAATCAATCATAAAAATGTATTATCACCTGCAAAATCGTGGGAACGGATCAATAATACAGAAGCAGCACAATTGTATCCTGTTTACCCATGGGAAATTTACGGTGTTGGAAAACCTGATTTAGAAGTGGCTCAAAATACCTATTTTTTAGATGAGGATTTGCGGAAATTTAGAAGTCATGTAGGCTGGAAACAAGATAATATAATGGCTGCAAAATTAGGTTTAAAAGATGAAGCTTCAAAATACACCCTATTTAAAATGGTAAATTCGGGGAGACGATTTCCAGCTTTTTGGGGGCCTGGTTTCGATTGGGTGCCTGACCATAATTGGGGTGGTTCAGGTATGATAGGGATGCAGGAAATGTTATTGCAAGAAGCTAATGGAAAAATATATCTGTTTCCTGCATGGCCAAAACGCTGGAACGTGCATTTTAAATTACATGCTTCACAAAATACAACCGTTGAAGTAAAGCTTGAAAACGGAAAAGTGGAAATTATCAAAGTAACTCCAGAAGCACGAAGAGCTGATATTCAAAACCTGTTGGAATTAAGTATAAACGAAAAAATAAATTTGAATTAGATGAAAATGATTAAAAACCTATTAAGTTGTTTAGCCTTGTCTGCAATATTAGTTTTAAATGTGCAGTGTCAAGACAATAATGCTAAAGTGGAAAAGCAAATTGTAAAAGTTGATTTTGATTTCTCAGGGCGAAGAACAGAAGAAGTTAGTGATCCCTTATATCAATCGTGGGTTATTGGAGATAATAAAGAAGATGAAAAAATATTTAATGATGTTAAAGTCAAGCTAAAGGGAAATTTCAGATCCAAATGGTTTAAGTTAGGCATGAGTGCACCTCACTATAATAGGTTAGGAAGTGATGGTTTGGTTGCTGGCGATAGTTTAAGAATGACTATAAGTGGTTTGAAAGAAGGGCAACATTCCTTACTTACGTTTCACAATACGTTCGATAAAATTGAAACCAAGTTTTTCCCAGGTATTAAAATTTATGTAAATAATAAGCTTGAAAAAGAGATTAAACAAAGTAATAGGGTGTTTTCAAAGCCAGAAATGGAAACGGCGTATCTTACTTTTAATGTTAAAAAGAATCAAGATATTGAGATACTTTTTGTTCTAGATTTAAACCCTGAATACAATGCACATTTTCGATCCCTTTTCTATATTGAAGAAATCGTAATTAATGGTTTTGAAATAGATACCCCAGATATAAAAAAACAAGCTCATACACCACAACCTGAAAATGCCAATGAACATGTGGTTGTAAATGGTGAATTAAACCTGCAATGGAAATCACCAAGTGGAACTTTGGCACATCATTTATACTTTGGAGAAGATGAAAAAGCCATTTTAGAAGCTAATGAAAACTCAAAAGAATATAAAGGAAAATTAACCAAAAACGAATTTTCAGTAACTGGATTATACAGTATGACCACTTATTATTGGCGTGTTGATGAGGTTGATGCTGAAGGTAATGTAACACAAGGAAATGCATGGTCGTTTAAACCCGCGCAATTAGCATTTCCAGGTGCCGAAGGCTACGGTCGTTTTGCTATTGGTGGTCGTGGTGGAAAAGTGGTTGAGGTTACCAACTTAAATGATGATGGTCCTGGCAGTTTACGTGATGCAGTAAATCAAGAAATAGGCCCCAGAACCATTGTTTTTAATGTGTCGGGTAATATTCAGTTAAAGTCAAGATTAGTTGTAAATCAACCTTATATTACAATTGCAGGACAAACAGCGCCTGGAGAAGGAATAACAATTACTAGAGCACCTATTGGTATTACAGGTAACGATTGTATTGCTAGGTTTTTAAAAGTTAGAATCGGTTCTGGAACTACTTTTGATGGTATGGGGCTTACAGGAGCAAATTACAGTATTATAGACCACAGCTCCATTTGTTGGACTATAGATGAATCGTTTAGTTCTCGTGGGGCACATAATATTACGTTACAGCGTACTTTTATATCAGAAGCATTAAATGTGGCAGGGCACGACAAATATGAAGGTGGTAAAATGCATGGTTATGCAGCTACTATTGGTGGCGATATTGGAAGTTTTCATCATAATTTATTAGCACATAACTACGGAAGAAACTGGAGTATGGGTGGAGGCTTAAATGGAGACGGGTATTATTCTGGTCGTTTAGATATAAGAAATAATGTCGTGTATAATTGGGGACACCGAACAACGGATGGTGGAGCAAATGAGGTGAATTTCGTAAACAACTATTACAAACCCGGACCTTCAACAGATTTGTTTTTTGCCTTAACAGCAGACCACGAAGGTGTTGGAAAAGGCAGTCAGCGTTATTTCTTTGATGGAAACGTAATGCCCGGGCATTTTGATTTAGATACTCAAGAAAAGGGTAGACGTTCAAAAATCAAAAACAACGAAAAGGTGGATTATGAAACCTTTGTTGATGAACCATTTTTCGAGTCTTATGTAACTACGCAATCTGCAAAAGCAGCCTATAAAAATGTGCTTTCAGATGTGGGAGCGAATCAACCATTTGAAGATAAAAGAGATATTAGAATTATTGAAGAAACACTTAATGGCACATATAAATTTAAAGGAGGTAAAAGTGGTTATCCGGGTATGATCGATACAGAAGCAGATGCCGGAGGTTTTCCAGAATTTAAAAGTGAAACACGTCCAGAAAATTGGGATACCGATCATGATGGTTTGCCAAATTGGTGGGAGCAAGCTCATGGTTTAAATGAAAATTCAAAAGCAGGAGATTTTTCAGATACAAATTCAGATGATGATAAAGATGGTTTTACACAATTAGATGATTATTTAGATTGGATGGCGCAACCACATTATTTTGTAAATTTAGGAGAACAATTAGAATTGTCTTTAGTTGATTATTTTAGAGGTTATGAATTAAATCCAGTATATAGTTTTTCCGCAGTCAAAAACGGAAATGTATCTTTAAATAAAGGAAAACTTCAATTTAAAACAGATAAAAAAGGATTAGCCGCTTTTAAAATTCAAGTAATTGATGATGAGGGCGATTCTATGAGTCGTACAGTAAATGTATATGTGAAATAAGATAGTTATGAAAAAAAACAAAATATTAATACTTAGTTTTTTAGTTTTAAATGCGATTGTTTTTGCACAAGATAAAGGCTTGGTAGCGAATACTAACAGCCCTTACACCAAACTAAAAAGTGTCAATCTGCAAGATGTACATTGGACAGATGGGTTTTGGAAAGAACAATTCGATGTTGAAACCCAAAGCACCTTGCCTTACATGTGGGATTTGTATCATAACGATTCCATTACGCATGCCTATGCAAATTTCAAAATTGCTTCAGGACAAATGAAAGGAAAACATGCGGGACCTTCGTTTCATGATGGCGATTTCTATAAAATATTAGAAGGAATGGCGTCTGCTTATGCGATTACAAAAAATCCTGAATTAGATAAACAAATGGATGAAGCCATCGCTATGTTTGCCAAAGTTCAAAGGGCAGATGGTTACATTAATACACCTGTTTTAATAGAGGAGCGTTGGGGAACTTTAGGAGCAGAAGAGCTTAAAAAACAATTAGGTTTTGAGAAATATAATATGGGGCATTTAATGACGTCTGCCTGCATTCATTATAGAGCAACAGGTAAAACCAATTTTTTAGAAGTAGCCAAAGGTGTAGCGAATTTTTTATATGATTTTTATAAAAAAGCATCACCAGAATTGGCACGAAATGCTATTTGTCCGTCACATTACATGGGTATTGTAGAAATGTACCGTACGGTTAAAGACCCACGCTATTTAGAATTAGCTAATAATTTAATAGATATACGAGGAACCACTAATGATGGAACCGATGATAACCAAGACCGTATTCCGTTTAGAGAACAAACCACAGCCATGGGGCACGCCGTAAGAGCCAATTACTTGTATGCTGGTATTGCCGATTTATATGCCGAAACTGGTGAAGAAAAATTGATGGAAAATCTTCAGTCTATTTGGGAAGATGTGGTCTATAGAAAAATGTATATCACAGGAGGTTGCGGTGCTTTATATGATGGTGTTTCACCAGACGGAACATCTTATAATCCTACCGAAGTACAAAAAATACATCAGGCTTATGGTAGGCCATATCAATTGCCAAATGCCACGGCACATACCGAAACATGTGCTAACATTGGTAATGTGCTTTGGAATTGGAGAATGCTACAACTTACTGGAGATGCTAAGTATACCGATGTTATGGAGTTGGCACTTTATAATAGTGTACTGTCTGGAGTAAGTCTTGAAGGAACAGAATTCTGTTATAACAACCCATTAAATGTTTCAGAAAAGTTACCATTTAAGCAACGTTGGGGGCATGAACGCGAAGGGTATATTACGTGGTCTAATTGTTGTGCTCCTAATGTAACGCGTACATTGGCTCAAGTTAGCAATTATGCATACAACCTTTCTAAAGATGGATTGTATGTTAATTTGTATGGTAGTAATCATTTAAAATCGGTAACTTTAAATGGTGAAAAAATAGAAATTGAGCAACAAACCAATTATCCTTGGGATGGTAAAATTGTTTTAAAAATTGTAAAAGCACCCAAAGGAACGTATCCTATTTTCTTAAGAATACCTGGATGGAGCCGAAACGCATCAATTTCTATAAATCAAAAAATGTTTGATGGTGGAGCCATCTCTGGTTCTTATGCAAAACTTTCAAGTAATTGGAAAAAGGGAGATGTTATAGAGCTTAATATTCCTATGCCTGTAGAATTAATGCAAGCAAACCCATTAGTTGAAGAAACCAAAAACCAAATCGCTGTAAAAAGGGGGCCTGTGGTATATTGTTTAGAGACTGAAGATATTTCAAAAGAAGTTGATATAAATACTGTTGTTTTAGATATTAATTCGAATTTCAATACTAAGAAAATAGCGATAAACGATAGAGAGGTAATCGCGATTGAAGGAAAGGGGTTTGTTGATGCCGAAAATTGGAATCAAGCTTTATATAAACCAATAACGTTATCAAAAAAGAGTATTGGAATAACATTGGTGCCATATTTTAGTTGGGGAAATAGACTAAAAAGAGAAATGACCGTTTGGATGCCTTATTGAAAATAAAAGATGTATTCTTATTTATATAATGAAATAAAAATATAAATTAACCCATTATTTTTTTTAAAAGGTGTTTATGAAATCGGTCGCCGTACAAAAATAACACTTAAATATTGCTAATTTAGTAATATTAGCAACTTAATTACCATCATTGAGTAGTCGATTACTAATTAACGCAATAAACTAAACAATTATAAACTAAACAAATAAGTATGAAAAAAACGTTTACCAAAACATGCATTTTGTTGCTTTTCGGTCTGATGAGTCTGGCAGGTTTTGCACAAGATGCAAACAGTAAAAAAAATGTCACTGGTACGGTAGTGGATGTCTCAGGGGTTCCTGTGCCAGGTGTTAACGTTATTGAAAAGGGTACAAATAACGGTGTAGTTACAGATTTTGATGGTAAATATAGCCTAACTGTAAACTCTAAAGGCATTTTAGTTTTTTCTTTTATAGGAATGAAAAAACAAGAGGTGTCTGTGGAAGGGAAATCTGTGATTAATGTGTCGTTAAAAGAAGATACCGAGTCGCTAGATGAAGTCGTTGTAGTAGGTTATGGTACTCAAAAAAGAGAGGCTGTTACGGGATCTGTAGCTACTATAAAAGGAGAAGATATTGAAGACCTACCTGTGGGTAACTTGGCTTCGGCGCTTGTAGGGCGTGTTTTAGGGGTTAGTGTTTCGGGAGGAGAGTCAAGACCGGGGGCACCAGCCCAAATCACCATACGTAACCCAGTTACAGGCAATAATATTAGAGCGAAAGATAGGTTTTCAGGAGGCCCACTATATGTTATTGATGGTGTTGTTCAAATTGACCCTAATACAGGTTTGAGCGACTCGACGATTTTTGACACCTTGGATGCTTCTATGATTGAGAGTATTTCGTTTTTAAAAGATGCCTCTGCAGCAATTTATGGTTCTAGGGCAGCGCAAGGGGTGGTTTTGGTAACGACTAAAAGAGGTAGAAAAGGGCCTGCAAAGTTTTCTTATTCAGGGAATTTTTCGATGGCTGATGAAACCTATCGTCATAAAATGCTAAGTGCTTATGATTTTGGTAGGGTGTTTAATATTATGAACGGACCTAATGGAGCTCGTCAAACGTACGATCCGACAAATCCTGCGCCTAATAGTGATTACTTCTTTTCGCCTGCAGAACTAGAGCATTTTAAGACTATTAATTATAATGCCTTAGATAAGTATTGGTCTTCGGCGGGAACTCAGAGACATAATCTTAATATGACTGGAGGTAGCGAGGACGCTACGTATTTTGGGGGCATGTCGTATTACACCCAAGATGGAAATTTAGGTACTTTAAATTACGATCGTTGGTCTTTTAGAGCAGGTACAAATATTAATTTGGCTAAAGGCTTTAAAGCTGATTTTCAGGTGTCAGGATATTTTACCGATGAAAGTAAAACCACTAGTAAAATTGGAAGTGAGAATGAAGAAAATGATTTTAGACAATTGCAAAATAGGGCGCCATTTTTGCCAATGTATATAAATGATTTACCAGCATTACAAATTGGTTCAAGTGGAAATGACGCTTTAGTAGGATTTCATTATGGTGAAATTCAAAGGTTACAAAACTTAGCTGAAAGTGCAGACAATAATGTAGGTTTAAATTTAAATTTTGAGTACGATTTGCCATTTGTTAAAGGTTTTAAGATTAAAGCTAGTTACTCCCGTCAAGAAGGAGGTGCTCGCGGAAGTCAATTGGGTACTAAGTTTAAATTATATGAGTTTTATGGTGCTGATAATGACCTTACCGATAACACAAGAACTCCAGGACAAACTTACGTTTTGTATGAAAGTGGTTCTGGGCCACTTGGAACAAATACCGTTAGGATAGAAAATGAGATAGTGAATGGCGATAGGTTGCTTATAGATAATTATAAAAATGGTAATGAGCAATTACGTTTTCAAACGACTTTTGATAGAGATTTTGGTAAGCATAGCGTATCTGCTTTGTTTGCTATTGAAAAATCAGAAAGATTTGAACATCAAGAGCGTATCATTAAATTTGGTGTTCCAGAATATGCAGATGGTATGATTTGGCAAACTACCGGCAATTTTGATACTCAAAACACATATAATTGGCGATATGAATCGGGTGATTTAGGATATATTGGAAGATTTAATTACAATTATGATAGTAAATATTACGCTGAATTTTTGTTTAGATCAGATGCCTCTGCAAAGTTCGCACCTGAAAATTATTGGGGAAAATTCTATTCTATATCTGGTGGTTGGATTATATCTAAAGAAGACTTTTTTAAATCAAATACCATCGACTTTTTAAAGTTTAGGGGTTCAGTAGGTCTAGTTGGTAAAGATGATACCAGAGCATGGGAGTGGAGACAAAATTTTAGCACTCAAACTACAGGTGGTGCTGTTTTTGGGGGCAACTCTTCAGTGTCTGCAGGGTTATCTCCTGATAGAATAGCAAACCCTGGTGTGAGATGGGGAAAGGAAGTTAAAACCAACTTTGGTTTTGAGGCAAGATTTCTTGATAACCGACTATCGGCAAGTGCAGAAACCTTTTATAATATGGGAACAGATTTGTTAATTAATTTAAATTCTGGTGTTCCGTTTACTGTTGGTGGTGCTGCAGCTTCTTCAAACTCAGGTAGAGCCGATACTTGGGGAACTGAAATATCCGTAGGTTGGAGCGATTCTGTTGGAAAAGATTTTGACTATGCTGTAACGGTTATTTCGGGTTGGTATAATAATAATATAATTGAAGGTAATTTTACTAACGAGAGAAACTGGAGGCCATGGGAATCTAATCAGCCAGGAGCTTCGGATATAGGAACTTGGGGTTATGACTATTTGGGTATGTTTAAAACACAGGCGGATATTGATGCATATGTTTCCGAAACAGGAATTACTTCCATTTTAGGAATAGCAGCAGCAAATCTTAAACCAGGTATGTTGTACTATCGAGATGTTCGAGGCGATTGGGATCCTGAGACCAGAACTTTTGGACCAAAAGATGGAGTTGTAAATGAGAATGACAGAATTCAATTAAATAAACCAGCAAAAGGCCCTCAAGGTTTTTCTACCGCAATTAAGTTAGGATACAAAGGTTTAAGTTTAAATACCGTTTTAAGTGTAAATTGGGGAGGTTATAGAGAAGTTGGAAGTGCTAAAACCCCTTTTACTTCAAATCTAATTACAGGTAATTATCAAAACAGACCTGCATTTTGGAGTAATATGTATCACGAGGAATTAAATCCTTCGGGGACTATACCAAACCTTTCTCGAGAAATAAATGGAGGTACTCAAGGTAGTGAAGGAGGAATAAATACAGTGAGTTCTAAGTTTTGGCAGGTGAGTAGTTTTAGCTTGTTAATGCGTAACATTAACTTGAGTTATGCATTACCTAAATCGTTGACTGAAAAAGTAGGAGTAAGTAGTTTTAGGTTGAATTTAGTGGCTATGAACCCATTTATTTTATTCAATCCTTACAAAGATTATGGGTTGAGTCCTTATGGGGGTTACGACAGTTATCCTGTGTTAAAAACCTATTCTTTAGGTGTAAATATTGGTTTTTAAAATTTAAAAAATATAAAGCATGAAAAATATCAAAATAATAAATCTGTTCATACTTTTAGGTACAGTGCTTTTATGTAGCTGTAGTACAGATTTTATTGAAGAAAAGAAAAATTATCAAAAAGTTGATGTTGAAATATTTCAATACGAATCTTTAGCTAAGAACTATGTAGATTATTTGTACAATTTGATGTTGCCCAATGGAAATGTAAACATGACTATGTGGTCAAAATCAGCAACTGATAATTCCGATGTTCCTGGGAATGGAAATGCAACTATTTTTACAAAAGCAACAGATGAGGTTGCGGGAGAAGTAGATATTAATAAAGTTTGGTCTGAAATATCACCTTTAAACAATAACTGCTTAAAATCATTAGGTCAACCAGTAAAAACTAATCCGCAAAATGATGCATATACAAGAATAAGGTATTGTAATTTATATCTTAATAACGTTGATAAATACACGGGGCTTGAAGAAGATTTTAAAAATCAATTAAAGGGGCAATTGTATTTTTGGCGTGCATGGCAGTATTTTGAATTGGTAAGATTATATGGTGGGATTCCTGTTGTTTTAGAAGAACTGCCATTAACGGCTGATGATCCAATAAATCAAACACCTAGAAGTTCCGCAGCTTCAGTTATAGATCAAATAGTTTCAGATTTAAACAAGTCGCAAACATCATTTCAAAACGCCAGACCATATACCGCAGAAGATGCAGGAAGAATAACGGCCGCAGCCGCAGCCGCTTTAAAAGGTCGTGTATTGCTAACTTGGGCAAGCCCGTTATTTAACAGAACAGACGACAAAGCGAGATGGCAACGTGCTTATGATGCGAATTTAGAGGCCTATAACGTTTGTTTGGCCGCAGGAAAGGGATTAGATGCAGACTGGCAAAACATGTGGTTTAAGGATAATGGAAAGGAATCTATTTTCGCTTTCGGGTTCAATAATTTTGCTGCAAATTCAGGAATGATTCTGAAAAACAATCATACTGAATATGAAACTCGTTCTAGAGTTCAAGGAGGTAATGCAAGTATAACTCCAACAAAGAACATTATGGATGCGTTTCCAATGAAAGATGGGGCCCCGTATAACCCAAATGGTAATCTTAGCCATTTTTATAGAAATAGAGACCCTCGTTTTTACCATACTTTTGCTTATAATGGTAGTATATGGCCTTATAAAGAGAGTACGAATTTTAAAAATTGGACTTACTATTGGTTTCCTTTCGTAGCAAATCCTAGTGGGCCGAAAATTGCAACAGATGCACCATTACACACAACTGGAATTTATTTAAGAAAGTTTGCTAATAATACGTCAACGAATACAAATTCATATAGAAACAACGGCGATGATTATATGGAAATACGTTTTGCTGAAGTAGTCCTTAATTTAGCTGAATCTGCTATAGGAGCCGATAAATTATCAGAAGGTAAAGGTTATATCAAATCTATTAGAGCTAGAGCAGGTGTTACAAATGGCGATGGAGATTATGGTTTAGCCAGCGTAACTACTAGAGACCAACATTTTGCAGCTGTAATTAATGAAAGAAAGGTAGAGTTTGCTTATGAAAATAAGCGCTTTCATGATTTAAGACGTTGGTTGCTGTATAATGATGATTTTGGTACCTGTACTAGATTAAATCAAACACCTATAGAAGGTTCTAGGAGACAAGGGTACTATACTTTTGCAAAGAGAGATGCATCTACATTTTACACAGGATTTGCAGATCCATTTAAAGGGAGTACCGCTCCTGTTATAAATAGGGATGCAACCACCTATCCTAGTGGAGTAACTACTTATGCAGAGTATGTGGATTACTTATATGATAACCATTTTGAGGTTGTTGTAAAAGATGATGTTGATGCTACAGGATATACTTTTAAATGGTATAACGAATATTATTTCTTTGGAATTTATCAAAATCTATTAGATACGGCACCGTATTTGCAACAAACACAAGGATGGGGAGGTTCATTTATTCCATACAACTAATTTGGAGTAATTAATTCACATTAATTATTTAAAATGAAAATACCTGTATTTGTTTTAAATACAGGTGTTTTTTTTAAAAACAAAAAACAATAATGAAAAAGAGTAATTTTATTTTATTTATTTTATGTCTTGCAGCAAGTAATACATATGCTCAATACCCTTCACTTACTGCAGAAGATAAAGCGAAAGAAGAATTTATTAAATCTGAAGCTTACAGGCTTTCCGACGAGGCTTGGGAAAAGGCTAAAATAATTGTTGATCAAGAAGAGAAAGAGGGGAAACCTTATTTGCCTTGGGCAGGAAGGCCTACCGATTTGCCACAAGCAGAAATACCTGCTTTCCCTGGTGCTGAAGGTGGAGGTATGTATACTTTTGGTGGTCGTGGAGGTAACGTTTACACCGTTACCAGCCTTGAAGATAGAGGCCCAGGGACCTTGCGTGAAGCATGCGAAAAAGGAGGAGCTAGAGTTATTGTTTTTAACGTAGCAGGTATTATCAGGCTTAAAACACCATTAATTATTCGGGCGCCTTATATAACAATAGCAGGTCAAACAGCACCAGGCGATGGTGTTTGTGTAGCAGGAGAATCGGTTTGGATAGATACGCACGATGTTATTATTCGGCACATGCGTTTTCGTAGAGGCGAAACGTTTGTAGGCAGAAGAGACGATGCTATTGGCGGAAACCCTGTTGGAAATATTATGCTAGATCATATTTCTGCAACATGGGGACTGGATGAAAATATGTCTATTTACAGACACATGTACAGCCCAGGTGCCGACTATAAAGATGAAAAAAAACCTACGGTCAATATCACTATTCAAAACAGCTTGTTTGGTGAAGCTTTAGATACTTATAATCATGCTTTTGGAAGCACTTTAGGTGGTGAAAACTGTGCCTTTATTAGAAATATGTGGGCGAATAATGCTGGCAGAAACCCATCTATTGGATGGAATGGTATTTTTAACTTTGTAAATAATATTGTATTTAATTGGAGTAATCGATCTGTAGATGGAGGCGATTATACAGCAACATATAACATTATAAACAACTACTTTAAGCCAGGTCCGGTTACTTCAATTAAAGATCCAATTGGTTATAGAATTCTAAAACCAGAAGCAGGAAGAAGTAAATTAGATCATATGGTTTTTGGTCGTGCTTATGTAGATGGTAACATTGTTGAAAATAATATAAAAGTAACCAATAATAATTGGGATGGTGGTGTACAGATAGAAGGGAAAAATGGAGAATTAATGACTTTTGATGAAGCAAAGCCTTATTTCCCCGCTATGAAAACCAACAAGCCATTTCCTATGCCATGGTTTAGGAATATCATAACAGCAGAAAAAGCTTATGATTTTGTGTTGAAAAACGCTGGGGCAACTCTTCCAATTAGAGATGCTGTAGATCAAAGAATTGCAAGAACTGTAAAAACAGGAAAGCCAGAATATGTTGAAGGGCTTGATCCAAACTCTTTTTATCAGTTTAAGCACAGACGTTTACCTGCCGATTCGTATAAAGACGGTATCATCACAGATATTGCCCAAGTAGGTGGTTATCCAGAGTATAAAGGAGTACCATACTTAGATACTGATAAAGACGGGATGCCTGATGTATGGGAAGTGAAATATGGTTTAAGCCCAAACGACGCATCCGATGCAAAAGGTGATTTAAATAAAGATGGGTACACAAATATTGAAGCATATATTAATGGCATCAATACGAAGAAGAAAATAGATTGGAAAGATTTAAGTAACAATAAAGAAACTTTAAATGATCCACTTTTAAAATAGGGTTCATTTAAAAAAAATAAAAATCATGTTAAGAAAATTATGTTTAAGTATTGTGCTTTTAGTCTTTGTAAATATTCAGGCACAACAACATTTAGATCCAGAATATATAAAAGTAACCAATGAGCGTGCTGCTAAAATTGTAGATGAATTGAAGTTGGAAAATCCTGAAAAAGAAAAGGTAGTTACCAACATTATTGCAGAACAATACCGTAATTTAAGTAAGCTTCAAGATGAAAGGGATGCAAAAATTGAAGCTTTAAAAAAGGGTGATTTATCAAAAGAAAAACAAGATTCTGAAATAGATAAATTGAAATCTAAAGCTGATAAATCAATCAGCAAATTACACAAATCTTATATAAAAAAATTAGAATCTCAGCTAAGCGAGAAACAAATTGAAGCAGTTAAAGATGGTATGACTTATGGTGTGCTACCTAAAACCTATGCCGCTTTTTTAGAAATGATACCAAGTTTAACTCAAGAACAAAAAGATTATATTTATAATAACCTAAAAGAAGCTAGAGAGTATGCTATAGATGGTGGTTCATCTAAAGAAAAACATGCGTGGTTCGGTAAATATAAAGGAAGAATCAATAACTACCTATCGGAACAAGGTTACGATTTAGAAAAAGAAAGAGACGGTTGGTATGAGCGTATCGAGGAACGCAAAAAAGCCGAATCCAAAGAATAAGTTACTGTTTAATTTTCCTGAAAATTAATTATTAAAATGAAAAACTTGAAATTTAGTCTAATCAAAAAAGTATTTGTAGCTACGGTATTTTTTACAATAGTACAACCAGTATTTGCACAATACCCAGATATTCCTGAAGCGCTTCAAGCCAAAACTGATGCTATTTTAGCTAAAGAGGAAGCAAGATTACAAGAAATTTGGGAGGCTAATTATAATATTATTGTTGAAGAATCAAAACTAGGACGTCCTTACATTCCTTGGGCTGAATATCCTGCAGATTTAATTAAAGCAGATATTCCAGCATTTCCAGGAGCCGAAGGCGGTGGTGCATTCACACCCGGTGGTCGAGGTGGAAAAATATTTGTAGTTACTAGTTTAGAAGATTCAGGTAAAGGAACTCTTAGAGAAGCTTGTGAAGCGGTTGGTGCGAGAACCATTGTATTTAACGTATCTGGAATTATTAAGTTAAAACTTCCAATTAGTGTTCGTGCGCCTTATATTACTATAGCAGGACAAACAGCACCCGGTGATGGTATTTGTATTGCAGGCGAATCTTTACTATTAGACACACACGATATTATCATTCGACACATGCGTTTTCGTAGAGGTGCTACCGATGTTACTCGACGAGATGATGCTTTGGGAGGTAATGTCATAGGCAATGTTATTATCGATCATTGTTCGGTAAGTTGGGGATTAGATGAAAATATTTCATTGTATAGGCACCAATTTCAAGCGAATGAAAAATCGAAATTAGAAAAGTTGCCAGCAGTAAATGTTACCATTCAAAACACTATATCTTCTGAAGGTTTAGATACATACAATCATGCTTTTGGTAGTACAATTGGCGGTTTAAACAGTATGTTTATTAGAAATTTATGGGCGAATAATATTTCTAGAAACCCTTCTATTGGTATGTATGGTAGTTTCAATTTTGTGAATAATGTGTTATTCAATTGGTGGAACCGCTCGCTAGATGGTGGTGATTACCGTTCTATGTTTAACATCATCAACAACTATTTCAAACCAGGACCTATTACACCAGAGGATAAACCTATTCGATATAGGATTTTAAAACCAGAATCAGGTTACATGGAACCAAAGACCTTTGGTAGAGCATACGTTTCAGGAAATTATGTAGATGGGGTTCCAAGTGTAACAGAGAATAACTGGAATGGTGGTGTGCAAATTGAAGACCGTTCATTTGAAGAAGCTAAAGAGTACTTAGAACTTATTAAACAAGACAAACCATTTGAAATGGCAAACCTTACCATAATGGATGCTAAACAGGCTTTTGATTTTGTTTTAAATAATGTAGGTGCAACACTGCCTAAACGAGATGCTGTTGATACTAGGGTAATTAATTACGTTAGAACAGGTAAAATCGAATATAAAGACGGGTTAGAAAATACTATTGGAAAGGAATTTGTGAAACGAAGATTACCTGCCGATTCGTATAAAAAAGGTATTATTACCAGTATTGATCAAGTTGGGGGTTATCCAGAATATAAAGGAAAACCTTATAAAGATTTTGATAATGATGGAATGTCTGATAAATGGGAAAAAGCCAATGGTTTAAATCCTAACGATGCTTCTGATGCCAATAAAGACTTGAACGGTGATGGTTACACCAATATTGAAAAGTATATTAATGGTATAGATCCAACACAAAAGGTGGATTGGACAAAATCTGAGAATAATAGCGATACGTTGGCGAAACTGCCAAATGGGCTATTGCAATAATTTCAAAAACAATAGTAATTGTTAAGACAATTTGAAGATGAATTTTATCTCCATCAAAAACATCGTGTTTCATCAAAAAGACAAATTGATTTTATCAAGTGTAGCCTTGTTCTTTATTGTGAATATTGGATTTTCCCAAAGCAAATTTCCAGATATTGTTAAGAATAAAAAAGGAGGTGTTGCGCATGTTGCCGATAGTTTAGGAAACCAAATTCCAGATTTTTCATATGCAGGATATATGGCGTCTGAAAAAGCCATTCCTTATGTTGATGCTAAAATTTTTGTACCCAATCAAACGAAAGATGCGACTCAAAAAATACAGGCTGCTATCGATTATGTGGGTAATTTAAAACCCAATTCGGCTGGTATTAGAGGTGCAGTGCTTTTGGATAAAGGCACTTTTAAAATAAGCGGTAGCTTATACATTAAAAGCTCTGGCGTCGTTTTAAGAGGAAGCGGAAACGCTGAAAACGAAACTATCCTTTTAGGAACAGGTATTGAACGTGAAGCTATTATCAGGGTTTTAGGAGTTGATAATAAAAAACATAAAGATACTTTAGATTTTAAAACACCTTTCACACCACTTGGAACCACTAAAATTCAGTTAAAGAATACATCCAAATTAAAAGTCTCAGATGAAATAATTATTCAAAAACCTTTAACCGATAAATGGATTAAGGCATTGGATATGGAAGAATTTGGAGGAGAAACAGGTTGGATTGGTTGGAAAACCAGAGACTGGGATATTACTTGGAATCGTGTTATCACCAATATAAACGGAAACGAAGTAACAATTAATGCCCCACTAACCATGGCTCTAGATGATAATTATGGCACTACAAGTGTCATCACTTATATATGGCAAGGTAGAATAGAAAATATTGGTATTGAAAACCTGGTAATGCAATCTACTTTTGATGCATCTAATTTAAAAGATGAATTACATCGTTGGTTGGGAATAAGCATGGAAAATGTAAGGAATGCATGGGTACGTCAAGTAAACTTTAAGCATTTTGCAGGTGGAGCTGTTTCAGTTTTAAAATCAGCGCAACAAATTACAGTTGAAGATTGTATGGCTTCTGAGCCCATTTCAGAAATTGCAGCGTTTAGGCGCCATACGTTTTATACTGAAGGACAACAAACTTTGTTTCAGCGTTGCTATTCAGAAAATGGCTATCACGATTTTGCAGTCGGTGGTTTTGGTACCACTGGACCAAATGCTTTTGTACAGTGCGAATCGTTTATGCCTTATAGCAATAGTGGTGCTATTGGTAGTTGGGCAACGGGGGTGTTGTTCGACGTGACTTATATAGATGGTGAAGCATTAAGTTATAATAACCGTGAGCAAGCGGGTAGAGGTGCAGGCTGGACAGCTGCTAATAGTGTTATTTGGGAAACTTCGGCATCAAAAATAGATTGTTACAGTCCGCCAACAGCTCAAAACTGGGCATTCGGCGTTTGGGGTGGTATTATGGTAGGAAATGGGCAATGGAAAGATGTAAACAATCATATTACCCCAAGAAGCTTATTTTATGCACAGTTAGAAAACAGATTAGAAAAGCTTCCTATGAACCCTTATGTGTTCGATACAGGTTCAGAGCCAACGTCAAGTCCTTCAGTTGAACAAGCACAAGAATTAACCAAAGGAGCGTTAAATCCTATCATTAGTTTGCCAGAATGGATTCAACAAGTATCAAAACAAAATATGATTCCTGTTAACACTTCAAAATTAAAATCGGTTGAAGATTTAAAACTGAATACATTCTGCGAAACTAGTGCTGAGCGGAGTCGAAGTGGCGAGAATAAAAACACGTCAAGGGTTGAAATAAACAATGGAAAATTAACCTTTAACGGAAAACTTTTAGTAGGACAGCAACGCAATGTGATGTGGTGGCGCGGTAGCCTGAGAGACCATGACGTTGAAAACGCCTCGGCACATATAACAAGGTTTGTTCCCGGGAGAATTGGTAAGGGGTTTACGGATAATTTAACTGAAGTTGTTACTGCTTTTAATAAGGATAATGTTGTTGCTTTAGAGCATAATTATGGACTTTGGTATGACCGCAGAATGGACGACCATGAACGAACCCGTAGAATTGATGCTGATGTATGGCCACCATTTTACGAGCAGCCTTTTGCCAGAACAGGTAAAGGATTGGCTTGGGACCATTTAAGCACATACGATTTAACAAAATACAACGATTGGTATTGGTATCGCTTGGCGCGTTTTGCAGATTTGGCAGAACCTAATGGTCAATTGTTGATTAACCAGCAATATTTTCAACATAACATTATTGAAGCTGGAGCACATTGGTCGAGTTCGCCTTGGCGTTCGGCAAATAATGTAAATGGGACGGAGTTTCCAGAGCCACCACCTTATGCTGGTGATAAGCGTATTTTTATGGCAGAACAGTTTTACGATATTTCAAATGAAACAAGAAAAAAACTGCATCAGCAATTCATTAGAAAATCATTAGAAAATTTTCAAGGGAATAGTAATGTCATTCAATTAACAAGTGCTGAATATACGGGGCCACTTCACTTTATGGAATTTTGGTTAGATGAAGGTCAAAAATGGAAAGATGAAACCGGTAAAAATGGCATCATTGGATTGAGCGCTACCAAAGATGTACAAGATGCTATTTTAAAAGATACCGAACGAGCTAAGACAGTCGATTTAATTGATATTCGTTATTGGCATTACAGAGAAGATGGAACAGCTTATGCGCCTGAAGGGGGTAAAAATTTAGCACCACGCCAACATGCTCGTAATATGAAGGTGGGCAAAGAAACCGAAGCGCAGGTTTACAGAGCGGTTCGCGAGTATCGTGAGGCATATCCAGAGAAGGTAATGCTGTATTCTACAAATGCATCACCCCGATTTGGGTGGGCAGTATTAATGGCAGGAGGTTCGTTGCCTAATGTTCCAAGTATAAATGTAGATGGTTTTTATGAGTCTTTATCAAAAATGAAAGCTAATTCCGATGAGAATTATAATAGTAAGTCGTGGTCATTACAAGATGAAGGGGAATCATATCTGTTTTATTTAAAAAACACAAAAACTGTAGAAGTAGATTTATCTTTCTTTAAAGGACAATTTGAAGTGTTTTGGATAGGTGCCGAAACAGGAACCATCATAGTCCAAAATAGTATTCAAGGAAAACAGAAACACAGTATTAGTGTGCCCAAATCAATAAAAGAAAACGTAGTAGTTTATATAAAAAAGAAGTAAAAAAGCAATGAAAAACCAACTAAATCATTTTAAAATTTTCAGTATAGTAGCAGTAGTTGCCATACTCATTTCGTGTAAAGAAACTAAAAAAGAAGAGGTAGAAGTTCAGCCAAAAGTAGGGGGTATGCAAAAACTGCAAGTTTCTAAAAACGGGCATTATTTTCAAACCGAAGATGGAAAACCTTTTTTTTGGTTAGGCGATACAGGCTGGTTGACTTTCAAAAAGTTAAACAGAGACGAGATTAAAACATACTTTGCTGATAGAAAGGAAAAAGGTTACAATGTTATCCAAATCATGACATTGCATTCGGAAGAAATGGCAAGCGTTTATGGTGATTCTGCTCTTGTAAATAAAGATGTATCAAAACCATTAATTACAGAAGGAAATAATTTTGAAAACTCTAATGAGTATGATTTTTGGGATCATGTAGATTATGCTTTAGACGTTGCCGAAGAAAATAATTTGTATTTGGGTATGGTGCCTATTTGGGGGACTTCTGTTAAGGCCGGAAAAGTAAATTTGGAACAGTCAAAAGCCTATGCAACCTTTTTAGGCGATAGATTTAAAAATAGAAAGAATATCATATGGCTGAACGGAGGAGATACTCCAGGTGAACAAAATAAGGAGATATGGAATGCCATAGGCGAAATTTTGCATTCCAAAAATCCAGATTGGTTAATCACATTTCATCCATTTGGTCGCACCGATTCTTCCGATAATTATCATAATGAAAACTGGTTGGATTTCAACATGTTTCAATCAGGACATAGAAGATACGACCAAGAAACCGAAGGCAGAATGTTTGCTCAAGATAATTATAGATTCATTCAAACAGATTTCAACTTAAAACCAACAAAGCCAACCTTAGATGGCGAACCTTCTTATGAAGGCATTCCACAAGGATTACATGACACCTTGCAGCCCTTATGGAATGATAACGATTTACGCCGTTATGCCTATTGGTCTGTTTTTGCAGGTGGAGCAGGCTTTACGTATGGGAATAATCACGTGATGCAAATGCACGAAAACCATACAAAACCAGAAGCTTACGGTAGTAAAAAATATTGGTTAGAAGCATTAAACGACCCAGGGGCAAAACAAATGGTTTATGTGAAAGATTTAATATTGAAATTTCCGTATTTCAATCGTATTCCAGATGAAAGTTTAGTAGCGAATCAAGGTAAAAAATACGATTATATTGCTGCAACACGGGGTGAAGATTATGCACTACTTTATACTTATAACGGAAGAACTATTTCTGTGAATATGGGTAAGCTAGAAGGTAGTGAGGTAAAAGCGACTTGGTACAATCCAAGGAATGGAGAGACTTTAGCAATAGGAACTATAAAAAATGAAGGGGTTCAAGGTTTTGACCCTCATGGAGAGCCAGAAGACGGCAACGATTGGGTATTGATTATAACTTCAAAATAAATTAAAAGGATATTATGAAAAAGACTTGTTTGTTAGTTTTTTTAAGTGTTTTAACATCATTTGTCTCTATAAGTTCAGCAACAAATGGTTGGTTGAATATTTTAAATGAAGGCGGAAATAATAAAGGCATTCTATGTACACAAGCCATTCAAAAAGCGATTGATAAGGCAGAGAAAAATGGCGGTGGCACTATTTATTTTCCTGCTGGTGAATATCTCACAGGTGCTATTAAATTGAAAAATAACATTACCATTCATATCGAATCTGGAGCTATTTTAAGATTTTCAACCAACTTCGATCATTATTTGCCTTTCGTTCAACTGCGTTGGGAGGGTACGGTAATGAACAGTTTTTCTCCCTTAATTCATGCTAGAGATGTAGAAAATGTGACTATAACAGGTCGGGGAACTATTGATGGACAAGGTGAAGCGTGGTGGAAAGAAATTTGGCGTATAGAATCTGCTAAAGAGAAACTGGAACTTACCAAGTACCAAAAAATGACGCAAGAAGCCAATGCCGATGTAATAACTTCACCTTATTATGAAAGAACCAGAAGTTATTTGTTTCATCGTCCGCCGTTATTCCAAGCGTTCAACTGTAAAAATGTGAGAATTGAAGGTGTTACTATTCAAAATTCACCGTTTTGGACCATTAATCCTGCCTTTTGTGATAATGTAACCATTGACGGTGTTACTATTTTCAATCCGTATTCACCAAACACCGATGGGATCAATCCAACCTCATGTAAAAACGTGCATATTTCAAACTGTCATATTAGTGTGGGCGATGATTGTATTACCATCAAATCGGGTCGTGATGCCGATGGAAGAAAATGGGCAACACCTACTGAAAATGTAACGATAACCAATTGTACCATGTTAAATGGTCATGGAGGTGTTGTGATTGGTAGTGAAATGTCTGGTGGTATAAAGAAAATTACCATTGCTAACTGTGTATTTGATGGCACCGATAGAGGTATCCGATTAAAAGCGGCTCGTGGTAGAGGTGGCGTGGTTGAAGAAATTCGTGTTTCTAATATTGTGATGAATAACATCAAACAGGAAGCCTTTATGCTAAATCTGTTTTACGACAAAAATACGGTGGAAGAACCTGTTACAGAGCGTACGCCTATTTTTAGAAACATCCATATTAGCAATGTTACTGGAACTAATATTAATACGGCGGGACGTGTTATAGGTATTCCGGAAATGCCAGTTTCTAATTTATCATTTTCAAATATTAATATGGATGCCAAAGAAGGTTTTTCAGTTCAAACGGCTACAGATGTGGAGTTTCATGATGTAAAAGTAAACACTACTATAGGTGCTTCATTCAAAATTGAAAACGTAAAAAATATTATTTTAGATAATGTTTCAACCCAAACACCTTTAAAAGATACACCTATTATAAAGTTAGATAACGTATCAAATGCTATGATAAATAATAATTTTCCTATGTATAAAATGAATGTTTTTTTAGAAGCAAATGGTGCTGAAACTAAAGCTGTTTTCTTAAAAAACAATGTTTTTGAAAACGTGGAAACAGTATTGAAAAAAGGAAGCGACTTGAAACACCCAATCAACGTAGAATAATGAAAAACGTACTGGTATTAATTCTTTTAGTCAGTTTATTTAATTGTGCTTCAAAAAATGAGGCTTATATTTTTACGTCTTTTAGAGAGCCCGCTACCGAAGGTTTGTATTTGGCTTATAGTAATGATGGATACCACTGGGAAGATTTAAAGGGCCCTTATCTAAAACCTAAAGCTGGTGCTAGTAAAATTATGCGCGACCCTTCCATTGTAAAAGGAAAAGATGATACGTATCACATGGTTTGGACTACCGATTGGAAAGGTGGTAACGGTTTTGGTTATTCAAGTTCTAAAGATTTAATAAACTGGAGTGAACAACAATACATTCCAGTAATGAAACACGAACCAAGTGTGGTTAATGTATGGGCACCCGAAATTTTTTATGATGATGAAGCAGACCAATATATTATTATTTGGGCATCAACCATTCCATTTCGCTTTGAAAAAGGGATTGAAGAAGAAGAAAATAACCACCGTATGTATTATGTAACAACGAAAGATTTTAAAACGTTTTCAGACACGAAATTGTTTTTAGACCCAGATTTTAGTGTGATTGATTGTGTGATTGTAAAGCGAGGAAAAAGCGATTATGTATTAGTGATAAAAGACAATACAAGACCGATGCGAAATCTTAAAGTTGGCTTTGGAACATCACCTCTAGGACCTTTTGAAAATATTTCAGAACCTTATACAGCATTTAAATCGGAAGGGCCAACCGTATTAAAAGTAAATGGTAAATGGCTGATTTACTATGATAATTACGGCGATATGAACTATAAAGCAGTCCGAACTTCAGATTTTAAAACTTTTGAAGATGCAACTGCTGAAATAAAACTTCCTGAAGGACATAAGCATGGCACCATTAGTACCATTTCTAAAAAAGTTTTACAGGGTTTAATAGAAAAAAGTAAAGAAAAATAATGATGGAATTTAAAAAGGTAAAACAGTATCTAGTGACATGCGTTTTTGTTTTAGCGGTTTGTATTTCTACAGATGCACAGCAAGACACGATTAAATATGTTGGTAAAACACTATCAAACATCGATTACCATCACGGGCAATTAAGTCCTGCTGTTGGGGTTCATGCCACTCAAATAATGCGTGCTAGTAGAGAACATCCTGAAAAATCGGATGGTTTTGGGTGGACGTATAACCACGCACCCAATATTGCTTATTGGAACAATACTTTTTTTGTTCAATACTTAAGCGATCCTGTAGGGGAACACATTCCTCCTAGTCAATCGTTTTTACAAACTTCAAAAGATGGTGGTAACTGGAGTTTTCCTGAAGTTGTCTTCCCTATGTACAATATTCCAGATGGTTATGTTAAGGAAGGTGTGAATGCGGTTGCAAAAAATTTAAAAGCAGTGATGCACCAACGTATGGGGTTCTTTACATCGTCTGATAACCGATTTTTCACCTTAGCTTATTATGGTATTGTTATGGAACCACATGACGACCCGAATGACGGTAAAGGTATTGGTCGTGTGATTCGGGAAATTTATAAAGATGGCAGTTTAGGTCCTATATATTTTATCCGATATAATAAAACATGGGACACTTCAAAATCTGCGTATCCGTTTTATACAAAAAGCAAAGATAAAGGTTTTAAAAAAGCATGTGAAGAATTATTGGCAACGCCTTTAATGATGCAACAATGGGTTGAAGAAGCCGATAGAGACGACCCATTAATTCCACTTAAAAAGGAATACAAAGCTTTTAGTTACTACCACATTCCAGACGGTCGCGTGGTGGGCTTATGGAAACATGCCTTAACGTCCATGAGTGACGATAATGGTAAAACATGGCAATATGATGCGCTTAGAGCACCTGGTTTTGTGAACAGTAATGCGAAAATTTGGGGACAAAAGACTTCTGATAATCGTTATGCAACGGTTTATAATCCATCGGAATTTCGTTGGCCTTTAGCCATTTCAACCAGTGATGACGGCTTAAATTATTCCGATTTATTATTGGTTCATGGTGAAATTTCCCGTTTACGTTATGGTGGTGCCTATAAATCGCACGGGCCACAATATGTGCGTGGTATTGTAGAAGGAAACGGTACGCCTCCAGATGGAAAAATATGGTTAACGTATAGTATGAACAAGGAAGATATGTGGGTGGCTTCAGTACCAGTTCCAGTAACAAGTACTGTTGATAAAGACGCAAACGATGTTTTTAGCAAGCTTTCAAACGGCGAAGAATTAAATCTTTGGAACACATACAATTTATCTTGGGGCTCCGCAAAAATCGAAAAAAAGGATAGTGAAAAATGGCTAACCTTACGCGATCAAGACCCTTTTGATTATCCACGTGTGGAGCGTGTTATTCCGTTTGCCGAAAAAATGGAAGCCTCTTTTACCGTAAAACCAGAACAAAACAATCACGGTTTATTACAAGTTGAATTGCAAAATAGGCAAGGCATGCCAGCGATTCGATTTATTTTTGATACCGATGGTTATTTGAAGCACAAAGCAGGCTACCGTTTAAGAAACATCACAACTTACGAGACAGGAAAAGAATATACAATCCATGTATCTTTAGATGCGTTGTCACGTTCTTACACTGTTTCTGTTAATAACAGCGAACCAACACGTGGCATCTTTTTTCAACCCGTAGAAGGCATTTCGCGTATTATGTTCCGTACAGGCGAACAGCGTTATTATCCAAATCCAGATACACCTGTTGATACACCCGATTATGATGATGTACCATATACAGGCGTTAGTATTCCAGAAGCGGTATTTAATATTAAATCATTAGTGACTAAAAAGCAATAATTTGAAATTTTTAAAAAGCATATCCTTTTTCATTTTTTTATTCATTGGATTCATTTCCAACGGACAAACAGCAGTTGCGAAATTAACTTGTGATTTAGCTGAAAATCCTTTGGCTGTAGTTAATAAACAACCAAGATTGGGTTGGCAATTGGCATCTGAAAAATCGAATGTTTCCCAAAAAGCGTATCAAATTCTAGTGGCTTCTTCAGTTGAAAAAATTGATAAAAATGAAGGTGATATTTGGGATAGTGGCAAAGTAATATCAAACCAAAGTCAGTTTGTTAATTATAAAGGAAGTGTTTTAAAAGCCGAAACCAAATATTTCTGGAAAGTAAAAATTTGGAATCAAGACAATCAAGAATCAAATTTTAGTGAATCTGCATTTTTTAGAATAGCACCTTTAGCTTCAGAATTAAATCCAACATGGATTGGTGCTATTACAAAAGTAAATAGCCATTTGCCCGAAGGTAGAAACTATCATACAGCAACGTTCAAAAGAGCTAAAAAAGATTCCATTATCAATGCCTCTGATTCTTTATCTCGGCAAAGTATTATGCTTCGTAAACCGTTTTCAATTTCAAAGGAGATTAAAGAAGCAATTGTTTATGTGTCTGGTTTAGGACATTACGAATTATCCATAAATGGAAAGAAAATAGGCAACAGTGAATTTGCGCCTTTATGGACCGATTACGATAAATCGGTTAATTTCAATACCTATGAATTAACTTCAGAAGATTTACAGCAAGGAGAAAACACCATTGGTGTGCTTTTAGGCAACGGGATGTATAATACCTTGCAGGAGCGTTACACCAAATTTTTTATAAGTTTTGGTCCACCAACGTTGTTTTTTAAAATGAAAATTATTTATGATGATGGTTCAGAAGATGTTGTGAGTTCTGATGGTAGTTGGAAATACCACGAAAGTCCCATTACATATAACGGTATGTTTGGCGGTGAAGATTACGATGCCAATTTAGAGCAGTCGGGTTGGAATACATCGAATTTTAATAATACTCGTTGGAAAAAAGTAGTAGTTCAAGAAGCTCCAAAAGGTGCATTAAAAGCCCAAACAGCACCACCAGTAACCATTCAAAAAAAGTATGCTGTAAAAGAAGTTAATGAAATTAAGCCAAATACCTATGTATTTAATATGGGGCAAAACCTATCGGGATTTCCAACCATAAAAGTAAAAGGTAAGAAAGGGCAAATAGTCCAAATTTGGGTGGGTGAAGGTTTGCAAGACGATGGCACGATTAGTCAAGGTCGTTCAGGGAAGCCCTATTATTTTCAATACACATTAAAAGGCGAAGGGATTGAAGAGTGGCAGCCAAAATTCAGTTATTATGGGTATCAATACATTCAAATTGAGAACATAAATTATCTTCAAACAACCCATGAAGATTTACCAACACTTCTAGATATCAAATCCAATTTTATTTATAATGCAGCTGGCGAAGCGGGAACTTTTGAATGTTCTAACGAAATTTTCAACAAAGCCCACGAACTGATTAACAACGCCATAAAAAGTAATTTTCAAGCGGTGCTGACCGATTGCCCGCATCGTGAAAAATTAGGTTGGTTAGAAGAAGCGCATCTTAATGGACCAGGTTTGATTTTTAACTATAATTTACAAACGTACATTCCCAGTATCATGCAAAATATTGCCGATGCGCAACGCGAAAATGGCATGATTCCAACCATCGCGCCAGAATATGTCGTGTTTGGTGGCGATTTTACCGATTCTCCAGAATGGGGAGTTACAGGTGTTATTTTACCTTGGATGTATTACGAATATTATGGAGACGATTCTTTAATTAGAGTATATTATCCAGTTATGAAACGTTATGTTGATTACCTAACTTCTAAATCTGAAGATTATATCCTTAATTACGGATTGGGCGATTGGTACGATTACGGTGAACATGCTGCTGGATATTCAAAAAATAGTCCCATTGCCCTTTCTGCTACTAGTCATTATTATTATGCTGCTAAATTATTCGCAAAAGCGGCGAATCATTTAAATAAAACAGAAGATATTTCAAAGTACGAAACTTTAGCATATCATATTAAGGAGGCATACAATAAGGAGTTTTTCAACAAAGAAACCAAACAATACGGTACAGGAAGTCAGTTTAGTAATGCGGTTTCTGTGTTTATGGATATTGTAGAACCGCAATATAAAGAAGCCGCTATGGCTAATTTGATAGCTGATATAAAAAATAGAGGTTATAGATTAACAACAGGCGATGTGGGGAATCGTTACCTATTTCAAGCCTTGGCAAGAGACAATGAAAACGAAACCATGTATAAAATGAATAACCATTACGATACACCGGGTTACGGTTTTCAAATTAAATTTGGGTTAACCACATTAACAGAACAGTGGGATCCACGAAAAGGAAACTCATGGAACCATTTTATGATGGGACAAATTGAGGAATGGTTTTACAGAAGTTTAGCTGGTATTGTTCCTGATGAAGCATATCCGGGATTCAAGCATTTTTTCATTCAACCGGAAATGGTGGGCGATATGACTTTTGTAAAAGCGAGTTACAAGTCGGTTTATGGAATGATAGTTTCAGAATGGAAAAAAGAAGACGAAACGTTCACTTTAAATATTGAAATTCCAGCAAACACAACCGCAACCGTAAAATTACCAGTTTCTAAAAACAGTAAAATGTTAGTAAATGGTAAAAAATTCAAAAAAAATAATTTCAATCAAGCTGAAGGAAAATCATTTGTTAGTCTAGGTTCTGGGGTTTATAAAATAGAATGTTCATTATGAAAAACAGCAGACATATTGGGAACATTCAAATACAACTAATTAGTTTATTGGTTGTGTTTTCCATGTTGAAAATACCCGCTCAAACTTCCGATACTAATTTTAGAACTCCAGTAATTGAGACGATTAAAAAGATAGAATCTATTTTTAATGTAACCATAAATTATAACGAAAAATTACTCCTTGATAAAAACTTAGATTATGCCGATTGGAAAATTGAACCCGATAATTTAGAAGTGTCTTTAGCCAATGTTTTAGTGCCTTTTAATTTAACAACGTTTAAAGAAGCAGATGGAACTTATGAGGTGAGAGAATTCCAACACCATAGAGTATCTGTTCCTAAAAGTAAAGACCGTTTAACTTTTTTGTCGAGTCTTTACAGTGATAAAGAAACTTGGGATTCAAGAAAAGCAGAACTGAAAAGCTGTATGATTGCCGCTTTTGGAATTGATAAAGCACCGAAGAAGCCTAATTCTAAACCCATTTTAACCAAAAAACGAAAATATAAAGGGTATAGTGTTGAAAATATTGGATTGGAAATTTTACCAGGTGTTTATACAACAGGCTCAATCTACAAACCCTATCCATTAAATAAAAAATCAGCGATTATTATCACGCCAAACGGACATTTTGGTGATGGTCGTTACCGAAAAGACGAACAATTACGTTGCGCTATGCTCGCTAAAATGGGAGCAATAGTAGTAAGTTTCGATTTGTTTGCTTGGGGTGAATCGCAATTGCAGTTTCCATCAACAACACATAGAAACAGCATCGCTTCTACCATACAGTTATTAACTGGCATGCGTTTGTTGGATTATGTGTCGACCCTAAAATATGCCGATGCTTCTCGTGTAGGCGTTACAGGCGGTTCGGGCGGTGGTTCGCACACCATGTTTTTAGCAGCCTTGGATGATAGGATTACGGTTTCTGTTCCTGTGGTTATGGTATCGGCAAATCATGCTGGTGGTTGTCCGTGCGAAAGTGGACGAGGGATACATGTGTGTGGTAATGGCACCAACAATGCCGAAGTAGCAGCTATGGCTGCCCCAAAACCGCAACTTATTATTTCTGACGGGAAAGATTGGACAAGTAACGTTCCCAATTTAGAATTTCCTTTCATTAAAAAAACGTATAGTTTCTATGAAAAAAAAGAGTTGGTTGAAAATGCTCATTTTGCAGAAGAAGGACATGATTATGGACTTTCAAAACGACTGGCTATGTATCCTTTTATGGCTAAGTATTTAGGATTAAATTTAGATAACGTAAAAAATGAGAAGGGCAATATTGATGAATCAACCTGCATTATCGAACCTTACGAAAAGTTATTTGTTTTTGGTAATAAAGAAGAAAATTTACCAACCAATGTTTTAAAAGATATTGATAAATTATATGAACTATTTGGAGAAGAAAACCATAAAGTATATGAAGTTAAAAAGTAAAAGTACCACGTTTTTTTATTGTTTAGTAATCCTTTTTGGAATACAAAATGTGTGTGCTCAAGAACTAAAACTTTGGTATGACGAGCCCGCGGAAATCTGGAATGAAGCCTTACCATTAGGCAACGGCCGTTTAGGTGCGATGGTTTTTGGCGACCCCGCAGTAGAGCGTTTACAATTAAATGAAGAAACCATTTGGGCAGGTTCACCAAATAGTAATGCACATGATAAAGCTTTAAAGGCATTACCTACAGTACGTCAACTTATTTTTGATGGTAAATACGCTGAAGCCCAAGAGTTGGCTACAACCGATATTCGTTCGCAAACCAATAATGGGATGCCATATCAAACATTTGGAAGTGTGTACATGTCATTTCCAGGACATCAAAATTACACCAATTATTATCGCGATTTAGATATTGAAAATGCAACTGCAAAAGTGCAATATACTGTTAATGGTATAGAATTTACCCGTGAAGTTTTAACCGCATTTTCGGATGAAGTGATTATAGTAAGACTATCAGCAAACAAGCCCAATGCTATTACTTGTAATGTGTTTATGAATAGTCCGTTTGATAAAACGCTAACCAAAACGGAAGATAATCAGGTATCGCTTTCAGGAGAAACGAGTACTGTGGAAGGCCAAAGAGGACGCATTAAGTTTCAAGGAAGATTGCAAGCGAAAAACAAAGGAGGTGCGATTTCAGTTAGCAATGGCATCATCAGTATCGATAAAGCTGATGAAGTTACACTTTACATTTCAATAGCTACCAATTTCAAAAACTATAAAGAACTTACTGAAGATGAAGTTTCAAAAAGCAAATCATATTTAGATAAAGCCTTTACAAAAACGTTTGATGAAATTAAAATAGCTCATTTAAATTATTACCAAAAATTCTTCAATCGTGTGTCATTAGATTTGGGAATTACCGAAGTAGCCAAAGAAACCACAGATGAGCGTATTAAAAAATTTGATAGTCAATTCGATCCACAGTTAGCGTCTTTATATTTTCAGTTTGGAAGGTATTTATTGATTTCTTGTTCACAACCGGGAGGGCAACCCGCTAATCTACAAGGTATTTGGAACGATATGTTGTTTCCACCATGGGAAAGCAAGTACACCATGAATATTAATGCCGAAATGAACTATTGGCCAGCAGAATTAACAAATCTTTCCGAAATGCACGAACCGTTTATTCAAATGGTAAAAGAGGTTGCCGAAACAGGAAAAGAAACCGCTAAAATAATGTACGATGCCGATGGTTGGGTGCTACACCACAATACCGATATCTGGCGAATTACTGGTCCGATAGATAATGCAGCATCGGGCATGTGGCCAACCGGCGGCGCTTGGGTTTGTCAAGATTTATGGGAACGCTATTTATATACTGGCGATAAAAATTATTTAAAAGAGATTTATCCTATTATGAGAGGTGCGGCGACTTTCTTTTTGGATTTTATGGTAAAAGACCCAAATTCGGGGTATCTAGTGGTTGTGCCATCAAATTCTCCAGAAAACACCCATGCTGGCGAAGATGGAAAATCAACCATAGCTGCAGGAACGACCATGGATAATCAATTGGTTTTCGATTTGTTTACGAATGTGATAAGAGCCACAAAAATAGTATCCGAAGATGAAGCTTTTTCAAATGAATTGAAAGAAACGTTATCAAAGATGGCACCTATGCAAATAGGTAAACATGGACAGTTACAAGAATGGTTAATAGATTGGGACGATCCAAAAGACGATCACCGTCACGTATCGCATTTGTACGGATTGTTTCCAAGCAATCAAATTTCACCCTTTAAAACACCCGAGCTTTTTGAAGCAGCCAAAACATCATTAAAGTATAGAGGTGACGAATCTACGGGTTGGTCTATGGGCTGGAAAGTTAATTTATGGGCACGTTTGTTAGATGGTAATCATGCTTATAAATTACTAAAAGACCAGTTGCATTTAGTCACTGCCGACCAACGTAAGGGTGGAGGAACGTACCCAAATATGCTCGATGCACATCAACCGTTTCAAATAGATGGAAATTTTGGTTGTACTGCTGGTATCGCCGAAATGTTGATGCAAAGTCATGAAGGTGCCATTCATCTATTACCAGCATTACCAAGTGTTTGGAAAGATGGTGAAATTAAAGGACTTGTTTCTAGAGGTGGTTATGAAATTGATATGGTTTGGAAAAACAATAAAGTGTCAGAATTGAAAATTCAACCAACCATAAATGGTAATTGCCGATTGCGAAGTGAAACACCATTAAAAGGTGCAGGTCTTAAGAAAGCAAAAGGTAAAAATCCAAATCCGTTGTTTTATGATGTGGAAGTTAAGAAACCCATCATTTCAGAACATGCAAAAATAGAGCAGGTTAAACTTCTTAAATATTACGAGTACGACGTCAATATGAAAGCAGGAAAAACGTATACATTTTACACTAAATAAATTTTTAGAACCCGTTAAAAATGAATTTTAAAATAAACCATATCAAGTTAATTTTAGTACTATTTACAGCTGTTTTAAGCAGTTGTAAATCGTATGTGTCCGCACAAAAATCAGCAGCTGTTTTAAAGGTAGATAACTTCAAACATTATGCAGATTATTTCAACAAGATGGAAGATGAGAATATTGCTAAAGCTATTCCTAATGATAGTGCTTGGTTTTGGATGAAAAGCAACATCCCATTGTTTGAATGTCCGCAACAAAATTTTGAGGAAATCTATTATTTCCGTTGGTGGAGTTTACGAAAACACATTACCAACACACCGCAAGGTTATGCGATTACCGAGTTTTTGGTAAACCGTTCGTATGCTGATAAATACAATTTAATAGCCTGTGCATTAGGGCACCATATTTATGAGTTTAGATGGGCGCATAATCCGGAATTTATCGAGCAAAACGTGAAATTATGGTATAGAGGAAATGAAGGAAAACGCATGAAAAAACTCATGACTTTTAGTAGTTGGACTGCCGATGCACTTTACAATCGCTATTTAGTAAACAAAGACGAGCAATTCCTTTTGGATATGTATCCCGATTTGGTAGATGAATACGCGCAATGGGAAAAAGATAGAGGTAGAGACGATGGTTTATTTTGGCAAATTGATGTAAAAGACGGCATGGAAGAATCGCTAAGCGGTGGACGCCATGTACAAAATGTACGGCCAACCATTAACAGTTATATGTTCGGGAATGCCGAAGCCTTAACTAAAATAGCAGCTATAAAAGGAGATAAAAAGCAAGTGGCTAATTTTAGTAATAAGGCTTCAAAGCTAAAAAACTTAGTAGAAACTAGATTATGGAATACAGATGATTTGTTTTTTGAAACCTTAACTGAAAAAGACACATCATCAAATGTGCGTGAAGCCATAGGTTTTATTCCTTGGTATTTCAATCTTCCAGAAGAAAATAAAGGTTTTGAAAAAGCTTGGGAGCAAGTAAAAGATGAAGGAGGTTTTTCGGCACCTTTCGGATTAACAACTGCCGAACGTAGAAGTCCTCGATTTAGAAGTCACGGCACAGGAACTTGCGAATGGGATGGTGCTGTTTGGCCATTTGCTACGTCGCAAACATTAACTGCTATGGCAAACGTGTTGAATAATTATAATCAAGATGTAGTTTCTGATGATGATTATTTTAAACAAATGAACTTATATGTTGAGTCGCAATATTATCGTGGACGCCCATATATTGGCGAGTATTTAGATGAAACAACAGGCTATTGGTTAATGGGCGATAGAGAACGCAGTCGCTATTACAATCATTCTACCTTCAACGATTTGATGATTACAGGTTTAATAGGTTTACGCCCAAGAGCCGATGATAAAATTGATGTCAATCCATTAATTCCACAAGATAAATGGGATTGGTTTTGTTTAGATAATGTATTGTACCATGGCGATATTATTACGATTCTTTGGGACAAAACAGGAAAAAAATATAACAAAGGAAAAGGGTTTAAAATTTTTAGAAATGGTAAAGAAATTGCAGCTTCTGAAAAAATTGAAAGACTCATTTCAAAATAAATATTAATCGATGAAAAAAATACTTCAATATTTTGTAATACTTCTTTTTTCATTTTCTACAGTAGCTCAAAATGAAATTAAACTAAGTAATCTGCAATGTGAAATGTTGGTAAATCCTTTAGGAATTGATGTATTGCAGCCTAGATTGAGTTGGCAAATTATTACTGATAAATCTGAAGTAGAGCAAACAACGTACCAAATTTTAGTAGCTTCTTCAGCTGAAAAATTAGCTTCAAATAATGCCGATTTATGGGATTCAGGTAAGGTTGAAAGTAATGCTTCTGTAAACGTAATATATGCTGGGAAAAAATTAAATGGCAAAGATGAAGCTTATTGGAAAGTGAAAATTTCGACAAACAGAGGAGAAACCCAATGGAGTGAAATTGCATATTGGAGCATGGGGATATTAACTTATGCCGATTGGAAGTCAACCCGATGGATTGGTTATAATCAGTTATTTCCGGGTGATAGTGTAAGCCAGTTTTCAAAATTATCTGCCAGATATATCAGGAAGCAAATTGATTTAAATAAGAACGTAAAAAAAGCCAAAGTCTATATTATGGGGATGGGCCTGTATGAACTTTATATTAATGGTGAAAAAATAGGCAATTATGTGCTAGCACCTGTTCCTACCGATTATACAAAAAATGTAAAATACAACGTGTTTGATGTGACGTCTCAATTAAAACAAGGCGAAAACGTATTAGGAACGATTTTAGGGAACGGGCGTTTTTTTGCTATGCGACAAGAATATAAACCTTATAAAATTAAAAGTTTTGGGTTTCCAAAAATGGCATTGCAGCTGGATATTGAATACGAAGATGGTACCAGTGAAACTATAAAAACAGATGAAACTTGGAAGTTTACGCCAAATGGTCCCATACGAAGTAATAACGAATATGATGGGGAAGTTTATGATGCACGTAAGGAAATAACCAATTGGAATAACGTTGGTTTTGATGATGAAAATTGGTTAAATCTAACTTGGGTTGAAGAACCAGGTGGTTTTCCAGAAGCACAAATGACACCAAATATGAAGGTGATGGGTGAGGTTAAACCAATTTCCATAGCAGCCACCAAAACGGGTAGCTATATTTTAGATATGGGTCAGAATATGGTAGGCTGGTTACAACTAAAAGTAAAAGGAAATAGTGGCGATAAAGTAACTATGAAATTTGCCGAATCTTTAAAAGAAGACGGTTCACTTTACATCGCTAATTTACGTGATGCCAGAGTAACCGATGAATATATTTTAAAAGGCGAAGGTGAAGAAATTTGGGAGCCAAAATTTATATATCATGGTTTCCGTTTTGTTGAAGTTTCAGGGTATAATTACAAACCAGCAATAACCGATTTTGTTGGAAAAGTAGTTTATGATGATATGGAAACCACGGGCTCGTTTGAATGCTCAAACCCAACCATGAACCAAATTTTTAAAAATGCCTATTGGGGCATTCGAGGAAATTACAAAGGCATGCCTATTGATTGTCCGCAGCGAAACGAGCGTCAACCATGGTTAGGCGACAGAACTACTGGAGCTTATGGTGAAAGCTTCATTTTTGATAATCAAACGCTTTATGCAAAGTGGCTAGATGATATTAAATTCTCTCAAACCTTAGATGGAGGGATTCCAGATGTGGCTCCTGCATTTTGGCGTTATTATGGTGATGGGGTGACTTGGCAAGGTGCTTATATTAAAGTAGCCGATATGTTATATAATCAGTTTGCTGATGAAAACGTCATTAAAAATCATTATCCATACATGAAAAAATGGATGGCCTATATGGAAGCAAATTACCTGAAAAATGATTTGATGGATAAAGATAAATATGGAGATTGGTGTGTGCCACCAGAATCGTTGGAAATTATCCGTTCGCAAGACCCAACACGATTAACGGATGGCGAAGTTCTGTCTAGTGCGTTTTATTATCATCTGCTTCAAATTATGAAAAAGTTTGCTCATATTATTAATGCGACTGAAAACGATATATCACATTATGATGATTTATCAGAACGGATAAAAATGGCTTTCAATAAAAAATATTTAAACACATCCACATTTAGTTATGCTAATAATACGGTTACAGCCAATGTGTTGCCTTTAGCCTTTGGTATGGTGCCAGAAGAATTAAAGCAGAAAGTGTTTCAAAACATGGTGCATGAAGTTGAAGTTACCAAACAAGGACATGTAAGTACGGGTGTTGTTGGTATACAATTTTTAATGAGAACCTTAACAGAAAATGGAAGGGGCGATTTAGCATACAAGCTAGCATCAAATAAAACCTATCCAAGTTGGGGTTATATGGTTGAAAATGGAGCCACTACCATTTGGGAATTATGGAATGGCAACACCGCCGACCCTGAGATGAACTCCCAAAACCATGTGATGCTTTTGGGCGATTTATTGGTTTGGTATTATGAAAATATGGCAGGAATTAAGAGTAATCCAGATTATCCTGGGTTTAAACAAATTATTATGAAACCCGATTTTAAGGCGGGTTTAAATTATGTGAATGCGTCTTATAAATCCATTCATGGTCTTATAAAAAGTCATTGGAAACAAAATAAAAGCAAGTTAAGTTGGAATATTACCATTCCAGTAAATACGAGTGCTTTGGTGTATTTACCAACAGCCAATGCTTCAAAAGTAAAAATCAACAAAGACCGATTAGATAAGAGTTCTGAAAATTATAAAACAGAAGAAGATAGACTTGTTTTAGAGTTGAAATCAGGAACTTATTCAATCAATATAAACTAAAAAATTCAGAATAAAACTAATAAATCATAGAACTATGAAACCAATCCAAACCATATTAATACTATCAGCCGTAGTGCTTTTAGGAAGCTGCAAACAATTTGTTGAGAAGAAAATAGATTTGGCAGACAAAACATGGAAAGAAGGCATATTAATTGAGGAATTTGTTAATGAGAATCCACCATATCCCTCATGTCATGCCGCAACTATTGTAGAAACTACTAATGGAGACTTGGTAGCCTCATGGTTTGGAGGAACTCACGAAAGGCATCCTGATGTTGGAATTTGGTTGAGTAAACGAAAAAACGGAAAATGGACAGAAGGTGTTGAGGTAGCCAATGGTGTACAAAATGATACCTTGAGATACCCGACTTGGAATCCTGTATTGTATCAAATTCCTGACGGCGATTTAATGTTGTTTTATAAAATTGGCCCAAGTCCATCAACTTGGTGGGGCATGTTAATGCGTTCATCAGACGGTGGAGACACGTGGTCTTCGCCAGAAAAAATGACAGAAGGTTTTTTAGGTCCTATTAAAAATAAACCCGAGTTATTAGAAAATGGAACACTTTTATTGCCGTCTAGTACCGAAGAAAATGGTTGGAATTTACGCATGGAATCAACCCCAGATTTTGGAAAAACTTGGGTAATGGGTGATACGCTTCCAAAAGGAGAGAACAAAATAAACGCCATTCAGCCTAGTGTTTTATTTCACAAAAATGGAAAATTGCAACAAATAGGAAGAACCAGAAATAGACATTTGTTTAGCACTTGGTCTGAAGATAATGGTAAAACATGGTCTGATTTAGAACTATTAAATATGCCAAATAACAGTTCGGGGACGGATGCAGTTACTATGAAAAACGGGCAACATGTGTTAATTTATAATCATGTTTGGCCAGATGAAGGCACCACAAAAGGGTATAGAAGTCCTTTAAATATTGCCATTTCAAATGATGGTATTAATTGGGAGGCTTCTTTAGTTTTAGAAGATTCTAAAATTAGTCAGTATTCATATCCAGCCATTATTCAAGGAAAAGATGGTATGTTGCATTGTATTTATACGTGGCGCAGACAAAAAATAAAATATGTAAAAATAGATCCGTCTAAATTGGTGTCTTTTCCAATTAAAGAGGGCGTTTGGCCAGGACCAACAAAAGAGCGTTATAAAGTAGCAGTTTGCGATTGGATGATTTTAAAACGCCAAAAATTGGGAGCTTTTGAGCGTGCTAAAGAAATAGGAGCCGATGGCATAGAAATGGATATGGGTGGTTTGGGCGATAGAGAAACATTTGATAGTAAATTTATTAATGGAGATACAGCAAGCGTTAGAGTATTTAAAGATAAATCAGCAGAAACCGGTATAGGTTTTAGTTCTATTGCTATGTCGGGTTTTTATGCACAATCTTTTGCTACCCGTCCAACTTATAAAAAAATGGTTTCAGACTGTATTGAAGTGATGAAAACATTCAATGTTGAAGTAGCTTATTTACCATTAGGCACCCAAGGCGATTTAGTTAAAAATCCAGAGTTAAGGCCTGCTATTGTTGAACGATTACGTTGGGCAGGTAAAGAAGTAGAAAAAATTAATGGTATTATAGCTATTGAAACCTCATTATCAGCTTCCGAAGAAAAGGAATTGTTGGAAGAAATAGATAATAGAAATATAAAAATAGCCTTCAACTTTGCAAATGCTGTAAAAAATGGACGTGATATTTCCAAAGAATTAAAAACTTTAGGAAGAGACAATATTGGTCAAATCCATGCTTCAAATACTGATGGTGTTTGGATTGAAAACGATAAAGCTATCGATTTACCAGCTATTAAAGAAACTTTAGATGGGATGCATTGGAAAGGTTGGCTGATTGTAGAGCGTTCTCGCGATACAACAGATGTTCATAATGTAGTTAAAAATTACGGTGCTAATGCCGCTTACCTTAAAAAGGTGTTTCAAAATAAATAACATATCAAGCACTAATTTTATGCGGTATTTAAGTATTATTTTAATTTTTATTATTTTTTCTTGCACAACAAAAAAGCAAGTTGCCATTATAGGTGATTTAGAATCGCCAAGAATTAAGTTTGGAGTAGAAAAGCTTTCAGAGGTATTAGTTAAGAATGATTACGTAGTTAATGTTTCATCTGAAATGCCAAACGATAAGGTAAATCGTGTAATTATTGTTTCAGAAAAAACGGATAATACTAAAAAAGAAAGTTTCAGAATAAGTGCTTCAGAAAATATCATTTCTGTTGAAGGTACTGATGCTTCAGGAACTTTGTATGGCGCTTTAGAGTTGGTAGATAGAATTAAAGAAACCAACGAATTACCATCTGAAATCAATTTTAATGACAGTCCCGAAATGGTGTTGCGGGGTACCGTTATCGGACTTCAAAAAACGGCCTATTTAGAAGGTAGAGGTGTTTATGAATATCCCTATACACCCGAGAATTTTCCTTGGTTTTATGATAAAGAGCTTTGGGTTAAATATTTGGATATGATGGTTGAAAATCGTTTCAATTCCTTGTATTTGTGGAACGGACATCCTTTTGCATCTTTAGTAAAATTGGACGATTATCCGTTTGCTGTTGAAGTTAGCGACGAAGATTTCAAAAAGAACGAAGAAATTTTCAAATTTATTACCGAAGAAGCTGATAAACGAGGTATTTGGGTCATTCAAATGTTTTATAATATCATTGTTTCGAAGCCTTTTGCAGAGCATTATAATATTAAAACACAAGACCGCTCAAGACCAATAGTACCTGTTATTGCAGATTATACCCAAAAATCCATTGCAGCATTTATTGAAAAATATCCAAATGTAGGCTTGTTGGTAGCTTTAGGTGAAGCTATGGAACGGGAATATGATGTAGAGTGGTTTACAAAAACCATTATTCCGGGTGTTCAAGAAGGTTTAAAAGCTTTGGGTAAAACAGAAGAACCACCTATAATTCTTAGGGCACACGACACCGATGCACCTGTGGTTATGGAAAAAGCATTGCCTTTGTATAAAAACCTTTATACCATGAACAAGTATAATGGTGAGTCTTTAACTACCTATGAACCTCGCGGACCTTGGTCTGAAACACACAGACAACTGAGTGAGGCAGGCTCTATTCATATTTCAAACGTTCATATTTTAGCAAATTTAGAACCGTTCAGATATGGTTCACCCGATTTTATTCAAAAAAGCGTCAAAGCTATGCATGAGGTTCATGGCGCTAATGCACTTCATTTATATCCGCAAACATCTTATTGGGATTGGCCATACGCACCTGATAAAACTGAAAATCGACTTTTAGAAATAGAACGCGATTGGATTTGGTACAAAGCATGGTCACGATATGCTTGGAATAGTAATAGGGATAGAAATGACGAAATTGGTTTTTGGGCAGAACAATTAGCAACCAAATTTGGAACAGATACTGAAGCTGGAAAAAACATTTTAAAAGCTTACGAAGAAACAGGAGAAATAGCACCAAAAACATTACGTCGATTTGGAATTACCGAAGGAAACAGACAAACCTTGTTATTGGGAATGTTCGAAAGCCAGTTGGTAAATCCATACAAATGGCGCGTGTATCCTGGGTTTTATGAATCTTGTGGGCCTGTTGGCGAGATTTTGTTAGAATATGCTAAAAAGGAATGGGAAAACACACCACATGAAGGCGAAACCCCCGTTCAAATTATCAATGAAATTGTAGCACATGGAAAACAAGCTGTTTTAGCAATAGATAAAGCAGAAGCTCATGTTACAAAGGAAAAAGACGAATTTACTCGTTTAAAAAACGACATGTATTGTTACAATACATTTGCTAATTTCTTTTCAGAAAAAGTAGAAACAGCTTTATTGGTGTTGCGTTATAGTTATTCAAATGATATTGCAGATTTAGACAAGGCTCTTCCTCATTTAGAAAAAAGTATTGCATATTATCAAGAGTTGGTTAACCTAACTAAAGGCACCTATTTGTACGCCAATAGTATGCAAACGGCACAACGTAGAATCCCTATTGGTGGTGACGATGGAAACAACAAAACTTGGGAAGAATTAATGCCACATTACGAAAGAGAGTTGGCTAATTTCAAACGAAATTTAAACCTTTTAAAAGCTTCAAAGGATGGTAAAATTGTTAGAGAAGAAGGAGTGCCTTGGGAGCAAGTTGAGGTTGCTTTATTAAGTGAAAGTAATGGCATTTATAATGTAAAAAATGGCACAAAAGTATACGGGATTCCTGAATCGGAAATTGTAGAAATTGCTCCAGAACTTCAAAATTTAAAAGGAGTTTCATATGTAGCAGAATCTCAAAATGAGCATGGAACAACTCTTAAATTTAAAAATAACAAAACTGTTAAATTGGTTGTTGGCTATTTCAATACCGACCAGAAACGCTTTTTGTTTCCGCCAAGTTTAGAAACCAACGCTGCAGGAAACACAAGGGGAGAAGCCGAAGTTGTTTTAGCAAATGCTATAAAGTTAAAAGGATTGCCAAGAGTAAATATTCATACGTACAAATTTGAATCAGGAGAAAACGAATTGAACTTAGGTAAAGGGCGCGTTTTAATTCTTGGTTTTATTGATGCAAACCAAGAAGTTACTTCTCGGGATGTTGGTTTAATTGGTGACGACGAAAAAGAGGCTGTAGATTGGCTATTCTACTAACATGAAGTATATACATAACATATTAATTATGCTCTTTATTAGTTTGACTTCATGTAAAAGTGAAAGTCGAGTGAATGAAGTTCGTAAAACAGTTTCTTTAAATTCCGATTGGAAAACGATTGTATTAGATAGTTTGAATCAACCAGAGAGTGATTTTGTATATAATCTAAATACAGATACCAATTGGAAACATGTTTCTGTACCACATAATTGGGACCAATATTATGGCTACCGCCGTATGTCGCATGGTAATTTACACGGTACGGCGTGGTATCAAAAAACACTTCATTTAGACGCTTCAAATAAAGACAAACAACATTTTTTGTTTTTTGAAGGTGTTGGTTCTTATGCCACCGTTTGGGTAAATGGTGCAAAAGTTGGTGAACATAAAGGCGGACGTACCACTTTTACTTTAGATATTACAGATGCTGTGAATTTTGATGCAGAAAACAACATCGTTGTTAAAGCAGCACACCCCGCTTTTATAGCCGATTTGCCTTGGGTTTGTGGTGGCTGTTCTGGCGAATGGGGATTTTCAGAAGGTTCTCAGCCTATGGGGATTTTTAGACCGGTATCATTAATCATTACAGATAAAGTTAGAATTGAACCTTTTGGTGTTCATATTTGGAATGACAATAAAACTTCAAAAGAAAAAGCGGTTCTTCATATTATAACCGAACTTAAAAATTATGGCGATACATCTAAAAATATCACAATTGTAAATTCACTTTTAGATAAAGATGGAAATGAAGTCGTATCGATTAAAACTGAAAGCTTTAATGTTTCTGATGTTAAAGAAATAAAACAAACACTTCCTGAAATTTCAACCCCGAAATTATGGTCGCCAAATAATCCGTATTTATATCAACTTTCAACAAAAGTTTATGAAAATGGAAATTTAATTGATGCATTAATAACACCTTATGGTATTCGTTGGGTAAGTTGGCCAGTTGAAAGAGAAGGAGACGACAATCGATTTTTTATAAATGATGAACCTTTATTTATAAATGGTACTTGCGAATACGAGCATGCTATTGGTAAAAGTCATGCGTTTTCAAATACCGAAATAAAAGCAAGAATAGAACAAATAAAAGCGGCGGGCTACAACTCTTTTAGAGAAGGACATCAACCTCATAATTTAAAATATCAAGAACATTTAGATGAAGAAGGCATTTTGTTTTGGTCTCAGTTTTCAGCACATATTTGGTACGACACGCCAGAGTTTAAAGAAAACTTTAAAACGCTTTTAAAAGAATGGATTAAAGAACGCAGAAACAACCCATCGGTGGTGATGTGGGGCTTACAAAACGAAAGTACCATACCGAAAGAATTTGCTGAGGAATGCACCCAAATTATTCGAGAAATGGACCCAACTTCAGCGAAACAACGCCTCGTAACCACTTGTAATGGAGGTGAAGGAACCGATTGGAATGTGATACAAAACTGGTCGGGGACTTATGGTGGCGACCCTTATAATTATGGCGAAGAGCTTTCAGAACAATTACTAAATGGTGAATATGGCGCTTGGAGAACAGCCGATTTACATACCGAGGGCGAATTCGACCAAAAAGGTGAATTAAGCGAAAACCGATTTTCGCAACTCATGGAAATAAAAGTACGTGAAGCAGAATCTGTAAAAGATAAAATTGTTGGCCAATACCATTGGTTGCTGTATTCCCACGAAAACCCCGGAAGAACCCAGAATGGTGAAGGTTATAGAGATATTGATAAAGTAGGCCCTGTAAACTATAAAGGCATTTTTACCATTTGGGGAGAACCGTTGGATGCTTTTTATATGTATCGAGCCAACTACGTTTCAAAAGAAAAAAGCCCTATGGTTTATATTGTGTCGCATTCATGGGCTAATCGTTGGTATTCTGTAGGAATAAAAAACGGGATTGATATATATTCCAATTGTGATGAGGTGGAGTTGTTTAATGATATTGATAATGAATCGTTAGGGAAAATTAAAAACTCTGGTGTCATTGGAGAACATTTTCAGTGGAATAATGTCAATATAAAATACAACGTGTTATACGCCATTGGTTACGTAAATGGGAAAGCAGTTGCTAAAGATTATATCGTTTTAAACAACTTGCCAAAAGCGCCTCATTTTGATGCTTTAGTATCAAATTCTAATGATATTCTAAAACCAGAATCTAATTATAATTATGTATATCGAGTTAATAGTGGCGGTGATGATTACAAAGACACTTTTGGGAATTTCTGGTTGGCCGATATTCATAAAACCGATGAAAATACATGGGGGTCAAAATCTTGGACAGATAGTTTTGAGAATTTGCCGGCCTTTTATGCGAGTCAGCGTTCTACCAAAGACCCCATTGCAGGCACAAAAGATTGGAGTTTGTTTCAAAATTTCAGATATGGCACCGATAAATTAAGTTACGAGTTTCCAGTACCTGATGGCGAATATCAAGTAGAACTCTATTTTACAGAGCCGTGGTATGGAACCGGTGGTGGTATGGATTGCAAAAACTGGCGCGTGTTTGATGTAGCTATAAATGGAAAAGTTGTTTTAAAAGATTTGGATATTTGGCGTGAAGTTGGGCACGATACCGCATTAAAAAAAGTAGTGGATGCAAAGAGTGAAAATGGCAAAATTGTTATTTCGTTCCCAAATGTAACATCAAGTCAAGCAGTTATTTCAGCAATTGCTATTGCAACAAAAAATAAAGATGTTAAACCTGCAAAACCGTCGCCAAAAAATATTTTAGACGTTTCAGCAAATGCTGAATTTGAAATTGGTTCTTGGTTAAATAATAATAGTAAACAGTATAAAAATGCTGATATTCAATTTGCTAAATTACCTTCTGAAGTTTATGGAGCCGACTATTTGCGTTTTTCAAATTCATCTAAAACCAATATTTCAGGGTCATTCGTTTCAAAGAAAAATGCTAATATTTATGTGTTTGTTGAAAGTGGTATAAATCAACCTTCATGGTTAAATGGTTATAAAAAAACGACTGATACGGTTCAAAATTCAAATGGAATTGAGTTCAATGTATTTCAAAAGGAAGTTAAAAAAGGCGAAAAGGTACTTTTTGAAAATCAAGATGGAGGCAATATGTATTCCATTGCGGTTGTTCCAACATATTCTATGGAAGAACAAGGCACCCGAACCATTTTAAAATTAGAAGCCGAAGAAGCCAAAATTAGTGGAGATGGTGTTGAAAAAGCATTTTTTAAGAAAAGTGATTATATAGAGTTTACCGAAAATACCAAAAACAGTATTACTTTTACAGTAAATCCGGGTGTGGCAAATATTTATTTGCTGCGCTACCGATTTATGAATATGAATAAGCACCCAGTAAAAGTAAAACTCAAAATTGAAGATGCTAACGGTATTTTGCTTAGAAATGATGATATTGAGTTTCCTATTGCCGACGAAAAGTGGCGTATTTTAAATACCACTTCGGGAGGTTATATCAATGCGGGGACTTATAAAATTCAAATAGAATCGGATAATATGAAAGGATTGCGATTAGAATCATTTGAATTTCAATAATATAAAAAATGACAGAGATAGTTAAACGTTTTGCCTTATTAAGTACAGTGTTTTGCTTACTTATTGCTTGCAATTTCGAAGAAAAAGACATTCGAATTGTTGAAGATTTTAATTTTGACTGGCGCTTTAATTTGGGAGAGAACCCTGGTGCTAGTAAACTAGAATTTCAAGATAAAGATTGGAGAAAACTCGATTTACCGCACGATTGGAGTATCGAAGGAGCGTTTAGCGAAGAACACCCAACCAAACCAGAAGGAGGTGCTTTACCAGCAGGAAAAGGATGGTATCGAAAAACATTCACTATTTCAGAAGCTTGGGTAAATAAATCGGTTTCTATTGAATTTGATGGGGTTTATAGAAATAGTGAAGTTTGGATTAACGGACGTTACTTAGGAAAACGACCAAACGGTTACATATCGTTTGCTTACGATTTAACAGAGCATTTAAACTTTGGAGAACAAGAAAATGTTATTGCCGTTAAGGTTGATAATTCTGAGCAACCAAATTCCAGATGGTACACAGGTTCAGGTATTTATAGAAATGTGCGATTGCTTGCTTCTGAAAAGTTACATGTAGCACATTGGGGAACTTATGTAACCACTCCAAAGGTTACAAAAGAAAAAGCTTTGGTTAATTACGAGGTGACTGTTCAAAATAACTCAAGACTTATCAAAAAGTTTAAGTTAGAAACCAAGATTTATGACGCAAATGATAGAGAAGTTGGAAAAACAACAACTTTAGAAAAACTGTATCCAAATAAATCATTAGTAAAAACCTCTGAAATAGAAGTTTTAAACCCAAAGCTTTGGAGTTTGGAAGACCCCTATATGTACCGCATTGTAACCAGAATTTACGAAGATTCCGAATTGCTAGATAATTATACAACTAGAACAGGTATACGATATTTTAATTTTGATGCTGAAAAAGGCTTTTCCCTTAATGGCATACCAACAAAAATTTTGGGTGTTTGTTTGCACCACGATAATGGAGCTTTAGGAGCTGTTGCTAATTATGCGGCTATAAAGCGGAAGCTCACTATTATGAAAGATATGGGTGTGAATGCCATTCGTACCGCGCACAATCCGCCATCTTTAGAATTGTTGGAATTATGCGACCAAATGGGTTTTATTGTTCAAGATGAAGCTTTTGATGTTTGGAAAAAGAAAAAAGTTAAATACGATTATAATGTTGATTGGGATAAATGGTATAAAAAAGATTTAGAAGATTTAATAAAAAGAGATAGAAACCACCCATCGGTAATGATGTGGAGCATAGGTAACGAAATACGTGAGCAATTCGATAATACAGGAATTGCAATTACGAAAGAATTGGTTGAAATTGTAAAAAGTTTGGATGTTAGCAGACCTGTAACCTGTGCTTTAACGGAAAATGAACCAGATAAAAACTTCATTTATCAATCAGGCGCACTTGATTTATTAGGGTTTAATTACAAACACGAAGCCTATGAAGATTTTCCAGTAAGATTTAAAGGTGAAAAAATAATTGCTTCAGAAAATATGTCGGCGTTAGCCACTAGAGGGCAATACGATATGCCATCAGATAGCATTAGAAGATGGCCACCAGCGCACAATGTGCCCTTTGATGGTAATGAAGATTTTACTGTTTCAGCTTATGATAATGTGTCTGCCTATTGGGGTTCAACCCATGAAGAAACTTGGAAAGCAATTAAGAAATTAGATTTTATTTCAGGGCTATTTGTTTGGACAGGCTTCGATTATTTAGGAGAACCTATTCCGTATCCATATCCAGCACGTAGTTCGTATTTTGGTATTGTGGATTTGGCAGGTTTCCCGAAAGATGTGTATTATATGTACCAAAGCGAGTGGACTAACAAAGATGTTTTACACCTGTTTCCACATTGGAATTGGGAAGAAGGCAAAACAGTTGATGTTTGGGCATATTACAATAACGCTGATGAAGTAGAACTGTTTTTAAATGATGAATCGTTAGGGGTTAAATCAAAGTCGGAAGACGATTTACATCTATGTTGGCAAGTAGATTTCAAACCAGGAGTCCTTAAAGTCGTTTCTAGAAAAAATGGAAAAGTGGTTTTAGAAAAAGAAATTCGTACTGCTGGAGAAGCTTTTAAAATTGAATTAGTTTCCGATAAGGAAACTATTAAAAGAGACCATTACGATTTGGTTTATGTAACAGTAAATATTTTAGATGCTGAAGGGAATTTTGTCCCTAAAGCAGATAATTTAATTCGTTTTGAAGTTGAAGGCGGTGGTAAAATTGTTGGAGTAGATAATGGGTATCAAGCTAATTTGTCTTCATTTAAAGCTAAAGAAGTAAAAGCGTTTAATGGAAAATGTTTGGTTATTATTCAATCTAACGGAAAAAGTGATGATATTAAGTTAACAGCGTCCATTGGAGATGGTGTTGTAAAAACGTCAATAGATATAGAAACGGTTAAGAATTAATAAAATAAACAGATGAAATATATTGTTTGCGAAGAACCAAACAAGTTTGCTTTAAAGGAAAAGGAAAGTCCGCTAAGGGAAGAAAATCAGGCACTTATAAAAGTGCACAGAGTTGGTATTTGTGGTACCGATTTACATGCCTATTCTGGCAATCAGGCTTTTTTTACGTATCCTAGAATTTTAGGTCATGAATTGGCAGCCGAAATCCTTGAAATAGGTAAAAATCCTCAAAACTTAAAAGTAGGAGACAAGGTTATTGTAATGCCTTATGTGAGCTGTGGAACCTGTTTGGCTTGCCAACAAGGAAAAACAAATTGTTGTAGCAATATTAGAGTATTAGGGGTGCATGCCGATGGCGGTATGCAGGAGAATTTTGCCGTAAGAACCGATTTGTTAATTCCAGCAAACAATTTATCTTATGAAGAAATGGCTATTGTAGAACCTTTAGCTATTGGTGCTCACGCCATCAGAAGAGCAAATCTGCAAAAAGGTGAAAATATTGTAGTTGTTGGTTGTGGTCCTATTGGAATTGGGTTGATGAAATTAGCGCAAATTAAAGGAGCTGAGGTTATTGCATTAGATGTTGATGAAGCCAGATTGGAGTTTGTTAAAAATGAAATAGGATTAAAATATGTAGTAAAAGTTTCTGAAACAGCGGTTGAAGAAATTTCCAAAATAACCAATGGAGATATGGCAACGGTGGTTTTTGATTGTACAGGAAACAAACGTGCGTTAGAAGGGGGTATTAGCTATATGTCTCATGGCGGTCGCTATATTTTGGTTGGCTTATCTAAAGGAGAGTTGGTGTTTAGTCACCCAGCTATTCATGCAAAAGAATCTACTATTATGTGCAGTAGAAATGCAACCTTGGAAGATTTTGATTTTGTAACTCAAAACCTGGATAAATTTCCAACAAAAGCCTTTGTAACGCATCAAGTCAATTTTACCGAAATGATTGAAAATTTCGATTCGTGGTTAGATCCAAAAACCAAAGTTATTAAAGCAATGGTTAATTTTTCTATATAGTAAAAGTAAAAAAAATGAAGTTTAGTCTTAAAAATAAAACGGCGATAATTACTGGTGGTGGTAGTGGCATCGGAAAAGCCATTTCAAAAACGTTGGCAGCACAAGGAGCGTATATTCATATTTTAGAGTTGAATATTGATAACGCCAAAATCACTAAAAGTGAGATTGAGAACGATGGTGGTTTAGCAGAAGTACATCAATGTAATGTGGCAAATCAGCAAGAAGTTATTGAGGTTGTTAATGCTATTTCAGAAAAAAACAGCATTAATATTTTAATAAATAACGCTGGTATTGCCCATATTGGAAATGTGGAAAATACACCAGAAGCCGATTTAGATCGCGTTTATAGTGTTAATGTAAAAGGTGTTTACAATTGTATTTTTGCAACAGTTCCACACATGAAACAAAATAATGGAGGTGTTATTTTAAACATGGCATCCATAGCGTCTTCAGTTGGCCTTAACGACCGTTTTGCTTATTCCATGTCTAAAGGTGCTGCATTAACCATGACGTATTCGGTGGCTAAAGATTACATAGATTATGGAATTCGATGTAATTGTATGTCGCCTGCACGTATTCACACACCTTTTGTTGATGGGTTTTTAAAAAATAATTACCCAGGTAAAGAAGCAGAAATGTTCGAAAAACTATCAAAAACCCAACCAATTGGGCGTATGGGTAAACCACAAGAAGTAGCGGATTTAGCATTGTATCTATGTTCAGATGAAGCGTCTTTTATTACAGGAACAGATTTTCCTATTGATGGCGGATTTATAAAGTTAAATGGCTAGATAGATATACGATTTTAGATTTACAAATAAACAAATAAACGCATAAACAAATAAACTATTTAAGATGAAACTTATAAGATTTGGCGAAGTAGGTAAGGAAAAACCAGGAGTTCAATTACCTAACGGAAACAGAATAGATGTATCAATTTTTGGAGAAGATTACACCGAACAATTTTTTGAAACAGATGGTATTGAACGATTAAAAAAATGGCTAAAGGATAACGAATCAAAATGTGCATCTGTTTCCGAAGATGTCAGATTAGGTTCTCCTATTTGTCGTCCTTCAAAATTGGTTTGTATCGGTTTAAACTACGCAAAGCATGCTGCGGAAGCAGGTATGAAAGTGCCAAGTGAACCGGTGTTGTTTTTTAAATCTACAACAGCAATTGTTGGTCCAAATGATAATGTTGTTATTCCAAAAGGCAGTACAAAAACCGATTGGGAGGTAGAATTGGCGGTTGTTATAGGTAAAAAAGCATCATACATTTCTAAAGAAGAAGTATATAATCACATTGCTGGTTATGTATTGCATAATGATGTTAGTGAACGTGCTTTTCAAATTGAAAGAGAAGGGCAATGGTGTAAAGGTAAAGGCTGCGATACATTTGCACCTCTTGGACCATTTTTAGCAACTACAGATGAAATAAAAAATCCGAATAACTTACATCTTTGGTTGAAACTTAATGGCGAAACTATGCAAGATAGTTCTACATCCGATTTTATTTTTAATATTGAAGAATCTATTAGTTATATCAGTCAGTTTATGACACTTCTTCCTGGTGATGTTATTTCTACGGGAACACCATTTGGAGTTGGTTTGGGGTTAAAACCACCGTTATATTTAAAACCGGGCGATGTTATGGAATTAGGTATTGAAGGTTTAGGGGTTTCAAAACAAAATGTAGTAGCTTACTCAGGGAAATGATTATAGATAGTCATCAACATTTTTGGCAATACAATTCTGAAAAGCACGCTTGGATAGATGATGAAATGGCCGTTATTCGGAAAGATTTTATGCCTTCCGATTTAAAGCAGGTATATCAAGGAAATGGGATTGATGGTTGTGTAGCTGTTGAAGCTGATCAAAACACTGCTGAAACCGATTTTCTTTTAAAATTAGCTGCTGAAAATGATTTTATTAAAGGTGTAGTAGGTTGGGTAGATTTAAGAGCCAATGATATTGAAAATCAATTGGAAACTTATAATAATAAAGAAAAATTAAAAGGTTTTCGCCATGTAGTGCAAGGAGAGCCCGATCATAATTTTTTGCTACGTCCTAATTTCTTAAGAGGGATTTCATTATTAGAAAAGCAAAATTACACTTATGATATTTTAATTTTCCCACATCAATTAGGTGCTGCTTTAGAATTTGTTAAGAAGTTTCCAAATCAAAAATTCGTCATCGATCATATTGCAAAACCATATATAAAAGATGGTTTTTATGACGGTTGGGCAACTTTAATGAAAGAAATCGCAAAGCAAGAGAATGTGTATTGCAAACTTTCCGGTATGATTACAGAAGCCAATTACAAAAGTTGGACTCCCATACAAATTCATCCGTATATGAATTTAGTTTTGGGTGCTTTTGGAACTGATAGGCTAATGTATGGTTCCGATTGGCCAGTGTGTTTGGTGGCTGGTAATTATTCAAAAGTAAAAGAATTAACAACCAATTTTATTTCAAAATTAAGCACCCATGAACAACAAAATATCATGGGTGTTAATGCTGTAAAATTTTATAATCTATAAGGAATGGATTTACATTTAAAAGATAAAGTAGTAGTGGTAACTGGTGCTGCAGGTATAAAGGGTAGTATTGGCGAAACCATAGTGCAAAGTTTGGCAAACGAAGGTGCTAGACCTGTTATTGTTTGCCGTAACGATCGTGGGTATGGTTATGAAAAAGAACTACATGATAAAGGTGTTGATGCGCTTTTTGTGAAAACCGATGTGACAAAACCAGAGCAAATAGAAACTGCCGTAAAACTAATTATTGAAAAGTATGGTAGAATAGACGCTTTAATAAATAATGTTGGTGTTAATGATGGGGTAGGCTTAGATGCTTCTATCGACGATTTTATGTGGTCTTTAAAGCTGAATCTTGTTAGTTTTTTTGCTATGACAAAGTATTGCTTGCCATATATAAAAAAATCAAAAGGGAATATCTTAAATATAGGTTCTAAAGTAGGGATGACGGGACAAGGAGGTACTTCTGGCTACGCAGCATCAAAAGGAGGGGTGCTTGGATTAACCAGAGAATGGGCAGTCGATTTAATTAAAGATAAAATTCGTGTAAATGCCTTAATTATTTCAGAAAGTTGGACGCCTGCTTACGATAATTGGATTAAAACTTTAGAGAATGGTGAAGAAAAATTAAAATCCATTGTTAAAAAAATTCCGTTAGAGAATAGAATGACAACACCCGAAGAAATAGCCGACGCCTGTTTGTTTACTATTTCAGATAGGTCGTCACATACCACAGGGCAATATATTATTGTTGACGGAGGCTATGTACATTTAGACCGATCGTTATTGACGGAATAATTCAAATTAAACCAACCAACTAAACCAAAAATGAATAGCACCACAAAAGTTCCAGTAGTAGCCAAATCAGTTATCTTACCCTTTATTTTAATTACCTCTTTATTTGCGCTTTGGGGATTTGCCAACGACATTACCAACCCAATGGTTAGGGCATTTCAAAAAGTATTGGAACTTTCAAACGTTGAAGCTTCTTACGTGCAGTTGGCTTTTTATGGTGGTTATGGTTGTATGGCTATTCCAGCTGCCCTATTTGTAAATAAATACTCTTATAAAAAGGGAGTTTTAGTTGGTTTGGCACTTTATGCCATAGGAGCGTTGTTGTTTTTTCCTGCTGCACAATATGAAAGTTACGGCTTCTTTTTAGCATCATATTATATTTTAACCTTTGGATTGGCTTTTTTAGAGACCACTTCAAACCCATATATTTTATCAATGGGTGCTGAAGAAACCGCTACAAGGCGATTAAATTTTGCACAAATGTTCAACCCTATGGGTTCTATAGGCGGTTTGTTAATTGCCCAAAACTTTGTGTTGAATGCTTTGAAGTCCGATGATACTACCGCAGACGGACAACCTGTTTTTGATACTTTATCCGAAACAGCTAAAGCAGTTATTAAAACTTCCGATTTAGAAGTAATACGAAATCCTTATGTTATTTTAGGTTTTGTTGTTTTGGCTTTTTTTATTATGATTAGTTTATTAAAAATGCCACAGAATAAAGATCAGGAGGCTAAAGTTAATTTCATTGATTCTGTTAAAAGATTATGGAGTCAGCCAAAATTTGCATTTGGTGTTATTGCACAAGTTTTTTATGTGGGTGCACAAATAATGTGTTGGACTTATGTGTATCAGTATGCTGAAACTTTAGGTATTGATAGTAAAGCAGCTGTTTGGTTTGGTTTAGCTGGCTATATTGTGTTTTTAACAGGAAGAATGATTGGTACGGCTTTAATGAAAAACATCGATTCAGGTAAATTGTTAATGTATTTTGCCATAGGTGCATCTTTTACAACTATAGGAGCCATGATTTTGCCAGGGTTTTTGGGTATTTATTCTTTAATAGCGACCTCGGTATTTATGTCTATTATGTTTCCTACCATATACGGCATTGCTTTAGAAGGGCAAGGGCAAGATGCAAAATTTGGTGCTGCTTTTTTGGTTATGGCTATTGTAGGAGGCGCATTGTTAACCCCATTACAGGGTTCAATACTAGATTTGGGTGGTGCAGGTTATGAGGATGTTAGCTATTTTGGATTAACTGAGATGCGTTTTTCGTTTATTATTACGCTGGTTTGTTTTGTGGTAATTGGAGTTTATGGGAAAAAAGTGTATTCAAAGTATAATTCTTAAATTAAGAGTGAGTCATAAAAAATACTGTCTTGCTTGCGATTTAAAAGAAGACTCTAAGCTAATTGAAGCATATAAAGAACTTCATAAAAACGTATGGCCAGAAGTATTAAAAAGTATTAAGGATTCGGGTATTGAAAATATGGAAATCTATAATATAGGAAATAGATTGTTTATGATAATAGAGGTAAATGCATCGTTTTCTTTTGATTCAAAATCTAAATTAGATGCCAAAAATCCTAAAGTTCAAGAATGGGAATCTTTAATGTGGCAATTTCAGCAAAAGTTACCAATGGCAAAGGAATGTGAGAAGTGGCTTCTTTTAGAAGAGGTTTTTAAACTTTAAAAAGCACCCAATTCTATATTTATTTGTTCCCATGAAATTTTTGCACAAAAAATAAGTGTTTTTTATACACTTATTAAATAATTATTATATATTTGCAAATAAATGTATATCACGGATTTAATATAGATATATCTGTGTATTAGCTATTATGGTTTAAATAAAATGTTTTAATTTTGCAAACTGATTTTAAAACACATATTGAATAACTAAAATAAAGTTACAGGCTATTAAAATTAACCACAATTAAAATGAACAAAAAATTAGATCAACAAGCGGCAGATAATATTAGGGCATTAGCTGTAGCGATGGTAGAGAAAGCGAATTCAGGACATCCAGGAGGCCCTATGGGCGGTGCAGATTTTATGCACATTTTGTACTCCGAGTTCTTCAATTTCGACCCAACGGATATGGAGTGGCCTTTTAGGGACCGCTTTTTTATGGATGCGGGCCATTTGTCTACATTAATGTATGCACAGTATTACCTTCTGGGGAATTATGGGAAAAACGATGTTGCTAATTTTAGACAGTGGGGTTCAATCACGCCAGGACATCCAGAAGTAGATGTCAAAAGAGGAATCGAAAATACGTCTGGCCCATTAGGGCAAGGGCATACCATGGGTATTGGTGCTGCTATTGGCGCTAAATTTTTACAGTCCAGATTTGGAGATTGGATGGACCATAAGATCTATGGTTTCATTTCTGATGGAGGTATTCAGGAAGAAATATCACAAGGAGCCGGAAGGATTGCGGGTCATTTAGGATTGAGCAACTTTATTATGTTTTTCGATTCTAACGATATTCAATTGTCAACCTCTACCGATGAAGTTACCAGTGAGGACACTGCCATGAAATATGAGGCATGGGGCTGGAAGGTAGTAACTATAGACGGACATAACCACGATGAGATAAGAAAAGCATTGGTCGACGCGAACAGCGAAACAGAAAGACCGACCCTGATAGTAGGTAAGACGATCATGGGCAAAGGTGCTGTTGCTGCAGATGGCAGTATGTTTGAAGGGCATTGTGAGCTGCACGGTCAGCCAATTGGCCATACTGGAGCAGATTATGCAAAAACCTTATTGAATTTAGGCGCAAATCCAGAAAGCCCATTTGATGTTTTTGAAGATGTCCAAGCATTCTACAAAGATATTTTAAAAGAAAAAGCAGAGAAAGCAGCTAAAAAGAAAGCGGAAATTTCAGCGTGGAGAGCTTCAAATAAAGCACTTGCGGATAAACTAGATTTCTTCTTGTCCGGTGAATTGCCAGAGTTGGATTTCGAATCGATTGAGCATAAAGCCGGTTTAGCTTCTAGAGCGGCCTCATCAGGTGTATTAGGGTATTTGGCCGGAAAAGTAGAAAACATGATCGTGTCTTCTGCCGATTTATCTAACAGTGATAAAACCGATGGGTTTTTAAAGAAAACACATGCACTTAAAAAAGGTGATTTCTCAGGGTCGTTTTTACAAGCAGGTGTAGCCGAATTGACCATGGCATGTGTTGCAAACGGATTGGCATTGCACGGTGGGATTATCCCCGTGGTAGCAACGTTCTTTGTGTTTTCAGATTATATGAAACCGGCCATTCGTTTAAGCGGTATCCAAGAATTAGGAGTGAAATATGTTTGGACACACGATGCCTTTAGAGTAGGTGAAGATGGGCCAACACACCAACCTGTTGAGCAGGAAGCTCAAATTCGTTTGTTGGAAAAACTTAAAAACCATAGCGGAAGCCCAAGTTTCTTGGCATTGCGCCCCGCAGATTCTGCCGAAACAAGCGTGGCATGGAAAATGGCTTTAGAAAATAAAAAAACGCCAACAGGTTTGATCTTATCAAGACAAAATATTAAAGATATTCCAGCAATAGGAACCTCTAGATACCAAGAAGCACTAGCTGCTGAAAAAGGCGGTTATTTAGTAAAAGAAGTTGAAAATCCAGATGTGGTTTTAATAGCCAACGGATCGGAAGTGGCAACTTTAGTAGCTGCCGCTGAAATTCTAGAATCAGAAAACGGATTGAAAGTAAACATCGCTTCGGTAATTTCAGAAGGCTTATTTAGACTTCAATCGAAAGACTATCAAAATGCGGTGATTCCAAAAAACAAGCCTTTGTTTGGCTTAACGGCGGGGTTGCCAGTGAATTTGGAAGGATTGGTTGGCGATAACGGAAAAGTGTTCGGATTGGACCACTTCGGGTATTCGGCACCAGCCAATGTATTAGACGACAAATTTGGCTTTACAGGCGAAAAAGTAAGCAAAGAAGTATTAGAATATTTAAAAACAGTATAAAAACTAAAGGTTATGAAATTTTTTATTGATACGGCAAACCTAAATGATATTGCAGAAGCACAAGCATTAGGTGTTTTAGATGGGGTTACCACAAACCCATCATTGATGGCTAAAGAAGGTATTACGGGTGAAGCTAACATTTTGGCACACTACAAAAAAATATGCGATTTAGTAGAGGGCGACGTAAGTGCGGAGGTTATCTCAACCGATTATGACGGTATGGTAAAAGAAGGTGAGGCTTTAGCAGCTTTACACCCACAAATCGTGGTAAAATTACCATTAATTGCCGATGGCATTAAAGCCTGTAAATACTTTTCAGATAAAGGCATTAGGACCAACGTTACCTTGGTGTTTTCAGCTGGTCAAGCATTATTGGCGGCGAAAGCGGGGGCTACGTATGTGTCGCCGTTTATTGGAAGATTAGACGATATTTCTACAGATGGTTTGAACTTAATCTCGGAAATTAGATTAATCTATGACAACTATGGTTTTCAAACTCAAATTTTAGCGGCTTCTGTGCGTCACACGATGCACGTTATTGATTGTGCCAAATTAGGTTCAGATGTCATGACCGGTCCATTGTCTGCTATTAAAGGGCTGTTAAAGCACCCTTTAACCGATAGTGGTTTAGCGCAGTTTTTATTAGATTACCAAAAAGGAAATAAATAATAATAACGGTTTGTTAAATTAATAATATGACTGTTTATAATAAAGAATACCGAGAATTGCAGCAGATAAAATTAGCTGTTGATTGTATTATTTTCGGATTTAATGATAATAAGCTTGAATTGTTATTAATACACAGAGGTTTTGAACCCGAAAAGGGAAAATGGTCTCTAATTGGCGGTTTTGTAGGTGAAAATGAAGATTTAGACAAAGCTGCCAATAGAGTTCTATATAAATTATCTGGTTTAGAAGATATTTATATGGAACAAGTAAAAGCTTTTGGTAAAGCAGATAGAGATTCTTCCGGACATGTAGTTTCTATTACCTATAGTGCTATGATTTTAAAATCAGAGTATAATGAAGATCAGGTTAGTAACTATAATGCGAAATGGTTTCCTATTGAAGAGTTGCCAGAACTTGTTTTCGACCATAGAGACATGGTAGAATCTGCCATACGAAGATTGAGACGGCGTGTTAGGAATTTTCCAATAGCCTTTAACTTGTTGCCGGCAAAATTCACATTGCCCCAACTACAAATGCTGTATGAAGGTATTTTGAATGAGTCTATTGATAAAAGAAATTTTAGACGAAAAGTGCTGCAAATGAAGTATTTGGTTAGATTGGAAGAAAAAGACATGTCTGAATCCAGAAAAGGAGCCTATTTTTATCGATTTGACGAAGCTCTCTATAAAGTTGAGAAAAATTTTAATCTATAACATTGTTTTAGATTATTTTTTTGCCCAAAAAACACAAGTGTTTTTTATACACTTGTGTAATTATGTATTATATTGCGCTGCTAATTTAGCAGTGTATTAAATAAGTAATTCACTATTTTAGATTGAAACCATGAGTAACGAAAAGTATACTATAGGAATGGATTTTGGATCGGATTCTGTTAGAGCATTAATAGTTAATGCAGTAACAGGGGAAGAAATGGCTACGGCAGTTCATTATTATGTAAGATGGAAGGAAGGTAAATATTGTGAGCCTTCAAAAAATAAATTCAGGCAACACCCTTTAGATTATATAGAAGGTATTGAGGGCACCATAAAATCGGTGGTGTCTCAAGTAAATCAAGATGTTGTAAAAAATATAGTTGGTATTGGTGTAGATACCACAGGTTCAACACCAGTAGCTGTAGATAAAACAGGAACACCACTAGCGTTATTAAAAGGTTTTGAAGAAAACCCAAACGCCATGTTTGTACTGTGGAAAGACCATACAGGGATAAAAGAAGCAGATGAGATAAACCAACTTTGTAAAAAGTGGGACATAGATTATTCTCAATATGAAGGCGGAATTTATTCTTCGGAATGGTTTTGGTCAAAAATTCTTCATGTTTCAAGAGTTGATAAAAGTGTTTTAGATAATGCGTATTCATGGGTTGAGCACTGCGATTGGGTACCATTTTTACTAACTGGCGGTAATGACGTGTCTCAAATGAAACGTAGCCGTTGTGCTGCTGGTCATAAAGCTTTATGGCACGAATCGTTTGGTGGATTACCTCCTAACGATTTCTTTGTAACTTTAGATCCTGTTTTAGATGGTTTAACAGAACGTTTATTTAAAGAAACTTATACATCTAATATATCAGCAGGAACATTGTCTGAAGAATGGGCAGAACGATTAGGTTTGTCAACTTCGGTAGTAGTAGCTGTTGGTGCTTTCGATTGCCACATGGGGGCAGTAGGCGTTAATATTGAACCTTACTTTTTAACTAAAGTTATGGGTACTTCTACCTGCGATATTTTGGTAACACCATTACAAGAAAACGAACACTTGGTAAAAGGAATTTGCGGACAAGTAAATGGATCTGTAATACCAAATATGTTAGGTTTAGAAGCAGGGCAATCAGCTTTTGGAGATATCTACGCATGGTATGAACGCTTGATTTCATGGCCAATTATAGAACTTGTTGGAAATTCAAAGTTAATTAGTGAAGATATAAAAGCGAAATTGGTTGAAGAATCGATTGCTAATATTTTACCAAAATTAAGTGAAGCTGCAGCTAAAGAGCCTATTGGTGCAGCTGGAGAATTAGCTTTAGACTGGATGAATGGTAGAAGAACTCCCGATGCCAATCAGAATTTAAAAGGTGTTGTTTCAGGAATCAATCTAGGAAGCACGTCACCTAAAGTGTTCAGAGCATTGGTAGAAGCCTCATGTTTTGGTGCGAAAAAAATAGCCGATAGATTTATTAGTGAAGGCATTCCTGTTAAAGGTGTTATAGCGTTAGGAGGTATTGCGAAAAAATCATCGTTAGTCATGCAAATTATGGCAGATGTTTTAAACACTCCAATTAAAGTAGCAAAATCTGAACAGGCATGTGCTTTAGGTGCATCCATTTTTGGAGCAGTAGCTGCTGGTATCCATCAAGATACCGAGTCGGCAATGGATGCTATGGCAAGTCCTTTTGAAAAAGTTTATGAGCCAATAAAAGTGAATGTTGAAGCTTACAAAAACGTATACAATAACTATAGCGATTTATGTGTTGCTATGGAAAATCATATCATGAAAAATTAAAATTATGAGTCTTTATAAAACATTAAAAGAAGAAGCTTTTGAAGCGAATATGCAGCTTCCAGAGTTAGGTTTGGTGTTATTTACATTTGGAAATGCCAGTGCTGTAGATAGAAATAAGGGCGTATTTGCCATAAAACCTAGTGGTGTACCTTATGTTGATTTGAAACCAGAAGACATGGTAATTTGCGACTTCGAAGCTAAAATAGTTGAAGGCAATATGCGTCCGTCTTCCGACACAAAAACTCATGCCGTTTTATATAAAGAATGGGATAAAATAGGAGGAGTTGTACATACACATTCAACTTACGGAACTGCTTGGGCACAAGCTATTAATGATATTCCTATTTTTGGCACTACACACGCTGACCATTTAATTTCTGATATTCCATGTGCGCCACCAATGAAAGATGATTATATTGCGGGTGATTATGAGCATATGACGGGATACCAAATTATAGATTGCATTAAAGAACGTGGATTAGATTATAATGAAGTTGGAATGATTCTAGTTGGGAACCATGCGCCATTTACTTGGGGTTCAACCGTTGCAAAAGCCGTTTATAACAGTGCTGTTTGTGAAGAAGTTGCTAGAATGGCTTATTTAACTTTGCAAATAAATCCGAATGCAGCTAGATTAAAAGAGGCATTAAAAAATAAGCATTACGACCGTAAACATGGCAAAGACGCTTATTACGGACAAGGTTGTTAAATGAATGATTTTAAACTAAATAATTAACTAACTAAACTAAATTTATATGGGTATTTTATCTTTTGCTGGTTTTACTTTACTGGTTGCTGTTATCGCATGGTGGTCTACACGAAAAACCGATGAGAATTCATCCGATGGCTATTTCTTAGGAGGAAGAAGTCTTACTGGACCAGTTATAGCAGGATCATTATTATTAACCAACCTATCTACCGAGCAAATTGTAGGGATGAATGGGGTGTCATTTAGAGATGGTCTGCCTATTATGGCTTATGAAGTTGTTGCAGCTATTGCTATGGTTTTTACAGCTTTTGTTTTACTTCCCAAATATTTAAAAAGTGGTATTGCTACTATACCACAATTTTTAGAAAACAGATACGGTAAAAGTACCAAAACCATTGTTTCTTTATTGTTCTTATTAGGGTATGCTATTTCAATGTTACCAACTGTATTGTATTCTGGGGCATTAGCTATAAATACTATGTTTGATATTCCTGAAATGTTAGGCACAGGACCTGTTGCAACTTTATGGATTACAGTTTGGGCTATTGGCTTAATAGGTAGTATCTATGCCATTTTTGGAGGATTAAAAGCGGTTGCTGTATCAGATTCTATTAATGCCGTAGGGTTAATTGTTGGAGGGTCTTTAATTCCTATTTTTGGTTTAATGAAAATTGGAGATGGCAATGTGTTTACAGGTTTACATAAATTGACTACTGCGCTTCCTGAAAAATTTAATATTATAGGAGGTCCGGACTCTGATGTGCCATTTTGGACGCTGTTTACAGGAATGATTATAGTGAATTTCTATTATTGGGGTACTAATCAGGCCATTATTCAAAGAGCACTTGGTGCTAAAAATTTAAAAGAAGGGCAAAAGGGACTTTTATTAGCAGCATTTATTAAAATACTAGGGCCTTTTATAGTGGTGTTACCAGGTATTATTGCTTTCTATATTTTTAATGGCGATATATCAAACCCAGATGAAGCATATCCAATGATTGTAAAAGCGGTATTGCCTGTGGCCTTTATAGGGTTCTTCGCAGCAGTGCTTTTTGGAGCTATTTTAAGTTCTTTTAATAGTGCTTTGAACAGTTCTGTAACATTGTTCGGTTTAGATTTTTATAAAGAATACATCAATAAAGAAGCCTCTGAAAGACAAGTTGTTAAAGCAGGTAAAATTTTCGGAATTGTATTAGCTATATTTTCTATGGCTATAGCGCCTTTGTTATATGGTGTTGAAGGAGGTATTTTTACATATTTACAACAATTAAACGGGACTCACAGTGTGCCAATTTTAGCTATTATAATAGTTGGTATCTTCTCTAAACGAGTATCTGCAAAAGCAGCAAACATATCTATTTTGTTTAGTGCCGTTACTTATTTAGTTACTTTATATTTAATTAAACCGGAGATAAGTTTCTTGCACCTAATGGGCATATTGTTTGTGTTAACAATAATTATCATGTTTACTGTAAGTAAGTTTTACCCAAGAGAATCAGATTATAACCAAGAGTATACAAAGCAAGTAGATATTGCTAATTGGGAATATTTAAAACCAGTTGGTTTTGCTATTGTAGCAATGGTTGTAGGACTTTATATTTATTTATCTTAATAACACTTTTTTAAAATAAAAATGATCAATTTAAAATTAGGAGAAGTTTGGTTTGTAACTGGAAGCCAAGATTTATACGGCCCTGAAACATTAAAACAGGTTGCGCAACATTCAAAAGAAATTGCGAATGCTTACACTGCAAGTTCTGTAATACCAGTAAATGTAGTGTTTAAACCTACAGTAAAATCACCAGAAGAAATTCATGCCATTTGCAAAGCGGCAAATAATGATGATAATTGTATTGGTATCATTACATGGATGCATACCTTTTCACCAGCTAAAATGTGGATTGCAGGTTTAACAGCTTTACAAAAACCATTTCTACATTTACACACACAATTCAATAGAGATATTCCTTGGGGTACTATTGATATGGATTTTATGAACTTAAATCAATCGGCACATGGTGGTCGTGAATTTGGGTTTATGGTATCAAGACTTCGTAAAAACCGTAAAGTTGTTGTAGGGCATTGGCAAAACGATAAAGTTATTAAACAAGTTGCTGATTGGTGTCGCGTAGCAAATGCAGCTGCTGATTGCAAACGTATGAAAGTAGCTCGTTTTGGTGATAACATGCGTCAAGTGGCGGTAACTGATGGTAACAAAGTATCAGCTCAAATAAAATTTGGTTACGAAGTAAATGGTTACGGAATTGGTGATTTGGTTGCTTATGTAAACCAAATAACCGATGCGCAAGTAGATAGATTGGTGCAAGAGTATGATGATACTTATGTGATGGCTTCTAAAATTAAAGCGGATGGCGCTATGCGACAATCTTTAAGAGATGCAGCTAAAATTGAGTTAGGTATGCGTGCTTTTTTAGAAAATGGTGGCTATACAGCTTTTACAGATACATTTGAAGATTTACATGGTATGAAACAATTGCCAGGTATTGCAACCCAACGCTTAATGGCTAGTGGTTATGGTTTTGGTGGCGAAGGTGATTGGAAAACATCGGCTTTGGTACGTACCATGAAAGTTATGGGTGCAGGTTTAGAAGGAGGTAATAGTTTTATGGAAGATTATACTTATCATTTCGATCCTAACAACACAACCTGTCTAGGTTCTCATATGTTAGAGATTTGCCCAACAATAGCTAAAGGTGATGTCTCTTGTGAAATTCATCCTTTAGGAATTGGTGGTAAAGAAGATCCTGTTCGATTGGTTTTTAATGGTGGTGCAGGAAGTGCATTAAACGCTTCGGTAGTTGATATGGGTAACCGTTTTAGAATGTTGGTTAACAAAGTGGAGGCTGTTGAAATAAAAGAAAGTTTGCCAAAATTACCAGTAGCACGTGTACTTTGGGATGCAAAACCAGATTTGCAAACCGCAGCAGCAGCTTGGATTTATGCAGGTGGAGCACACCATACCTGTTATAGCCAAAATATTTCTGCCGAATCTTTAGAGGATTTTGCTGAAATTATGGATATCGAGTTTTTATTGATTGATGAAAAAACCGATTTATATAGGTTTAAACAAGAGCTTCGTTGGAACGACGCCGCTTATGTTTTAAACAAAGGGTTTTAATCATAAATTAATTTTTTGTGTCGTCCTAAAAAACCGATACAGATTTATTAGACAAAAAAAAGCTGTTGTATTATGCAACAGCTTTTTTTTGAACATAGTTGAATTAGTCACACTGATAAAATGTCTTAAGAGTTAAATTTGTTGTAAACTAAGCTAGCCAAAACGCCCATAATAGCAAAATGAACAATGTAAAGAACCGCGTTTATAAGGGTTCCAGATAAATCGATAATATTAGCAGTTGCGTTGTCAATTAAGCCATCTCCCAAGCCTGTTAAAAAACCAAGCCATATTCCAAAAGTAGCACCAATTGTTACGCCATGTGTGGCATTTGCCCATTTAGAATACATCGTTGAAAAAGCAAACCCAACTATTAAACAACCTAATGCCAATAATGGCATATCGGGCATCTCTTTCATTAAACCTGCGGTTGAAATATGTTCTTTAAGTATAGGGTCTCCTATAATACCCCAAATTAGCCATCCACCCAAAAAGCCCCATAGCGCAGTAACTATTGTAGAAATTAAATTTGATTTTGAAAACATAAAATTGGTTTTAGTTGGTTTATATTAAAATAAAAGTAATGAAAATTACGATATTATTTGTTTTTTATTAGAAAAACAGAATATACTTTAATTGTTTTTGATACTTCTGTTTTAAACTAAAAAATCGATTTGGTGTTTTAAGCTTCGCTTGGTATAAATTATTTGTTGTAAATTTATTTAATGCTTTCAAACAGTAGATGTAATTGAAATCTGTAAGTTTTCGATAAAATTTCGGACTTATTAAATGTTGAAAATTATATTGTAAATAAATTAAAAAACAAATACTATTATGCTTACTTGGAAAGAAGTAATCAACTTTTCCGTAAATGGAAATCCAACTCCAGACAATCGAGTTGAAAAAACAGAGAATGAATGGAGTTCTCAATTAACCCCAGAACAATTCAGAATTACAAGACAAAAGGGAACCGAACGTCCTCACAGTGGTGCGTTATGTACTATTCATGATGCAGGTAAGTATAATTGTGTATGTTGCAATACGCCTTTATTTGATTCCACCATTAAGTTTAATTCTGGGACGGGTTGGCCTAGTTTTACACAACCTATTAAACCAAATGCTATTAAGTATGAAAGAGATACAGCATACGGTATGGTACGCGTTGAAGTTATGTGTAATACTTGTGATGCACATTTAGGACATGTGTTCCCTGACGGGCCAGAACCAAGCGGATTGCGGTATTGCATCAATTCAGAATCCATGCAATTAGAAACAGAGGCTGCAAATGAAAGTTAAAGGCATGCAACAAGCAACATTAGGTGGAGGTTGCTTTTGGTGTACTGAAGCAGTTTTTCAAGAGTTAAAAGGTGTCGAAAAAGTGGTGTCAGGTTATTCTGGAGGCAATGTTCCTGGGCACCCTACTTATAGGGAAATTTGTTCAGGATTGACAGGACATGCCGAAGTAATACAGATTACGTTTGATGGGGATATTATTTCATATGAAGATATCTTGTTTATTTTCATGGCCACACACGATCCTACAACTTTAAACCGACAAGGAGCAGACAAAGGAACGCAATACCGCTCAGTAATTTATTTTCACGATGAAAATCAAAAGAAAATAGCTGAAGCGGTTGTTCAAAAAGCGGCCGAATATTATGATGACCCTATTGTTACAGAAATTAGTCCTTTGTCAATATTTTATAAAGCAGAAGATAATCATCAAAATTATTACAGAAACAACAAAGAACAAGGATACTGTAACTTTGTAATTATGCCTAAACTATCAAAACTGCGAAAACTTTATTCAGATAAATTAAAATAATTGTATTAAAATTAAACTTGTAAGGTTAAATAAAACTTATAGGTTCATATCAGAAAAATGAAACTCGATATAAAAAACACATTTATTAAGGAATTACCAGCAGACTCCATGCAGGAAAACACCAGAAGGCAGGTTGAAAATGCCTGTTTTTCTTATGTTTTACCCAAGAAAACTGCAAAACCGGAATTATTGCATGTGTCTCCCGAAATGCTCGAAAATTTAGGATTTTCAAAAGAAGATGCGCAAAGCGAAGAATTTCTAAAAGTGTTCACAGGAAATGCTGTGTTGCATAATACCCAACCGTATGCAATGTGTTACGGCGGGCATCAATTTGGAAATTGGGCAGGGCAATTAGGTGATGGGCGCGCTATTAATTTAGCAGAAGTAGAGCATAACAATAACCATTGGGCACTTCAATTAAAAGGAGCAGGTGAAACACCTTATTCCAGAACTGCCGATGGATTAGCGGTTTTACGCTCTTCCATTCGGGAATATTTGTGTAGTGAAGCTATGTATCATTTAGGGGTGCCAACCACTAGAGCTTTATCGTTGGCGTTATCTGGCGATGCCGTTTTACGTGATGTGATGTATAATGGTAATCCCGAATATGAAAAAGGAGCCATTGTTTGTAGGGTAGCGCCATCTTTTTTACGCTTTGGTAATTATGAAATTTTTGCGGCCAGACAAGATTTTAAAACACTAAAAACTTTGGTAGATTATACCATCAAACATTTCTTCAATCACCTAGGAAAACCTTCAAAGGAAACCTACTTAGCGTTTTTTGGTGAAGTTTCACAACGTACCTTGGAGATGATAATACATTGGCAACGTGTGGGTTTTGTACATGGCGTTATGAATACCGATAATATGTCCATTCTTGGTTTAACCATCGATTACGGACCTTACGGATGGTTAGAAGGTTTTGATTTTGGGTGGACACCAAACACGACTGATCGTCAACACAAACGTTACCGATTTGGAAACCAACCCAATATTGGACTTTGGAACCTATACAAATTAGCAAATGCTCTGTATCCTTTAATTGAAGAAACTGAGGCTTTAGAGCGTATTTTAGATGAATATAAATTAGATTTTGAAACAAAGTCTTTAGCGATGATGCGATCAAAATTAGGACTAGAAGTTGAAGATGCTTTTGATGTTTCTTTGGTTCAAGAATTGGAAGATAATTTAATGCTCACAGAAACCGATATGACTATTTTCTTTAGAAAATTAAGTGACTTCAAAATCGAAAAACCTTCAGAAGGATTGGAAATTGTTAAAGAAGCTTTTTATATTTCAACTGAAATAGTTGAAGAAATTCAACAAAAATGGGAAACTTGGTTTCAACGCTATGCTGACCGGTTGGGGCAAGAGCAAACAGCTTCCGAAGAAAGAAAAGAAAATATGAACAGCGTAAACCCTAAATATGTGTTACGAAATTATATGGCGCAATTAGCAATTGAAGATGCCGATAAAGGTGATTATAAGTTAATTGATGAATTATTCCAAATGCTTAAAAAACCGTATGAAGAGCAACCAGAACATGGAAAATGGTTTGCAAAGCGTCCCGATTGGGCACGTCATAAAGTAGGTTGTTCTATGTTATCGTGTAGTTCGTAGAATAGTTTCGTTTAATTAAAAAAAAAACAATAGTGACTTTAGGATTAGGAATGGCGGCTATTGGTAGGCCACACTATATTAATGTGAGAGCCAACACCGTTGCAAAAAGCGATGTAAACGAACTTAAAGCCAGTGGTTTTAAAGTGTTGGATGAGGCTTATAATTTAGGCGTACGTTATTTTGATACAGCTCCAGGTTATGGGCTAGCAGAACAATTATTAATAGATTGGTTAGTAAATAAAAACGATAGAAGCATACAGGTAGCTACAAAATGGGGGTACACCTATACCGCAAATTTTGATAAAAATGCGACCGTTCATGAGGTGAAAGAACACAGTATTTCGAAATTAAAAGAACAGTGGCAAGTGTCTAAAAAGTTGTTACCTTTTTTAACAACCTATCAAATTCATTCGGCAACTTTAGAAACGGGGGTGTTAGAAAATGATGCTATTTTAAACGAATTGGGGTGTATAAAAAGTGAGTTTAATTTAAAAATAGGGGTTTCAACCACAGGAGAAAATCAAGTAGAGGTGATTAAAAAAGCTTTGGAAGTAACTGTTGAAGGAAAACCACTTTTTGATGCGTTTCAAAGTACCTATAATATTTTGGACCAAAGTGTTTTAAGCGTGAGCGATGTGTTGAAACAAGAAGGCAAAAAGTTGATAATTAAAGAAGCCTTGGCAAATGGAAGAATTTTTAGAAATTCAAATTATCCTGAGTATGATGATTTCTACAGTACGCTTGAGAGTATAGCAAAAAAGTATGATGTTGGAGCAGATGCCATTGCATTACAGTTTTGCAATAAAACATTACCAAAAAGTATCGTTTTAAGTGGAGCAAGTACGGTTAGTCAGTTGCAAGAAAATTTAAAAATTGACGCGTTTGTTTTAACTGATGAGGAATTAAATTGTCTAAAAAAATTTGGTATTGAGCCATCTAAATACTGGAGCGAGCGTAAGCAATTAAAATGGAATTAATTTCGAAAATAGCATTGGGAGGGGGGTGCCATTGGTGTACAGAAGCTATTTTTCAATCGTTGCTTGGTGTTGAAAAAGTAGAACAAGGCTATGTTGCATCAATAGGTGAAAACGGCAGTTTTTCGGAAGCGGTTATTGTTTATTTTAATTTGGAAATTATTTCATTAGAGGCACTTATAGAAATTCATTTATTTACCCATAAAAGTACCAGTAATCATTCTATGCGAACCAAATACCGTTCGGCAGTTTATACGTTTTCAGATGCACAAAATCAACAATCAAAAGCTATTGTCAAGCATTTTCAGCAGTTATTTGATGCGAAACTAATAATTAAAGTGTACCAGTTTCAGTCCTTTAAAGAATCGCGGGAAGCCATTCAAGATTACTATCAAAAAAATCCTGAAAAACCATTTTGTAAAACATTTATCAATCCTAAGTTAAAGTTGCTTTTGGGACAATTTTCTAAACAAACTAATATGGAAAAATTAAAACATTTAGTAGCGTAGTAGCAGATAAAACGATAATTATTATTTAAAAGGATTTATCTAATGTACTTTTGTAGCTATTAGATAAGAATTAAAGTTATAGCATGACTTCTGTAAGCGATTTATTAAATCTATTGGTTTTAGAAAAAATTAGCGATACCGAATTTAATGGTATTAGTAAAACCATTGGCAGTCCTATTGTTTTTGGAGGTCAGGTATTGGCGCAAGCTATAAATGCCGCTAGTAGAACTATTACTAATAATAGGGTTTTACATTCCATGCACTCGTATTTTTTGGAAGCAGGAAATTTAGAATTGCCCATAACTTATAATGTAAGCATTGTTAGAGATGGTGGCAGTTTTTCGGTACGTCGTGTTACGGCACATCAAAAAGATAGAACTATTTTTATATTGTCGGCTTCGTTTCATAAAATGGAGGAAGGTTATAACCATCAAATAGAAATGAAACCCGATTTAAAACAACCAGAAAATTTATTGAGTTGGACGGATATGCTTCAACAATTTGGAGATTATTTACCCAAAAGTCTTAAGGCTTTTTTTGAGATTGACCGCCCTATTGAATTTAAACCAACCGAAATAGTAAACCCGTTAGATAAAAAAGATTTGCCACCATTCAGCGATGTTTGGTTTAAGTTAAAAGGTGATGCTAAAAAGTTGGATTTAGCTACAAAACAACAAATATTAACCTATATTTCAGACTATAACATTTTAAGTTCTACGCTATATCCACACGCCAGTAAAGCGCATTGGGGCAATACACAAACCGCGAGTTTAGATCATTCTATGTGGTATTTTAGGGATTTCAATTTTGATGATTGGTTGTTGTATTCCACAGAATCTCCAAGCACTTCCAGTGCTCGAGGTTTTGCTCGAGGAAATATATTTACAAGAGATGGAAAATTAATAGCTTCGGTAGCACAAGAAGGGTTGATGCGCCCAATTGTTAAGTAATAAATTAAGCCTTGTAATTAGTTTAGGGTATTTTAAGACAAAGTAATTATTTGTATTTTTATAACTCTTAAATTCGAAAGCATGAATGTATACGAACACCTTGAATCTCCAATGATTTTTAAAATAAGTTTTAATGAACTTCTTAAAACTTATGAGTTGTTTTCTAATGGCGATGATGAGTTTATTGGAGCTAAAGCCAAACGAATTTTAGAAATCCAAAAACCGTACCCTGAATTAAGAGAAGGCTTTACGGATATTTCATTACTAGAAACTTATAAAAAGCAAATACAAATTATCCTTCAAGATATTTTTAACCCTATTTTAACCAATAATGAAATTAAAACGGCTTCAATACCATTTCAAAATGTGGTTTTTAATGCTTCAAACCGTTTTAAAAAAATTATTAAGAATGCCGGAGATGATTTTGTTTTGAAGATTAAAAATATGCCAGAAGATGACACATACATTGCAACTTGTACGGTTATTTTAAATTTTTGCTACGGATATAACTTAAGTTTAAAGCGATCATTTATTTATGAAATACCCGATGAAAACGGTGTTTTACGATATTATAAAATTTTATATAATGCCGATTTTTGTGAAATATTACCAACAGAAAAGGCGAAAAAAATAACACAAGAAGATTTCGATGAGCTATTGGATAATTTTGACAACATAGCGCTTTGGAAAGAAAAATTCCCACCCAATAGTTACATTTTTAAAGGTTTTGTAATATCAAATATTTTTGATGTAACAGACGATCAATCCATTTCAAACATTAAATCAAATCTTATTATAGACGAAGAATGTAGCGATGAAGATTTTATAGAAAATTTCCGTAAAACATTTCAGTCGCTTCTAGGAATTAAAAACATTCAAGTCGGTTTTTCGGTTTTTAATAAAGAAGACAGGCTTTTTGAAAATATAATAGGCATGGGTAGTAGTAGCTTTTTAATTAGTGATGAAGCATCAAAACCATGTCAACAAACATTATGTCATGATTCTTATAATACGTTGTTAATAGATAAGAAATTTTATGCAGTGTCCGACGTAGATAGTTTATACGAGCGTTCTAAAGGCATGGCGCCACAGCTGGCAGCTTTTAAAAGCCAAGGTATTAAAAGTGTTATTTTAGCACCTATTGCTGCTGGTGATGATTTACTAGGGATATTAGAAATAGTTTCATTTGAACCCAAAGTATTAAATAGTATTACTACGAATAAATTAAAAGATGTGATGCCTTTTATTGTATCTGCAGTTTTACGCTCAAAAAGGGAAGAAGATAATTTGATTGAAGCTGTAATACAGCAAGAATGTACATCTATCCATCCAAGCGTATATTGGAAGTTTGAAAAAGAAGCGAAAACCTTTATAAAAGAGCAATTTAACGGCAATCAAGCGGTATTTAATAAAATTTCATTTGAAGATGTCTATCCTTTATATGGACAAATTGATATTAACGGATCATCTGAAGCAAGAAATTGGGCAGCACAACAAGATTTAATGTTGCAGCTTAATGAAGTAAAAATAATTTTGGCTGAAGCTTTTCAAAATGAACAATTACCTATATACGAACAATTTATATTTCAAATAGATAAGCATTTAGAAGGGTTAAATGCTTATTTTCAAGTGGATAGTGAGCAACAAATTGTAGAATTTCTAAAACATGATATCAATCCGTTATTAGAACATTTGTTGAAGTTTGGAGCGTTGCATGCCATTATCAATGTATATAAAGAAGCTATTGACGCCAAAGTTGGTGCTTTTTATAAGAATAGAAAAGATTATGATAATACGATTTCTAGCATCAACAAAAAAATGGCTTCGCTTTTGGATAAAAAGCAAGTGGAGGCACAAAGTATGTATCCGCATTATTTTGAACGCTTTAAAACCGATGGCGTAGAGCACAATATGTATATAGGTGAAGCTATTACTAAAGAAGATAGTTTTAACCCCATTTATCTGTATAATTTAAGATTGTGGCAGTTGCAGGTTATGTGCGAAATGGAAAACGCCTATTACCAAATGCAACCTGATTTTCCGATAGGTTTAGATGTGGCGTCTATGATTTTAGTCTTCAATCAACCATTATCCATTAGTTTTAGAATGGATGAAAAACAGTTTGATGTTGATGGTACCTATAACGCACGATACGAAATTGTAAAAAAGCGTGTAGATAAGGCATTTGTAAAAGGTACTAAAGAGCGTGTAACCCAAAAAGGAAAAATAAGTATTATCTATTCTCAAAAGCAAGATGAACAAGAGTACTTACAGTATATTAAATTTTTACAATCAAAAAATTATTTAAATACCGATGTGGAAATTGTTGAATTGCAAGATTTACAAGCCGTTACAGGATTAAAAGCAATTCGTGTTGGTTTACTATATCATAAAGATAAAAAAGACAAAGCGTTTTATACTTACGACGATTTAATTAAGGAAATTAAAAGCTAGTGTGCAGCCAGTTTAAATGCTAAGGCAAAAGAAATAACACTTACAATAATGCCCACCATGAACACACTGTAAGTTAATCGTAGTATTTTGTATTTTTTATCCAAAACCAATCCAAGAAAATACAAATCCTTTTTCATTGATGAGTATAAATAATCTCTGTCAAGCATCATTTCTCCCATAGCCCATTCAAAATCTTTCAGGCTCATTTTATGGAAGTTTCCAAAGAACAATAAATTTACTTTTTTATTGGCAACGTCTTCTTTTGTGAATTTTCCACTGGTAACATTTGGGCGTGTTGCTAAAATGGATAAAATAATGGAAGCGACTGTAAACAGTACAAAAATTACCGTTGGTATAATTAGGTATTTGTTTGTGGCGTTATCTAATTTAGAAACCAAATTGGATAATACTAGCGATACGATAATGGCATTTACTGATAGAAGAATATTTGCTTTGGTATCTGCAATATTGCTTAAAGTGATATGGTTCCTTAAGGTTACCCTAAACATGGTTTCAATTCCACGTTCAGGTAATTCAGCTTTGTTTTTTTTTAAACTTAATTCCGTTTTCTTTTGTTTTAGTTTAACTGAGTTTTGCTTGATTTTGTTTTGAAGTTTTAACAATCGTGATAAATTTTTCGATTTTGTAGCTGTCCAATTTGTTGAAGCTGCTTCAGAATAAAACTTATGGTTGTTGGTTAAAAAATTTATGTTTTCTTGTAGCCATTCAGCGTCTGTTAAAGTTTTATCACAAGTGAGTTCCCATTCTTTTCTAAGTAATTCTGTAATATCACCAAAATCTTTATTACCAATATGGGCACAATCGGCATCACGAATAATTTTCTCACATATATTTTTAGGTATATACTCTTTTGTTGTTGCTAAAATTAAATCTTTAGCAGTATTAATAGTGCCTTCAGGAATGTTTTTGTTTTTTAAAAAAGCTTCAGCAATAGCAGCGCTTTTTTCTTCGTGTTTTTCAATGCTTTCAGTATAACCCGTATCGTGAAACCAAGCAGCTAATACCAATGTTTCTTTTTCAAAATCGGTTAGATTGGATAAATCGGATAATTCTTTAGTCTTTTCAACTACAAGTTGCGTATGCGTTAAATTGTGGTAAATAAAGTTGTTGCTTAGTTTTTCATTTAATAAATGAACCACATGTTTTTCAGCTTCAGCAATAAGATTATCCATAAGAGATTACTATTTGAAGTAAAAATACTAAACTTTGATGAATTTAAACACTCGTATTTATTTATAGTAAATTTACCTAATGTTTTCTGGTTTTGTAATTTTGGTTTTGTTAGGTGGCTTAAATTATATTTACTGAAATGATGTTAACAAACATGATAATTTATATTTATCAAAATATGAAAACCAATCAAATTACTTTTCAATTAAAAATAGTTGCTTGCTTTTTAATTACTTTTATTTTTAATGCTTGTGCAACATATAAGCCGCAATATAAGAACCCAGATTTGGGAAAAGATGCGCCTCAAAAAAACATAGCACACTCGTTTTATTTAATTGGTGATGCTGGAAATTCACCTTTAGGCACATCTTCAAAAGCATTAAAAGCATTTAAAAACGAATTAAGTAAAGCTACAAAACAAAGTACCGCTATTTTTTTAGGTGATAACGTATATCCAAAAGGAGTACCAAATAAAGAAGATGAAAACAGAGGGTTTGCAGAGCATCAACTAAATATTCAAACAGAAGCGGTTGCCAATTTTAAAGGTAAAACCATTTTTATCCCAGGAAATCACGATTGGTATTCCGGTATTAAAGGCTTAAAACGACAAGAAGATTTTGTTGAAGATAAACTAGGTAAAAACAGTTTTTTACCAGAAAATGGCTGTCCAATTGAAAAAGTAGATATTTCAGATGAGGTTGTTTTAATTATTGTCGATTCTGAGTGGTATTTAACAAATTGGGATAAACACCCAACTATTAATGATGATTGCAACATAAAAACCAGAGACAGGTTTTTTGGTGAGTTTGAAAGCGAACTTAAAAAGGCTCGAGGAAAAACGACCATCATTGCTGTTCACCATCCTATGTTTACAAATGGGTCGCATGGAGGGAAATATTCATTTTCAAGTCATTTAAAGCCATTCCCTATACTTGGAACCTTAAAAAATATTATTAGAAAATCGGGAGGTGTTACCACGGTTGATATTCAAAACAAATTATACAACGAGTTTAGAAAACGCATTATTACTTTATCTCAAGAAAATGATAAAGTTGTTATTGTGTCGGGGCACGACCATAATTTACAATACATTGTTCAAGACAATTTATCTCAAATAATAAGTGGCTCTGGCTCTAAAATTTCAACAACACGGAATGTTGGTGATGGGCAATTTTCCTATGGAACACCAGGTTATGCTATACTTGATGTTTTTACAGATGGTTCTTCTTATGTACGCTTTTATTCGGTTGAAGAACTTAAAGTGGTATTTCAGACAGAAGTGCTTTCAAAAGATACAAAAGAAAAAGTGGTTGATTATTCGGAAACTTTCCCAAAAACAAAAACAGCATCTATTTATAAAGATGAAGAAATTGCCAAAGGAGGCATTTACAAAGCACTTTGGGGTAAGCGTTTCAGGGAGTATTATGGTATTAAAGTTGAGGTGCCAACAGTAAATTTGGATACCCTTTTTGGTGGCTTAACCCCTATTAGGCAAGGTGGTGGGCACCAATCAAAATCTTTGCGTTTAAAAGATAAACAAGGGCGCGAATATGTTATGCGTGCCCTTAAAAAAAATGCCATTCAGTATTTACAGGCCGTTGCTTTTAAAGATCAATATATTAAGGGCCAGTTTGAAGACACTTACACTGAGGGGTTATTGCAAGATGTTTTTACAGGTTCACACCCTTATGCCCCTTTTGTAGTGGGCACTTTGGCGGATGCCGTTGGGATTTATCACACAAATCCTGTGTTGTACTATGTGCCAAAACAAAAAGCTATTGGTGAATATAACGATGAATTTGGAGATGAATTATACATGATTGAAGAACGTACCGACGATGGACATGGCGATAAAGCGAGTTTTGGGTTTTCTAATACAATGATTAGTACCGATGATTTATTAAAAAAAGTTAATAAAGATGAAGATTTTATTTTAGATGAAGCAACGTACATACGCGCACGTTTGTTTGATATGCTTATTGGCGATTGGGACAGACATGAGGACCAATGGCGTTGGGCAGAATTTAAAGAAAAAGAAAAAACAATTTACAGGCCTGTACCTAGAGATAGAGACCAAGCGTTTTCTAAAATGGCAGATGGTGTGCTGTTGGGATTTGCTACCTCGGTAATTCCAGCGCTACGATTAATGAAGTCGTATGATGAAGATTTAAAAAATCCGAAGTGGTTTAATACTGAACCATATTCGTTGGATATAGCGCTGATTAATCAATCAGGTCGCAACGTTTGGAATGTACAAGTAAAGCAAATTACAGAGAATTTAACAGATGCCGTTATAGACGAAGCATTTGCTAATGTTCCAAAAGAAGTAAACGATGAAACCATTCAAGATATAAAAACAAAACTTAAAGGAAGACGAGAAAATCTTCAAAAAATCTCAGATGCTTATTACAATTACATAAACAAATTTGGTGTCATTAAAGGAACAAATAAAGACGATTGGTTTGATATAGAGCGTTTACCAAATGGCGCTACAAAAGTTACCGCATACCGAATTAAAAAAGGAGAAAAGGCCGATATATTCCATCAAAAAACTTACTCCTATAAAGACACCAATGAAATTTGGGTTTACGGGTTAGATGATGACGATATTTTTAATGTTTCGGGTGAAAGTAACCATCTTATTAAATTACGACTTATTGGCGGACAAAATAATGATAATTATAATATTCAAAACGAAAACAAAGTTAAAGTTTACGATTACAAATCGAAAGAAAACACTTTTAAAACAAACCTTGCAGGCATTAAATTAACCGATGCTTATGAAACCAATGTGTACGATTATAAAAAGCTAAAAAACAACACCAATCAAATATTTCCAACTATTGGAGCAAATCCAGACGATGGTTTTAAAATAGGGGTTTCAAACACCTTTACTAAATATGGCTTTGAACGTAACCCTTTTACATCGCAACACATTCTTTCAGGGGCTTATTATTTTGCTACAAAGGGTTTCGATTTAAGTTATAAAGGTGAATTTGCACACGTTGTTGGTAATATGAATTTGGGGTTGGAAGCACATTTTACTAGCCCTAATTTCGCTATGAATTTCTTTGACTTTGGAAATGAAACACCAAACTATGAAGCTGATAAGAATGATGGGTTAGATGTGGATTTAGATTATAACCGAGTTAAAATCAGGTTGTTTAAACTAGCACCTTCTTTAATTTGGCGCGGACCTTTAGGAGCTAGTTTTGAAGTTGGTGTATCCTATGAAAATAATGAAGTTGAACAAACGGAAGGTCGCTTTATCAATCAGGTATTAAATGAAATAATAGAAGTTGGTAATAGTTTTTATGGAATTAATACGAAGTATCAGTATTCAAATTCCGATAACCAAGCATTTCCAACATTAGGAATGCTAGTGGCTATAGAAACAGGTTATAAAAATAATGTAAATACCTCCAGTGGTTTTGGTTACATTATTCCAGAACTTGCTTTTGATTATAAATTAATACCAAGCGGCCAGCTTGTTTTAGCAACCAAATTAAAAGCTCAAATTAATTTAGGGGATGGTTTTGAGTTTTATCAAGCCGCAAATATAGGTGCTAATAATGGATTGAGAGGATATAGAAATGAACGTTTTACTGGTAAAAGTGCATTTGTAAAAAGTACTGACCTACGCTTGAATTTACGAGAAGTAAAAACTGGTTTATTGCCTTTAAATATTGGAATTTATGGTGGAGCAGATTATGGTAGGGTTTGGGTTGAAGATGAGGGTTCTAATAGATGGAATACTTCTGTTGGAGGAGGTGTTTTCATCAATGCAGCAAATATGATTACAGGAAATATTTCGGCGTTTCATAGTAACGATGGTTTGCTTATTGCTTTTAAATTCGGGTTTGGGTTTTAGCGGTTTTGTATTAAAACAATAATTGATTTTAAATTTTTCACTAAAAAACAGTCTTAATTTTTGTAATTAAATTCGGTTAAAATATGTTTTTTTAAATTGAATAAATTGCTTTTTATATTCATAATGTATAAAAACAATTAAGATTAATCGATTATGCATTAAAACCACTTTATTAATGTTAAATTTGTATCGATATTTTTAATAATAACTAAGAAGTGGATAAAAACATACTGCGCATAGGCCATCGAGGAGCTAAGGGACATTTAGCCGAAAATACTATAGAATCTATCAAAAAAGCTTTGACCTTAGGGGTTGATGGTATTGAAATAGATGTTCATAGATGTGCTTCGGGGCAGTTAGTGGTTTTTCATGATTTTACAATAGATAGAATGACTAATGGTACGGGTGAAGTTTCAAAACTGACGCTTAATCAATTAAAGCAAGCTGAAGTTAAAGGACGTTGTCAAATTCCAACCTTGTCAGAAGTTTTAACTTTTGTAAATAATAGATGCTTGGTAAATGTTGAGTTAAAAGGACAAGATACAGCCCAAGAGGCAAGTAGATTGATCACTTTTTTTGTTGATAAAAAGGGATGGGATTACAAAAATATTATTGTTTCTAGTTTCCAAAAAGAGTTGTTAGAAACTGTTTACAATGCCAACAAGAATATACCTTTAGGTGTGTTAGTTGATAGGAATTTAGATGAAGCTGTGACTTTTGCAAAAGAAATAAAAGCAGTGTCAATACATGCTGATTACACTATGCTAACGCAAGAAATCGTTGAAAATTTAAAGCAAGATTTTAAAGTATTCACGTATACAGTAAATAACTTAAAGCCGATTAAACGAATAAAATCGTATGGTGTAGATGGCATCATTTCTGATTTCCCCGATAGGTTATGATTAAAAAGGATGTTGTTGTAGTTGGTGGAGGAGCTGCGGGTTTTTTTGCAGCTATTAATATTGCTGAACAAAACCCAAAATTAAAAGTTGCCATTTTAGAACGCGGAAAGGAAGGCTTACAAAAAGTGAAAGTTTCTGGAGGAGGCAGGTGTAATGTAACCCATGCCGAATTTATTCCCCAAGAGCTAATAAAGAATTATCCGCGAGGTGAAAAAGAGTTATTGGGCCCTTTTCATCAATTCATGACAGGCGATACTATTGAATGGTTTGAAAAACGAGGCGTTGAACTGAAGATTGAAGAAGACGGAAGAATGTTTCCCGTTTCCAATTCATCACAAACTATTATTGATTGTTTTTTAGATGAAGCTAAAAAGCATCAAGTTGAGATTTTATATAACCAAAGTGTGATAAGCATTTCTTCAGAAAATTCATTGGAAGGGTTTGAAATTTCAACTAAAGATTCATTATTTATTTGCGAAAAATTAGCCATCGCCACAGGAAGTAATCCTAAAATATGGAACCTTTTAGAAAATTTAGGGCATACCATTTCACAACCCGTTCCATCGCTTTTTACGTTTGATATAAAAGATGAGCGTATCAAAGATATTCCAGGGGTTGTGGCTTTGCATGTTGAGATTAAAGTAGTTGATACAGATTTATGGAGTGAAGGGCCATTGCTTATTACCCATGTTGGTATGAGCGCACCAGCTATTTTAAAATTATCGGCATTTGGTGCCATAGAATTGGCCAAAAGAAACTATAAATTTCAAATTGAAATCAATTTTATCAGACAAGCTTTTGAAGATTGTTTAGGTGTTTTAAGAGCACTAAAATACGATTTAGCCAAAAAAACAGTGTTTAACTCGGCACAATTTGATTTGCCAAAGCGTTTGTGGCAAAAGCTGGTTTTGGCTTCCAATATGAATGAAGAAACCCGTTGGGCAGATTTGAATAAAAGTCAGTTAGAAAATTTAGCAGCTCAACTCACAAAAGCTGTTTTTAATGTGGATGGAAAAAGTACGTTTAAAGAAGAATTTGTAACTGCTGGAGGTGTAGATTTAAAAGAAATCAACTTTAAAACCTTTGAAAGTAAACTTTGTAAAAATCTTTATTTTGCAGGTGAAGTTATTAATGTAGATGCTATTACAGGCGGTTTTAACTTCCAAAATGCATGGACCGGGGCTTATATTGTAGCTAAATCTATTTCTAAATAATATATTTTTTATATATAATCTATATATCATGGGAAAGACTAAATAATTAATCGAGTTGGATGATAAAACCATTAAAATCCTCGAAGAACAAGCCAAACTTCAAAAGCGCTCTCTCAAAAATTATTTAGAATATACTTTGGAAGATACTGCGATGCGTTATAGCGAACCTTCCGAAGAATACAAAAAAATGATGGATGCTATGTTGAGTAGAATGGAAGATGGAACATTGGGAACCATACCACTTTCAGAAGTTCTAAAACGTTATGGGCGTGAATTATGAAATCTCCAAAGAAGCAGATGTAGAACTTCAAAAAGCAATTTGCTATTTTAAATTATATTACAAAGAAGAATCTTTTATGGATGATTTGCTCAACCAGTTAAGGATTATTTGTTCGATGCCTAAAGCATTTCAAGTGTGGTATAATAAAGTTAGAATTGTAAGTTTAGAACATTTCAATTCATTATACAGTTTATAATAAACGCATCATCATTCTAAGAATCCTAAACAAAAATCAAGATTTCTAAAAATGAATACGTATGTAGCACTATTAAGAGGCATCAATGTAGGCGGACATAAAAAAGTCCCAATGGCAGATTTACGTGATTTGTTAACCAAAGCTGGTTTTCAAAAAGTTCAAACGTATATACAAAGCGGCAATGTTATATTTCAATCCTCTGAAAAAGCCTCAGGATTGGAGAAAACCATTCAAAATCTTATTTTAAATCACTTCGGTTTCGATATTTCGGTGATTGTGAAAACCAATAGCGAACTTCAAACTATTTTAAATAATTGTCCGTTTTTAGAAGAAAAGAAAGTAGCAAGTTATTTTATATTGCTGAATAAAATTCCAGAAACTAATTTGGTTGAAGAAATAGCAAAAATAACTTATCCAAACGAAGAAATTGTAATTAAGAATGATTGTCTTTACTTTTATAGTTCAACGGGTTATGGACGCACAAAATTCAATATGAATACCTACGAACGCAAATTAAAGGTTGTTGGTACTTCAAGAAATTACAAAACCATGCTAAAACTATTATCTTTGTCTGCTGAAAATTAAGAAATGACTGAACAACAATTTATTCCTAATCCCGATAGTTATCGGGAATATTCAAACACGATTGAAAGCGGAAAAGTTACTTGGGAATCGCCCAGCAATATTGCCTTGGTGAAATATTGGGGCAAAAAGAAAGACCAAATTCCTGAAAACCCATCTATAAGTTTCACGCTTAATAACTGTAAAACAATCACAACTTTAACTTTCTCAAAAAAGGAAGATGTTCATAATTTTGAATTTGATGTTTTTTTAGATGGCGAAAAGAAAGACGATTTTAAACCGAAAATTCAAACATTTTTTGAACGTGTTGAAGTTTATGTGCCCTTTTTAAAGCAATATAAATTCAAAATAGAAACCGAAAACACATTTCCACACAGCTCAGGAATAGCTTCCTCAGCATCAGGAATGAGTGCCTTGGCTTTGTGCTTAATGAGCATAAAAAAACTGTTAAATCCTGAAATGCCAAATGATTATTTTAATCAAAAAGCATCATTTTTAGCGCGTTTAGGTTCAGGAAGTGCTTGTAGAAGTATTGAAGGCGATTTGATTGTTTGGGGACAATCCAATGCTATTGAAGGTAGCAGTGATTTATTCGGTTTAAAATATCCTTATCGAGTTCACGAAAATTTTACAGCATATCAAGACACCATTCTATTAGTTGATAAAGGTGAAAAACAAGTAAGTAGTACGGTAGGGCATAATTTGATGCACAAACATCCATATGCAAAAAACAGGTTTCAACAGGCGCATGATAATTTAGAAAAATTAAAACCGATATTTGAATCTGGCGATTTAGATGCATTTATCGCATTAATAGAAAGTGAAGCCTTAACCCTTCATGCCATGATGATGACCAGCATGCCCTATTTTATTTTAATGAAACCAAATACTTTGGAAATCATTAATAAAATTTGGAAGTTCCGTCAAGAAACAGGATTGCACATTGGTTTTACTCTAGATGCAGGTGCAAATGTACATGTACTGTATCCTAAAAACGAAGCATCTCAAATTTTAGAATTCATTAATAATGAATTAGTTGCTTATTGTCAGAACGGTCATTATATTTGCGACCAAATTGGTTTTGGAGCAAACCAATTAACAATGTAAAATTGATAATTGATAATGAAGGATGGAAATATTATTAGAACTAAAAGTTATCAATTTGCAGTTAGAGTTGTAAATTTGTATAAGTTTTTAGTTGAAGATAGAAAAGAGTTCGTGCTTTCAAAACAATTATTATGATCAGGAACATCAATAGGAGCAAATGTTAGAGAAGCTGAACATGCTGAAAGTAAAGCCGATTTTATCCATAAGTTGTCAATTGCTTTAAAAGAAGCAAACGAGACAGAGTATTGGTTAGATTTGCTTAAAGTAACAAGTTATTTGAATAATTCTGAGTATATTAGTATTCAGGTTGATATAGAAGAAATTTTAAAACTTCTTACAAGTATCATAAAAACATCAAAACAAAAATAATTTTCAATTATTAATTGTTAATTATCAATTAAATTATATGAAAGGACCATTATTTTACTCTAAAATTTTACTCTTCGGAGAGTATGGAATTATTAAGGATTCTAAAGGATTATCAATTCCTTATAATTTTTACAATGGTGCTTTAAAAACAGATAAAAACCCATCCGAGGCTGCTTTAAAATCTAACGAAAGTTTAAAACGTTTTGCAGCCTATTTAAAGACTATTAACCCTGAATTGGTAACTTTTGATATTGATGCTTTAAATAGAGATGTAGATGCGGGCATGTATTTCGATTCGTCTATTCCTCAAGGATATGGCGTTGGTAGTAGTGGTGCTTTAGTGGCGGCGATTTACTATAATTATGCACATGATAAGATCACGGTTTTAGAGAATTTAACCCGTGAAAAATTACTGATTTTAAAATCAATTTTTTCTGAAATGGAGTCTTTTTTTCATGGAAAATCGTCTGGTTTAGATCCTTTAAACAGTTACTTGAGTATTCCTATTCTTATCAATTCACAAGACAATATTGAAGCTACGGGAATCCCTTCGCAAAAAGCCGACGGAAAAGGAGCTGTGTTTTTATTAGATAGTGGTATTATTGGTGAAACGGCACCTATGGTAAGTATTTTTATGGAAAATATGAAACAAGAAGGTTTCCGTAATATGCTTAAAGACCAGTTTATAAAGCATACCGATGCTTGTGTAGATGATTTTTTAAAAGGCGATATAAAATCTCTGTTTAAAAATACTAAGCAATTATCAAAAGTCGTTTTAAATAATTTTAAACCTATGATTCCTGTTCAGTTTCATGAACTTTGGAAAAAGGGTATTGAAACTAACGAATACTATTTAAAGCTTTGCGGTTCTGGTGGTGGGGGTTATATCTTAGGATTTACTGAAGATATAGAAAAGGCTAAACATGCGTTAAAAAATTACAAACTAGAAGTGGTTTATAATTTTTAAATATCCTTCATCGATCGTTCTAAACGTGTTTCAGTATTTCATCAAAATTAGTTTTTAATGTTATCCAGAAAGCAAAAACACATACTTCTTAAGTTTTTTAGCATGTTTTCTGTAGTTAGAGGCTATAATATTCTTGTTATAGTAATCGCGCAATATTTAGCATCTATTTATATTTTAGCACATAATAAGCCGCTAAGGCAAGTGGTTTTAGATGTTAATTTGTTTCTTTTGGTTTTAGCATCTGCTGCAGCTATTGCCGGAGGTTACATTATTAATAATTTTTATGATTCTGAAAAAGATTTAATTAACCGCCCTATGAAATCTAGGTTGGATAAATTGGTGAGTCAAAATACGAAGTTATCACTTTATTTTGTTTTAAATTTTTTAGCGGTTATCATGGTTAGCTATGTATCTTTTAGAGCTGTTATTTTCTTTTCCATTTACATTTTTGGTATCTGGTTTTATTCACATAAATTAAAAAAGTTGCCCTTTATAGGTAATTTAACATCGGCTATTTTAACCATTACACCGTTTTTTGCCATTTTTATGTACTACAAAAATTTTGAAACGGTCATTTTTGTACATGCTATTTTCTTGTTTTTGCTTATTTCCATGCGAGAACTAACAAAGGATTTAGAAAATATTACAGGCGATTTAACTCAAAATTATCACACCATTCCTGTTGTTTATGGCGAGATAGTTTCAAAGCGCATGCTTACAGTATTAGCTGTATTTACGTTAATTCCCATTTATCTATTGTTGTTTAAATTTGAAATTGGTTACATGTACATATATTTTTATTTAAGTATTGTATTAATATTGGTGTTTTTAGTGTTGCTATGGAAGTCTAAAAACAAGTTACAGTACTTGCTGGGGCACAGTATTTTAAAATTCATAATCGTTTTAGGTGTTTTTAGTATTTTATTAATAGATATTGATTTGTTGTTGAATAGGATTTTTTAAAATCGTAAATCAAAAAATCGTAAATCGTAATTTTAAAAAGTATCTTTGAAAAAAATTAAAGTGATGAGCAGAACGCAAGGAACAAGTGGAAAAGGGAAACCTTCAGGAAGAAGTCAGCAAAATGGTAACGGTAAAAATGTAAATAGAGGTGGAAGCGCTTCTAAAGGTAAAAGTTTTGCCAGAGGAAATGCGCCTATTAGAAATGTGAATCCGCCATCTAAAAGAACTTCAAATCCAGACGAGATTAGATTAAATAAATATGTTGCCAACTCTGGGATGTGCTCTCGTAGAGAAGCCGATGTGCATATTGCTACAGGTCTTGTAACGGTAAACGGGAAAGTAATTACCGAAATGGGTTATAAAGTAAAGCTAGAAGATGAAGTTCGTTACGATGGAGCCCGCATTAACCCAGAAAAAAAAGCATACGTTTTACTAAACAAACCTAAAGGATTTGCAACCACTACCAGCGAAGGAAAAGGAAGAACGGTTATGGATTTAGTGGCGAATGCTACAACCTCTAGAATAAAACCTATTGGGCGCTTGGGCAGGAACTCAAAAGGTCTATTGTTATTTACAAACGATGACGTTATTGCTGCAAAGTTTACCAATTCTAAAAATGGGGTACCGCGCTTATTTCAGATAGAATTAGATAAGAATTTAAAACTTGAAGATTTAAAAGCAATTCAAGCTGGTTTTAAATTAGAAGGGAAACTTATTGCGGTTGAGGAGATTAGTTATATTGATGGTGAAGCTAAAAATCAAATAGGTTTAAAAATCAAGAATATTGGGAATACTTTGATTCGTACTATTTTCGACCACTTTAAATACGAGATTGTTAGTTTAGATTGTGTTGCTATTGGGCCACTTACTAAAAAGGATATCCCGCGTGGTCATTGGAAACACCTTACTGAGCAGGAATTGAATAATTTGAAAATGCTTTAGTTGGGTTTTTGTTTAGCTTTCCAGTTGTAATTTCGTCTAAAATTTTCAGTTTAAAAGGTTCTGAATACCGTCTGATGACTTTGTCATTTTTATAGATAATGTTTAAAATTATATAGCCTTATTTCAGGACGGGTCAAAATGTAAGGTAACGTGTTTGGCTATGCGCAGTGTCCCGCAGGGCATTGCGTATAGGTGTTGTTATCTACTGGTTTTATTTATTCTTTTCAGTAATTCATCTTTATTTTCAATTCCGTCAAGAATATAAGCAGTTCCGCTATTGGTTTCAATTCTATGTCCGTTAGGAATTTTTTTAAGTTGTCGAATAGAGTCAAGAGAGATTTTGTGCTTAATAGTCTCTTTTTCTTCAATTATCAGGTAATTATCTTTAATTTCGTACGCTCCAGACGTTTTTGCACTGAAGTTTCTATCAAAATAAATCCACGCGAAGGGTAAAGCAATAAGTCCAACTAATAAGGGAGTTTTTATCTCAATTCCTAAAGTCGACCAATTATTGATTAAAATGTAAATCATTACTGCAGCACCAATTCCATATTGAACTGACATCACTATTCTATTTCGTTTTATCGCTTTAGCCTTATTATCTTCTGAGTATTGATATTTCATTTTACTTGTAGCTAACTCGTTATATAGCAACCATCATCACACATATCCCATAAATAATTCAGGATACATTAAGTTTATATTACTGGTTATCTCGTAAATATAAAATTATTTTCTGTAAAAAAAATACGCTATATTTTCAATATATTACTTTTACTAAAAGTTAATTTGGTTTACGGGATGCGCGTTAGGTATAGCAGTGAAAATCCTTTTTGTGAGGCACGAACAAAAAGATTGTAATGTATAGCCCGACCCCTTGTGGGTAACGCCCAAAATCCATTTCAAAAAAAATCCAAAAAAAAAATCCAAATTACTTTATAATTAAATTTTTTATATTTCATTTGTAATGTAATTACTGAACAAATTGAGACGTGTTTATATGTTCGGGTTTTTGAAATTTAAGAAGTTATTTTCAAAAGCAGCTTACAGAAAAAGTAACCGAATTTTAAAGCTAACTTCTGTATATGCTATTGCTGGTAGCCAGCATATTTATGGCTTTATACCAACTACACAGAGCCCCATCCGAATTTGATTAATAGGGAATATAATTTGATTAGAAACGAATGGTTTCTTAACTTTAAAAAATTATCATTTAACTATTACATCTAAAAATAAAGAATGAATACCAAATACATTGATTTAATTAATCAATCTTTTTATTTTCCGCAAGAAGAATTTGATCTAAACGACAAGCATTTAGAGTTTCATGGTATAGACCTTATGGGTTTAGTTGAACAATATGGAGCGCCTTTAAAATTTACATACTTACCACAAATTTCAAACAACATAAATAGAGCTAAAGAATGGTTTGACAAGGCCATTAAAGCCAATAAGTATAAAGGTAAATACAATTACTGCTATTGTACTAAAAGTTCTCATTTTAAGCATGTGCTTGATGAGGCTTTGAAGAATGACATACATATAGAAACATCGTCGGCTTTTGATATTGACATTGTTGAAAGTTTAAAAGCTGAAGGGAAAATAACCGATAAAACCTATGTGATTAGTAACGGTTTTAAAAGAGATCAATACATTTCAAATTTAGCTAGGTTAATTAATAGCGGACACAAAAACTGTATCCCAATTATTGATAATTACGAGGAAATTGATTTATTATCGAAAGAAATAAAAGGGAAATTTAATATAGGTATCAGAATCGCTTCAGAAGAAGAACCAAAATTCGAGTTTTATACGTCGCGTTTAGGTATTGGTTATAAAAATATTTTACCTTTTTACAGAAGTCAGATAAAAGAAAACAAAAAGGTGAAACTTAAAATGCTTCATTTTTTTATCAATACAGGAATTCGAGATAATGCCTATTACTGGAACGAGTTAACAAAATGTTTGAAAGTTTATACCAGCCTAAAACGTATTTGCCCAAGCTTAGATAGTTTAAATATTGGTGGCGGTTTCCCTATAAAAAATTCCTTGGCTTTCGATTTTGATTATGAATACATTGTTGGCGAAATCATCAATCAAATAAAATTGGTTTGTGAAGAAGAAGAAGTAGAAGTGCCTAATATTTTTACCGAATTTGGAAGTTTTACAGTAGGTGAAAGCGGCGGTGCTATTTATGAGGTTTTGTACCAAAAACAACAAAACGACCGTGAGAAGTGGAACATGATTAATTCCTCATTTATTACAACGTTACCAGATACTTGGGCTATTAATAAACGTTTTGTGATGTTACCCATTAACAGATGGAATGAAAGTTACGAACGTGTTTTGTTAGGAGGTTTAACCTGTGATAGCGACGATTACTATAATAGCGAACAGCACATGAATGCTATTTATTTGCCAAAATATAACAAAGAAAAACCATTGTATATTGGATTTTTTAATACAGGTGCTTATCAAGAAACAATTGGTGGATTTGGTGGTTTGCAGCACTGCTTAATACCGTCACCAAAACATATTTTAATAGATAGAGATGCCGATGGAAACATCACAACAGAATTATTTAGTGAACAACAAAAAAGTGAAGACTTACTTAAAATTTTAGGTTATGACAAATAACACGTATGCTGGAATTCCTGAAGAGTTTGCAAAATTGGAACAATCAAAAATTGTTTTAATCCCTGTGCCTTTTGATGGAACGAGTACAATACAAAAAGGCGCTTGTAAAGGGCCGGAAGCGTTTTTAAAGGCTTCAAAAAACATGGAGCTTTATGACATTGAAACAGATACTGAAGTATATCAACAAGGTATTTATTTAACAGATGCAATTGAAGGTGAAGAATCTCCAGAAGTATTGATTGAAGCGGTTCATCAAACCACAAAAAAATATATTAAAAAGAATAAGTTCGTAACCATTTTTGGTGGCGAACATTCAGTTTCCATAGGGACCATTCGTGCTTTTAACGAAATGTTCCCGAGCTTAACAGTATTGCATATTGGTGCACATGCCAATTTACGAAAATCGCATAGCGGGTCGGCTTTAAACAACGCTTGTGCGCTTAACGAAGCAAACCAAACAACCAATTTAATACAAGTGGGTATTCGCTCCATGAGTGCGAAAGAAAAAACGATTGCAGATACCGATAAAACGTATTTTGCGCACGAAATGGCGGTTGATGATACGTGGATGGATTCTGCCATAGACCAAATGACCGATAATGTATTTATCAATTTCAGTTTGAATGGTTTAGACCAATCCATTATGCCAAATACCACATCACCATTACCGGGCGGTTTGTTTTGGTATGAAACTTTAGATTTTTTAAAACAGGTTTTTGCTGAAAAAAACGTGGTAGGTTTTGATATTGTTGAGCTAAACCCGAGCGTAAAACAAAAATCTTCCGATTTTTTAGCAGCAAAATTGTATTATAAAATGTTAAGTTATAAATTTATAGACCAAGGAGTAGGTGATGATTACGATAACTCTTACGATAACTCAAAACAAAAGAATAACATTACAAAATTTAACGACGACGATGAGTACTAAAGGACCCATATCACAATTTATAGAAAAAAATTATTTACATTTTAATGCTGCTGCTTTAGTAGATGCTGCAAAAGGGTATGAAACTCATTTGTTGGAAAATGGAAAAATGATGGTAACTTTAGCTGGTGCCATGAGTACTGCCGAGTTAGGAAAATCGTTAGCAGAAATGATTCGTCAAGATAAAATTCATATTATTTCGTGTACAGGCGCTAACCTTGAAGAAGATATTATGAATTTAGTAGCGCACAATTCATACAAAAGAGTGCCGAATTATAGAGATTTATCGCCACAAGAAGAAAGAGATTTATTAGATAATCATTTTAACCGTGTTACCGATACATGTATTCCAGAAGAAGAAGCTTTCAGACGTTTGCAATCGCATTTATTCCATATTTGGAATAAAGCAGATAAATCGGGCGAGCGCTATTTTCCTCACGAATTTATGTATCAAATGATAAATTCAGGGGTTTTAGAACAATATTACGAGATAGACCCAAAAGATTCTTGGATGGTTGCAGCAGCTGAAAAAAACTTGCCTATTGTGGTTCCAGGATGGGAAGATAGTACTATGGGTAATATTTTTGCTTCTTATTGTATTAAAGGTGAATTAAAAGCATCTACCACCAAAAGTGGTATTGAATACATGATGTGGTTAGCTGATTGGTATCCAGAAAATTCAAGTGGAAAAGGTGTAGGTTTCTTCCAAATAGGTGGAGGAATTGCGGGCGATTTCCCAATATGTGTAGTTCCAATGCTTTACCAAGACATGGAAATGCACGACATTCCTTTTTGGAGTTATTTTTGTCAAATTAGCGACTCTACAACCAGTTACGGTTCGTATTCTGGGGCTGTGCCAAACGAAAAAATCACTTGGGGTAAATTAGATATAGATACTCCAAAATATATAATAGAAAGCGATGCAACTATCGTTGCACCATTAATTTTTGCATATTTGTTAGACCAATAATCCAACCCAAATAAAAATGTTACGCAAAATTGTAGATTACAAAAAATTAAATGAAGATATATTAAATCTTCTTGTTGAAAAGTTTCCCGATGGATACGATGAGACCGATATTATTTCGTTTAGAAATGCTCAAAATGAAATAATTGAAGCTGTAGAGGTAAGAACCGATGATACTATTTATTTAGTAAAAGTTGGTAAACGCTTAGTGCAAGCTATGGAAGACTTTGGTGATGATGATTCTGATGTTGCTGATGATGATTTTGAAGAAGTTAAAGTGGATGATGCCGATGCGAATTTAGACGACGATGATGATGATGTGGTTGTTAAAAAACCAAGTTCGGATGATGATGGTGATGACGACGATGATGCCGATATGGATGATGCCGATTCAGATTACGATGATGAAGAGGATGAGGATGATATTGATTAATTATAGTAGATAGTTGGTATGAGAACAGCTATTTTTAAGTCTTACAAAAACGGTTATTTTACGTTTTGGTTTGAAAATGGAGAAGAATTAGTATTCGAGGAAGTACATCCAAGAGTGTTAAAACAATATGATTTAAAGAACGATAAAAGTCTGGTTGATAAAAGTTTTAGAATAACTTTTGTTGAAGATTTTGAAGATGATGACGAAGATTTTGTAATTTACAGAGTTGAAAGTTTAAAACCTCTTTAATCCTATTATATTATGGGCGCATCATTTCATATGTCGTTGCCATGTTTAAGCGTAAAAGGAACAGAAAACTTTTATGTGGATAATATTGGCGCTTCCTTAGGAAGGAAAACACAAAGTTGGGTTGATATAGATTTATTTGGCAACCAAATAACATTTATAAAAGCCGAAAAGTTTAGCTTTATTAGTCCTAATTATGTTTTCGAAGGTAAAATATTACCATCGTTTCATTTTGGAGTTATTGTAGATTTAAAAGATTGGGAACAGATTTACGCCAAACTTAACAATCAGAAACTGGATTTGGTTACCCAATCAAGGTTTTTGGAAGGTAAGGCTGGAGAGCATGTCTCATTCTTTATAAAAGATCCAAACGATTATATGTTGGAGTTCAAAAGTTTTAAAAACTCAGAATCCATTTTTGAAAAATAGTATATATAAAGAAACTGTCTAAAAAGTGCGATTTTGTGTCATATTGATTTCTATGATAAAGTAAATATGATACACTTTTCAGACAGTCTTTTTTTTGTTTATAAGAACGTCCCAAATAAATACACTGTAAACAATGCTGTATTCAATTCCAATAATCCAAAGGTTTTCGGAATTGTTTGTGTTCATATACGCTAAATAGCTTAGTATAATAGCAAAACTCCAAACCAAAGGGAATTTATAATTGGTAAAAACAGATAGTATCAAAAGCGTTGCCAGGTACCATGGATGTACTGTTGTAGCCGTAAAATAGTAAAAGGAAAGCACTAAAAGCATACTTGTAATAAGTTGAGCAGTGGTTTTGTTTTTTCTTAAGAAAGTTATTCCCAACACAAATAAAATAACAATAACAGGAATGGTTTTTCCTATTGTAGCAATTTCGTTGTAGCCTCTAAACAAGTATCCAATTTCTCTAGCGATGTAGTATAAACTGGCATTAAACTCAAAATCTTGAAACCACAAACCAACGGTTTTAGCATAATTACTAATGAATTGTTTTGAGTAAAAAGGAAGAAATAATAAGGCAGTAGAGAGTAGAGTTATAGTGTAAAACCCCGTTAATTTTGTAAATCCTGACAAAAAATAAACTTGTTTCCCGCCATTGCGAGGAGTGAGCGACGAAGCAATCTTTTCTTTAGAAGCAGATTGCTTCATTTCATTCGCAATGACGCTTTTCGCTTCGTTATGCTGTCCCGATAACGATCGGAATTGTTTCAGTATTGTCTGGTTAAGCGCAGTCGAAACCTCAATATTTTCTTTTTTGTCACCTCGAGCGCAGTCGAGAGGTCGTTTTACAAACCACTTAAAAAACAAAGGCAAAAGCATCAAAGGAATCAATTTTACCGAAATAGAACACCCTAAAACGATTGCAGCAAAAATCCATTTCCCCGAATGTAATAAATACAAACTCCAAATCAAAAAGAAAATCATCACACCTTCAAAATGAAGATTCCCAGTTAATTCAATTATGATAAACGGATTTAAAATATACCAAAAGATGTTATGTATAGGAATGTTTAATTTTTCTAAAAGTTTTTTTCCGAAAAAGAGGGTGCCAAAATCGGCAGCTATAATTAGTAAGCGCATCACCATAACCGAACCCAATATGCTTTTTCCAGCAAATAAGCCTGCAATCACAAAGTACAATTGGTTTAAAGGTGGGTAATTGGTAAAGTGGCTGGCATTAAGTTCTCCCATGCCATTGCGTAATTCTTGGGCTTGAGAAACGGGGAATTCTCCCACGCTTATAAAGGGTTCTACAGTGTGTAAGTATGGGTTGAAACCTTCTAAAATCATTCTGCCATCCCAAATAAATCGGTAAAAATCTTGTGATAAGTTTGGTATGGCCAAAATAAAAATGGCTCTAAAAATAAAAGCTAACCAGGTTAAAAATACTAGTTGGGTTTTTAAAAGTTGCACCAATTTATAAAATATAAAAAACAATGCCGAATACAGTGTTATCAATTTTATATAATCGGTTCGTACTAAATTATACGCAAATGCGAAGTAAAAGAACACACATGAAACCGCTAGTAATAAAAGTATTTTGTTTTGTTTTAATAGAGTAGTGTTTAACATGTTCAAGAAATGCGTATTGAAAGTTGTTAGAGTCGTTTTTTAAACATTTCAATAACAGAGTTTGCCGCTTTTAATGGCGATATTTTAGAGGATATTACATCTTTTTCCAAAATAAGAAGCTCCTTTGTAATGGCTTCAGAACCGTAAAATAGCTGTTTTAGTTCATTATTAATGGTGTCGTACATCCAACGAATGTTTTGGTGCTGCCTGTTTTTAATGAAATAACCATTTTCAGTCACCAATGCTTGGTAGTTTAAAATGGTATTCCAAACAGTATCGATCCCTGTGTTTTTGGTAGACGATGCTGTGGTAACCACCTTTTCCCAACCCGATTCCGAAGGTGGAAAAATATGCAACGCATTTTGGTATTGTAAACGTGCTAGGTCGCTTTTTTTAATATTGTCGCCATCGGCTTTATTAATAACCAGCATATCTGCCATTTCCATAATACCTTTTTTAATACCTTGAAGTTCATCGCCTGCACCCGCTAGCATTAAGAGCAGAAAAAAATCGGTCATACCATATACGGCGGTTTCCGATTGCCCCACGCCAACCGTTTCAATTAGAATGACGTTGTAACCAGCAGCTTCACAAAGTAGCATGCTTTCGGCAGTTTTGTTGGCGACACCGCCAAGGGTGTCGCCCGAAGCCGATGCACGAATGTAAGCACGCTCTAAAGTGCTCAATGCTTCCATACGGGTTTTATCGCCTAAAATGCTGCCTTTAGAACGTTGGCTACTTGGGTCTATAGACAAAACCGCAACTTTATGACCTTGGTTTATGAGATGCTTGCCAAAAGCCTCAATAAACGTGCTTTTGCCCACACCCGGAACACCCGTAATACCAATACGTATGGAATTGCCCGAAGCAGGTAAAATGGCCTGAATAATGGTTTTGGCAAGTGCTTTGTCGCTTTCTAAATGACTTTCTATAACGGTAATAGCCCTAGACAGAATAACGCGATCGCCACTTAAAACGCCATCAATATAGGCTTGTGCGGTGAGTCTGTTTTTAGGTTTGTTGTTTGTCATTTTAATTAAGCATTACCTGTTTAAAGATACGTATTATGTGAAAATGTGTTGTGTATTTCGCGGTGTTTTTGTTAAAAGATTAAAATTGGCAAAATGATTTTACTTAAGTATTTTGTAAGAAAAATTTATTAGATTTATAAAAAGTTATTAATTAAAATATATAAAAAAAGAGATATATGAAATTAGAAAAAATATTAGATAAACTAGGCTCTTTAGAAAAGAACTCTTTTATAAAAATCATTGACCATATAATTTCTAAAAACCCTAAAAATGCTAAGGAAATTGAGAAAATTTTGAGTTCTTCAGACAAGGGACTTAAATCGGTTGACAATTTGAATGTATCTAATATTTTTAGTTTAACATCAAATGAATTTACAGAATATCTATTGTGTGAATTTCAAGAAGCTAATTCTCAATTGGATATTCTTATTGATATTATAATTCGAGATGGGAATTGTATAATGAAACAAGATTGGTTTTCAAGGTTATACGAAACTGAAATCAAAAATTTAAAAGTCAAAATTAAAAATCTAAATAACGAATTAGAGAATGAAAAATCAGAATTAAGCGAATCAAGAAAAAGAGATTATAGGATTTATAAATCATGCCTTTCTACAGCATATAATAATGATATTGCAAACAATAGGGAAGCAAAAATATCTTCGGATGAATTATCCATAATATTAACATTAGCTAAACAGCTTGGGTTGTCCCAAGAAGATGTTAAACTAATAAACTATTCGATTTTGCCTGTAAAAAAGGCTGATATTCAAGATGTAATTAACAACTTAAAAAACCTTGGAGTTATTTTCTTTTCAAAAAAAGAAAATACAATTTATGTAGCTGATGAAATGGTAAGCTTATTAAGAAAAGTAAGGAAAAAGGAAGTTGGGGAAAAGTTTTATAGACGAACATTAAAATTATTGAGAGAACCGATAATTAACCAAATTGCCAAAGACCACAACATTGACAGAAAATTAACTATTTCGCAAAAAATAGAGGAAATAATAAAAGAAGGTATTTCTTTTACAGATTTGCTTTCAATACAAATTTATAAACAAGGAACAACCTTAACAGTAAAGAAAAAAACGCTAAATGAACTTTGCGAAAAAGGGTTAAATATATCCAACTTAAAAGGTAGCACATTGGAGGATAAAATCAACAGTCTTATTGAACATTTCGAAAATGTAGAAAAAGACGAAAAAGTTGGTATTTCGATAGATGGATTTGACAAGATGCTTACTGAACTGAATCAATCTTTGCCAAAACTAAATAAAGAATTAAAAGAACAATTTGAATTGCAAGAAGAGTATGTTTTAAATGCGGATTTTCTCCTTAATTACAACATAAAACCTAGAGATATTTTAGATTTAATTACTAAACAAGATTTGTCTAAATTCATAAAGGATAATGGTATAAAACAAAGAGGTGATGATGTTTTAAACATACTTGAACACTATAAAGATGTAGAGAATTTATATCTCGAAAACTATGAAAATGTTGGATATAGAAACTTGAATTTATTAAAAGAAAATGGGATTTCGGTAAAAGAAAGTGAGCTAGGTTTGAAATTTGAAGAGCTTACCAAAGTAATTTTTAAATCTTTAGGTTTTAATGTTGATGATAAGTTTAAAAATCAACTTAATACCCAAAAAGATATTATGGATATTCTTTTGAATTTGGGTAACAATGAAATAATAATAGTAGAGTGTAAAACAATAAAAGAAAAGGGCTACAATAAGTTTAGTGCTGTATCAAGACAATTAAAATCATATCAAAATTTAGCACTTAAGAACAATTTAAGAATTGTTAAAATATTACTTGTCGCCCCTGAGTTTAGCGATGACTTTGTATATGATTGTGAAATGGATACCGAAATGAATTTGTCACTTTTAACAGCTTCAACCTTATCTAAAATATTTGAGGCATTTAAATTGTCAAAATATCAAGAATTTCCACATGTCTTATTTAGAGACATTGTGATAAATGAAGAAAGAATTATTAAAGCATTGTGTAAATAAAGCAAATTTAACTTCTTAATGATGAAATTTGTTGTTTGCCTTTCTTTGCGATAGTGATTGTGGCGTTACCCTTCTTAAAAACTTAATGAAGTAGTTGGTTAATTGATGAACAGGTTGCTTCGTTCGTTCCTCACTCGCAATGACACGCATATTATGTTGTTTCCGTCATTGCTGTAATGACTTTAGATTTCTGCCTTCGCGTTAGGGATTGAAGAGGAAATCCTTTTTAAAACAGGGATACTATAACTTTTAATTAAAGTAACGAATTGACAGATTGCCACGTCGCTCACTTCTTGCAATGACTTTTTAAAAAGATTGCAACGAAAAGCCCGACCTTTAGGTAACGCCCAAATAAATTCCCAAAAAAAAATCTCAAAACTACTATTTAAAGTTCGTTTTGAGATTTTTTTGTTCTAATGAAATAGACTGTTGTTTTATACTTTTGAAGTGATTGATTTAACAAATACAAAACCAAAACCTAAGAACAACATTAAGTGGAATGGGAACAACCCGAAATCGCCACCTTGGTTGCCTACTATAAAGGCGCTGTACATGCCAAATGCGAAATATGCCATTAATAATCCTTCGAAAATAACATGTATGGATATGGTTTTCTTGATGTATTTGTTCTTTTTCCAACTGTCTTTTAACGTACTGATGTTGAATTTTGGTGTGCGTACAAATTCGCTTTTCTTACCCCAATGCCCTTCTAAAACGGCAATAGAATTGTGTAGTGAAAAGCCCATAGCGATTGAGAAAAATATAAAAAACATACCTATGTAACGGATAAAGTTTTTAAACCCACCGCCATAAATATTTTTGTACATAAACCAGTAGCACACAAAAAATATGATGGAACTTACCACAAAGAAACTCATAACATAAAAGTATGGTTTTAAGTGTGTGTACTCGTTTTTTATGTAAAGCATAGGTATACTAAGCACACCTACTAAAAGTACGTTTAAAAACATGGTGCTGTTTAATAAGTGTAGCAAACCGTGCAGTTTTGTTTTTGCTGAAATGTTTTTACTTTTTAAAACGCGACCAAGCATTTTTCTAAAGTTTTCGGCACCACCTTTATTCCATCTGAATTGTTGCGAACGTGCTGCACTGATAACGATTGGTAACTCAGCAGGCGTTTCGACATTTTCTAAATATTTGAATTTCCAGTTTTTAAGTTGGGCACGGTAACTTAAATCTAAATCTTCGGTTAAGGTGTCACCTTCCCAATTTCCAGCATCATAAATACAGGTTTTTCTCCAAAGTCCTGCGGTACCGTTAAAGTTGATGAAGTGGCCTTTACTGTTTCTGCCTACTTGTTCTAACGTAAAATGGGCGTCTAAAGCGAAGGCTTGTATTTTTGTAAGTATGGAATAGTTGCGGTTTAAATGCCCCCAACGGGTTTGAACCACACCAATTTGTTCATCCTTAAAATAAGGTACGGTACGTTTTAACCAATCGGTTTGTGGTAAAAAATCGGAATCGAAAATGGCTATGAATTCACCTTTAGCAATCACTAAACCTTCTTTAAGTGCTCCTGCTTTAAAACCTGTTCTGTCTATTCTTGTAATGTGATGAATGTCTAATCCTGTTGCAGCTAATTTTTCAACGTGGGCACGTGTGGTTTCCACCGTTTCATCGGTAGAATCGTCTAGTACTTGTATTTCTAGTTTATCGTTTGGATAATCAATTTTTGCAATGTTATCCAATAAACGTTCCATAACATACATCTCGTTATACACAGGGAGTTGTATGGTAACAAATGGGATTTCTTCTGGGTTTGAAAAGTCGAATTTTGGAGAATTATCTACCTTTCTTTTAGAAGCTAAATAATTTAGCAATAAATTCAATTGTGCTAAAGCATACATGAAAATAAGCAAGAGCGAAATGGTGTAGATAATGATGATTGTTGTTTCTATAATCATTTTTTAATACTGTATTTAAAAATCCAACTTAATATTTTAACGCCGGCAAATATAGCACCTTTTATGGTTCCTGATACTTTTGAGACACCAATTCTGTTTCTATAATTTACAGGTACTTCTAAATAGGTAAACTTTTGTTTTAAAACTTTTAGTTGCATCTCTACAGTCCAACCATAGGTTTTGTCAATCATATTTAACATCAGCAATTTATCGTATTTTATGGCTCTAAAAGGGCCTAAATCGGTAAATGTTGCACGAAAAAAAAGCTTCATTAAAGAAGTTGCTAACCAATTGCCAAAAATTTGAGGCATTGTCATAGAACCAACTTCTCTTAAACTTTTTATACGAGCACCAATAACAAAATCGATATCCTTTTCGATAATTGGTGCTACAATTTTGGTTAATTCTTCTGGATAATCGCTATAGTCGCCATCCAAAAATACAATAATATTTGGTTTTTCAGGTGTGTTTGCAATGTATTCTAATCCTTTAAGACAGGCATTTCCGTAGCCTTTATTTTTTTCGTTTAAAACAGTTGCGCCTGCCTTTCTTGCATTTTCTTCGGTTTTGTCGGTGGAATTATTGTTAACTACAATAATTTCATCAACAACTTTAGGAATATCGTTTATCACATGGGTAATAGAATCTGCTTCGTTATAAGCAGGAATAATTACTTTTATTTTGTGCATAAAGAACTAACTTTCAGTGAGCAAAAGTACAATACTTTTGTTTAGTTGGTTAAAAAAAGGTTGCTATTTTGTTAAATTATTTTTTGTTGATTAAGTCCATTAAATCAACATTGTTTCCTAGAAGAATTTCATTAGCATTGATGCGCCCTTTCATGGAATCGTTTTCTAATTTTAGCACACCACGAGGGCAAACGGCAGAGCAAATGCCGCAACCTACACAACTGGAACGTACAATGTTTTCGCCTTTTTGAGCATAGGCGCGTACATCAATACCCATTTCGCAGTAAACGGAACAATTGCCGCAAGAAATACATTGGCCACCATTGGTAGTAATTCTAAATTTAGAGAACATACGTTGTTGGAAACCTAAAACGGCTGCCATTGGGCAACCAAACCGACACCAAACACGGTTGCCAAAAATAGGGTAGAAGCCCGTACCAATAACTCCTGAAAAAATAGAGCCTATGTATAAACCGTAAGCGGAACGTAAACTGCTTGATTTTATAAGAAAGACGTCATGGGTTGTTCCAGTGTAATGCATGATGAATAATGCAGCAATGACTATGAAATAACCAATGGCACCATAGCGGGCGTCTTTACCTAATTCATGCCTTTTGAAAATCATGGTTAAAGAAAAAACAAGGGTTAATAAGATGCCCACACCTAAAAGAAAGGTGCTTCGTGTAATCCAGAATTTGTTGGGGTCGCTTCCTAAGTAGGTGTATACAACGGCAGTCGTCATAACAACCGAAAACACCAAAACGGTATGTACTAACCAACGTTCCAATTTCCAAGCGGAGAGTTTTTTACTACTAAGGTGGCGGAAAGAATCGCCAGCAGTTTCGGCTAGACCTCCACAACCACAAACCCATGAGCAATACCAGCGTTTTCCATATTTATAAGTTAAAATTGGAGAAATAACAAAAATGGAAAGGACTCCAAAAAGTAGCATTATTAAACCTAAAAAACCAGAAGATAAAAGCCCATTGACAGACCAACTATCAAATAAATAATAGTTAAGTGGCCACATGCTTTTTAAATCGTAATACGGTAAATTATAATTGGGACTCGCATTTAGGCGTGACATAAATTCTGGAATAAGAAAAGCAAAACCCAATTGAAAAAACATAACTGAAGCGGTTCGTAATTGCTCGTAGCGGTTATGTCTATATTTCAACATGAATTTATAACCAAACACTAAAATGGCAACCGTGTAAAGTGTGCCATAAACAAACCATTGGCTTGCAGGGTTTCCACTTAACAATTTACTTAATGGGTCGAATAAAGAAATCAATCCGGTATTGGGTTCTCCGTTTGGAGTGAGCCCTAAATACTTTGGGTAAAAATAAAGAATGATGTAAAAACCAGTAAGAAGAACACCGGTTCCCCAACCTAAAACACCTCGTGATGACATCGATTTAAACCAAACACCATCGTTTTTTATACCTTCAGATTTTGTTAAATACACATCGTTTGCAAACAAAATGGTTCCTAAAGCAATAGCACTAAGCGATAGGGTTAAGAACAGGATTTTATTTGGGAAATTGGTATAGAAAATAGCCAACCCAAAAATAAGAAGCCCAATAGCGCCAATGGCAACCGCTAATTTTTGTTTTATTGATAAATCGTTAGCTTCTGGTTTTGCTAAGGACATGCTTTCGTTTACTTTATTGCTCATTTTATATTTTTAGCAGACCTCACAGGTTTTTAAAACCTGTGAGGTCTGGATTAAGCTAATTTTAATTTATCATTGTAGCTCCTTATGATGTTTTTTTCATAACGCTTGTAAAATTCGGGATCAAAATTGGCTTCAGCTAAATGATTTATCACGTAGCCGACAGGTCGTTTTTCAGTTAACCAAGTATCAAAAGTTTCATGTTTCATGCGTATTCCAAAGGTGTTTATTCCTAAAAACCCGTTTGTGTTTTTATCAAAAGCTATGGTAATGCATTTGGTGTCATCTTTGTGTTTCCAATGAAAATGGTCTTCATAATTGGGCTTGTTTTTAGCGTTATGAACCCACCCGTAAGTTTGGTATTCAATATCAAAAAATTTGGCAGAATTAAACCAATGTCCGGGATTATACGGCATGCGATTTCCACAAATAGTTTGCGCTATCGTTTCACCCATCATTCTTCCCGTGTACCAAACGGCTTCAATGGGTCTTCGGTTTCCAATCGCTTCATGTTGCTCTGCACAATCGCCTATAGCATAAATATCTTTTATATTGGTTTCTAAAAACCGGTTCACTTTAATGCCTTTACTAGTTTTGATATTTGAATCTTTTATGAAGTCTATATTTGGAGTTACACCAGCAGTCAGTCCAACCACGTCACATAGAATTTCCTCACCTGTTCCTTCAATAATTACAGATTTTACTTTGCCGTTTTCATCTGAAATAATTTCTTTTAAATTGGTAGATAAACGTAAATCAATATGGTGGCTTTTTATATGCCTGTTAATCATCTCACTTTCTCCATCGGGCAACACCCCGTTCCAAAAACTGGATTCTCGTACTAAAAACGTAACAGGAATGTTTCTAGAGTTCAGCATTTCTGCTAATTCAATGCCAATTAAACCACCACCAACAATTACGGCACGTTTACAAACTTTGTTGTTGGGTGCATGCAATTCTAAATTTTCTAAATCTTGTTTATGGTACAAACCCATAACACCTTTTAAATCTTGACCGGGCCATCCAAATTTATTGGGTTTGCTACCTGTGGCAATAATAAGCTTGTCGTAATTTATAGTATTTCCTTCAGTAAAATAAAGTGTTTTGGAATTTGTGTCAATTGTCTTTACATAGCCTTTTTTAAGGTCGATGTTGTTTTTCTCCCAAAACCAATTTTCGTAAGGTTGGGTGTGTTCAAATTTCATGTGCCCCATATATACGTACATCAAGGCGGTTCTTGAGAAAAAATAATTAGTTTCAGCAGAAATGATGGTAATTTTTTTAGCCTGTGCTGAACTAGTTTCAGTATCTGAAAGCTTTCTAATATGTCTTGCAGCGGTTACACCAGAAATACCATTGCCAATAATAACTATGTGTTCCATAAATATTGATGTCCTTTTTTATTAGGTCGAAGGTTAAACTTAAACCTTATAAGGTTTGTTTAATTTGTTTAAATTTAAAGATTAAATATGAGCTATGAAGATTATTTTTAGATTGGGTTTACTTTTTCTGGTTTGTTCTTGCTCTATGACATCTTATAAAACAGAAAAGATAAATGGTGTAAGTTTTGTGGCATCCAGAGACTCCATAAACGATACGCACATAAAACCACTTCTTAATATTCATGCGAATTACGCTGCCATTATGCCTTTTGGGTTTATTAGGGAATTATCACATCCAGAAATTATGTTTAATACAGAAAGACAGTGGTTTGGTGAAAGGAAAGTTGGTGTAAAACAATATGTTGAAAGTTTGAAAAAACACCATATAAGTATCATGATAAAACCTCAAATTTGGGTGCGTAGAGGTGAATTTACCGGGGGTATTAAAATGACTTCGGAAGCCGATTGGAAGGTTTTGGAAGATTCCTATTCTAAGTTTATATTAGAATATGCCAAAGTAGCCCAAGAAGTAAAGGCTGGAATTTTTTGTGTTGGCACCGAATTGGAAACGTTTATTGATAACCGCCCTAATTATTGGAAAGAACTTATTATTGAAATTAGAAACGTTTATAAAGGGAAATTAACCTACGCTGCCAATTGGAATGAATACGATAGAACACCGTTTTGGAGCCAGTTAGATTTTATAGGCATTGATGCTTATTTTCCGGTGAGTGATGAACAAACACCAACCGTTGAAGCTTGCAGATTGGGTTGGCTAAAACACAAACCTACTATAAAAGCCTTTTCAGAAAAGTATAATAAACTCATTTTGTTTACCGAATTTGGTTATAGAAGTGTTGATTTTGCTGGTAAAGAACCTTGGAGAAGCGACCGAGATATGAATGTGGTTAATTTGAAAGCACAAACAAATACCATGCAAGTACTTTTTGAAGAATTTTGGGATGAACCTTGGTTTGCCGGTGGATTTGTGTGGAAATGGTTTCATAATCACGATAAATCTGGTGGGTTGCGTGATGACCGATTTACACCCCAAAATAAACCGGTTGAAGCCATGATAAAAGCACAGTATTTTAAATAATAAGTTTATTTTTTTTGATTTTTAATCTAAACTTAATCTTCATTTTTAGTATTCTCATTATAATCTTTTAGTTTTGCAATAAATTATTTGATTTATGAGCATATATGCTATTGGCGATATTCATGGTGGGTTAAAGGCCCTCATACAAGTACTAAATAAAGTAGAAGTTAAAGAAGAAGATACTCTTATTTTTGTTGGCGATTATGTGGATGGATGGAGTGAATCGGCACAAGTAATTGCGTTTCTATTAGAACTTTCAGAAAAAATAAATTGCATTTTTATTAAAGGAAACCATGATGTTTGGTGCGAAAACTGGTTAGAAACTGGACATGTAGATATGACTTGGTACATTCATGGAGGTAAAGAAACTATGGAAAGTTATAATGAGTTTTCAGATGAAGAAAAGAAAGCACATTTAGAATTTTTCCAAAAAATGCCTTTGTATCATATTGATAACGAAAACCGATTATTTATTCATGCAGGTTTCACCTCCATGCATGGTGTAGAAAAAGAAGTATTTAAGGAAACTTTTTATTTTGATAGAACCCTTTGGGAAATGGCTTTAACCATGGATAAAAGTATAGAGGCAGACTCACCGTTGTTTCCAAACCGTTTAAAGCATTACAAAGAAATTTTTATTGGTCACACGCCAACCACCAATTTTAATTGCGATGTGCCTATACAGGCTTTTAATGTTTGGAATATTGATACAGGAGCTGCTTTTAGAGGGAAAATAACGGCTATGAATATTGAAACCAAGGCATTTCATCAAAGTGATAATTTGCCCGGTTTATATCCAAATGAAAAGGGAAGAAATAAAGTTTAACTTAACTTAAGTACCAAATCTTCCGAATTCACCATAATACCTGGTTTTAATACCAATTGTTTTATTGTAGCATCTTCGGTTGCAGCTATGGTGGTTTCCATTTTCATGGCTTCAATAATAAACAGCGGTTGGTTTCTTACTACTTTATCACCTTTTTTTACTAAAATATTAGAGAGCATACCTTGTAATGGGGCCCCAATTTGAAGCGGATCTGCTTTATCTGCCTTAACATTTTCTACTTTATCAACCTTAATGCTTTTATTTTTAACTTCTACAGAGCGTCCTTGCCCATTTAGTTTAAAATAAAGTGTTACTATCCCGTCACTGTTCGGTTTGCTTATGGAATCTAAAGTAATAAGTATGTTTTTTCCTTTGTCCAGTTCAACAATAATCTCTTCTTCTATTTCGATACCGTAAAAGAAATTTTTGGTAGGCAGTTTCATCAGGTTATCGTACCTTAAATGGTTGTAATAAGCATCTGAAAATACTTTAGGATATAATTGATAGGAAAGGAAGTCGGTGTATTCTATAGTTCTACTTAAATCGTGTTCAAATATTTTCTTGAATTCTTCATATTCTTTTTCAAGATCTAGTGGCGGCATGTGCGCGTTCGGTCTATCTGTATACGGTTTCTGATCTTTTAAAATTATTTTCTGAAGGTCTTTTGGGAATCCGCCAACAGGTTGTCCTAAATCGCCTTTAAAAAAGTCGACTACCGACTGAGGAAAAGATAACGTGTCTCCTTTTTCCAGAACATCTTGAATGGTTAAATTATTGCTAACCAGGTATTGCGCCATATCGCCAACAACTTTAGAACTTGGGGTTACTTTTATAATATCTCCAAAAAGCATATTCACGTCGCCATACATTTGGGTAATTTCATGAAAACGTTCTTCCAGCCCCAAACCTCTAGCTTGGGGTTTTAAGTTGGAGTATTGTCCACCCGGAATTTCATGTTTGAAAACTTCACCTGAACCCGCTTTTAAACCAGATTCAAAAGGGTAATAATACTCCCGAACTGTTTCCCAATAATTGGAATATTCATTTAAAGAATCAATATTTATGGTGCTGGCTCTGTCTTGAAATTTCATCATCTCCACAACCGAATTAAAATTAGGTTGCGATGTTAACCCTGATAAACCTCCCAAAGCGACATCTACAACATCCACACCAGCTTCAATGGCTTTTAAATAGGTAGCAGATTGAATGGATGAAGTATCGTGCGTATGTAAATGAATTGGGATTTTTAACTCAGATTTTAAAGCTGAAATAAGCTCGAAAGCGGCGTACGGTTTTAATAAACCTGCCATGTCTTTCACGCCTAAAATATGGGCACCTGCATCTTCAATTTCTTTGGCAAGATTGATGTAGTATTTTAAATCGTATTTTTTGTTTGCAGGATTTAGAATATCATTGGTATAACAGATAGACCCTTCAGCTAAACCATTGGTTCGGGTGCGAACATGTTCTATGCAAGGCGCCAACGATTTCATCCAGTTAAGCGAATCGAAAATTCTAAAAACATCAACACCGTTTTCCCAAGAATGTTCTACAAATTCACCTATTAAATTATCGGAATAGGCTTTGTATCCCACGCCATTAGAACCACGAATAAGCATTTGCAAAAGTAAATTTGGCATTGCTTTACGCAGTAATCGAAGTCGTTCCCATGGGTTTTCTTGAAGAAATCGCAAACAAACATCAAACGTAGCACCTCCCCAAACTTCCATACTAAAAATATCGGGATGATTTTTGGCGTAACCCTCTGCAACCGCCAGCATATCAAACGTACGCATTCTAGTTGCTAGTAAACTTTGGTGTGCATCACGCATGGTCGTATCGGTAAAATGAACTTTCTTTTCATTTAATAACCATTGAGAAAATTTTTCTGGACCAAGTTTTGTTAGCAAATCTTTAGTGCCTTCAGGAAAACTGGCATTGGTATCAAACTTCGGTACTTTGGGTTTTATAAATGTTTTGCTGGCATCTATTTTTTTAATATCGGGGTTGCCGTTTACAGTAACCTCGCCTAAATAGTTTTATAATTTTGTAGCCCGATTCCTTGGTGCTTTAAACTTGAATAAATCAGGGTTTGATTTTATGAAATTCACTGTAACCTTTCCTTGTCTGAAGGTTTCGTGTACTAAAATGTTATCGAGAAATGGCATGTTTGTTTTTACACCTCTAATTCTAAACTCTGCTAAGGCACGACGTATTTTTCTACTAGCACCATCAAGAGTTTTACTGTTAGCAGTTACTTTTACCAACATGGAGTCGAAAAACGGAGAAATTTTAGCGCCTTGATAAATACTTCCAGCATCTAAACGAATACCAAACCCAGAAGCGCTTCGATAAGCCGATACGGTTCCGTAATCTGGTTTAAAATCATTTTGTGGGTCTTCAGTCGTGATTCTACATTGTAAAGCATAGCCATTTACGTGTATAGATTCTTGATTGTCTATTTTAATTTGCTCGTCAGATAGTTTGTATCCACCAGCAATAAATAATTGTGTTTTTACTAAATCGATATTTGTTATAACCTCAGTAACGGTATGTTCAACTTGTATTCTGGGGTTTACTTCAATAAAATAGATAGAATCATCATCATCTACTAAAAACTCAACGGTACCAATATTGTTATAATTTACAGCCTTACATATTTTTATAGCATAATCGTATAAGGCGTTTTTGGTTTCATCTTTTAAACCATAAGAAGGTGCAAACTCAATTACTTTTTGGTAACGACGTTGAACGGAACAATCGCGTTCAAATAAATGAACGGTGTTCCCGTAATTATCGGCAACAATTTGTATTTCAATATGTTTTGGGTTTTCTACAAACTTTTCTAAAAATACGGTATCATCACCAAACGCATTTAAAGCCTCTCGTTTACTTTCATTGTAAGCACCTTTAAGTTCGTCTTCTTTTCTAATAGCACGCATGCCTCTTCCTCCTCCACCAGATGCCGCTTTTAACATGATTGGGTAACCAATTTTTTTAGCTTCGCTTAAAACTGTTTCAATATCTTTTAAAGGTTTTTCGTTACTTTTGATGATGGGAATGTTATTAACTAGAGCAACTTCTTTAGCGGTGATTTTGTCCCCTAAAGATTTTAAAACGGACACTTTAGGTCCGATAAAAATAATCCCGTTATCTTCACATTTTTGAGCAAACGCGGCATTTTCAGAAAGAAATCCATATCCAGGATGTATCGCATCTGCACCACTATCTAAGGCCACTTTTATAATAGCATCCATGTTTAAATAGGGCTTTAAAGGCTCATTGTCTTCCCCTATTTGGTAAGATTCATCAGCTTTGTATCTATGTAGTGAGTACCTGTCTTCAAAGGTGTAAACCCCAACGGTTTTAATGCTGATTTCGGTACAGGCTCTAAAAATTCTAATGGCAATTTCACTTCTGTTTGCTACAAGTACTTTTTTGATGTTCATATGAATGAAGTAGTTTGAAATTTGTTTTTAATGAAAGGGATACTTTAAAGAATTGTTTGAAAATACAAAAAAAATCTTAAGAGAGATGTTTTAAGTAATAAATATGCAGTTCTTGGGCTGAAGCTCCAAACCACTTTTTTAAATATATAATATAGAAATGATATTGAACTTTAAAAACGCCATGTTTATAGTACAAACGTGCTGAGGTTTTAAGTTTTTTGTTAATTACTACAAACTGCTTTCTCTTGTATAAGGCATCAATAAGGATGTTGTCTTCATAAATAGTGTAGTTTTCATCAAAACCCCCTATTTCCTGAAATAAAAATTTGGTTATAAATTGGCTTTGGTCGCCACCACGACATGCACGCCAATTAAATTGTGTGAACCAACTAGCTAGTTTTAGCCACCAATGATTGCAGTTGAATTGCATTCTGAAACATCCAGCATAATTGCCTTTTTTTACTTCATCAATAATGAGTTGATTGAAATTTTTAGGAGGAAAAGAATCGGCATGCAAAAAATAAAGAATGTTTCCGGTGGCATGTTTTGCACCTAAATTCATTTGTTTAGCACGTCCTTTTTTGGAATTTAGTATGGTGATTTTTGTCTCCTCGAGCGGAGTTGTGAGGTCGTTAGTAGGTCTCGACTGCGCTCGACCTGACATGAACGATTTGATGATTTCTATGGAACCATCAGTACTACCACCATCAACAATTATAATTTCTGAAATGTTCTTTTTTGATGAATTTTCTAATAAATAATTCAACAGATTTTTAATGTTTTCTGCTTCATTGAGTATGGGAATTATGATAGAGATTTTATTCATTCAAATCCCAATTATAACCTTTGTAATTTATTTTCGCTTTCGCGGAAATTTGAATGTTTGAATATCGATTTAAGAAATCGATTAAATTACCATTTTTTTTAAAATCTTTAGCAAACCATTGAAATATTTTTGAGACTTCAATACTATTTGTTGAAATATTATTTCTAGTTGAGTCACTTAAAAAATCTTTGGTTGCTTTAGTGAGTCGGTGCTCTAAATTTTCAGAAGTGTAGGCTTCATTTGATAATTTCGGACAAGAAACCGATGCGCAAACAATAGCAAAATGAATGCGGGGTTCGTCCATTTTACGCAGAATTTTATGTTCAATGTCGTTTAAATTATACCATTTTTTACCAAATTGCCATAAGCGTTGATCCCAAGGGTTTTTAATGTCTTTGATACTTTTCGTTGGATAGTTTCTTATTATTAAATCTATGGTTAATGCATTATATGCGTTAATCCAATAAGCCAATTTTTCATTTTTAGACCAATCAGAATTTGGTGTATTATGTGTTAAATCATCTATATAAACAATCAACTCACTAGAATCATTTTTAAAGGCTTTGTAGTCGACCTTTCCTGTGTCAGTAACGTTTTTTTGTAGTAATTTATTCCATCTGGCGTGATTAAAAGCTTCAGAATAAGAATCATTTGTAACTTCTGTTTTATCTAATTTTGGCGGTTTATGAGGTAAAGGCATTTTAGGAATAACCTCTCTTGGGGTCTCTATTTCTTTAGAGGGTTCAACTACATCTGGAGTTTTAGTTATAACTGTAATTTTATTTGTTTGAGATGTTTGATTTTCAATTGATTTTTTTGTTCCGCAACAAGATGAAACTAAAATGGTTAATATTAAAATTGAAGCGTATTTCATATTTTATTTTTTTAAAGGATAAAACTCCTGACTTATAAAATCTTTCGGAAAGGTTTCGTCGCCTTCAAAGCCAAGCTCAATGTCTTTTCCGTTGTACGGAATATAATTCGTTTTAAAAATATAATCCCAAATGCTTAAAGTGAGTCCGTAGTTAACGCCGTATCTGGCATGTTTTGGAAGTTGTTTGGCATGATGCCAAATGTGCATTTTTGGGTTGTTGAAAATGTATTTTAAAACACCATAATCCCAACCCAGATTGGCATGGTTTAAATGTCCAATAAGTATGCTGAAAAAGTAAACAATTGCTACATCTTGCGCATCGAAACCACCAATAATAGCTATGGGAATGTATAATAGCGATTTGTAAACTACGGGTTCCATCCAGTGGTAGCGCAAGTGTGCAGCAAACCCCATTTCTTTTACTGAATGATGCACTTTATGGAAATTCCACAGAAAAGGGATGCGGTGCAATAAGCGGTGGGTGTTCCATTGTACAAAATCTGAAACTAGGAAGAAAATAAATAAACCTAACCATTTGGGTAAATCGTTTACATCAAACAATTGCAGTTTTGAAACAGAGAGCCCTATTGTTTTCAAGCCATCATTAAATAATTCGGCAGCGGTGTTTGATAGGGCAATAAGTACAATTAAATTTAAAAGAAAGAAATTGAAGAACATATAAAAAGTGTCCAGCCAAAAATCTTTCCTGAAAATAGATTGGTTTTTTCGCCATGGGAATATGATTTCTAACAGCCAAACCACTAAAGAAATACCAATTAAACCATAAAAAAAGTTATCCCAATGATTAATGGAAATCAGCTCATGTTTTAGGTAGTTCCAATAACCTGAATAGGATTTTTTTATGATGTTTATGTATTTTTCCATATTGAATTCCTGCAAAGGGAGGAATCTTTTTTAGTTTATTTTTTTTTAATCTTATTTTTGAGATTCCTGCTTTCGCAGGAATTTAACAACATCCGCCACCATCATAATGGTATGTAGATTCGCTAATAAAAATATCATCTCTGTTTAATGAAGCTAAAGCGCCTGCCGTTTTATCACAAATAGCTAGAGGCTGGTTTTTTAATAAAACATGTCCTTTTTTATCATCAAAGTAATCTCGTTCACCATAGTAGATGGCTGCTTTTCCTGTAAAAATACATGGGCCATCACTTGGCATTGGGTCTTTAATTGCTGCCACTTCAATAGACTCAATAAATATTAATTTATCTGTTGGGTAGTGTTTTGAATCCAGAATTCTGTATGGCTTTCGAGCTCTAATTTCAATGGTTCCAAAACCTGCATCGGTGAGTGCTTTTACATATTCTGAAATTGGTAAACTACCACTTAAACATAAAGCACGTAGGCGTTCATCATTTCGTAGGGTATCGTTCATTTCTTGCTCGCAAGTAGGATCGCTCATTACTAACTTTCCATGGGGCTTTAGTACTCGGTACATTTCTGCTATGGCTTGTTTTAAATCGTCTGCTTTAAAAATATTGAAAAGACAATTTTGAGCTGCTACATCAATGCTATTATCTTCAACAGGAAGATTCAAGGCATCACCTTTTTTAAGGTCTACAAAATCGCTTTTAAACCAGGGGTTTTGTGCTTCGGCCTCTATAAAATTTTTACGTGAGGCTTCTAGCATTTCATCTACCACATCAACACCAATTACGCCATTTTTTTGACGATTGAAATAGGCGAATTGCAATAACTCCATACCGCCTCCAACACCAACATACAACATTTTTGGGTTGTTGGTTAAATCGCGGGCATGTACGGTGCTGCCACAACCGTAGTTCATTTCTTGCATTATTCTCGGGATTTTTAATCCTGGTAATTCCCAAATGGGGTTGGTGGTACAGCACAAGCCAACATCGGGTGATAGGGCTGCTTCTTTATAAACGTTGTGTGTGGTTTCTAGATAACTCATTGTTACAGTTTTTAGACCTCACAGGTTTTAAAAACCTTTGAGGTCTTGTTTTGTGTTTGCGTTAGGGATTGAAGTGGAAATCCTTTTTGTGAGGCACGAATAAAAAGATTGCAACGTAAAGCCCGACCCTTGTGGTAACGCCCAATTTCTATAATGTTTTAATTAATTCTTTAAATAATTTAATCAAATTTGGTTCTGCTTTTTCTGCAATGGCGATAATTTCAGAAATATCTACAGGCTTTAAGTTGTTTGGGTCGCACTCATCGGTCAAAACTGACACCGCAGCTACATTTAAGTTTAAATGATTGGCGACAATAATTTCGGGAACAGTACTCATGCCCACGGCATCGGCGCCTAAAATTTTTAACATGCGGTATTCTGCACGGGTTTCTAATTGAGGTCCTACCACACTAGCATAAACACCTTTGTGCAATGTGATGTTGCTGACTTTTGCTATGTTTTGGAATTTTAAATTGATTTCTGTATCGTAAGGTGCACTCATGTCGGTAAAGCGTACACCCAGTTGTTCAACACCTTTAAAAGCTAAGGGAGAACTTCCTTGAAGGTTAATATGGTCTTCAATAAGCATCAAATCGCCTTTTTTGAAATTTAAATTGATGGCTCCTGCAGCATTGGAAATTAGTAGGGTTTTGATTCCTAATTTTTCCATAATGCGAACTGGGTAGGTGACATCTTGTAGCGAGTAGCCTTCGTATATATGAAAGCGCCCTTGCATGACCACTACTTTTTTGCCTTCAAAAATGCCGTAAATTAATTTTCCTTTATGAAACTCTACGGTGGCTGTTGGGAAGTTAGGGATATGGTTGTAGCTAACTTCTTTTATAATGTCGATTTCATTTACAAGTTGCCCTAAGCCAGTACCTAATATAATACCGATTTCGGGATTTTCGAATCCTTTGTCTTGTAAATACGTAACGGTTTCTTCTATGTATTTAATCATTTTTTATATAATATTTTTCTAGTTCTTGATAGTGTCTCATATCTTCAAAGGTATCAATATCATTTAATTCTTCTAATAAATGATAGGCGCTATCTTTTAAGTTTTCCAAGGTTTCTTTTAAGACGGTTGAAGTTCCCCAAGCTTTATTTTTAAAAACATCATTTTGCATAACATTCATTCCTAAAAGGTAATAGCCCCCATCTTTTGCGGGCCCGATAACAACGTCGGTTTCATGTAAAGCCTCAAAAGCTAAATCGATATGTTTTGGTTTTAAATCGAGTAAATCACTACCAATTATAATGACTTTTTTGTAGCCTAACGCAAAGATATCTGTAAAAGCGTTTTGCATTTTTGCACCTAAATCGAAGCCTTCTTGTAATTTCTTTCTGAAAATGGAAGCATCCCAAATGTCGTTTTTTTGAATGGTTTTAGAATAAAACACATACTTATCAGCATTCGTACTTTTGGCAATAGTTGCTGTGTGAATTAAAAGATGCTTGTAAATTCCTAATGCCGCAGCATCTCCAATAGTTTTGGCTAATCGGGTTTTGCATTGCCCTAATTCAGGATTTCTAGTAAAAATAATGATGGCTTTTTTAGAAGTAGGAAAATAGGAATTTGTATTCGCTTCTTGGCTTTCATTGTTGTTGCTTAAAATACTCATGAATATTCTTTTAAAAATGCCACTTAAGCCACACTACCTTGACAACTACTTCCTGATCCTGCAGTGCAACCGTAACAATGTTGTGAAATTACAATATTTCTGCCCTCTAATAAGTTTTCGTTATAGTTTGAAATGTGTTTTACTTTACTGTTTACAGGTAGCTCGAGCATTTGGTTAAAATCGCAGTCATATAAATAACCATCCCAACTTACTGATAGGGTGTTTGTGCACATCACTTTTTTTACCGCGGAAGGGTTATAGGCCTCAACCAAAGCATACATGTAATCTTCATAATTTTCTGAAGCAATTAAATAGTCTAAAAACCGACTGATAGGCAGGTTTGTAATAGCAAATAAATTATGAAATTGGATATTGAAATCTTCTAAAAGTGCTTTCTTAAAATCTTTTTCTAAGGATTTTTGATTACTTGGTAAAAAAGCACCTGATGGATTGTAAACCAAATCTAAGCGTAAATTGCTTTCTGGTATGCCATAACCAACGGCGTTAAGCATTTTTAAAGCTTCAATGGAAGCGTTAAAAACACCGTAACCTCTTTGTTTGTCTGTTTTTCCTTTAGTCCAGTGTGGCATTGAACTGACTACGTGAATATTGTGTTTTTTGAAAAACTCGGGTAAATCGTTGTGTTTTTTATTGGCGGTAATAATTGTTAAGTTGGAACGAACAATAAAATCTTTGATGCCGGCATTGGAGGCTTCTTCAACAAACCAGCGAAAATTGGGGTTCATTTCGGGTGCGCCACCTGTTAAGTCTAAAGTATGAGCACCTGTGTTTTTTATTACTTCCAGACACTGGTTCATCGTTTCCTGTGTCATAATTTCTTTGCGGTCCGGACCTGCATCTACATGGCAATGCGAGCATACTTGATTGCACATATAGCCCACGTTAATTTGTAAAATTTCGAGTTTTTTAGCTTTTAATGGAAATTGACCGGTTTCAAAAATTTTATCCTTAAAAGTGGGTAATGCTCCTTTTTGGAAAATACCGTTCGATAGAATTTCTAATTGTCGTTTGCTATTTGCTAGTTCGCTTTCGCGTTTATGTAGGGATTTGATCATATCTTTTGGATTTACGATTTCAGATTTACGAATGAGTAACATTCTAAAAACGTCAATCTAAAAACGTCAATCATTTTTACATGTCTAACTTATTCACTTTATTCATCATTTGAACACCGTGTACTAAAGTAGCTCCACCACGAATGGCTGCGGCTACATGCAGTGCTTCCATCATTTCTTCTTTGGTAATGCCCCGTTGCAAACCATCGCCTGTATAAGCATCAATACAATAAGGGCATTGGATGGTGTGTGACACAGCTAGGGCTATTAACGATTTTTCTCTTTCGGTAAGTACCCCTTCTTCAAAAACTTTTCCGTAGTAATCGAAAAATTTAGCACCTAATACTTCATTCCACTCAGATATTTTTCCAAATTTTTTTAAATCGGCGGGGTCGTAATATGTCTTTTGCATAAAGTTTTTTTCTAAAGATAAAAATCCTATTGGTTTTAAGTCGAAAGGTTTTGGTATACTTAACAAAAAAAAAGTTCATTTTTAGAAAAACTAAATGGTGAACTTGAGTATTGTATGAAGTTGTAAAAACTTAAAAAACCTTATTGTTTTATCAAGCTTCTTGAAATAACTATTTTTTGAATTTCGGAAGTGCCTTCGTAAATCTGTGTTATTTTGGCATCGCGCATCAATCGTTCAACATGATAATCTTTTACAAAGCCATTACCGCCATGAATTTGTACCGCTTCCACAGAATGTTCCATCGCTACTTTTGATGCGTATAATTTAGCCACGGCACTCGATACATCGTAATTGTTCCCTTGGTTTTTATCCCAAGCAGCCTTCATTACTAAATAGCGTGCCGCTTCAATTTCGGTATACATATCGGCCAATTTAAAAGCGATGGCTTGGTGGTTGCATATTTCGGTGCCAAAAGCTTTTCGTTCTGTCGAGTATTTTAATGCTAATTCGTATGCCCCAGAAGCGATGCCTAAAGCTTGTGAAGCTATGCCAATTCGCCCTCCAGAAAGTGTTTTCATTGCAAATCTAAACCCAGAACCATCCTCGCCAATGCGGTTTTCTTTGGGAACTTTTACATCGTTAAATTGTAGCGTATGTGTATCGCTTCCTCGAATGCCTAATTTGTTTTCTTTGGGTCCAACATGAAAACCTTCTGTCCCTTTTTCAACAATAAAAGCATTAATACCATGCGAACCTTTATCTCTGTCGGTTTGGGCAATTACTAAATATACATCGGCGCGTCCGCCATTTGTAATCCAGTTTTTTGTGCCATTTATTAAATAATGGTCACCCTTATCAATAGCCGCCGTTTTTTGAGATGTTGCATCACTCCCAGCTTCGGGTTCGCTTAAACAGAAAGCGCCAACAAACTCGCCAGTTGCCAATTTTGTTAAATATTTTTGCTTTTGTTCTTCAGATCCAAAAGCCTCAAGACCATAACATACTAACGAATTGTTAACAGAAACTATAACCGAAGCCGAGGCATCAATTTTTGATAATTCTTCCATAATTAACACGTACGATATAGCATCCATGCCGCTACCTCCATATTTTGGGTCTACCATAATGCCTAAAAAGCCTAAATTGCCCATTTTTTTTACTAATTCTTTAGGAAAGTGTTGGGTTTCATCGCGTTCAATAACACCTGGCAGTAATTCTGATTGAGCAAAATCACGAGCGGCATCGCGTATCATGATATGTTCTTCGGAAAGATTAAAATTCATAATTCTCAATTAAGATGATGATTTGTTAAAAAATATTTACAAATATAGCTTTTTAGTGTTAATTATTTAATGAGGATTATTATTTTTGTTCAGTATGGTAAAAAGCGAGTATAAAATTATTGGTGTCATGTCAGGCACCTCTTTAGATGGAATAGATTTTGTTTATGCAACGTTTCAATTTGATAAAATTTGGCATTTTAAAATACTTTATTCTGAAACCATAGCGTACAGTTCGCAATGGGTAGAAAACCTAAAAGGGTTGGTTTTTTCTAGTTTAGAAGGCTTAAAGGAAATGGATAATAATTATACCAATTACTTGTCTTTGCGAATTAAAGCCTTTATAGATAAATATGAAATAAAAGATATTGATGCCATTTGTTCACATGGCCATACTGCATTACACCAACCAGAGAAAGGCTTGACTTACCAGATAGGTAATATGCCACATTTGGCGGTATTGTTGGAAAATAAAGTGGTTTGTGATTTTAGGGTTCAAGATGTAGCATTAGGTGGCCAAGGTGCGCCACTAGTGCCAATAGGCGATAAGTTATTGTTTTCTGAATACGATTTTTGTTTGAATTTAGGTGGCTTTGCAAATATTTCAGCCGAATTTAATGGTGAACGAATTGCTTACGACATATGTCCTGTAAACATTGTTTTGAACCACTATGTGAAACAATTGAGATTTGATTATGATGATAAAGGACAAATTGCTTCAACTGGAACTGTCAATAAAGATTTACTTTATAAGCTTAATAATTTAGATTTTTATAAAGCCACATATCCTAAGTCCTTAGGTTTGGAATGGGTTGATAAATATATTTTTCCATTGATAAACTCCTTTCAATTAGAAATTAAAGATGTTTTAAAAACATTTGTAGAGCATATTGCTATTCAGCTTGCTTTAGAGGTAAACAAAAAAAACAATGCTTCGGTTTTGGCAACTGGGGGCGGTGTTTATAATACGTATTTGATTAACAGGTTAAAAACATATTCAAAAAACGAAATCATTATACCATCAAAGTCTATAGTGGAATTTAAAGAAGCTTTAATTTTTGGTTTCTTGGGTGTTTTGAAGTTGCGGAATGAGGTGAATTGTTTAAAAAGTGTTACGGGAGCAGGCCAAAACCATAGTTCTGGTAAAATATATCTTCCTTAAAAAAGTAATATAAAATTAACCGCTACGGATTTTAGTTTTTTATATTTGTTGAATTAATAATTAAATCACTTTCCTAAAATGACTCAACTTTAGCTTTGTATAAACGCGTGCAGTAAATAAATAAATAAAATTAAAGCTAAAAATTGAATCAATCTATAATATCAGAAATGAAAGAATTATTAAAAAAGTATGAAGATAAAGCACCTGAAATTATTTTTAACTGGAAGGATTCTGAAACCGAAGCCGAAGGTTGGGTGGTGATAAATTCGTTACGAGGTGGTGCTGCAGGAGGAGGAACACGCATGCGTAAAGGTCTTGATATGAACGAAGTATTGTCGTTAGCAAAAACCATGGAAATAAAATTTACTGTATCTGGGCCAGCTATTGGAGGAGCTAAGTCTGGAATTAATTTCGATCCAAAAGACCCGAGAAAAAAAGGTGTTTTAGAGCGTTGGTATAAAGTGGTGTCGCCTTTACTTAAAAGTTATTACGGCACAGGTGGCGATTTAAATGTAGATGAAATACATGAAGTGATTCCAATTACCGAAGAGAGTGGCGTGTGGCATCCTCAAGAAGGGGTGTTCAATGGGCATTTTAAACCAACGGAAGCCGATAAAATAAACCGCATTGGGCAGTTAAGACAAGGGGTTGTTAAAGTAATTGAAAACCCTGTTTATTCTCCAAATGTTTCAAGAAAATATACGGTTGCCGATATGATTACGGGCTTTGGTGTTGCTGAAGCCGTTAAGCAATACTATCATATTTACGGAGGTTCTATAAAAGGTAAACGTACTGTAATTCAGGGTTTTGGGAATGTTGGAGCCGCAGCGGCATTTTATTTGTCCCAAATGGGTGCAAAAGTGGTTGGAATTATCGATATTGCAGGCGGTTTAATTAAAGAAGAAGGCTTTACTTTTGAAGAAATTACAAACCTGTTTTTGGCTAAATCAGGAAACACTTTGGTAAGTAATGATTTAATTCCTTTTGATGAAATTAATCAAAAAATCTGGTCCATTAAAACAGAAATATTTGCACCTTGTGCTGCATCACGTCTTGTTACTATTAATCAAATAGATGAAATGATTGACAGTGGTTTGGAGGTTATATCCTGTGGTGCCAATGTGCCTTTTGCAGACAAGGAGATTTTCTTCGGAACCATTATGGAACATACTGACTATAGGGTAAGTTTAATTCCGGATTTTATTTCAAACTGTGGAATGGCACGGGTGTTTGCTTATTTTATGGAACGACGTGTTCAAATGACAGACGAAGCCATATTTAATGATACATCGAACAAAATTAGAGAAGCAATAGAAAACGTACATAATAAAAACCAATCTAAAACAGGCATTAGTGCAACCGCTTTTGAAATTGCACTGAGTCAACTTATATAATTTAAAATTTTTATGGAAGCAGCAATTATTTTAGTATTTGTAATAGGCTATTTAGCAATCACGCTAGAACATAACCTAAAAGTAGATAAACTTATCCCAGCACTGGTTATGATGGCCATTTGTTGGGCATTAATTTCATTGGGCTTGGAGAGTTTTCCAACTTGGTTCGATTCAGCAAAACATAGCTTAGTAGAGGGTTTTGCAGGGTTTGCACCAGAAGAAAAAATGCATTTAATGGAAGAAACCTTATTGCATCATCTTGGGAAAACAGCTGAAATATTGGTGTTCCTTTTAGGTGCGATGACCATTGTAGAAATCATTGATTATTTCGATGGGTTTTCAACTATAAAAGACTTTGTGAAAACTAAAAAGAAAACAAAAATATTGTGGCTTTTTGGCTTTTTGGCTTTCATATTATCTGCAATTATCGATAACCTTACGGCAACCATAGTACTTATTTCTATTCTTCAAAAAATTGTAAAAGATAGAGATATTCGTATTTGGTATGCTGGTTTAATAATAATAGCAGCAAACGCAGGTGGTGCTTGGTCGCCTATTGGAGATGTTACAACTACCATGCTTTGGATTGGTAAAAAAGTATCAACAGGGCATTTGGTTGGTTATTTGTTAGTACCATCGTTTTTATGTATGGCAGTACCATTTTTTATAGCATCTTTTTTACCGGTTTTCAAAGGCGATTTGGAAATTGAAGAAGAAGTTGAAGAAAAAACCAAATCTAAATACAGTTCTGTTATGCTTTATTTAGGACTTGGCGCTATTGTTTTTGTTCCAATATTCAAAATGGTAACCCATTTACCTCCGTATGTAGGTATGATGTTGTCGTTAGGTGTTGTGGCTGTTTTTGCAGAAATGTACAGTTCTTCAAAATTTAGTTTGACTGATTATAATGATGCTGAAGAAAGTGAAGCACATGCACACCACAGTCCAGTTCACAGTTCATTATCTAAAATAGAATTACCAAGTATTTTATTTTTCTTAGGTATTTTAATGGCAGTTGCAGCTTTGGAGTCTTTAGGTATTTTGTTTGAATTTGCTGATTCATTAAAAGAAGGGATGCCAATGCTTGGTACCGAGTTACATCATTCAGGAGTGTCAGATTTAGTGATGCTATTATTAGGCGTTGGTTCAGCAGTTATAGACAATGTACCATTAGTAGCAGCTAGTTTAGGTATGTTTTCAGAACCGATTGATAATGAGCTTTGGCATTTCGTAGCATTTTCTGCGGGTACAGGAGGTAGTATGTTAATTATTGGTTCTGCAGCGGGTGTTGTTGCTATGGGAATGGAAAAAATTGACTTTTTCTGGTATTTAAAAAAGATTTCATGGCTTGCAGCAATTGGCTTTTTAGTAGGCTCTGCAGCATTTATGGTGACAAGAACTTTATTTTAATATACTTTAATGTAAAAAGAATCGTTATACAGTTCAATAAATATATTTTTTATGTTGAATACATTATTACAGAGTACACAGGAAGGTGCAGAGTTGCTAACCGATACTGAGCCAGTAGAAAAAACACTTTCAATAATAGAATTAATAAGTAGTGGTGGGCTAGCAGGACAATTTATAATTGGTATCTTGTTTTTAATGCTCATCCTAGCCATTTATATTTATTTTGAAAGATTATTTGCCATTAAAGCGGCATCGAAGATCGATATTAATTTTATGAATCAAATTAAAGACCATGTGAGCCATGGAAAAATTGATTCTGCCCAAATACTTTGTGCTCAAGTAAACTCGCCCGTATCCAGGTTGATAGGTAAAGGAATAACAAGAATAGGAAAACCGCTTGCAGACATTAATACGGCTCTAGAAAATGCAGGAAGATTGGAAATTTATGGACTGGAAAAGAATGTTAGCATGTTAGCCACTATTTCTGGGGCAGGTCCAATGATAGGATTCCTTGGTACAGTAATTGGAATGATATTAGCCATATTTGAACTTGCAAATGCAGGAGGTACTATCCAAATGGACGTTTTGGCCAGCGGTCTTTATACGGCCATGACAACTACGGTGGCAGGATTAATTGTGGGAATTGTTGCCTTTATGGCATTCAACCATTTGGTAGTAAAAACCGATAAAGTAGTTTATCAAATGGAAGCCAATTCATTGGAGTTTCTAGACCATTTAAACGAACCATCGTAGCATGAATATTAGAGGAAGAAATAAAGTTTCGCCAGAATTCAATATGTCTTCTATGACAGATATTGTTTTCTTATTACTTATATTTTTTATGATTGCTTCTACCTTGGTTTCTACAAATGCTATTGATATTATATTGCCAAAAGCCAGTGGTAAAACCGAAAATAAAAAATCGATTGCGGTAAGTATAAAAGCAGACTTAACCTATTATATAGATCAAAAGCGTGTAGGAGAAAGTATTCTGGAAAATGAATTGCTAGCAGTTCTTTCTACAGAAGAAAAACCAACTATTGTTTTAAGAGCTGAAAAATCGGTACCTGTAGAAAATGTAGTAAAGGTTATGGATATAGCTAATAGAAACAAATTTAAAGTGATATTAGCTGTAAAGCCTGAATAATTTCTTTACACAATAAACGGCACGATTTTAGTTTGTGCTAATAAAAGAAATCATTAATCCAAATGAAGTATTTCGAAACAACACATGAAAGAAATTCGGCAAAATTAACAACTTTAATAACTGTTATATTGTTGCTGTTGTTGTTTGTTGTGGGTGCTCCTTATATGGATCCGCCTGAGGAATATGGCGTTGCGGTAAATTTTGGAACTACCGATTTCGGTTCGGGAACGGTTCAACCTTTAAAGCCCATAAAATCGGAGCCTGTTAATATCAATAAACCAGCAGAAGTAGAGCCTGTTAAATCGGTGCCAATAAAAGCTGCTGAAACTAAAGAAGAAGTTTTAACGGCCGATAATGCTGAAGAAATAGCCATAAAAAAGCAAAAAGAAGCCGAAAATAAAGCCAAAGCTATTGCAGATTCGAAAGCTAAGGCAGAAGCAGAACGAGTTGCCAAAGAAAAGCGTGAGCTTGAAGAAAAAAAGAAAAAATTGGATGCTTTAATTGGAGGTGTTAGTAAATCAGAAGGCACCGCAACTGGTGGTGAAGGCAATGATAATAAAGCAGGCGACAAAGGGCAGTTGGATGGCGATCCTTATGCGCCTAGTTATTTTGGATCTGGCGGAGCAGGAAGTGGAGGTGTAGGTTACGGACTGAATGGTAGAGGAAGTGCATCATACCAAACACTGAAGCAAGATTGTAACGAGTCTGGAATGGTGATTGTTAGAATTGTTGTCAATAAAAATGGGAATGTTATTGAAGCAGAGCCAGGAGTAAGAGGGACTACTAATACAGCGGCTTGTTTGTTAGAACCTGCAAAAAAAATAGCTTTATCACATAAGTGGCGTCCAGACCCAAATGCACCTACAAAACAAATAGGTTTTGTAAAAGTAAACTTTAAACTAGGGCAATAAAATGGCATATCAAGATACATTAAATTGGATGTTTTCTCAACTACCAATGTATCAAAGACAGGGGCAATCGGCATTTAGAAAAGATTTATCAAATACTTTAAAGCTAACCGCACATTTAAATCACCCAGAAAGAGATTTTAAAAGCATTCATGTTGCTGGTACTAACGGAAAAGGCTCAACAAGCCACATGCTAGCATCTATTTTGCAAGAAGCCGGTTATAAAGTAGGTTTATATACATCACCACATTTAAAAGACTTTAGAGAACGTATAAAAATTAATGGAAAAGTTGTAAGTAAACAGTTTGTTAATGGGTTTGTAAAACGCAATAGGTTGTTTTTTGAAGCAAACTCACTGTCTTTTTTTGAAATGACTGTAGGTATGGCATTTGAATATTTTTCAAAACAAGAAATTGATATAGCTGTTGTGGAAGTAGGTCTTGGTGGTCGGTTAGATTCTACAAATGTTATTACACCAGAAGTTTCAGTAATTACAAATATAGGATTAGACCATACACAGTTTCTTGGTGATACCTTAGAAGCAATTGCTTTTGAAAAAGGTGGTGTTATAAAACCGAATATTCCTGTAATTATAGGTGAAACCCAGAAAGAAACCACACCAGTTTTTAAAGAGTTAGCTGAAAAAAATAATGCAAACATTGTTTTTGCTGATAAAGAAGAAACGGAAACATTCACTTCGGATTTAACAGGTATTTATCAATCTAAAAACATTATTACTGTAGTACAAACAGTAAAAGAAATTCAAAAGAAGGGTTTTTATATTTCGCATGAAAATATAAAACAAGGTTTATTGCAAGTTGTTAAAAACACCGGATTAATGGGGCGTTGGCAAACATTACAAATCCATCCTAAAGTAGTTTGCGATACCGGACATAATAGAGACGGGTTAAATTATGTTATGAAACAACTGTCAAATGAAGTATTTGATGCTTTACATATGGTGTTTGGAGTTGTAAATGACAAAGATTTAACTTCTATAATTGATTTATTGCCTAAAAAAGCCACTTATTATTTCTGTAAACCAGATATTCCTCGTGGTCTAGAGGCAAAAGAACTTAAAAATACTTTAAACGGTTTCGGATTAAAAGGTGAAGCCTATAATTCTGTTAATGAAGCATATAATAGTGCTTTGGATAAAGCATCGGTAAACGATTTTATCCTTATTGGAGGCAGTACATTTGTAGTAGCAGAAATAATTTAAATTTTTATTAAAAAAGTTTTTGCAGATTGAAAATCTAACTTATATTTGCACACCGATAACAAGGGCAATTAGCTCAGTTGGTTCAGAGCATCTCGTTTACACCGAGAGGGTCGGGGGTTCGAATCCCTCATTGCCCACCAAAAAAATCCTAAAGTATATACTTTAGGATTTTTTGTTTTGTATGGTTTTCATGGATCAATCCCAATTATTGTGTTTAAGCAAAAATTGTTGTTAACCTAAAAAGAAAGAATTCTACATTTTTGACACCTCTGAATTGTGCCCTAAAGACTTTTGTTTTGCATTAAAAGATGCCGCTGAGCATTTGTACTTCTATTTATAAACTAATTTAAAAAAGAACGATAGTTTGTTTGTATCGTGTTGGGAATAATTGTATTTAAGTTTTATGATACAGATTTTTCTACTGCTTTATATTTAGTAGGTTTATTCTTTCTAAAAATACCTATTAATAGGTATTTCTTATATTGGAATTATAGTTTATGTTTACAATACTGTTAATTAAATATGAGGGAGAATTTAAAAACAAATGCTGCTTACTATAATTTGATTACAAAACTTTAGTAGTGGTATTTCTCTCTTTTTTGATAAAACTCATACCGAAAAAACAGGATTTATTAATTATCCAAAAAAAAAACAACGAAAAGAGGCTGCCGAAAATCTTTAAAAGAGTAGGTGATAATTTTTAACAATTTTGTTTATGAAAAAAATTACACTAGGCATGCTATTGGTTTTTACAACGGTATTACACGCGCAAACCAAATTATTGTCATCTATTAATCAATACTATAACGGATCCTCATGGGAAAATAACTGGGGTTCAAATTATGATTACGATGGCAATAGCAATTTAATTACAGAAACGTACTTTTCTTGGGATATTGCATCTAGTATTTGGGAAAATTCAGGAAAAACTAGTTTTACATATAATTCCAGTAACAAGGCTACTGAAGAACTTGATTTATCTTGGAATGGAATAACTAATGTGTTTGAAAATAATTACAGAATTTTATATTCCTATAACTCTAATGGGAATGTTATAGAAATATTAGATCAAGAGTGGGATGGTTCACAATGGGTTAATGAATATAAAACTGTTGTCACATATAATGGTAGTGATTTAATAGATATGGGGATTTCATATAATTGGAGTGGTTCACAATGGGTAAATGACTATCGGAGTACATTAACTTATAACGCAAACAATAAAATTATAAGTTCAAATGATGAAGAATGGGTTAGTGATTCATGGGTGAATTCTTATAGGGTTTTTTTGGCTTATAATGGGAATAATAAAATTATGACTTCCATAGGAGAAGATTGGAATGGTAGTAGTTGGGAAAATGCTTATACACAAAATTATAATTATGATGCCAATGGTAATACGATAAATTATACTGATAGTTATGGGGGTGTTCAATACAAAAGCGAGTATAGTTTTGACTTAGCAGCTCTAATGACAAACTTCGAACACCCGTTTAAGGATAAAACGGGTTTAGATTATTTTTTAGATGAAATGCCTTATGTAAATAAAATATTGAATGAAACTGATTTTATTTATGATAATTCAAGCAGTAGTTATTTAAATAATCACAGAACGGTTTATAATTATACAAGCTCTATTACTTTAAGTGTGAAAAATTTTGAAATAACTAAAAATAATCTTAAAATATTTCCAAATCCAGCCAACAATTTCATTCAAATTTCAGGTTTAACTGAAACAGAGCCGTATGAGGTTTATAATGCCTTGGGCGCTAAGGTAAGCAATGGGATTATTGCTAATAATCAAAAAAAGGATATTAAAAACTTAGCTAACGGATTATACTTTTTGAAATTTACAGATGGAAGGACTGTTAAATTCATGAAAGAGCTATAGATTTAAATATAACCAACCAAAAAACCAACCAATTATGAAAAAGCTACATCTTCTAATATTTATATTGTTTACATTCCATATATCCATTAACGCACAAAGCTATTTTGGATACACGTTTGATAATTACTCTGGAATTCATGGTATTACTTTAAACCCAGCCAATATTGTAGATTCTCCTTTTAAAGCAGATATAAACCTGATTTCTGGCAGCGGATTTTTGGGGAGCGATTATTTCGGTATTAATGTTCAAGATGCTTTAAAATCAGATAGTGGATTTGACTTTGATTCAGACATGGAGAAATTCCCTAAAGATGATAACAATTTCTTTTTTAATTTCGATGTTTTGGGTCCTTCTTTTATGTTTAATATCAATAAAAAAAGTAGCATTGGGTTAACCACGAGGGTTAGAGTATTTTTGAATGTAAACAATATAAATGGTGAATTGTATGAAAGTCTTTCCAATGGATTTGATGAAACCACTGACTTCAATTTTGACATAAAAGATTTTAATGGCACTGTTCATGCTTGGGGAGAAGTTGGTTTAACTTATGGGAGAATATTAATAAAAAACGAGTATAATCTGTTAAAAGGTGGAATAACATTAAAATCGTTACAAGGTGTTGGTAGTACGTTTTTTAGTGCACCCACAGTTACTGGTCAATATGATGCTTCTGCAAATACGCTTACTACTACAGGAAATTTAAATTATGGGTTAAGTCAGGAAGATTTTGACGATGACGATTTAGAATTCAAAAATCTTACTGCAGGTTTTGGAGCCGATATTGGTTTTGCATACCAATGGAATGAAAAAAACAACCTTATTGTAGCCGACTCCATTATTCCAAGATTTACTAAGTATAAGCTTAAAATTGGTGTGTCTATTACAGATATAGGGTCTATAAATTATAAAGAAAGCGAATTAACAGCATACGATTTGAATGCTACGGTTGATGCTGGGAGCTTTGATGAAGATGGTTCTGACCAGGCGCTTGAAGACAACTATAATGGTGTAACAACCATAGCAAGTACTAAAATACGACTGCCAACTGCTTTAAACGTTTTGGTAGATTATAAAATTAAAAGTAAACTGTACGTAAGTTTTGCAACGTCTATGTCGTTGGTTTCTAACAATACAGAAACCGCCAATAGCATTATAAATACGGTATCTGTTGCGCCACGCTTGGAAACCAAATGGTTTAGTATTTATAGTCCTATAAGTTTTAGGCAATATGGTGATTTTGCATGGGGTGCTGGATTACGTTTTGGACCATTAACAGTAGGCTCTGGAGCAGTATTAACTAATTTATTATCAGATTCCTCAAAAACAACCGATGTGTATGTAGGGCTTAAAATACCTATTTATAGAAAGTATAAATAAATTTTTTATAAACCCAATGCCTCTATATTTTTATAGAGGCATTGGGTTTAGCTGCGTTTTTATAATTTATAAAAGTTCTAAAATACGCTCTAAAGCCATGCCTCGTGAGCCTTTTATTAATAGTAATGAGTTTTGGATTAAAGACAAATCTGCTTGATTTTTTAAGTCCTCAAATAATTTGTATTTAATTGCTTTTTTTGATTTTAGTTTAGATTGATAAAAATTTTCTCCAACAAATATTATAGCATCAATATCTAGTGAAAGCGCCAAGTCTACAATAATTTGATGCTCTGCTTTAGCTTCCTTTCCTAGTTCAAACATATCACCAAGTATTGCTGTTTTAAATCCCTTTTGTTTTTCAAAGTTTAATAAAGCAACACGCATACTACTTGGGTTGGCATTATAGGCATCTAGAATGATTTTATTGGAGCCTTTGGCTATTACTTGCGAACGATTATTGGCTGGCACATAGTTTTCAATTCCCTGTTTAATTTTTGAATCTTCAACTTTAAAATAATTGGCAATTGTAATTGCTGCCGCAATATTGTTAAAATTATATTCTCCAATAAGTTGACTTTGGATGATTAAACTGTTGTATAGGCAAGAAACAAATGGTTGAGCTTCAACAAAACTAATGGAAATGTCAGTGCCTAAAACCGTATTTCCAAAAGTGAAAATATTAGCTTTTTTAGTTTTTTTAACCTGAATAGGGTCGTTGGCATTAACGAATATGGTCTTATTGTTTTTAATTAAGTACGTATACATTTCGCTTTTTCCCTTTATCACACCTTTAACACCGCCAAAACCTTCTAAATGTGCTTTTCCAAAGTTGGTGATATAGCCATAATCGGGTTGAGCAATTGTGCATAAAAATTCAATTTCTTTTTGATGGTTTGCACCCATTTCTACAATGCCAATTTCGGTATCTTTTGGCATTGAAAGTAGCGTTAGGGGCACACCTATGTGGTTGTTTAAATTACCAACAGTAGCGGTTGTTCTATATTTTTGCGACAGGGTAGCGTTAATGAGTTCTTTGGTGGTTGTTTTTCCATTACTGCCAGTGAGTGCTATAATAGGAATATTTAAAAATGTTCGATGAAATGTCGCTAATTCTTGAAGCGTTTCAAGTACATTGTTTACTAAAATGGTTTGAGATGATGTGTTAAACTCAGCTTCATCAATAATACAATATTTTGCGCCACTTTCTATAGCTTGTTCAGCATAAGTGTTCCCATTAAAATTGTCGCCTTTCAGGGCGAAAAACATATCATTTGGTTTAATTTTTCTGGTATCGGTACATGCACTATGGCATCCTAAAAAAAGATTATGAAGTTGTTCTATTTTCATCTGTTTGAACTTGTTTGTTTTTATTTGTCAGATGGAATTCGCCATTAAATATTTTTAATTGGATATGGCTTATTTCAAACGTTGGAAAATGATTAAGTTCCAAAATTAAATGTATTAAAAAAGTCCTAACATTTGCTAGGACTTTTTTAATTATTTCTAAGAAGTTATTAGTTCTTCTTTTTTTGTTTTTCTTTAGATTTTGAACCTACACGGGACATAGCACATCTAAATCCAATATAATCGGTAGCCATGTCTTGTGGGAAGTAGCGTCTTTGTGCTGGGTCTAACCAGTACTCTCTATCTTTCCAAGAACCTCCTTTGTAAACTCTAACTTCATCGTTAATTAAAGAGGATCTATTGTTAGATTTGTCATATTCTCTAACGATGTTTCCTGCAGAGTCTCTGCTTATAACATTTTTAGGTGAGTTGTACATTTTTCTGGTTTCGTCTTTTTTGCCATTAGCTTCATCATCTTCGTTAAAGCTTTCAAAATTACGAGAAGAACGTCTGTCACCATCTCTAAAGTTTATTTGGTTACTCTTATCAAAATTGGTACGTAAATACGTTTCATTTTCGTCTACAGGAACTTGTAAAATTTCTCCAGGTAAATTTCTAGCAACAATTTTACCGTTAGATAGGGTGTCATAAACAATATCATCTACAGTTACAACTTTTACAGATCCATCTTCACTAATAGCGTTTTTAGTATAAACGTTACCACGGTAGTAGTTAAAATCGTTGAATTCATCATCAACAATAGGTCTGTAAACATCGGCTACCCATTCGGCAACGTTTCCAGCCATATCATATAGACCAAAATCGTTTGGTTCGTAAGATTTAACGGCATTGGTAATATCTGCACCATCGTCAGACCATCCTGCAATTCCGCCATAATCTCCTTTACCTTGCTTAAAGTTAGCTAATTGGTCACCTCTAAACTTACGAGAGCCATTACGTGTATATTGTCCATCCCATGGGTATTTTTTACGACCACGGTATAAGTTGTAGCTTCTAATCTCGCTCAATCCTAAGGCAGCATATTCCCATTCGGTTTCGGTTGGGAGTCTGTACTTAGGTGTAATTAAGCCAGTTTCTCTAGTTGCATAGATGTTTGTTTCATTACCATCTGCATCAGTTCTGGCAAATCTTTTGTTGCCTCGTTCTGGGTTAATAACTTCTTCGTTTCCGCCATATGTTAATGATGGGGCAGCAACATAGGTGTCTGTGCTGAAAGTAGATTCAGGGTTTACATCAACTATTTTGGCATCACGTTTTAAAAAGCCTGCTTTTTCTAAATTATATTCATTAACACGATCTGATCTCCAATTAGCAAATTCAACAGCTTGAATCCAACTTACACCTACAACAGGATATTCTCCATAACCTGGGTGACGTAAATAATTTTCTGTCATTACTTCATTGTAACCTAATCGGTTTCTCCAAACAAGTGTATCTGGTAAAGCACCATGATAAATGGCTCTGAAATTCTCGTCTGATGGTGGGTAAACACGTTTAATCCAATCTAAATACTCCATGTACATAGCGTTGGTAACCTCTGTTTCGTCCATGTAAAAAGATTGAACGTGTTGTTGGTTAGGTGTGTTGTTCCAATCGTGCATCACATCGTCTTGAACGCGACCTTTTGTGAAAGTTCCACCTTCAACAAATACCAATCCTGGAGAAGTTTCTTGTTCTTTAAAGTCGGTATTGTATTGAAAACCGCCTTCTCTGGAGTTAATTTGCCATCCGGTAGCTCTAGAACTATTCTTTGAACTCGAAGATTTTTTACAACCAGTTGTAGCTATAGTTAACGCTAAAACTAATAAAACCTTGAATGCTACTACTTTTTTCATATCCATACGTTTAAGTAAGCTAATAATATTTTTGGTGGTGCAATATAAGAATTAAACCGAATACCGCAAGCTATTTTTTGCATTTTATCTAAAAAAAAGTGTATTTCACCCTACTTTTTAGTCATTACAACGATGTTTTTGCCCTTTTTTACCGTTCATTTGAGTTATATTAACGTGTTATTTACTCATTTATTATTGTATTTTTGTTTGAGTTTTTAATTTTGTTATTTTTTTAATAATAACACGACTTTAATAACGTTATTTTACCAATGAAAGAGAAAATTTTACTTTTACTATGTATTAGTTGTTCTGTTGTGTTCGCTCAACAACAAAAGTTCAATATTAATTGGGAGTCTTCTCAAAAGATTTCTGGCGGAACGTATATGTTAGAAATCCCTTCGTTTAACAAAGAAAACTTTAGTTTTGATTTTGATGAAGGGTTGCAGTTTGTTGCGCAATGGTCTATTTCAAATACCGTGAGCGAATCTTCAATTGCAGTTAGTAATGTTTCTTACGCATCTATTTCTAAAAACGATTTAAAGGATTTAGATATAAATACCATTCCAGCACAATTAACTTTTAGTTTAAAAAATGCAATGGCAAGAGATAAGCGGTACGCTGTTTTTCAATTATCACCTATTATAAAGGAAGCGAACGGCAGTTATAAAAAAGTAATATCTTTTCAAATTAATTATACTGTAGTTGGTAATACGAATAGAGTTTCTTCATTAAATAAAATAAGTAAAACCAATGCTGTTACAAATTCGGTGTTAAGTACCGGTGAATGGTTTCGGTTTTATGTAGATACAACGGGTGTTTTTAAATTGTCGAAAAGTTTTTTACAGCGTTTAGGGGTTAAAGTGAATGATGTTGACCCTAGAACCATCAAGTTGTATGGCAATGGTGGGCGTATGATTCCAAATTCAAATGCGGTTTTGCACCCGTTTGATGTTGAGGAAAATGCTGTAAAGTTTGTAGGCGAAACAGATGGTGTTTTTAATAATGAAGATTATATATTGTTTTATGCCCAAGGGCCTAGAGGATATAATTCAGAAAGTAATACCAATATTAATTGTTTTACCGATAAAACATATTACTATATTAATGTGAGTTCCGGCTTAGGAAAACGGATCCAACCATTTGTACAACCAAGCGGTCCGGTAGATTTAGTAATTAATACGTTTGAAGATTATAAATTTCATGAAATTGATCAATATAACATCGCCTTTTTAGGAAGGCGCTGGTTTGGTAACCGATTTGATGTTGAAACCAACAAAACATTTAATTTCGATTTCCCGGATTTGGTGACATCTATACCTGTTAGGTTAAAGGTTTATGTAGCTGCAGCATCAGCAACACAAACATCTATGCGATTGTCTGTAAATGGTGCGGCTACAGCTACCTTGTCTATTGCAGGTGCGTCAAACCCAAGTTTAGCTAATGAGTCTGCTTATAACAGTAATATTAATGTAAATACGTCTAAAATTGCTGTAGGTTTAAATTACGATAAGCAAGGGAATCCGAGTGCTTTGGGGTATTTAGATTATATTTCTATTGAAGCCACTCGTGCGTTAAATTTTAATAATAAACAATTCCAATTTAAAAATAGCATCGTGTCATCGGCATCAGGTATTGGTGAATATACTATTGCTAATGCATCACAAGTTTCAGAAGTTTGGGATGTAACCGACATTTACAATGTATCAAATTTATTAAATACAGATTCGGCTTCAAATCTAAGTTTTACAGCCATAATGGGTGTTTTAAAAACCTACGTAGCTGTAACATCACAAGATTATTTTGAGCCAAAATTCGATTCTAAAACAACAATAGCTAATCAAAACATTAAAGGCACAGTGTTTTTAAATAATTTAGGTGAGTTTCAAGATGTTGATTATATTATTGTGGCTCCAGACAATATGCTTAATCAAGCAGAACGATTGGCTCAAATAAATAGAAATCAATACAGCTTAAATGTGAAGGTTTTTGGCTTAAACGAAATTTATAATGAGTTTAGTACAGGGAATCAAGATATAGGGGCTATTCGGAATTTGGTAAAGTATGTTTATGATAATGCCAGTGCTCCTGAGAAGAAAATAAAATACCTATGTTTATTTGGCGATGGGTCTTTCGATTATAAAAACAGAGTGCCTAATAACACCAATATAGTACCTTCATGGCATTCTTATAGTAGCTTTAATTTAACGAGTTCGTTTGTTTCTGATGATTTTTACGGTATGATGGATGCGAACGAAGGTACTATGGCTACAAACGACAAGTTAGATGTTGCTGTAGGTAGGATTTTGGCCGATACACCACAACGTGCTAAAGAGTTGGTTGATAAAATAGAGTTGTACTATGCAAAAGAGTCTTTTGGTAGTTGGCGAAACAATTTTGTGGTAGTCTCTGATGATGTTGATAAAGATTGGGAAGGTATTTTACAAGAAACCACCGATAATGTTGGTAATTTGGTTACAGATAATAAGCCATTTATGAATGTGGTAAAAATTCATACTGATGCTTACAAACAAGATACCTCTGCTGGAGGTAATAGGTACCCACAAGTAACTAACGAATTGGTAAATGCTATTGATAATGGAGCGCTTGTGGTTAATTATTTTGGGCATGGGGGCGAAGATGGGTTGGCTCAAGAACGTATTTTGTTAAAACCTGATATTGAAGGGCTTCGTAATTTTAACAAATTTAACTGTTTTGTAACCGTAACCTGTGAATTTACAAAGTTTGACAATCCGTATAGAGAAACTGCTGGAGAGTTTACTTATTGGAACAAGCAAGCAGGCGCCATTGGATTAATTACTACTACAAGGCAGATTTTTGTAAATTTCGCCATTTCGTTCAATAATTTACTAGGGCAATACCTTTTTTCATATAGTGATAATGATACTTATGGCGATTATGAGTATCCTTCAATGGCAGAAGCATTAAGGTTAACAAAAAATAATCCGTCGATAGCAGGTCAAAGTCAAAACCGATTGATCTTTTTTATAGGCGATCCTGCTATGAAGTTGGCATTTCCTAAACCCAATATTCGGCTTACAAAAGTTAACGATGTACCCATTGGGCAATCAACAGATACGTTGAAAGCCTTAAGTTATGTGAAACTTGCTGGAGAAGTAACCGATTTGTCAGGAAATTTACTTACTAATTATAGCGGTACGCTCGCTGTAACTATTTACGATAAAGATATAGACAGGCAGACTTTGGCTAACGACGGCACTACTTTAAATGGGCAACTAGTAAAATTAGATTTTAAAACCCTTGGTGAAATTATTTTTAGAGGGCAAGCATCGGTTAAAAGTGGACAGTTTGAGTTTGATTTTGTGGTGCCAAAAGACATTAGTATTCCTGTTGGTTTTGGGAAAGTGAGTTTTTATTCAAAAAATGACGCACTGTTAGAAGATCAGGCAGGAGCAAGCGTCAATACTGTTAAAATTGGTGGGTTAAATAATAATGCAGAAGAAGATAATATAGGACCCGTTATTACCCTTTATATGAATGATGAAAACTTTGTATCTGGTGGCATTACAAACGAATCACCCACATTATTGGCAAAGTTAGAAGACGCTAACGGTATTAACACCGCAAGTGGTATTGGGCACGATATTGTAGCTATTATTGATGGAGATGAAACAAACCCCATTGTTTTAAACGATTATTACCTAACGGAAGTTGATGATTATAAAAAAGGCGTTGTGAGTTTTCCGTTTAGAGATTTAACGCCGGGGCTTCATACTTTAACACTTAAAGCGTGGGACGTTTATAATAATTCGTCAATAGCTGAAATTCAGTTTATTGTGTACGATAAAGACGAGGTTTTGCAAATAAACAACGTACTTAATTACCCAAATCCGTTTGTAAATTATACCGAATTTTGGTTCAATCACAATAGTTCGGCACCTTTAAACGTTTCTATACAGATATTCAGCGTCTCTGGTAAGTTGGTAAGAACATTAAACGGGCAAACATCTGGAGGTGCCATAACCAACAGTTCATTATCAAGAGATATTGTTTGGGATGGTAGGGATGATTTTGGAGATAGAATTGGTAAAGGTGTGTATATTTATAAACTTACGGTTCAGTCAGACCTCTTGAATAAAAAAGTAGAAAAAATAGAGAAACTTGTTATACTCTAATAAAGATTTATATTTGTCAAATAAAAATTAATTCATGAAGAATCAACTATTGCTATTATTGGCATTTGTTTTCGTTTTAAAAGCAGGCGCCCAAGAAACTATTATTTTTCCAAATCAAGACAGAAGAGTTATTACAACGGGGGTGCCGTTTATATTAATTGCACCAGACGCCAGAGCTGCAGCAATGGGAGATATGGGGGTTGCAACCTCTGTAGATGCGTTTTCGCAACAATGGAATCCATCAAAATATGTGTTTTCAGAAACTAAGTCGGGAGTAGGTGTAAGTTATACGCCTTATTTAAGCAAATTAGTTAATGATATTTTTTTAGGAAACGTTACTTATTTTAATCGTTTAGATGAACGTAGTGCTTTTGCGGCAAGTTTAAAATATTTTTCTTTAGGCGATATTGAGTTTGTTGCCGATGAATTTTCAGAAGCATTAATTCAAAGACCGAATGAACTTACTATTGATGCTTCTTATGCGCTTCGATTAAGTGACCAATTCGCCATGTCTGTAGCCATGCGTTATTTGCGTTCAGATTTAAGATTAGATGGTGTGGATGGTGATGCAACACCTGCAAATACCTTTGGTGTAGATATTTCAGGGTACTATCAAAGTGAAGAAGAAGCTTATGCCGATTTTAATGGACGTTGGAGAATGGGTTTTGCGCTTCAAAATATTGGACCTAAGTTTAAGTATGATCAAGGTGGTGAAGAAAACTTTCAACCTACCAACTTACGTTTAGGAGCTGGATTCGATTTTATATTCGATCAATATAATAAAGTAGCAGTAACCGCCGAGGTTACAAAATTATTAGTGCCAACGCCTCCAGTTTATGGTTATGTGGATACCGATGGCGATGAAACACAAGATGGGGACGAACCTACTATTATTGTGTCTGGGAAGGACCCTAATGTAAACTTTTTATCAGGTATGTTCCAGTCTTTTGGTGATGCACCAGATGGTTTTAGTGAAGAGTTAAAAGAGTTCACATATTCATTAGGTGCAGAATATGTATACCAAGATTCGTTTGCATTCAGAGCAGGTTATTTCAATGAAGCTGAAGAAAAAGGAGCAAGAAAATTTTTAGCATTAGGAGCTGGTTTTAAAGCGAATGTGGTGAATATCGATTTATCATATTTATTTTCGGCTTCAAAAGTACAAAGTCCTTTAGAAAACACCTTGCGTTTCTCGTTAACCTTTAATATTGGAGCTGGAGAATACCGCGAGTATTAACAAAGAATTTTCAATTTAGAAATAAAAAGTCAGTCTCAGCCTGTTGAAGGCGTCAAAAAAACTATTGCTACTGCAATAGTTTTTTTGTTTTAAATAGTTTCTTAACTTTATTAAAAAGAAAATACATGAAGGAAGTAAAAATTGAATCTACATTATACGTCTTTGAAACTATTGAAGAACTTCCAAATGAAGCTGTTTTTTTAATGAGGAAAGCCTTTGACGCTAGAGATAGAGCCTATGCACCTTATTCAAATTTTAACGTTGGTGCCGCAATACTTTTAGATAATGGCGAAATTATTACAGGCAATAATCAAGAAAATGCATCCTATCCATCAGGCTTGTGTGCCGAACGTACGGCTATTTATTATGCAGGGTCTCAATACCCCAATGCTAAAGTTGTAAGAATGGCAATTTCAGCAACAGGAAAGAGTAAGCCAATGCTAAGTCCAATTCCACCATGTGGTGCTTGCAGGCAAGCAATTGCCGAATATGAGGTGAAACAAAAGTCGCCAATTGAAATTTATTTTATGGGTGAGGCAGGAAAAGTTGCAAAATCAAAATCATTAGTAAATCTATTACCGCTTGTTTTTGATAAGTCTGTATTATGATTTTGATAGATTTTCAAATAATTCAATCGTTTGAAATTTTTAATACAACAATATTTATTGTCAAAAATTGATAAATAAGCAATTTAGTGTATAAAGTGCTGTTTTTTTTTATAATTTTTAGACTTTAAGCACATTGCATTTTCCCAATAAGCTACAATGTATTACTTTTGTAATCCGCGTAAATAAAATTTAATAGAAGTCGATGCAAAAAATCACAAAAGAGGTTTACCTCAAATGGTACGAAGACATGTTATTCTGGAGAAAGTTTGAAGACAAACTAGCTGCTGTTTACATTCAACAAAAAGTAAGAGGATTTCTTCATTTATATAACGGTCAAGAAGCTGTTTTAGCAGGTGCTTTGCATGCTATGGACTTGACTAAAGATAAAATGATTACTGCTTATAGAAACCACGTTCAGCCAATAGGCATGGGTGTAGATCCAAGACGTGTTATGGCAGAATTATATGGAAAAGCTACAGGAACATCTAAGGGTATGGGTGGTTCAATGCATATCTTTTCAAAAGAACACCGTTTTTATGGAGGTCATGGTATTGTTGGAGGTCAGATTCCTTTAGGTGCTGGTATTGCATTTGGTGATAAATATCATGATGTTGATGGGGTTACTTTATGTTGTTTTGGTGATGGTGCCGCTAGGCAAGGGTCACTTCATGAAACATTTAACTTGGCAATGCTTTGGAATCTTCCAGTCGTATTTGTTTGTGAAAACAATGGATATGCTATGGGTACATCTGTAGAACGAACTGCAAATCATACTGAAATTTGGAAATTAGGTTTAGGTTATAATATGCCATGTGGCCCTGTTGACGGGATGAACCCTATTAAAGTGGCCGAAGCTTTTGATGAGGCTATCCAACGTGCACGTCGTGGTGATGGACCAACATTCTTAGAATTGAAAACGTACCGTTACCGTGGGCACTCTATGAGTGATGCACAGCACTATAGAACGAAAGACGAGGTTGAGGAATATAAGAAAATCGACCCTATTACTCAGGTGAAAGATATAATTCTTGAAAAGAAATACGCTACTGAAGCAGATATTAAAGTAATTGATAAGCGTGTAAAAGATTTAGTGGCTGAATGTGAAAAATTTGCAGAGGAATCTCCATATCCAGAAACACAACAACTTTACGATATGGTTTACGAACAAGAAGATTATCCATTTATTAAACACAAAATATAAGTTATGGCAGAAATTATAAATATGCCGCGTTTAAGCGATACGATGGAAGAAGGAACTGTTGCTACTTGGTTGAAAAAAGTGGGTGACAAAATTAGTGAAGGTGATATTTTAGCCGAAATTGAAACCGATAAAGCTACTATGGAGTTTGAATCGTTTCATGAAGGAACATTGCTTTATATAGGTATTCAAGAAGGTGAAACAACTAAGGTTGACGAACTTTTAGCTATTATTGGTGATGAAGGTGAAGATATTTCAGGTTTATTAAACGGTGGAGAAAGTGCTTCTAAAGAAGCTGCTGCTCCTGAAGCTAAAGCAGAAGAATCAACTAAAACAGAAAAAGCCGAAGAGACTTTTGCAAAAGAAGAAGCTCCAGCTAAAGCGGAATTACCAGAGGGTGTTATTGTGGTTACCATGCCACGTTTAAGTGATACCATGGAAGAGGGAACTGTTGCTACATGGCTTAAAAAAATAGGCGATAAAGTTTCGGAAGGTGATATTCTAGCTGAAATTGAAACCGATAAAGCGACTATGGAATTTGAATCATTCCAATCGGGTACTTTATTGCACATAGGATTACAAGAAGGAGAATCGGCAAAAGTAGATTCATTATTAGCCATTATAGGACCTGCAGGAACAGATGTTTCTGGTGTTGCTGCTAATTTCTCAACATCAGCGCCTGCTAAAAAAGAAGACGCCCCTAAAAAGGAAGCGCCTAAGGCAGAAGCAAAAGCTGAGGCTCCTAAAGCGGAAACTAAAGTATCAAAACCTGTTGCATCATCAACTTCAAATGGTCGTTTATTTATATCACCGTTAGCTAAAAAAATAGCAGAAGAGAAAGGTATTAACTTGTCGCAAGTACAAGGTTCTGGTGAAAACGGACGCATTGTAAAAACCGATATAGAAAACTTTGTTCCTGCGGCTGCAGGTGCTTCAGTTGGTAAATTTGTACCTGCCGGTCAAGAAGATTTTGAAGATGTTGCTAACTCGCAAATGCGTAAAGCGATTGCAAAAGCACTTACAAATTCTAAGTTTACTGCACCACATTATTACTTAAGTGTCGAGTTTGATATGGAAAATGCCATTTCATTTCGTACACAATTCAATAGCATTCCCGATACTAAAATTTCTTATAACGATATTGTAGTTAAGGCTTGTGCTTTAGCATTAAAGCAACATCCTCAGGTAAACTCACAATGGTTTGCAGATAAAATGCGCTTGAATAACCATGTACATATTGGTGTTGCAGTTGCAGTTCCAGATGGATTGGTTGTGCCAGTAGTGAAATTTGCAAATGAGCAATCATTGCCACAGATTGGTGCAGCTGTTAGAGATCTTGCAGGTAAAGCAAAAAATAAAAAGCTAACACCTCAAGAAATGGAAGGTAGTACGTTTACAGTTTCTAACTTAGGTATGTTTGGTATCGATACGTTTACGTCAATTATCAATCAACCAAATTCTGCGATACTTTCTGTTGGAAATATTGTTGAAAAACCAGTAGTTAAAAACGGACAAATTGTAGTTGGAAATACAATGAAACTATCTTTAGCTTGTGACCACAGAACGGTTGATGGTGCTACGGGAGCTCAATTCCTTCAAACGTTGAAAGGATATATTGAAAACCCTGTAACTATGTTGGTTTAAAAAATCAAGGATGATTAGCCCTAAAAAAACCGATACAATTATTAGACAAAAATAGAATTATTTAAACAGCATCAAAAACGTTTTTGATGCTGTTTTTAGTTTTATTCTGTTGGGTTTGCGTCAAAAGGAGCTACAAGAGCAATAAATAGAACACAAGGGCCACTATCTAAACATTTTGCTTTGTGAGGCTTACCTGCGGGACCGTAAGCATAACTCCCCGCTTTTAATAGTCGTGTTGCCTCACCTTCATAAGTTACCTCTAGCTCTCCTGTAATGAGTACCATGCGTTCTGGTGAATTATGTGTATGGCTAATAACACTTGTATTGGGCTCTATTTTAAAGAAAAAATCTAAATTAGGCTTAGATATATCTCCATTTAAAATAGTAAAAGAACAATTCGGGAAAAAATCGGGTGCTTGATGCCAAATAAGGTCGGTGTCGTTTATAGTATTTACAATTGATATTTCTGATTTAACATTTGTTGAAGTTTGGGCACAAAGGCTAATACTAGTGAGTATAAAAAAAGTCAGACAGAAACAGGTGAGTTTAAATTTTGATGTTTTCATGATAAGATATTTTTATTATTTAAATAGATTATTATGTTTTATTAGGCAGGTTTTATATTCTGATTTACGCTGAATAAATTATTCGGATCATACCTCTTCTTTATTTTCGATAATCGCAAATAATTATGTCTATAACTTGCTTGAACACGTTCTTGTCCTTCATCCATCATAAAATTTGAATAAGCACCTCCAGATGAATAGGGGTGGAGTGCCTCCCAATAATTTTTACACCAGTTTGTGATTTTTTCAGCATCTTTTGGTTCGGGAGAAACACCAACAATAACGCCTGCGTATTTCGCATCTCGATATGCCCAAGGTGTTTCTTCTGCTCCAACACGACTTGCTGCACCACTTATTGGATATAAATGCATTTGAGATAGTGGTGTTGGAATACGCGATCCGAATTTTAAATGTTGTGCACTCACTTCAGAACCAAGTTCATTAAAGAAATCTGCTCTCCAGTACCATTGTAAACCTGGAGGCATTAACCCATCAAACAATGTTTGTATAGACGGATAGGGCATTTCACCTACATGTTCAAAAATAGGGTTTAAATCCATAGCAGGTTTTATTAGTTTGTTGAATTCTTGCAGGCTACCAGTATAACACCATACAATACCACAATATTGATTTCCGTGTAAAAAATCGGGAAATGGTGGTCCGGGAATAATCATTGTGGCTATAAATCCATTTAGTTCGTCTGGCGCGTTATTAATAAATTTATGATACCATGACATGATTTCTTCCGTTCGTTCTATAGGCCACAAAGTTGGTCCGCCAATAACTGTTTTGACTTTATGGGCTTGAAATTTAAAGGAAGTAACAATGCCAAAATTTCCGCCTCCACCACGAATAGCCCAAAATAAATCGGGGTTTTGATTTTTATTGACGGTTATAAAAGAACCATCCGCTAGAACCATATCGGCTTCTAAAAGGTTATCTATGGTTAGTCCATATTTTCGTGATAAATGCCCTATGCCACCACCAAGAGTTAATCCACCAACACCTGTAGTGGAAATAATGCCAGCAGGAATAGCTAAACCAAAAGGATGTGTGGCATGGTCTACTTCTCCCCAAAGGTTTCCGCCACCAACTCTTACGGTATTATTGGATGTGTCTACACGAACATATTTTATTCCTGATAAATCTATAACCAATCCATCGTCACATAAACCCAGTCCGCCACCATTATGCCCGCCACCTCGCACTGCAATTAATAAATTGTTCTCTCGCCCAAAGGCTACAGATGCCATAACGTCGGCTACATCTAAGCACAAAGCAATCATGCCAGGGTGCTTATTTATCATACCATTGTATACCTTTCGTGTTTTATCGTAACTATCATCTTTAGGCATTACAACTTTTCCTTTCAGTTTTGATGTGAAGGTTTCAATAAGTGAAGGATCTAAATTTTTAACTTGATTTTTCATTTTAGGTTGATTTACTTTATTGTTATTTAGAAATTATCATACTCTTCAAAGACCATAAAATTGCTAGAACATCTTTTTTAGTTTCTTCATCAATACTGTTTTTGTCTAAAGCCATAAAAATGTCGTCTATAACGTGCATATATTCTTCTGGACTTATATTCATACCGGTATGTGCAGTTACCATGTCTTTTCCCTTATATGTTACTGGGCCACCGCTACCAGCACTAAAAAAATCAATGGTGTGTTGCTTTATAATGGCTAAATGTTGCGGTTTGTCTTTGTAAGGAAGGAATCTCGCGCTTACATGGGGATTATTCATATGGTTTTCAACCGTATCGTCTACAATGTTAGAAATGCCATCTCTACTTCCTAATCGTTCAAAAAGTGTCTTTGTCATAATGTTAAGTATTGGTTGTCTATCAAAATTATGGATAGATAACAAAGAACACTTACAGTTTTAATCCAAAAAACAGCAATTTTGAATCATTAGTATTATTTTTAAGAATGAAGACTTAAGATGGGTGTTGCTGAATATATTTTGAAGGTAACACCCCAAATTTATTTTTGAAACAAGTAGAAAAATAGGCGGGGCTATTAAAACCAGTTTCAAAAGCTATTTCAGAGATGTTCCCCTTTTGGTCGTGGAGCGCTTTGAGTGCTTTTTGCAATTTATAATCTGCAATAAAGTTGTTTGGCGATTTTCCTGTGAGACTTTTAAGTTTTCTGTTAAGTTGTGATTTGCTAAAACCCAATGTTGTGCTAAAATCGTTGACATTAAAATCTGGTTTATTCCAAATAGTAGACACAAATTCCATTAAACTTGTTAAGAATTTTTCTTCCTTTTTGTTTACAGATCTTATGTATTCTTTATTGATGAGTTCGTTTCTATTCTCACTTTCATAGAGCGATTTCACTTCGGAGGTAATGACTATTTGATTGTCTACAATTTCACATAATAGTTTTGCTAATGTTATGGTTTCTTCAAAAAGGGAATCTTTATTGGTAACGGGAACACCAGAGCTAATTCCAATATTTAACCTTTTTATGGAAGTGTTGTGTTCTGTGGTAATATATTTGAAATCGTGCTGAATTTTTAATGCGCATAAAATCGCTTTTGTAACAGATATGAAGGATGCCAAATAGCTATTGTTGTCTTGTTTTACAATATTTCCTTCAAATCTTTTAAAGGATTTTGTAGCACTATTATGAAATTTTTGGGCAAATAAATTAAACTGATTTTCTTCAAGCCTAGGCAAATAATCGCTGATTTTAATAAGCATAATAACTCTGAAAGCGGGGTCGTTAATAATATTTAATGCTGTATTTTGCGATTTTTTAGGATCTTCAATACGCCCTAAAAAAGATTCTACTATGTTTTTACTTACTTCTATAATTCTGTGGGGTACTTCGCCATGGGCATTATTATGCATGTCTTGGATGGCCTTCTCATTTGGTGCTTCAATTAAGCAAAAAGCAGTTTTTCTTTGTTCATCGCACCAATAGGTCATGCCTTTACATCCATACAAATGTTGCACTTTTAAATCTTCTTGATGCATCTGCGCTACATGTTCGGCTGTAATTTCTTCAGGGATGTCATGACGATCCATATATATGGGCATAGTACGTGTTTTAATGTTAGTACAAGTTAGTGATATTTAGGGTTATAAGCTAATTTTGTGCATTTTACAATGAAACAAAAAATAATATTCAATTTTTTTTGTCATAAGGTTTTCTATCTTTAAACTCTAATATAAATTTATGAAAAATCTGGTTTTCTTTTTAGTGATAATTTTTGTAATTGCTTGTAAAAATTCAGCAGTTATAATTAATAATGAAGATTCAGGTAAAAACGTCATCCCAAATCCATTAAAAAAAGATGTTATTATAGCGCCTTTTTCAAAAACCATCAATAATAATTTGGCCACAAGTGAAGAGCTAAGGGAAATAGTAGCTTATTTAGCATCTGATGAATTGAAAGGAAGAGATATAGGATCTGAAGGTATTGAAAAAGCAGCTGTATATATTGAAAATATCTTCAAACAAAATAACATAGAGACCTATTTCAAAACTTATAGAGATAGCTTTAACTTAAAAGGTGTTGATGCTTATAATATTGTCGGTTTTATTGAGGGTAATGATGAAAATCTTAAAAACGAAGTGATTATAATAGGCGCACATTACGATCATATTGGTTCCGCTAAACAGGTTGGAGATGATACTATTGCCAATGGCGCCAACGATAATGCTGCTGGAACCAGTGGTGTTTTGGAAATTGCCGAATATTTTGCAACCACAAAAAATAATAAACGAAGCATCATGATTGCTTTGTTTTCTGCTGAAGAAAAAGGACTTAAAGGTTCTGAGCATTTAGCTAAAAAGTTGAAAGCTGAAAATATAGATTTGTACATCATGTTGAATTTTGAAATGATTGGTGTCCCTTTTAAAGTTCGTTCCTATGATGCATTTCTTACGGGGTACGATTTATCTAACATGTCTGCCAAAATAAATGAATACACCAATTCCAACCTCACAGGGTTTTCGGAAGTATCAAAAAAATATGATTTGTTTAAACATTCCGATAATTATGCCTTTTATCAAGAATTTAAGTTGCCTTGTCAAACTTTTTCAAGCTGTGATTTGTCCAATTACGATTATTATCACCATGTTGATGATGAAGCCGATAAATTAGATTATAGCCATATGGCGAGTTTAATTAATAAGATAATTCCAGCCATAGAAACCATGTGCAATACACCAACCAAAGAAATAAAAATGACTAATGAGTAAAAATATTATTATTACGGGAACAAGTAGAGGTATTGGCTATGAGTTGGTGCAGATTTTTGCCAAAGCAGGATATCAAGTTTTGGCGCTTTCGCGGAACGAAAAACCTATACAGGATTTAAAATTGAGAAATGTTACGGCATTTTCGTTGGACTTAAATGACGCCAAAGCTTATAAGAAAGTTGAAGATTTTATTGATAGCGATTGGGAGCAGGTTGATGTTTTAATCAATAATGCAGGTGTACTTATAAATAAACCTTTTTCTGAAATTTCTATGGATGATTTTGAAACCGTTTATAAAACCAATGTGTTTGGTGTAGCAGAATTAACCCGAATCGTTTTGCCTTTTACAAATAAAGACAGTCATGTAGTAACCATTAGCTCCATGGGAGGTGTGCAAGGTAGTATGAAGTTTCCAGGATTGGCAGCATATAGCTCCAGTAAAGCGGCAGTAATTACTTTAACCGAACTGTTAGCTGAAGAATATAAAGAAACAGGGCCAAGTTTTAACGTGTTGGCTTTAGGAGCGGTACAAACCGAAATGTTAGAAGAAGCCTTTCCTGGGTACATAGCATCAACATCTGCTTTGGAGATGGCACAATATATTTTTGATTTTTCGCTTAATGGTAACAAATATTACAATGGAAAGCTGTTACAGGTTTCTAATTCTACGCCTTAAACTTTTTAGTCGTTATTTTTCGTATTAAAACGGAAAACATAATTATAAGTAAATCTGTTTTATATATTTGTTAAATGAAGAATATTCTTTCGCTTGTTTTTTTATTGTGTTTTACAATTACTGGTTTTACACAAATAACTTTATCGCATAATGTTGGGAATATGCCTATTGATACTGGCATGCCTAATTGTGAATATGACGAATATTGGGCAAGAGTATTCACGCTTTCCGAATTCGGAATATCGACAGCTGAACAATTTATAATTAGATCGGGTCAGGTGGCTATTAGTAAATCTTATGAAGGCGCTAGATTAGGTATTGGTGTTTTTAGTATAGATTCCAATTTTCCAAATTCAAAACCTAAACCCTTAGGTAATGGCGCATTTGTAGAAACCCCTTATGTAGATGGTGTCCCACAAATCATTCAAATAGAATTTATGAAACCAATAGTTGTGCCTGCTGATGTTGAAAGGATATTGGTAGTGGCAAGTCAGTCGGATGACCATTATAATCCTAATTACACTGATATAGTTATTGCTGGAACTGAAGAAGATAATGATGTTTCTTGGTTTTCAGGTTGTCGGGAATATTATAATTATACTACCACTGATAAACTTAGTAAACCAGTACCTAATGCAAACTTTTATATAAATGTAACCGGGGAAAAGTTTAATAACAAGAGTTTAGGGGGAACCACTTCATTAACTCATAATGTTTGTGACCAGCCTGTTTGGATAAATCAATTTGGTCGTACAGGTGGAAGTATAAAATATTCTAGAGCTTTTATGTTAGAAGATTTTGGTGTTTCTAATAATGAAGAATTTATAATTAGTAATGGGCAAGCAGCTTTTTCGGCAGTAGGAGCTTGGGATGTTAGAATTCAATTTAATATTTATAAAATTGATTCCAATTTTCCTACTTCGTTTTCTACTACTGATTTAATAGGTAGTAGCCAAGTCTTAACGCTTCCTTATTCTAGTGATAGATATGATCCTGTAATTTTTAATATAGATTTTGAAAATCCAGTAATTATTCCAAAAGATGTAGATAGGATACTTGTTGAAGTTTTTCATTTACCTAGTACAGGTTACTCAGCATCATTTATAGCAGGTACAGAGTTTGGTAATGACGTTTCATGGTTAAGTAATGGGCTTTTTGCACCGTATCAATCTGTAAACTTAAATTATTACATTAATGTAACCGGAAACGTAAACCACGTAACAAATAATTTTGAAATAAACATTTCAAATATCTGTTCAGAGTTTTTAAAAGAGTTTAGTGTAGAAAATAAGGATAATGTGGCTTCTGTTGTTTGGGATTTTGGCGACCCCACTTCGGGTGCTACCAATATTTCAACAGATGTATCACCTTTCCATGATTTTTCACAAGATGGAACATATACAATTACTGCAACCGTTATAGGTAAAGATGGAAGTGTTGAGATTTTAACCGAAACGATTGATGTTACAGAACCACCCAATGTGTATGGCATCAATAATATTTATGCTTGCGAGGATAGTTTTGGAACTGGAATTTCATCATTATTTGATGTTTCAATGGTAGAACAGCAAATTTTGGGAGGACAAACAGGTAAGCAGGTAACATACATAGATGGTTCTGGTAAAACATATAATCAATTGCCAAACCCATTCACTAATTCCGTTAAAGATAGGGAAACTATTACTGTACGGGTATCTCATAGCAATAATCCATGTTGCTATTCTGAAACCACTTTCGATTTAATTGTAAATCCTTTGCCAAATACAAGCGTAATTTCAGATTTAATAGTTTGTGACGATGATAATGACGGTTTTACACTATTCAATCTTCAACCAGTAAAAACCAGCATTATTGGAACTGAAACCAACATACAAGTTGAATTTTACCATGAAAACGGCCAACAAATTCAAGAGCCATTAGGTACTATTAAAAACTTGGTTGTAAATGAAGAACTAATAACAGTTAGAGCAACAAACACGGATACAAAATGTTATACTGAAACAGCTTTTAAATTAATAGTTAACCCGCTTCCAATAGCAAATACTTTGCAAGAGCTAATTGGTTGTGGTGATAATAATGACGGTATTTCAGAATATTTTAATACTTTAAACGTAGAATCGCAAGTTTTGGGAAACCAAACAGGTATGGAAGTTACTTATTTTGAAACTAATGGAAATCAACTGCCAAGTCCATTACCTAATCCTTATACAAACACCATTGCTAACCAAGAAGCAATAACGGTAAGAATTACAAATAGTTTAACGGGTTGTTATACTGAAACGCCATTGGTTTTAAAAACAGCGACACAACCACGAATTAACAAACCACAAACATTATATGCATGCGATTTGGGTAATGGTTTTTCAAGTTTTAACACTTCCAATATAGAAACTGAACTTATTGGCAACCAAAACGGTTTAAAAATAATGTATTTTGATGCTAATGGAAATCAGCTGTCAAGTCCATTACCTACGTCATTTAAAAACACAAAAGCGTGGTCGCAAACAATTTATGTTAAGGTGGAAAACAAATTGAATAGCTTGTGTTTTTCTGAAACCAGTTTTGATTTGGTAGTAAATCAATTGCCAATAGTAACGATTGATGAAACTTATTTTTTATGTAACCTAGAACCTTTGCTATATGTAAATGTTGAAAGTAAATTTGATAGTTATCAATGGGAATACCAAGATGGAACCGGTATTTCAAATACATATGAAGCTAATTTAGTAAACGCAGGAAATTATACGCTCACAGTAGGAGAAGAAAAGAATGGGATTTATTGTGAAAACGACTTTGATTTTGAACTCATACGTTCTGTGCTTCCAAACATCACCAATGTTGAGTATAAAGAGTTATCCGATGAAAACTATATAAAAATAATAGCATCTGGAGATGGCGATTTTGAGTACTCTATCGATGGTGTTAATTACCAAACTAGTAATTTATTCAATAATATTTTAGGAGGAATTTATACGGTTTTTGTTAGAGATAAATTTGGTTGTGGTGAGGATTCAGAAAATGTAACAGTTATAGATTACCCCAAATATTTCACCCCAAATAATGATGGTTTTAATGATACTTGGCAAATTAAAGGAATCGCAAATTACCCAAATGCTGTAATCTTTATTTACGATAGGTATGGGAAACTTTTAAAACAACTTACAGCTAATAGAAGTGGTTGGGATGGAACTTATGCTGGGGAAAACATGGTGTCAAACGATTATTGGTTTACAGCTAAATTGAATAATGAAACGGAGTTTAAAGGACATTTTTCACTAAGGCTATAGTGATGAGCAAATACAAATGCATAATTTTTGATTGTGATGGCGTTTTGGTAGATAGCGAACCCATAAGCATACAAATATTAGTAGATATGGCAAACGGCTATGGCGCAAATATAGATTTGACCTATGGTATGAAACATTTTAAAGGCAGTTTCTTCGATGCTTGTAAAGCTAACATAGAGCAATTAACTAATAAAAAATTACCTGATACATTTCAAGAAGATTATAGACAACAAAGTTTTGAAGCTTTTAGAAAAGGGATAAAACCTGTTAAAGGCATAAATGAGGTTTTAAATAGTTTAGATTTGCCTTTTTGTGTTGCTTCAAGTGGACCAGAAGATAAAATTAAACTTAATTTAGGGTTGGCAGGTTTATTACCTTATTTTGAGAACAAAATTTTTAGTTGCTATACCATTCAAAAATGGAAACCAGATCCAGCGGTATTTTTATGGGCAGCAGATACTATGGGTTTTAAACCAAGTGAATCTTTGGTTATAGAAGACAGTCTGTCTGGAGTAAAGGCAGCAAAAAGTGGTGGTTTTGATGTGTTTGGTTTTACAGCGCATGATTATAATAATGAGTTAGAAGCAGAAGCTACCAAAACGTTTAATAGTATGGATGAACTTTTGAAAATAATGTACTAATATTTTTAGATGGCTACAAAAATGTATAAGTTAGTCTCTATTAAATTTTTATTTCAAAAAATAAGAAAATGTCTGTGAAATTAAGCGTTATTATTCCAATTTACAATGCCGAGTCATTTATATATAAATCGATTACTCAATTAATTGAATGGAAGAAAAATATTGAATATGAAGTTGAAATTATTTTTGTAAACGATGGTAGTAAAGATAATACCAAAAACATATTAGAAAGTTTCATAGAAAAAGATAACTCTTTAAAACTAATATCCTATTCTAAAAACCAAGGAAAAGGTTTTGCGGTTAAAACAGGAATGTTGGAAGCAAATGGAGAATTTAGAATTTTTACTGATGCAGATATTCCATACGGCTTAACTGTTTTTGATAGAATTCTTTATTATCTTGATTTTAAAGAATTTGATGTATGTATTGGGAATAGAAAGTCTGTTGACTCTCATAGTGTTTTAAAAATGACATTTCTTCGAAAATTATCCAGTAAAATATTTACAATATTAATATTCAGATATGTTGTAACAGGAGTGAGTGATACACAATGTGGTTTGAAAGGATTTAGAGCTGAAATTGCAGAAAGATTGTTTTCAGATATTCAAGTAAAAGGATTTGCATTTGATGTTGAAGCACTATATTTATCTTATAAATATGATTTTGAAATAAAAAGAATTCCTGTTAAATTTGAAGGAAACAATATTTCAACAATTAATTTGTTTCATGCTTCAACAAATATGCTTTGGGATGTTTTATGTTTACCAATAAGATATCATTTTTTCAAAAAGCATTAATAGTATGAGACTGTCAACAAACTTAGAATCTAATTATAAAAATAATTAATTAGTTAGCGTTTAGTAAATTCTTTTTTTAAAACGTCAATTAGATTGATAACTATAGAGTTGTCTGTATTGTATTTTTCTCCCAATTCGTATACTTCAATTTTATTTATTTCAAACTGTTCTTTTTCTAAACCTAAAGAATCTAACCGTTCTTTGAGTATTTGTCTAAACAAAGGCTCAGGTGCCCAGGGTTTAACGGATGATAAATGACCGAACTCATCTGCAGATTCTTGTTTGTAAAAACCATAATCTTGAAGAAAATTAGGTTTTGGTTTAATAATGATGATTTTCTTTGTGTTATTTAAAGGAATATTGGTATAAGCTTTTTTTATGGCAAGATGCTCTTTGTTTTGAACTCTTGTTATGTAATAATTTAGATTTATAGAGCTACATATTATAAGTATAAGCACTAAGGTTAACGATAATTTTTTAAAAATGCTTTTACATAAACTTAAACTATAAAAAAAACAAAATTGGTAAAACAATACAATTACAGCAGTAGGAGCTATAGTTCTACTGCAAACAAAAGTTTGTGACGATAATAAATTAGGTAAATAACTAAGTGGTAAAACTAAAATTAAGCATGAAACCTTGAAATAAAATTGAGGAATTTTAGATCTCTTTTGATACAGTAAATATAAAAACCCTAAAAAGCTTGAAGCGCCAATAATTAAAAAGAAAATAGGTGCTACCAAAAAACCACTGCCTTTAAATACCAATCTTAATTCTCTTAAGTAAAAGAGAATTACTTTTAAAGGTAATTTTAATAAATCTAATTTAGTTCTATTAGTAGGTTCTAATCCATATAAAAACAATGAAGTTTTAAAAACAATAAAATAAATACTAAAAGAAATTGCTATAAAAATTAATATAGAAATCAATTTTTTAATACTGAAATCGCGATTAATTAAAGATGAAAAAACGATTGGTATAAGGAATGCGGTTATTGCAGATTGGTAGATACACAAAGATATTACAACAATAAGTAAAGAAACAAAATAGTAAAGTATTCTATGTTTTTTTGAATAAAATGCCTTTATAAGGAGTGTTCCCGCAAAAAAATTGAGGCATAGTAAAACAGGAATTTCCAATGTGCAGCTCCAACTGTAATAAGTAGAAAAAGAGGGTAGGGTTAAGATAAGAAAAGAAAATAAAGCCGATTCATTTACTTTTTTAGTTAATTTTAATAAATAAGTGAATACTTGAATTGAAAAAAAAACACAGCTTAATAAAGCAAATAGTCTTACCCATTTTAAATCGGCTATTGTATTGCACAAAGAACCGTAAACAAATTCACTAATAATACCAAATAAAAACCTGCCTCCTTGTATAAATTCATTTTGAAATTTAGGGTTTTTATACGCAGTCCAAATGTACTCATTAGCATCAAGAAAAGCATATTCTTTAAAAATGCCTAAATTTAATAGTAGGCATCCAATTAGTGAGCCTATGCTGTAAGCCAGTATTGGTTTAGTTTTTATAATCAATTTAATATTGGCTATAAATTTTGAAACTAATTTTAACATAACATTCTGCAAATCTTAAAACTACTTTTAAGATCAATAGTTAGAATATAGATCTTTTAGTATTTATGTTGAATAATTTTCTGTAAATCTATTGTTTTTTCATACAAAATCAATTCTTTTTAATTTAAAGAATTCCTGTATTTTTGTGGTAATGCAAAACAAACTTCAAGATTATATTTCACCAAAAGTATTGCCGCAAGTTTTAAAACTTTTAGAGCACGATCATTTGGATGTAAAAGTTAAAAATGAACGTAAAACCCGTCATGGTGATTATATGCGTTTACCAAATGGGAAGCATCAAATTACCATCAATTCCAATTTAAACGAGTACCGTTTTTTAATAACCTTAATTCACGAAATTGCTCATTTTGAAGCTTATAAAGCCTATGGGCGTTTTATAAAACCGCATGGCATAGAATGGAAAAAAACCTTTCAGCATTTAATGTTGCCGTTTTTAAATCCTGAAATTTTCCCAATAGAATTATTGCCGCTTTTAGCGAAACATTTTAAAAGCCCCAAGGCATCTAGTGATAGTGATGTTGTATTAGCCTTAGCATTAAAACAATTTGATGAACCTAATAATAAAACCTTTATTTTTGAAGTACCGCTGGGGCAAACTTTTAAATTATACAACGGTAAAGTATTTAAAATGGGCGTAAAGCGAACCAAACGATTTGAATGTGTTGAGGTTAAAACAGGACGTTTGTATCTTTTTAATCCCAATGCAGAAGTAGAACTAATTCCTTCGAAAGTAGGAATCTTATAATAAAAAGCATGAATAACAAAAATTATTACGCCATATTAATGGCAGGTGGGGTAGGCTCACGTTTTTGGCCAGTAAGCACAGAAGCATTTCCAAAGCAGTTTCACGATATGTTAGGAACGGGCGATACCTTAATACAAAAAACCTTTCAAAGATTATCACATTTAATCCCGAAGGAGAATATTTTTATATTAACCAACGAACGTTATAATGATTTGGTTTTTGAACAACTTCCAGAAGTTACCCAACGCCAAGTGGTGTTAGAGCCCGCCATGCGAAATACAGCACCTTGCATTTTATATGCTTCTTTAAAAATCCAAAAAGAAAATCCTGATGCTGTCATGATAGTAGCACCGAGCGACCATTGGATTGAGGATGAAACAACCTTTGCCAAAAACGTACAACAGGCTTTTGAATTTTGTTCTAAAAGTAGTTCGTTAATGACACTTGGTATCCAACCTACATTCCCAAATACGGGATACGGTTATATTGAATTTGATAAAGTTTCTACAGATGATATAAAACCAGTGAATCAATTTAGAGAAAAACCAGATTACGAAACTGCTAAGCAATTTATTGCACAAGGAAACTTTTTATGGAACGCTGGTATTTTTATGTGGAGTGTTAAAAGTGTGGTTGAAGCTTTTAAAAATAATCAGCCTAATTTATATGCTCTTTTTGAAACGGGTATGAGTGCTTATAATACGAATTTAGAAGCCGATTTTATAAAGGAAAATTATCCGAAAGCAGAGAATGTTTCGGTAGATTATGCTATTATGGAAACCTCTAAAAATGTGTATGTTATTGCTGCAGAATTTGATTGGAACGATTTAGGAACCTGGGGAAGCTTATATGATAAACTAGATAAAGATACTACAGGTAATGCGGTGGTGCATGCCAGAACTTTAGCTGAAGATGCTTCAGGTAATATGATTAGAACCAAAAAAGATAAAATTGTAGTGGTTGATGGCTTGCAAGATTATATTATAGTTGATAAGGAAGATGTGTTGCTTATTTATCCAAAAACCAAAGAGCAGGATATTAAAAAAGTGCTTCAAAAAGTGAAGGATAAATTCGGAAAGCATTACGGATAATTTAGTGCTCTGTTTACAATGGTAATGTTCTGTAATTAATAGTAAATTTATCTATATTCGTGTATTAGTGGCTAATTTTTAAAATAATGGAAGAAAACAAGTTTAGTTTTTCTGAAGAAGAAAACAAATCTAATAATGATAAGGCAGTAGATAAGAGTAAAGAAGCGGTGAAAAAAGACGCCATAGGCTTATTAACAAGTGTAAAACGTTTTTTTAAAGATTTATTAGATTTCCGCGATGATACCGATCGTGATGCCACAATACAAGCTATAAAAAACGATATTCCGTTTAAAGGTGCTACAGCTTGGATTTTGGTCTGTTCTATTTTTGTGGCGTCCATTGGTCTGAATGCTAATTCTACAGCGGTTGTTATTGGAGCCATGTTAATTTCACCATTAATGGGGCCTATTTTAGGTATTGGTCTATCGGTATCTATTAATGATATTGATACGCTAAAAAAATCATTAGTCAATTTTGGAGTCATGATTTTCTTAAGTGTGCTAACGGCTTTTTTGTTTTTTTGGTTATTTCCATTAAGTGAAGAGTCTTCAGAATTATTAGCAAGAACACAGCCAGATATTCGCGATGTACTAATTGCCTTTTTTGGGGGGTTAGCCCTAATTATTGCACGTACTAAAAAGGGAACGATTGCTTCTGTAATTTTTGGTGTCGCTATTGCAACAGCTTTAATGCCCCCTTTGTGTACGGTGGGGTACGGGCTTTCGGTGGCTTTAGAAGAAGATTTTGCTAAGGGTATGGGCTTTGCCTTAGGTGCCATGTATTTGTTTACTATTAACACTATTTTTATTGCCCTAGCTACATTTATAGTAGTTAAGGTTTTAAGATTTCCAATGCTTAAATATGTTAATTCAGCTAAAAGAAGACGTACAGGTAGAATCGCCACTTTTTTGGCTATTATAGTAATGGTACCTGCTTTGTGGACTTTTGTAAAAGTGTTAAGTGAAAGTAGATTTGAAAGGGATGCTAGAAATTTTATAAATAAAGAGCTAAGTGCTTTGCCTCATGCAGATTATATAATTAAAAATTCCACTTATAAATATTCAGACAATGATAAGTTGTTGTCTTCTATTGAGTTGAATACCTTTGGGTTAGATGAAATACCAGAAAGTACTGTGGCTTTGCTTAAGGACAGGTTGAAAAATTATGATGCATTGAAAAGTACTAATTTAGTGCTAAATCAAAATAGAAGCAAGAATTTGGATAATTTGAAGTACATGGAACAAATTAGGTATCGAGATTCTATAGACATGCTATCGCAAGCACAAAAAATTATATTTCTTGAAGGGAAATTAAAAAGTTTGGCAAAACTGGAAGCACAACAAATTCCGTTTGACGCCTTAACAAAAGAAGTTCAAATTAATTATGAAGCTGTTTCTAGGTTGTCTTATTCAACAGTTATAACTTCAAATTTTTCAAAAATTGATACCCTTTCGGTTTTTACTGTTAAGTGGAATGAAAAGGCTGTAAAAGCTGCTGATATTTTGAAGCAACAAGATAAATTAGGAAGATGGTTGAAGCAACGTTTTAAATTAGATAGCTTAGTTGTTAAGCAAGAATAGTTGTTATTGCCTTTCTTCAATATACATCTGTCGCACTTTTTTCATTAATTCAGACGAATAAACAAAGTCGGTTACCACTTCGTTGTCCGTTTTAAAAATGGTTTTGTTAGAACCTTCCCAAGCTTTTAAGCCATTTTTCAAAAACACTATTTTCTCACCAATTTCCATAACCGAGTTCATGTCGTGCGAGTTTATTACGGTGGTAATATTGTATTCTTCGGTAATTTCTTTTATAAGATTGTCTATTACTATAGCGGTTTTTGGGTCTAATCCAGAGTTTGGTTCGTCACAAAACAAGTATTTTGGGTTGTTTACAATAGCTCTGGCAATAGCAACACGTTTTTGCATACCGCCGGAAGCTTCACTTGGTTTCTTTTTATGAGCGTCAGATAAATTAACACGGTTTAGAACAAAATTTACGCGGTCTTCCATTTCACTTTTGCTTTGTTTTGTAAACATTCTCAGTGGGAACATTACGTTTTCGGCAATCGTCATCGAATCAAATAAGGCACTTCCTTGGAACACCATACCAATATCACCCCGTAAATCGCGTTTTTCGTCTTCAGTTAATTTTGAAAAGGTTTTCCCATCGTATGTAATAGAACCTTCTTCATAATTAAATAGTCCTAACAAACATTTTAAAAATACGGTTTTCCCAGAGCCACTTTGCCCAATAATTAAATTTGTTTTTCCCTTATCAAAAGTAGTACTAATACCTTTTAAAACTTCAACACCACTAAACGACTTATGTAAATCTTTAACTTCTATCATTAGCTTAAAAGCATTTGAGTTAGGAAATAATTTAAAAGGATAATAACTACGCTGGTCCACACAAACGATGTGGTACTTGCTTTTCCTACTTCAAGGGCGCCACCTCTCATATAATAACCATGAAATGCTGGAATGGTTGCTAAAACAAAAGCGAAAACAAACGTTTTTATAAAAGCGTAGGTAATATGAAAAGGAATAAAATCTGTTTGGATACCAAAAATATAATCTTCTAACGAGCTAAAACCTCCATAAACACAAGCTGCCATACCACCAAGAATACCTAAAAACATACCAATAGCAATAGCAAAAGGATATAGCATTAAAGCAACCGCCTTTGGAAAAACCAAATAGTTTAATGAGTTTATTCCCATAACTTCTAAAGCGTCGATTTGTTCTGTAACTCTCATGGTTCCAATACTAGAAGTAATAAAAGAGCCCACTTTTCCTGCCATAATTATAGATGTAAAAGTAGGAGCGAATTCTAAAATTACCGATTGTCTGGTGGCAAATCCAACCAAATACCGAGGTATTAATGGGTTGCTAATGTTTAAAGCAGTTTGGATTGTAATAACACCGCCAACAAAAAACGATATAAAAGCTATGATGCCTAAAGAGCCTATAACTAAATCGTCAATATCTTTAAATATTAACTTTTTCATCACAGACCACTTGGTAGGTTTGCGAAACATTTCAGCAATCATCATAAAATAAGCACCAATATTATGTAGATAAGTCATAATCAATTTTAATAGTGCTAAAGTAAAAAAAACTTATAGGTATTTAACTTTAATTTTAAATTAAGATATTTTTAAAAGCTGTATTTTTGGAACAAATGTTTATAGTTATGCTAAAAAATGTAGTCTACTTTCTTTTTACACTTACTGTAATTTTTTCGTGTAAAGCCCAAACCGAAATTATTTCTACTAAAAATAAAGATTTTAATAGTGAAAAGCCCAAGCTTGTTGTAGGTATTGTGGTAGACCAAATGCGTTATGATTATTTAACACGTTTTTACAATAAATATGGAGAAGGTGGTTTCAAGCGCATGATGAATGAAGGATTTAACTGCAAGAACAATCATTATAATTATGTGCCAACTTATACGGGACCAGGTCATGCTTCAGTTTACACGGGTACTACACCAAAGTATCATGGAATTATTGCAAATGATTGGTATGATAAAGAGGTTAAGAAAAAAGTGTACTGTGCCGGAGATGATAGTGTACTTGCTGTAGGGACCGAAACTGAAGATGGACAAATGTCTCCGCATAGAATGAAAGCTACCACTTTTTCAGATGAAAACCGCTTGTTTACACAAATGCGAGGTAAAACAATTGGTATTTCTATAAAAGATAGAGGTGCTATTTTACCAGCGGGTCATACAGCTAATGCGGCATATTGGTTTTACGGAAAAGATAAAGGAGATTTTATAACGAGTACTTTTTACATGACTGCTTTGCCAAATTGGGTAAATGAATTCAATAACTCAAAAGTTGCAGAATCATATTTGAAACCTTGGAATACGTTTTACGATATTTCAACATACTCCGAAAGTGGAAGCGATTTAAATAATTTTGAGAGTACATTTAATGGAAAAGAAACAGCCACATTTCCATACGATTTGGAAATTTTAAAAGATGAAAATGGAGGTTTCGATATTATAAAAACTACAGCATACGGAAATAGTATTGTAGCAGATTTTGCAATAGCAGCATTGTCAGGTGAGCAATTAGGGCAAGATGCCGATACCGATGTGCTTGCAGTAAGTTTTTCAAGTACCGATTATGTGGGACATAAATTCGGAGTTAATTCAAAAGAAATTGAAGACACTTATATTCGTTTAGATAAAGATTTAGAACGCTTATTTATAGCATTAGATGTAAAAGCAGGTAAAGGTAAATATGTGGTTTTTTTAACTGCAGATCATGCAGCTGTAGATGTTCCTGCATATTTAAGAAGTGTTAAAATTCCAGCTGGTTATGTAGATTCAAAATTGTTTAATGATAAATTAAATGCATTTATGATTGCTAAATTTGGAGTATCCGATTTGATTGAAAACATAAGTAATAATCAGATTTTTTTAAATCGAAATCAAATCAATAAACTCGATTTAGACTTAGACGATGTTCAAGAAGCTATTGTGAATGAAATAATTAATTACGAATATATCGATAAAGTATATACGGCCACTACTATGAATTCAACTTCATTTACCAGTGGTATTGAAGCGTTGTTGCAAAAAGGTCATAACCAAAAACGTTCTGGGGATGTTCTTTTTGTTTACGATCCAGCTTTTGTTTCATACAGCAAAACAGGCTCAACACATGGCTCGGGGTTCGATTACGATACACACGTGCCACTTTTGTTCTTAGGAAAAGGGATTAAACACGGCGAAACTTTACAAAAAACCGAGATAACCGATATTGCCCCAACCATGTCGGCACTTTTAGGTATCAGTTTTCCAAACGGTGCTATTGGGCAACCTTTAGAATTTGTTTTTGAATAGTTTGAATAAAAAAGCAAAATACACGTTACTTGCCGTAATACTTGTTTTGGGTGTTTATGGATACGAGCATTTTTTAAAAGAAGAAGATAAAGTAGAAATTGTAGTAGATGGAAGGGACGTTAAACAAAACACCAACGAATACTTTTTACCAACCAGCACTACAGGACAAATAGTGCACCACGAAGGGTATTCCCTTTCTTATAGCGAACCACATGAACAAGCGGAATGGGTAGCTTATGAATTAAATAAATCTCATTTATCCAATACTAATTTCAAGCGTCCATATTTCGAGGTAGATAAAGCAGTTAAAACTGGTGCTGCTAATTGGAGAAATTATAAAAACTCAGGTTACGATCGTGGACATTTATGTCCTGCAGCTGATAGAAGTTACAGTAAGTTTGCTTATGATAAAACTTTTTTAACGAGCAATATTAGTCCGCAAGAGCATAATTTTAATTCTGGAATTTGGAATACTTTAGAACAAAAAGTGAGGTATTGGGCAAGTAAGTATGATGGTGTTTTTGTGGTTACAGGAGGAGTTTTAAAAGGTAATATGAAAACTATTGGTGAGGAAAGAGTAGCTGTTCCCAATCAATTTTATAAAGTTTTGATTGACACAAATTCTGGTAAAGTAAAAATGATTGCATTCTTAATGCCACATGAAAATTCTGATAAACCACTTTATGAATTTGTAGTTTCGGTAGATTCTATTGAAAAACTAACGGGAATCGATTTTTTTCCGCAATTAGAAGATGCTTTAGAAAACAAGTTGGAAGCTTCAAGCAGTTACAAAGATTGGAGTTTTAATTAGTTTTGAGCTTCCTGTCTTGCATTTTGTTTAAGAATAATGGAAGTTCTGTCCAGAATAATACAACAGCTTTCTTGATGACTAGAATTAGTCTTTACTGCGTATGGAGGTGTGCAGTTTAATTTGTTCATGGTATTGCTAACTTCTCCAAAGGAAGGGGTTAAGGTTGCTTTTGTTAAAATGTATATGCCGATGCAAAAAAGAAGTGTCAATACGAAGACTTTCATTTATTAGTTTTGTTTAGAAAGATTTGATTCATGTGCGTGTTTTGGGGAGGATTTCTAAAATAAAAATGTTAAAAAACCGCTTCTGTTTTTTTTTTTTTTTTTGTTGTGTGAAAATTATCTGAATTTATTAAACATTCCTTTCCAACGCAAATTCCTTATAAATTTACCTTCTTCTTCAGAAACTAAATAGTCAATTTTATGCTTTTTAGCTCTAAAATACCCCGCTAAATAATCTTTAAACAACCTAAAACTTCCTTTTTTATAAGCTAATTTTAATGCAGAAATAAGAGTGATTATAAAACCATAGCGCATTTTGTACATGGCTTCTCCTTGTAAATATTTAGAGGCTTTATTGTAGCTAATGCCTGTGGGTTTTAAATGTTTTACATGCAGTGATTCATCGGTTAATAGTTCCCATCCATAAAATTTAGCAAGAAGTTCATCAACAGTATCCCAACCCATTGATGGTTTTAATTTACCAATTTGTAAAAAGCATTCCTTTTTGTAAGCTTTTAAAGCACCTCGAACGTGGTCTTTACGTGTTAGGTTTTCCAAAATCCAATCGCCATTTTTTTCAATATAACAAAAACCAGCTGCCATCCCTAGTTTTTCATTGGCACTAAAATGTATAGATAGTTGTTCTAAATAAGTATTCGGGAAAATTAAATCGGCATCAAATTTACATAGCACATTATAATCTTCATCAAGAATTTCATAGCCTTTATAAAAAGCATTAATAATTTTTGAACCAGGTAAATGCTCATTTGAAGATTTTGAATTTACTAACTGAATCCAAGTGTATTTTGAGGTGTAACTTTCAATAATATCTTGTGTGTCATCGGTAGAATTGTCGTTAACAACCACAACACGTTTTGGTTGAAGCGTTTGGTTAACTAAAGAATCTAAAGTTAAACCAATAGAACTAGCTTCGTTATGTGCGGGAATGATGATGTAGAAGTTCATTCTGTGAATTTAATACTTATGGATGAAATTTTGTATTAAGTGTAATTTTGATTTTGGTACAAAAAAACAATTCCTCACCCCATTATCCGTTTCCCTTTTTATGCTCGAAACTTTTTCTAAGCCGTTAGCTGTGTGATTGAAAAAATCAAAATCTAATTCATTAAAAAAATCATCCAATTCATTTTCTATAGTATTAAATAATGTTTCGCATATTACAATAGGCTCGAACGCTTTGATAACCTCTATTCCAGAGTTTAAAATATCAATTTCAGTACCCTCAGTATCAATTTTAATTAAATCAATTTTATTAATTTTCTCTGTTTCTACAAACTTTGCTAATGTTGTTGCTTTTACAGTGTTTTTTATAAAATTTCTAGAAGTTGTTTTAGTGCCAGCATTACCTTCTCCAGCTAAATTATATTTTAACTTTTTATATTTTAAACTTTCAACTTCATAAAAATCAATAAGTCCAGTTGTATCGCTTAATGCTAAATCAATAGGTATTATGTTTTCTTCTAGATTATTTAAAATGATATTCTTTTGTAAATAATGTTTAGGTCCAATAGCTGGCTCAAAGGCATAAGCTTTTATTTTTTGGTTTGATTTACAGGCAATTAGTGAGTAGTAGCCAATATTGGAGCCAATATCTAAAAAAGTATCTATGCTTTTATTTTTAGAAAGGTTTTCGAAAATTTCTGAGTATTCAAAATTTTTGTAACCATTCCAGTAAAGTAATTGTGTAAGATAACTGGTTTGATTTGTAGCGAGCTTTATTTTTCCTGAATCAGTTTTTATATCAATTATTCCAGAAGGAGGGATTTTAATTTTGTTGAATAAAATATTTTTTAGAATATAATTTAAGTTTCGTAGAAGATAGTTTATATGCTGTTGATAAATTATTTTATAAATGTATTGTACTATTGTCATAATTTCAATTGAAAATAAATCTCAAATATGTAGTGATTTAAATCTTAATAAATGTTGAAAAGAATAAGTGAGATTTAAAAAAGCAACTCTAATATTTATAAGCAAAAGCATTAATATGCATACCTGCACCCACACTTGCAAACACAATAATATCTCCCTTTGTAAGATTGTGGTTTTCTAGTTTATTGTTTCTAACTAAATCTAGAAGCGTTGGTACGGTTGCAACAGAACTATTACCTAGAGTCTGGATACTCATGGGCATGATATCTTCAGGAATTTCCGTTCTGTAAAGTCGGTATAAACGTTTTAAAATAGCCTCATCCATCTTCTCATTGGCTTGATGGATAAAAATCTTTTTTATGTCTTTAATGTGAACACCACTATTATCTATACATGTTTTTATGGCTTGAGGAACATGAACTAGGGCGAATTCGTAAATTTTACGACCGTCCATTTTTATGTAGCGTGTGTCTTTAGAAAGGTTTTGATTGTTGGAGTTTCCAAAGTATAAATAATAAGCTTCCTCGTAAGTGAAACTAGCTGTTTCGTGCGCTAAAATACCACCTTCTTCTTCGGTTGCTTCAATGATGGTGGCGCCGGCACCATCAGAAAAAATCATAGCATCTCTATCATGTTTATCTACAACTCTTGAAAGGGTTTCCGTGCCGATTACCAAACAGCGTTTAGCCATACCCGATTGAATAAATGCTTTTGCTTGAATAACGCCCTCAATCCAGCCAGGACAACCAAAAAGAATGTCATAAGCGACACATTTGGGGTTTTTAATACGCAAACTATGCTTTATTCTTACGGCTAAACTGGGTAGCATATCACTTTGAATGGTGTTATGTTTAACATCGCCAAAATTATGCGCTACAATAATATAATCGATGGTTTCTGGGTCTATTTCAGCATCAGTAATAGCTCTTTCGGCTGCAAAAAAACCTAAATCGGAAGAGTTTAAATGTTCTTTGGCATATCGCCTTTCTGCAATACCAGTAATGGCTTGAAATTTTTCAATAATAACGTCGTTAGGGTAGTTAATTATTGAGCCATCGTTGTTTAAAAATGTATGTTTGTGAAAAGCGTCGTTTTTTTCAATGGTGTCTGGTATGTAGCTACCGGTACCTGTAATTTTAATGTTCATAAAAAGAAAATTTGCCTTTTTTAGTTTACCCGTACAAGGTACAAGGTTTTAATAAAAGGCAAATTCTTTTTTATTGTAATTTACGATGTTCAACGATGTATTTTAGGCATCGGCATACGCTTCAATAGGAGCGCAAGAACATATTAAATTTCTATCGCCATAGGCATCATCAACACGTCTTACACTTGGCCAGAATTTGTTGTCTCTAACATAGTCTAGAGGAAACGCAGCTTCTTCACGTGAATATGGAAAATACCATTCATTAGACGTTACCATTTCTAAAGTATGTGGTGCGTTTTTTAAAACATTATTGTCATCGTCTTTAGAAGCTTGGTCGATTTCTTTTTTGATGGAGATCATGGCATCACAAAAACGGTCAATTTCCGCTTTACTTTCGCTTTCAGTTGGTTCAATCATCAGCGTTCCTGCAACCGGAAACGATACCGTTGGCGCATGAAATCCGTAGTCCATTAAACGCTTTGCAATATCTGTAACTTCAATACCATTGGCTTTAAAAGGTCGACAATCTACAATCATCTCGTGTGCTGCACGTCCGCGCTCGCCAGAATAAAGTGTATCAAAACTGCCTTGCAAACGGTGCTTGATATAATTAGCATTTAAAATGGCAATTTTGGTAGATTCTGTCAAACCTTCAGCGCCTAGCATTTTAATATAGCCATAAGAAATTAAGCAAGCCAGCGCAGAACCATAAGGCGCTGCTGAAATAGCTGTAATGGCTTTTTCTCCACCCACTTTTTTAACAGGGTTTCCTGGTAGGAACGGTACTAATTGTTTAGCAACACAAATAGGACCAACACCAGGGCCACCACCACCATGAGGGATAGCAAAAGTTTTATGTAAATTTAAATGACAGACATCGGCACCAATATTTCCAGGATTTGTTAATCCTACTTGGGCATTCATATTAGCGCCATCCATATATACCTGACCGCCATTATCGTGGATAATTTTGGTGATTTCTTTAATAGCCGATTCGTACACTCCATGTGTAGAAGGGTAGGTAACCATTAAACACGATAAATTATCTTTGTGAAAAATGGCTTTTTCACGTAAATCGTCAACATCGATATTGCCTTCTGCTGTCGATTTGGTTACAATCACTTTCATTCCTGCCATTACTGCTGTTGCAGGATTGGTTCCGTGTGCAGATGAAGGGATTAAGCAAATGTTTCTATGTGCTTGGTTAAGTGATTCATGGTAGGCTTTAATAACCATTAAACCTGCATACTCACCTTGTGCACCAGAATTTGGTTGTAATGAAGTGGCTGCAAAACCAGTAATTTCGGTTAATTGATTTTCTAATTCTTTTAAAACGGTTAAATAGCCTTGCGCTTGTTTATTAGGTACAAACGGGTGAATATTTGCCCATTTAAAAATACTTAATGGTAACATTTCTGAAGCAGCATTAAGTTTCATGGTACAAGAACCCAAAGAAATCATAGAGTGATTTAATGCTAAATCCTTGCGCTCTAATGATTTTATATAACGCATTAATTCTGTTTCAGAATGATATTTGTTAAATACATCAAGAGTTAAGAAATTAGATTGTCGTTTTAGTTCTTTTGAAATATTATTTCCTTCAGAAATTGAAGAAACAACGATAGTTTCTTTTTCGGCGGCTTCAGCAAAAACTGAAATTAAATAATTAACATCTCTAACACAAGTGGTTTCATTTATAGAAATAGTAACAGTTTCCTTATCAGGATAGTATAAGTTTACTTTTTTCTCCTTGGCAATTTTTTTTAATTTTTTAGAATCGGTTTTTATTTGAAGTGTATCAAAAAAAACAGTATTTATTTGATTGTATCCTAATGTTTTTAAAACCTCCGCCAGTGTTGATGCTGTATTGTGTACTTTGTTGGCTATGAATTTCAGACCTTTAGGGCCATGATACACCGCATACATACTTGCCATAACTGCTAATAAAACTTGAGCAGTACAGATGTTTGACGTTGCTTTATCGCGTTTAATATGTTGTTCGCGCGTTTGTAATGCCATACGTAAAGCTCTATTGCCATCAGTATCTTTGGTAACACCAATAATTCGTCCTGGAATATCACGTTTATAAGCCTCTTTTGTTGCAAAATAGGCAGCATGAGGACCTCCATACCCCATAGGGATTCCAAAACGTTGCGTTGTGCCAACCACTACATCAGCTCCAAATTTCCCCGGAGACTCTAGCTTAACTAAACTTAAAATATCGGCAGCTACTGCTACTTTAATTTGAGCATTGTTGGCATTGCTTATGAATGTTTTGATGTTGGTTACTTGACCATCCTTTCCTGGATATTGTAAAATAGCACCAAAAAATTCAGAAGAAAAATTAAAAGATTCTTCGTTGCCAACAACTAATTCAATGCCAATAGGTGTTGCTCTAGTTTGAAGTAATGATAGTGTTTGTGGCAGTATGTTTTCAGAAACAAAAAACTTGTTAACGTTGTTTTTCTTTTGATCGCGTTCGCGAACTGCAAATAACAAACTCATGGCTTCTGCTGCAGCAGTACTTTCATCAAGAAGTGAAGCATTGGCAATTTCCATTCCTGTAAGGTCCATTACCATGGTTTGGTAATTTAAAAGCGCTTCCAAACGTCCTTGAGCAATTTCTGCTTGATAAGGCGTGTAGGCGGTGTACCAACCTGGGTTTTCAAGAATATTTCTTTGAATAACCGCAGGCATTACAGTAGGGTGATACCCTAAACCTATATATGTTTTATAAGCTTTGTTAAGTTTAGATAATTCATGGATATGAAGTAAATATTCATATTCTGTCATTGGTTCATCTAAATTTAAGCCGTTTTTTAAACGGATATCGTCTGGAATGGTTTCGTAAATTAATTGGTCTAAAGAATCTACACCAATGGTTTTCAACATAAGTTTTTGGTCGTCTTCTCTAGGGCCGATATGACGCAATGCAAAAGCGTTTGTGTTCATTAATTATGATTGTTTATATAATTCGCAAAAATACGTAATAATACATGTGTTTTATTGCATTAAATGGAAAGTTTTTAACCATTTGAAAGTGTTGTTAACAGTTTGTTTATTTTTGCTGTATGAAAGTATTAAAACAACTTTTCAGTTTTTACATAAACAGTAGTATTCATGTGGCTTTATCGGTGCTTTCGTTAACATGTATAACACTTTTGGAATATGGTATACCGTATGACGAATCTCTGTTGTTTTTTGTGTTTTTTGCTTCTATTTCGGGCTATAATTTTGTTAAGTATTTTGGAATAGCAAAATTTCATCACAGAAGCTTAGCAAATTGGCTAAAAACCATTCAAATATTTTCATTTTTATGCTTCATTTTTATGTGTCATTATGCATTGCATTTACCAATGAATACCATGGTTTTTATTGTAGGTTTGGGGTTGGTGACTTTTTTTTATGCCATACCGTTTTTGCCGAAACATTTGTTTTTGGACAGTAAAAATAATTTAAGAAATGTTGGAGGGGTAAAGGTTTACCTTATTGCATTGGTTTGGGCAGGTGTTACGGTTTTTATTCCAATAATAAATAACGGGTACGCAGTAAATGCGGGTGTTGTAATTACAGGAATTCAGCGGTTTGTTTTTATTGTAGTTTTAATGTTGCCATTTGAAATTCGAGATTTAATGTATGATAGTTTGAAATTGGCTACCATACCACAAAAAATAGGGGTAAAGCAAACTAAAATAATAGGAGTGGTATTGTTAGTGTTTTTTTTCTTTTTGGAGTTTTTTAAATTTGAAGTTACTACAGGAAATTTGTTGGTTGCAGCATTAATAAGTGTTGTAACAAGTTTATTTGTGATGTGTTCTGTAAAGGAACAGGGGAAGTATTACAGTTCGTTTTGGGTGGAAGGCTTACCTATTTTATGGTTGTTATTACAACTTTGGTTTAGTTAATAGGAGTTTCTTTAATGGCCTTGTCCAATTCTTTTTTCATCTTTTCTTTACATTTTTTGTCTAGACACTTCACATCTGCTTTTTTAATGGTATTGGTAAGTTTCGCATTGTTTTTTGTGTATTTTCTGCAAGCCCTACAATAAATTAAATGAAGATTTAATTTTATTTTTTCCCATAAAGAAGCATTTTTATACTGAGATTTATCGCAAACATGATTTGCTTCATTACATTTCAACATCAGTTTAATTTTATCACTCATTATTAAAACCAATTTTCTTTTAAACATTCAGCCATAGCGGTTCGGGCTCTATGTATAATCACCCAAAGATTAGACGCTGTAATATTCAGTTCATTACAAATAACTTCGGTTTCGTAACCTTCAATGGTTTTCATCCTAAAAACTTCAGCTTGTTTTTCTGGTAATTTTCTTAAACAGTTAAAAATGGCATCACCAAGTTCTTCGTTTTGCATGGTGTCTTCCGCTGTTTTATCAAACGGGTCTGCTACACGTTCTTCCAACCAATCACCTTCAGATTCGCTATCATCATTATAAGTAATACGCACTTCAGCTTTTCCTTTATTTGAATTTATTTTACGGTAATGGTCAATAATTTTCCGTTTCAAAATGGAGATTAGCCATGTACGTTCACTAGCTTCTCCTTTAAAGTTTTTCATCGATTTTAATGCCGCCAAAAAAGTGTCCTGCACCAAATCTTGCGCAATGTCCCTATCGCTCACACGCGTAACGGTGTAGTTAAATAGGTAATCGGAATATAAATCGATCCATTTATTTGGATTAATTTCATGGTTAGACATGGTAGAGCAATTTTTTCTTTTTTTCAAAAATAGGGGAAAAAAATGAATAAATTTGATTCTTAGTCAATTCATCCTAATAAGTAAAAATCCGATTCTGTTTTATATTGTTTTTTGGGCGTTACCACAAGGGTCGCACTTTTCGTTGCAAGTCCTCGTTCGTACCTTACTGTGGGCTTTTCACTGCAATCGCTAACGCAAAACCCTAACTTCAAATATAATTGGCAACTATAAGATTTGCTTATTGCAACAATCCTTTTTCAACTTCAACCGAAGAACCATCAACAAAGCAAGTTGAAACATGTTTTAAGTTTTTAAAAGTTTTTGGTAACAGATTAAGTAGTTCTTTGTCGAAATTTGAAGTTTCTAAATTATAAAGTTCCCAAGGCTTATGGAATATTTTATACTGTAAAGTATCGTTCTTTTTATTTTTTATGAATGCGATATACCTATCAACAACAAAGTGTTCTAAAGTGTTTTTTCGTAACTCATTAGTTGCTAAACTGCCTTTAGCCGTTGTTTTTGCGTCATTGTAATTGTACTCCAAAGAAATAGTATTGTCTTTTGTGAATTTATTGTAAGTAATGTTTTTGTTAAAGTACGGTTCGTTATATACTAAGTTCGCTACTAAAGTAATGAGTGGTTTTGGAGCAAATTCTTTTATAAAAACAACGCCTTTTGTACCGTTAATTTTAGATTTCACATAAAACCTAAAATTTATTTGTCCAAAATTTTGATGAAATGGCACTCTAAAACCGAAAAACTTAACTTTTGAAAATGTAAAAGCAACCATACTTAATAAGACTTTATTATTGTATAAATCTATTTCGGTATCCTGTGGTAAATAAGATTCTAAAATGTGTTTGTCTATTTCAAAAGTAGTCATGATTAAATCCCTCCAATCACCTGTCATAAATACATTAGTTGGTTTCATGATTATATTGTTTAAATAATAAATAAGTAATGTTTAAATGAAGAAAGGCTAATAGTATAGAGGTGATTAAAACCGTTATGTAAATAATACCATTAAAATATAATTTGTTATTAAAAGAGATTAGTGTAAGAATTATAACTAATGAAGTAAAAAAGGAATATATTATAAATTGAGTTTTACCACTTTTGTCTAAATTGTTGTAGTTAGCCGCAATAATTAAGTACATCATTAATTGTATTGTGCCTAAAACAATTAAGAACATTAAACCAAATATGGTATGATGAAAAGAAAAGCATTTATTATTACAATCCATTTGTTAGTTATATACAGATATTTCATTTTTATTAATTTTAAAAGTTTCAGAAATTACTGAAAGTATAATTTAAATTTTTTAAGTGAATAATTTTAACAATGATTTTGTAATCCAGTTTTGTTGTTGGTTTACAAGTTTGTTTATCATAGCATCTGCGGTTTCAGTTAAATCGTGTAGCGCTTTTGTTTGTTTTATTAATTCTTTTGTTTTTTCGGTGCCATCATCTTCAATAGAAGACACATCGTTTAATACTTTTATTACGGGTTTAATTTCTCTTCGGCTACGTTCCTTGGCAACAATTCTGGCTAATTCTTGTACATCTTTTTCAGTAGTAAAATATTCTTTGCGTTCACCGGGAATAAGTTCTTTGGTTACAATGCCCCAATCCATTAGCTGTCGTAAGTTCATACTAGTATTTCCACGGGAAATTTGAAGCTCCTCCATAATTTCTTCCATCGACAACGGTTTAGTTGAGATAAATAAAAGCGCTTGAATTTGAGCCATGGCTTTGTTAATACCCCAAAGTGTACCTAAACTTCCCCAAGTACTTATAAACTTTATTTTTGCTTCTTCGTAATTCATAGTACAAATATATAATAATTTTTAAACTTTCAATAATTATTGAAAGTTTATTTTATTCGCTATTTTAATTATCTTTAGAATATGGATAAAGAATATAACAGACGAGATGTTTTAAAGCTATCTAGCCTTGCTGGATTAGGGTTAGTTTTAACACCATTATTATCATCATTTAATTTTAAAGACAAAATGTTACTAAGAAAGATTCCTTCGTCTAATCAGTTATTGCAGGTAATTGGTTTAGGTACATGGCAAACTTTTGATGTAGGTAATTCGGAACCTAAAAGGGAAAATGCTCTCAAAGGTTTTGTTGGAAATGAACAAATTAGGAGGGCAGGTTATTGATACTTCACCAATGTATGGGAGTTCTGAACGTGTTGTTGGTGATTTGACCCATAATCAAGATTTTGAAGACAACTTTTTTTATGCAACTAAGGTTTGGACAAGTGGAAAAGAAGCTGGAATTAACCAAATGGAAACCTCATTTAAGTTAATGCGAAGAGAGAAAATGGATTTAATGCAAATTCATAATTTAGTTGACTATAAAACACATGTTAAAACGCTTAGAGATTGGAAGGAAATAGGTAAAATTAAATATTGGGGTATTACGCATTATACTGATTCATCTCATGCTGAACTTGAAAAAGTAATTCAAAGTGAAAAACCAGACTTTGTACAATTTAATTACTCCATATTATCTCGTAATGCAGAAAAGTCATTGTTTGAAGTGATTAGAAAAAATGAAACAGCAGTTTTAATTAATAGGCCTTTTGAAAGTGGTAATTTATTTAGAAGTGTAAAAGGAAAACCATTACCCGAATGGGCAAAAGATTATGATATAAACAGTTGGGGACACTATTTTTTAAAGTTCATATTGTCCAATGAATTGGTTACTTGTGTCATTCCAGGCACATCGAAACCTCACCATATGATTGATAATATGATGGCTGGTTATGGAAAAATGCCTGATACTAAAACAAGAGAGATCATGTATAATTACATTAAAAACCTATAAACAACGAGAGTTTATTTCCTCAATAACCCCGCACGTCTCAATAAAGCTTCAGGTTGAGGTTCTTTTCCTCTAAAGCGCTTATAAAGCACCATAGGGTCTTCCGTTCCACCCAGTGAAAGCACGTTGTTTTTAAATTTAGTAGCGGTTTCTTTATTGAAAATACCTGTTTCTTTAAAGTATTCAAAAGCATCGGCATCTAAAACTTCGGCCCATTTATAACTGTAATAACCAGAAGAATAGCCGCCTTGAAAGATGTGCGAAAACGAGGTGCTCATACAATTTTCTGCAACTTCAGGATATAATGTGGTGTTTTTAAATGCTTCAACTTCGTGCGCTTTTACATTTTTAATTGTCTCTGGCGACTCGCCAGCGTGCCAACTCATATCTAACAAACCAAAACTGATTTGACGCAACGTTTGCATCCCTTGATGAAATGTAGCTGATTCTTTAATTTTTTCAACCAAATCCATTGGGATTACTTCACCTGTTTGGTAATGTTTGGCGAATAACTCCAAAGCTTCTTTTTCGTAACACCAGTTTTCCATAACCTGACTTGGCAATTCCACAAAATCCCAAAACACGGAAGTTCCCGATAAACTAGGGTAGGTGGTGTTGGCTAACATGCCGTGTAAAGCATGCCCAAACTCGTGGAATAAAGTTGTTACTTCATTAAAAGTTAAAAGGGATGGTTTGCTTTTTGTTGGTTTTGTAAAGTTGCAAACTATAGATATATGCGGTCTGTCGTTTACGCCATTTTTCATAGATTGCGGTTTGTATGATGTCATCCACGCACCATTGCGTTTCCCTGATCTTGGGAAGAAATCGGCATAAAAACTAGAGATGAAATCGCCATCGCTATTTGTTACTTTGTAAGTTAAAACATCTTCGTGGTATTTGTCAATATCATTTATTTCTTCAAAGTTTAAATCGAATAATTTATTCGCAATGGTAAAAGCACCATCTATGACGTTTTCTAATTTGAAATAAGGTTTCAACAACTCATCATCAAGATTGAATAATTTTTGCTTTAATTTTTCAGAATAATAAGAACCATCCCATTTTTCAAGTTGTTCGATACCATCTAATTCTTTTGCAAAATTTTGAAGGTTTTTAAATTCGCCGTCGGCAGCAGGTTTTGCTTTTTCAAGTAATTCATTTAAAAAGCTTTCCACTTTATCTGGCGTTTTAGCCATACGTTCTTCTAAAACAAAATGTGCATGGGTTTTGTAGCCTAATAAATTGGAGCGTTCAAACCTTAATTTTGCTATTTTTAGAACAATATCTTGGTTGTCTAAAGCATCATTATTAAACCCTTTACTTCCTGCCGCAAGTGTTATTTTTTTTCGAAGTTCTCTGTTGTCTGCATAAGTAACAAACGGAATATAGCTCGGGTAATCTAAAGTGAATAACCAACCTTCTTGGTCTTTAGATTCTGCTAATTGTTTTGCGGCTTCCATAGCACCTTCTGGTAAACCTGATAATTCAGCTTCATCCGTAATTAGCATTTCGAACTTGTTGGTTTCTGCTAATATGTTTTCCCCAAATTTTAGTTTTAGCTTGCTTAATTCTTTATCTATTTCGCGAAGTTTTTCTTTTTTATCATCAGGTAAATTGGCACCGTTTCTTGAAAAACTTTTGTATTTTTTGTCAAGAAGTGTTTTTTGCTCTGTTGTTAAATTTAAACTGCTTTTAGAATTGTAAACTGCTTTTATACGTTTGAAAAGGGATTCGTTTAATGTTATATCATTGCTGAATTCTGATAATAATGGTGATACTTCCTGTGCTATTTTTTGAATGGTATCATTGGTTTCGGCAGAATTCAAATTAAAAAAGATACTAGAAACTCTATCTAACTGCTCACCTGAAAATTCTAAAGCTTCAATGGTGTTTTTAAACGTAGGTTCCTCTGTATTATTAACAATAGTGTCAATTTCTGCTTTAGCTTCTTCAATACATTGTTTAAATGCAGGAAGAAAATGTTCATTTTTAATTTTTGAAAAAGGAGCAGAGTTATAAGGAGTTTTGAATGGTTTTATTAAGATATTTGATGTCATTTTATAGTAGATGTTTTAAAAATAAATTTTTATTATGCATACATAATAAAAATTTTTATATTTTTGTCGCAGAATTTGAAGAGTGACTAACTCATAAAATTATTCTTAATAGCTAGAAAACCTCGAGATTCCCCTCGAGGTTTTTTTTTATTTTAAATCTTTGGCTGATTCGTGAACTTTTTGTTTTAAAGATTCTTTATAGTCGATAATTTTTTCAAGTACAGAAGGATTGTTAGAGCCAATAATTTGAGCTGCCAATATACCAGCGTTTTTTGCGCCGTTTAAGGCTACAGTTGCTACTGGTACACCTCCAGGCATTTGTAGAATGGATAAAACCGAATCCCAACCATCAATAGAATTGCTGCTTTTTACAGGTACTCCAATTACTGGAAGTGGTGATAATGAAGCGATCATACCTGGTAAATGTGCTGCACCACCAGCACCAGCAATAATAACCGCAAAACCTTTGGTATGTGCGTGTTTACCATAATCGAATAGTTTTTCTGGGGTACGGTGTGCCGAAACAATATCAACTTCAACCTCAATATTAAAATCTCTTAAAATATCAATAGCGTCTTGCATTACTGGCAAATCGCTTTTGCTTCCCATAATAACTCCTACTTTATTCATAATTATTCACTTATAACTTTAATCGTTTTTTTAACTTCTTCAGCAACGCGTCGTGCTTCATTTAAATCTTCATTTACAATGGTTACGTGTCCCATTTTTCTAAATGGTCTAGTTTGCTTTTTACCGTAAATGTGAGGTGTTACACCATCAAGTTTCATGATGTCTTTAATGTTTTCATAAATAACATTTCCAGAAAAACCTTCAGCACCTACTAAATTTACCATGACGCCACCCACTTTACTATCGGTCCTTCCTAAAGGTAAATTTAATATGGCTCTTAAATGTTGTTCAAATTGGGATGTGTAGCTCGCTTCAATTGTTTGATGTCCAGAATTATGTGGTCTTGGAGCTACTTCATTTATTAAAATATCATCGTTTTCAGTTTGAAACATTTCAACAGCCAATAAACCAACATGGTTATATGCTTCTGATGTTTTTAAGGCAACGTCTGTTGCTTTTTTAGCAACAGCATCTGGAATTCTAGCTGGACAAATAACATATTCCACTTGGTTGGCTTCAGGGTGAAATTCCATTTCTACAACAGGAAATGTTTTAGTTTCGCCCGATGCATTTCGAGCTACAATAACCGCTAATTCATTTTTAAATGGCACTAAATTTTCTGCAATACATTCTCCTTTTGGTAAATCTTCCAAATCTGAAAGTTTTCTAACCACTTTTACGCCATTTCCATCGTAACCAAACTGTGTTGCTTTCCAAACAAAAGGGAATTCCAAACCACCATTATTTATGGCGTCTTCAATTTCAGAAAGGTATGCAAACCGAGAAAATGGGGCTGTTGGTAAATTATGGTCAACATAAAACAACTTTTGTGTCGCTTTATTTTGAATGGTTCGTAATGTTTTAGATGATGGATATACCTTTTTTCCCTCTTTTTCAAGTGCTTCTAAAGCATCTACATTCACATTTTCAATTTCAAAGGTAAGTACGTCAACTTGTTTTCCGAAATTATAAACAGCATCGTAATCCATCAAATCACCTAAATGAAATTCATTACTGGCAATTTTACAAGGAGCTTCTTTACTGGCATCTAACACACAGGTGTAAATATCAAATTTTCGGGTGTCATTAAGTAACATTTTACCTAATTGGCCACCACCAAGAATACCGAGTTTAAAATTTGAAGAAAAGTAGTTCATGCGTTTGTTTCTATTGTTTTTAAAAGGTCACATGTGTTCGCCACAAAATTATTCCATGTTGAAATAATTTTGTTATCGTAGCTCGGTTCATGTGTTTTTATTCAGAAAATCGATTAATGTTAGGCAAAAATACACTTAAATCTTAAATTAGTCTCGAATTCGTAAATCAAAAATCGTAAATCGGCAATCTATTGATTATCTTTGCCCCTTTCAAAAATAACGAATTGTGATAAAGCTAAACGACAGATATTTTAAACCATTTATTTCGGCTAAAGAAATAGATGCGGCTATGCAGCGTATGGCTAACGACATAGCAAACGATATTGGAGACGAAATTCCGGTGTTTGTTGGGATTTTAAATGGCTCGTTTATGGTAGTGAGCGATTTTGTAAAAAAGTATCCAAAACCATGCGAGGTAACATTTATTAAATTGGCATCTTATGAAGGTGTAAAATCTTCCGAAGACATTCAACGTTTAATTGGTTTGACCCAAGATTTAACAGGACGTACGGTAGTTATTTTAGAAGATATTATTGACACAGGAAAAACCTTGGCGGAAGTGCACCGCATTTTTAAAAATGAAGAAGTGAAATCATTAAAAATTGCGACACTGTTTTACAAACCCGAAGCTTATAAAAAAGATTATAAACTACATTATATAGGTATAGAAATTCCGAACAAATTTATAGTAGGCTATGGCTTAGACTATAATGGTTTAGGACGGAACATACCAGAAGTCTATCAAATAAAAGAAACACAATTCATGACAAATTTAGTACTATTTGGACCTCCAGGAGCAGGGAAAGGCACGCAAGCCGAATTTTTAAAAACAAAATATAATTTGGTACACATCTCTACAGGCGATGTATTTCGATTTAATATTAAAAACGAAACTGCATTGGGAATGTTGGCTAAATCGTACATGGATAAAGGCGCATTGGTTCCTGATCAGGTAACTATTGATATGTTAAATGCTGAAGTTGAAAAAAATGCTTCAGCAAATGGTTTTATTTTTGATGGATTTCCGCGTACTAATGCACAAGCTGAAGCTTTAGATAAGCTGCTAGAAAGTAAAGATTCTTCAATTAATGCGATGGTTGCATTGGAAGTTGATGACGAGATTTTAGTTGAGCGTCTAATTGGAAGAGGAAAAACCAGTGGACGAGCCGATGATGCAGATGAATCTATCATTCGCAATAGAATTAAAGAGTATTATGATAAAACAGCTATTTTAAAAGATTACTATTCGGCTCAAAATAAATATTTCGGAGTTGATGGCGTAGGTAGTATTGAAGATATTACAGTGCGTTTAAGTAGCGTGATAGATAGTCTTTAGTTGATGCGTTTATTCGTTTATCTGTTTAGAAACTATTTCTAGATGTTAACGATACAACTAAACATCTTAACAAAAAATAAATAAACAAAAAAATGACAGAAGGCAACTTCGTTGATTACGTAAAAATGTTTGTTAGCTCTGGTAACGGAGGTAAAGGGTCGTCGCATTTGCATCGTGAAAAATTTATTGAAAAAGGAGGTCCCGATGGGGGCGATGGTGGTCGCGGTGGCCATGTTATTCTTCGAGGAAATTCAAATCTCTGGACATTACTTCACTTAAAATTCAAAAAGCATATTCGTGCTGGTCATGGTGAGAGTGGGGGTAAAAGTAGAAGTTTTGGTGCCGATGGTGTCGATGAGTATGTAGATGTGCCTTTAGGAACAGTAGTTCGCGATACCGAAACAAACGATATTATTTTTGAAATCACTGAAGATGGTGAAGAAAAAATTATAGCCGAAGGTGGTAAAGGAGGTTTAGGTAACTGGCATTTTAGAACAGCTACCAATCAAACACCTCGTTATTCACAACCAGGTATTCCACTAGAAGAAAAAAATATTACTTTAGAGTTAAAAGTACTTGCAGATGTGGGACTTGTAGGGTTTCCCAATGCAGGAAAATCGACCCTCTTATCTGTGGTAACTTCTGCAAAACCAAAAATAGCCGATTACGAGTTTACAACACTTAAACCTAATTTAGGGATTGTGAAATATCGTGATTTTCAAACCTTTGTGATGGCTGATATTCCTGGAATTATTGAAGGCGCTGCCGAAGGACGTGGACTCGGACATTACTTTTTGCGTCACATAGAGCGTAATTCTATTCTGTTATTTTTGATTCCTGCCGACGCACCCGATATTAGAAAGCAATACGATATTTTGTTAGACGAGCTTCGTCGTTACAACCCGGAAATGCTGGATAAAGACCGTATTATTGCCATTTCAAAATGCGATATGTTGGACGATGAGTTAAAAGCTGAATTAAAAGAGCTGCTAGATAACGAGCTGCCAATTCCATATTTGTTTATTTCATCGGTAGCTCAACAAGGCATCACAGAGTTAAAAGATAAACTTTGGAAAATGCTTAATAATTAATTTTTAATATCTAAATGTTTTAAATTGCTGGAGCTAATTGATAGCAAATGGTGCACTTAATTTAAACGTAGGAATAGTTACTTTAAAGTTTTTTGTGGTGGTGAAGTTTACCATGCTATAATGCCCTTGCATAGCGCCAAATGGCGAGGTTAATAAACAGCCAGAGGTATAGGTGTGCGATTCACCCGGTTTTAAAACGGGTTTTTTGCCTATTACACCTTCCCCGGAAACGGTTTCAACATTGTTTAAGGCGTCTAGAATTTCCCAGTGGCGCGCATTAAGTTGTACGGAATCTTTACTTTGGTTTTCAATAGTTACGGTATAACCAAAGGCGTACTGTATTTTATAGTTTTTATAAAATGAGCCTTCGTAGGTGGTTTCCACCGAAATTTTTATGCCTCTTGTAACTTGTTGAACCATGTTAAGTATGGATGTTCGCTGTGTTTATGCCGCTAAAATACTAAATTTTAAGGGGTAATTGGCAAATTTTAACGTGTTTGATTGAAATATTAGTTAAACGGTATGTTTAATTCGAGATATTAACCGAGCTGCCTTCACCTATACCTATAATTTTATCGTAACGTGCGCCTAAATCTCTATAATATACAATCACTTTATAGTTGTTCTCGGTTTGATAAAAGTTGCCACTTATAGCGCCTTCATCTAAACGCCCATTTTTATTTACTACCACATACTTGTAATTGTAAAAACCTTGTTTTAGTAGTATAGAGTTTCTAAATAATTGGGTTTGTTCGTCGTATATTAATTTGGTGCTCTCATCAATAACATAATTGTTGAAGTTTCCGTATACATATATGTTCTTGTTTTTAAGTGTTTCGGTTGGTACTAACGAAAAATGCATCCAGACATAATCAGCTTCAATACTAGGGTTTTCGGCATCTAACACGGTTATTACATAATTACCGTTAATATCGGGGTTGTAGGTGTAGGGTTTACTGGCGCGTTCTACATTTGTGAATAAATAGTTGTGATAGAGGTCTTGCAAATCGATGGCCCTAATTCCCGTATTGGCAGCACGCACATCTTTGTTTTCAAAAAATAAATATTCGTTGCCGCCTAAAAAACTGGTTTCGGTATCATATTTATAAATAAGTTGATTGCCAAGGGTGTATTGTGGTTTTAGGTTTGAAATAGCGGTGTTTAAATTGTTGTTTTGTACAATAAGTGCTTTTACGGTTTGGGTTGGGTTGTTTAATGGGGTGTTGTTGGAAGTAACAACAATTTCAATACGTTGTTTTTCTTCTATAAATTGAACATCGCGTGAGCGTTTTATGGCAACCCCAACAGCAGCTTGGTCTTCATAAATCATAAATTTTCTTGAAAATACAATTTCATCGTCGTTGTTAAAAACGCTCAAAAGGTAATTTCCTGAAACTTTTAAGCGACGGGTTTGCTCGTTTGGAATGGTAAGCTGGTAATGCGAATATATTTGATAAGTGTTGAATGAGTTTTCATAATTACGGATGCGTTGATTATCGAAACCATCCATAAATTCAGATTTCATTAAAACCGAAGGTGTCCAATCGTAGTTGTAATGGTCGATTTTATAGTAGTAATCAGCTTCATTTCCGTTAAGCGCGTCAAATTCTAAAATAACATATTCACCTAGTTTTAAAATAGGTAATTGTGTTTCGGGTGTATTACCTTTAAAATTAATGGTTTTTATATAACTTGGAGGGTTAATTTCCTTAATTTGACAAAAGGACGCTATGGAAATTAGAAATAAAAGAAGGAAAGGTTTATACTTTAATAAAGGCATTTTAGCAGTTGTTTTTTTGTAAATATAAACAAATTTTATGCCTAACTAATATATTATATTTGTTGCAAAAAAAATCTAAGTATTTATTGTGTAAACTGTGTTTTTAATTTGTATTTTTGCCCCGATTTTTAGACAAATAATTTCAATATAAAAAAATATGTCAAACGACATTCGCATTAAAAAAGGTCTAGACATTAAACTTAAAGGTGAAGCTGAAAAAACCTTGGAAAAGGCAGTTTTAAGCAACTTTTATACTTTAAGGCCTGAAGATTTCCATGGCGTTATCCCTAAACTAATTTCTAAAGTTGGAGCTAAAGTAAAAGCAGGAGAACCTGTTTTTTTTGATAAATCTAACGAAAACATCAAGTTTGTTTCTCCAGTTTCTGGTGAGATTTTAGATATTGCACGTGGTGAAAAGCGCAAAATCCTATCCATTAAGTTACAAGCAGACAAAGAGCAAGCATACCAAGATTACGGTGTGTTTAATGTAGATGCAGCTAAACCAAACCAGGTGAAAGCACATTTATTGGCTTCTGGTTGCTGGCCTTTTGTAAAGCAACGGCCGTACGATGTGATTGCAAACCCAGATAAATCGCCAAAAGCAATTTTTATTTCCGGTTATGCAAGTGCGCCTTTAGCAGCCGATTTGGATTTTACACTAAAAGGAAAAGAAGCTGAATTGCAAGCGGCGGTAATAGCACTTGGTAAACTTACTGAAGGCAAAGTACATGTGTCGGTTGGAGCAAATTCAAACTCGCCATTAGCAGGTTTGTCTGGTATTAATCTTCATAAAGTATCTGGTCCCCATCCATCAGGAAATGTTGGGACTTTAATAAATAAAATTGACCCAGTAAATAAAGGCGAAGTTGTGTGGACGATTGCTGCACAAGATTTAGTTATTATAGGCGAATTGCTATTAACAGGTAAGTTTAATGCAGAGCGTATCGTGGCATTGGCAGGTTCTTCAATACAGAAACCAAGATATTTTACAACTAAAATAGGTAGTGAAGTAGCAACTATGATTTATGATAAAGGCATTGCCCAAAAAGCACGTGTACGTGTTATTTCTGGAAATGTTTTAAGTGGCAAGCATATTAAGCCAGATGGTTATTTAGATTATTACAGTAATGTAATTACAGTGATTCCGGAGGGTGATGATTATGAACTTTTTGGTTGGAATAAACCTGTATTTAATAAAGTTTCTACAACTAGAGCGTTTACGTTTTCTTGGTTAAAACCAAATAAAGAGTACGATTTAAATACCAATACAAATGGTGAGCACCGTGCTTTTGTTGTTACTGGTGGTTACGAAGAAGTATTTCCTTTAGATATTTATCCAATGCAAATTTTAAAAGCTTGTATGTATAAAGATTTAGATGAAATGGAATCTTTAGGGATGTACGAAGTAGCACCCGAAGATTTTGCTTTAACTGAATTTGTATGTGTATCTAAACAACCACATCAAGAAATTATTAGAAAAGGATTAGATGTAATGCTTAAAGAAATAGGGTAATGAATTTAAAGACACGATTACATATTTTAAAAAGAAAGTATAGAGGGTCTAAAATGGCTCCGGCGTTCAATGCGCTTCATACTTTTTTATACTTACCAAATGAGACCACACATAATGGAACTCATATAAAAGCAGCCGACGATTTAAAACGTACCATGAATACCGTAATCATGGCTATGGTACCATGTTTGATTTTTGGAATGTTTAATGCAGGTTACCAACATAATTTAGCTGTAGGTGACATTCAAACAGTAGCTGGAAGTTTCTTTAGTGCCGAGTTTTGGACTTTAGATAACTTCTTAATTGGCTTCTGGAAAATAATTCCATTGGTTATAGTTTCTTACGGTGTTGGTTTAGGGATTGAATTCTTATTCGCCATCATTAAAAAGCATGAAGTAGAAGAAGGGTATCTTGTAACCGGTATGCTAGTGCCACTTATTGTGCCTGTAGATATTCCACTTTGGATGCTGGCTGTAGCTGTTGCCTTTGGCGTAGTAATAGGAAAAGAGGTGTTTGGAGGAACAGGAATGAACATTCTAAACCCAGCACTTACCATTAGAGCTTTTTTATTCTTCGCATATCCAACTTGGATGTCTGGAGATAAAGTTTGGGTTGAAGGTGCAGTAGAAAGAACCAACGAAATTGCAGCAGGTGCAAACTTAGATGCTATTTCTGGTGAAACCGTTTTAGGTAGTTTGGCTCAAGGGAAAGAGGCTGCTTTTTCTACTTGGGATATGTTTATGGGGTTCATTCCAGGTTCAGTGGGTGAAACGTCTACACTTTTAATCATCCTAGGGGGTCTGTTCTTAATATTTGCAAAAATAGGAAGTTGGAGAATTATGTTATCGTCAGCATTAGGAGCTATCGTAATGGGAATTATATTCAACCAAATTGTAGATACAGGTATTATTACAGAAAGCAGTAAGTTTTACGCATTGATGAGTACACCATTTTGGGAACATTTAATACTTGGTGGATTTGCTTTTGGTACCGTATTTATGGCTACCGATCCTGTTACAGCATCACAAACCAATAAAGGAAAATGGATTTACGGGTTTTTAATAGGTTTCATATCTATTTTAATTCGTGTATTCAACCCTGCATATCCAGAAGGTGTTATGTTAGCTATCTTATTAATGAATGTTTTTGCACCAACAATCGATCATTATGTGGTGCAAGGCAACGTGAAGAAAAGAATGAAACGTTTAAAAGTAAAAACGGCTTAACAATGGAAAATAGAACAGATAAAAATTCATATACCATTCTATTTGCTATAGCAATGGTACTCATTGTAGGGGCTTTATTAGCATTTACAGCTTCTTCATTGAAACCGCAAATTTCAGAAAACCAACGTATAGAAAAACAACAAAATATTCTATATGCTATGGGAGTGAATGACAATACAGAAGGAAGTGCTGTATTTGTGTCAACCCAAGATGCTGCGGAATTGTTCAATAAATACATTAAAAAACAACTGGTTATTGATGGGGAGAATGTAACCGAAGATGATGAGGCTTATTTAATTGATGTTAAAAAAGAACAAGCGAAGGCTAAAACTGGAGGCGTTAGAAGATTGCCTTTATTTGTTGGTGAAAAAGACGGAAAAACGTTTTATGTAACACCCATATATGGTAAAGGACTTTGGGATGCCATTTGGGGTTATGTGTCTTTAGATGAGAATATGGTAGTTCAAGGTGCTTATTTTGACCACAAAGGGGAAACTCCAGGTTTAGGGGCAAACATTAAAGAACGTTTCTTTATGGACGACTTTATTGGTGAACACCTGTTAACCGAAGCTGGCGATTTTGCGGGTGTTACCGTAGCAAAAGGTAATGCCGACCCAAAAAACGAGAATAAAGCAGATAATGAGGTAGATGCTATTGCAGGAGCAACCATTACAGGTGATGGCGTAACTGCTATGATTAAAAGCGATTTAAAGCTTTACAAACCTTATTTTGATAATTTAAAAAACAATTAATCTTATGGGACTTTTATCAAAAAAAGACACGAAGTTAATTACTGATCCGTTAGCAGATAACAACCCAATTACTATACAAGTATTAGGTATTTGTTCCGCTTTGGCAATTACAGCACAATTAAAAGCATCAATTGTAATGGCGGTATCGGTAATGGCGGTATTGGGAATAGGAAATGTGGTTATTTCATTAATGAGAAATATCATCCCATCTAAAATTAGGATTATTGTTCAATTAGTGGTGGTTGCTGCTTTAGTAATTATTGTAGATCAAGTACTAAAAGCTTACTCTTACGAATTAAGTAAAACCTTATCGGTATTCGTAGGATTGATTATTACAAACTGTATCATCATGGGGCGTTTTGAAGCGTTCGCTTTGGCGAACGGACCTTGGCGCTCTTTTTTAGATGGAATTGGTAATGCGGCTGGATATGGTTTAATTCTTATAATAGTTGGTTTCTTTAGAGAGTTATTAGGTTCTGGTACTTTATTAGGATTTAAAGTTTTAGGAGACCCAATCGAGAAAACAGGGTTATACGCTATTGGTTACGAAAATAACGGGTTTATGTTATTATCGCCAATGGCATTAATAGTGGTTGGAATCATTATTTGGGTACAACGTTCAAGAAACAATGCATTAATAGAAGACTAATCAGTACACAGTTTACAGTCTCAGTAAACAGTAATCACTGTAAACTGAGACTGAGACTGAAAACTTAAAATAATATGGAACATTTAGAATTATTTTTAAAATCAATATTTATAGATAACATGGTATTTGCTACGTTCCTAGGAATGTGTTCTTATCTTGCGGTATCTAAAAAAGTAAATACAGCAGTTGGTTTAGGAGCAGCCGTTATATTTGTACTTGCAGTAACTGTACCGGTAAACTGGTTGTTAGATCATTATTTGTTACAGCCAGGTGCTTTAGTTTGGTTAGGTGCTGAGTATGCTGAATACGATTTAAGTTTCCTGTCATTCATCATGTTTATTGCTACCATTGCAACTATGGTACAGTTAGTAGAAATAGTGGTAGAGAAATTCTCACCATCATTATATAACTCGCTTGGTATTTTCTTACCACTTATCGCAGTGAACTGTGCTATTTTAGGAGGATCGTTGTTTATGCAATCGCGTGAGATTCCATCGTTAGGATTAGCCACAACGTACGGTGTTGGTTCCGGTATTGGATGGTTTTTAGCTATTCTTGCTATTGCAGCTATTCGTGAGAAAATTAGATATTCAAATGTGCCACCAGCTTTAAGAGGATTGGGTATTACATTCATCATTACAGGTTTAATGGCGATTGGATTTATGAGTTTTGGTGGTATGTTAACAGGAGGTGATGAAGGTGCAAAACAAGAAGAAAAAGCTGCAAAAGTGGATTCGAAAGTAGAAAAAGAAGATAAAGTGTTAGCTAATAATATAAATGACAATGAGTAATATAATTTTAGCCGCAGGTACATTAGGAACAGTAATAGCTACAGTAACAGCTTTTTTAATTATTACTATTTTATTGGTAACATTATTATTGGTTGTAAAACAAAAATTGTCACCATCAGGCCCCGTAAAAATCACTATTAATGGTGAAAAGGAAATAGAAGTAGCTTCAGGAGGTAGTTTATTGTCTACTTTAGGAAATCAAAAAATATTCTTACCATCGGCTTGTGGTGGTGGTGGTACATGTATTCAATGTGAATGCCATGTATTATCTGGCGGAGGTGAGGCATTGCCAACAGAAACACCACACTTTACACGTAAAGAGTTACAACATGGTGCACGTTTAGCTTGTCAGGTTAAAGTTAAGCAAGACATGAATATCACCATTCCCGAAGAGGTTTTTGGTATCAAAAAATGGGAAGCTGTTGTTGTTAGAAATTATAACGTAGCATCTTTTATTAAGGAATTCGTAGTTGAAATTCCTGAAGATATGGGTTACAAGGCAGGTGGATATATTCAAATTGAAATTCCTCCATGTGAAGTAAAATATTCAGATATGGATATTACTGCGCATCCGCAAGAACACGAAACCCCAGATAAGTTTAAAGCAGAATGGGATAAGTTTCAATTATGGCCATTGGTAATGAAAAATACCGAAACCATAGAAAGGGCTTACTCAATGGCTTCTTATCCAGCTGAAGGACGTGAGATTATGTTAAACGTTCGTGTGGCTTGTCCGCCATGGGATAGAAATAAAAATGGTTGGATGGATGTGAATCCTGGTATTGCATCCTCATACATATTTAACCAAAAACCCGGAGATAAAGTAACTATTTCTGGACCTTATGGTGAGTTTTTTATTAACGAATCGGACAGTGAAATGCTTTATGTTGGTGGTGGAGCAGGTATGGCACCAATGCGTTCACACTTATATCACCTTTTCAGAACATTGAAAACAGGTAGAAAAGTAACTTATTGGTATGGAGGTCGTTCTAAACGTGAATTATTCTATTTAGATCATTTTTATAAATTAGAGAAAGATTTTCCAAACTTTAAATTCTATTTGGCATTATCTGAACCTTTACCAGAAGATAACTGGAAAGTAAAAGCAGATATCGATTCGCCAGGTGATGGGTTTGTTGGATTCATTCATAACTGTGTTATTGATAATTACTTAAGTAAACACGAATCACCAGAAGATATAGAATTGTATTTCTGTGGACCACCATTAATGAACAAAGCAGTTCAAAAAATGGGTGAAGATTTTGGTATTCCAGATGAACACATTCGATTTGATGACTTTGGTGGTTAATCTTACAGAAGATTATAAAACAAAAAACCCAACTGAAAAGTTGGGTTTTTTGTTTTATAAATAATTCATTAATTCATTTTTGGAGCTATAGGTGCAGGTACAATATTTTCAACGGGTTTTAAGGTTTTAAGGTAGGCAAAAATAGCCTTTAAATCGTCGTCGGTTAATTTTGCATAATTTTCCCAAGGCATAGGAGGTAATAGGGGTCTGCTCCCTTCCAAACCTTTATATAAACCTTTTTTTATGCAATTTAAGAACTGATCTTCTGTCCAAGTTCCAATACCAGTGGCGTCAGGTGTTAAGTTAGCAGCAAACGATGTTCCCCAAGGGCCTTTAGCAGAGGTGAATCCCATTGTAAAAAGAACATACGATTGAGCTGTTTTGTTGTCATAAGGAGGTAATTTTTCATCTGCAGGATGTCCTGAGAGTAAGCGGTCAGTATCCACCTCCATACCTTTGTCTGTGAATTTTTTTGGTGAATGGCAATCAATACAGTCGTGAGTATTTACGAGATATTTGCCTCGTTCCACAGGGTCTTCAACAATTGCTGTTACAGGTTCATAGAATTCTTCAGATTTTTTTTCTTTCTCTTTAGAATTGCAGGCAATTAAAAGTGCACAAGATAAGGTGCCCAAAATTAAAATGTTTGTTTTCATATGCTCGATTGGTTTGAAGTGACAAAAGCATTAGAATGGGACTTTATAAAAGTAAATATTTTTTTAACTATAAAAAAAAATATTTTATGTAAAAAACGTTAAATCAAATTGATACGTGTTTTTTTTTTTAAATAAAGCCGTGTAATTCATAATATTCGGAATATTATCCAATTCACACAATAAGGTAACCACTTCGGTTAATCCATTAAATAATATATCTTTATCTGTTGGGTTCTTAGGCTTTTTGTTTTTATGGTGAAGTGGAATTTGATAACCACAAGCTTTTAAAAATGTTGCTTCAATTTGTAGCAATTCTAAAGGGGTATAGCCATTAAATTTTCTACCTAAAGTTTGATGCACCTTTCCAATATAATTTAACTCTGTAGCACCATGATGGTCTGAAAGATGTTTCCAACTGTCTTTGTTATCTAAAATATTTCCAACCGCGCATTGTTTACAGCATTCAGGATGCAATGCGTTGTTATGAAACGCGTTATAGAGTTTGTTTACGGCTAAATCTAACCTTTTAGAAGTTTTCATGGCTAAAGAATTTTACTTCTAAGTTATTGAAAAATTAACACTTATCCTAAAAATTAGAATACCCAACCAATAACAAATTGAAACATAAGGATTAAAAGCGAAGCAGAAATTAGGTTTATAACAATACCAATTCGCGCCATTTGGCTCACTTTTATATAGCCACTAGCAAATACAATGGCGTTTGGTGGTGTTGCCATTGGTAGCATAAAAGCGCAACTACTGGCTATGGTAACGGGTATTAAAAGGTAAAGTATAGGAATGTTTAACCCCATGGCAATGCCTGCCACAACAGGTGCTAAAACCGCTGTTAGAGCAACATTGCTCATTAACTCAGTCATAAATAACATTAAGACTATTAAAAGTGATGCGGTTAGTAAAATACTAATATCACTGGTTGAAATTTTTGCAGCAATAATATCTACAATACCACTGGTAGACATGCCATTTGCCAATGCTAAACCACCACCAAATAAAATTAAAATGCCCCAAGCTAACTTCTGGGTGTCACTCCATTGTAAAATAAAATCGCCCTTTTTTAAATTAAATGGAATGGTAAACAATGCCAAAGCACCAAAAATACTAATCATGGTATCCGATAGATCCAGGTTAGGAATGAGCGAGTTAATCAGGGTTCTAAAAATCCAAAGAAAAACAACTGTACCAAATATGGCTAATACTTGTTTTTCTTTCGGAGACATTTTTCCTAGTTTCATTAATTCAGTATTAATGACTTCTTTTGAAGCATTGAATTTTAAACCTTTATTTGGAAAAAACCATCGGGTCATTACAAAGTAAATAATGGCAATTAAAAGTGTTGAAAAAGGCAATCCAATTACCATCCATTTAAAAAATGAAATTTCAATATGGTATTCATTTTCAAGCAATCCTATTAAAATGGAATTTGGCGGTGTGCCTATAACGGTTGCAATACCTCCAGCATTTGCAGCAAACGCAATGCCCAGCATAACGCTGATGGCAAAATTTTGGTCGTTTTTAGTAAACCCATCAGCATCATCAACAAGCAGATGTATTACCGATAGGGCAATAGGTAACATAAAAACAGTACAAGCGGTATTGCTTATCCACATGCTCATAAACCCTGTAGCAATCATAAACCCTAATATAACTTTGTTTGGGGTTGTACCTGTTTTTTTTATAATATTTAAAGCAATTCGTTTATGTAGGTTCACTTTTTCAATAGCTAAAGCCAACACAAAGCCACCAAAGAATAGGAATACAATAGGACTTCCATAATTAGCGCCAACCGCTTCAATAGGCATCACTTTAAATATAGGAAATAGTAATAGTGGTAATAACGCTGTTACTGAAATGGAAACTGTTTCTGTAATCCACCAACACACCATCCACAAAGCCGTAGCTATAACAGTATCGGCATTGTTAGAAATAATATCGAAAGGTAATAATTGTACAATGGTGAATAAAATTGGGCCTAAAAAAAGACCTATTTTTTTTGAATTTGGTTGGTTACTCATAATTAGTATTAGCTGTTACTTAGAATTTTTAAAGTTAATCAATTTTGATGTTGAAATTTTAAATATAAATTCGATCCATATTTAAAAGAAATAAGGAAGGATGCGATTAAAATTTTGTTACTTTTTAAACGTTTTAAACAAAAAATTATAGCAATAAAAATAGGTAAACCACCTTGTGTATATCAAATAACATTAGAAGATCGAAGTATATTTAAAATGTCATCATCAATCAGAACATTTATTTTATTTTTGTAGAATGAGTAAAGCACTTACAGAGCAAGAATTACACAATTTAGCCATGAATCACGTTGGTAAAGATTTAGAACAACGTGGTTTTGAGTTTATAGCTGTAAATAGCAAATTAAAAAAGCATCCACAATTTGTTTGCATAGATAAAAACAAGCAGTATTATTTTGTTATTGTAAGAGCTGTTATTTTACCTGACAATCCCAATAATTATGATGTTATTTGGATGGAAGCCTTTAAAAAACACGCCAGAGATAAAGACGCAAAAGTGCTTTATGCAGGTGTTGGTATTGGTAATGTTGCTGGCGAAAAAGAGCCTATTTATTTAAATCAAGATTATTTGTTAGAATATAACGGCATACAAGTTTTAGAAACTAATTTGAATTAAAAATGAAAAAAGTTGCTTTGCTTTTAATTCTATTAGCTATTATTTCTTGTAAAAAGAATCAAGATAATATCAAACTTACTGGTTTTGTTTTTGGTACCAGTTATTCCATAATTTATAATTCTGAAATTAATTATCAAACTCAAATTGATAGTTTGTTTTATGTAATAAATAAATCGATGTCTACCTATCAGCCAAATTCTGATATTTCTAAATTAAATAGAAATGAGGAAAATGAGGTTGATGAACATTTTAGAAGAGTTTATGCTGCATCCAAAGGTGTTTTTAAAGCAACTGAAGGTGCTTTCGATCCTACAATTGGAGCTGTTGTAAATGCTTGGGATTTTGGTCCAGAAGGGAAAATAATCAATTTAGATAGTTTGAAAATAGATAGTTTGATGCTTTCTGTAGGTTTTGATAAAGTATTTCGAGTTCACAATAATATAATTAAACCCAAAGCAGCATTTATAGATTTTAATGCCATCGCCAAAGGTTATGGTGTAGATGTTATTGGTGAGTTTTTAGAAAGTAAAGGCATAAAGAACTATTTGGTTGAAATAGGTGGCGAAATACGCGCTAAAGGTGAAAACACTGAAAAACAATCGCCTTGGAAAGTAGGTATAGAAATGCCACATTTTGATAAAGAGCAGTCTATTTTAAAAGCTATTGAAATACACGATGAAGCCATGGCTACATCGGGTACTTATAGAAAATTTAAAATAGATAGTCTTGGTAACCGTTACGCACATATTATAGATACTAAAACAGGCTACCCAAGTAAAACCAATTTATTAAGTATTTCGGTTATTGCAAGTGATTGTATGACTGCCGATGCTTATGCGACCGCTTTTAAAGCCATGGGCATTGAAAAAGTGAAAGCTTTTTTAGAATCGCACCGAGAACTTAAAGTGTTTTTTATTTTTGAAAATGATAAAAAAGAATTGGAAACCATGGCTTTAAATGGGTTTCCTGATATGTGAATTATTTATAGACAATGGGGATTATTTCCCCTTTCGCTAAACAGTATTTTGTTATGTCTGCTTCTAGTAGTTTTGAAGTGTAATCAATTTCTTCAACTTTAAAGCCAATGTGTCTTAATTTATCAAAATAATCACGTCCATAAACCCGAACATGGTCGTATTGTCCAAATATTTTAGCGCGCTCTTTTTTATCGGTTATGGTATTGTCTTCAAAAGTGATTTTTCTATTTAAGTCTTGTGGAATTTGAAAAACACCCATCCCACCAACTTTCATTACTCTATATAATTCTTCCATCGCCTTGGTATCATTAGGAATATGTTCTAAAACATGGTTGCAAAGAATAACATCATAGGTATTATCTTTAAATGGAAGGTTGCAAATATCAGCTTTGACATCTGCAATAGGAGACAGTAAATCTGTAGTAGTATAATCTAAATTCTTTAGTTTTCTAAAACGCTTAAAAAAACATTGTTCAGGTGCAAAATGAAGCACTTTTTTTTCAGATGAAAAAAAATTTGTTTCGTTTTTTAAATACAGCCAAAGCAAGCGGTGACGTTCTAAACTTAAAGTGGAAGGGGATAGTACATTGTTACGTTGTTTCCCATAGCCATAAGGTAAAAAGCTTTTAAAACTTTTTCCATCAATAGGATCTGTAAAAGTATTTCCTCTTAAAATAAAAGATAAAACAGGGCGGATAATATAGCTTAACCTAATTAGTAAAGGTCTTGGTATGGAATTTAGGATTATTTTGAAGAGTTTTTTCAAATGTTCTAAGCTTCTACTTCTATAGTTGAGTTTATTAAATTAGCTATGCTATCCCAAAGTGAAAGTCGATAACTTAAAGCTTGTTTAGCAACCTCTAATGTTTCGTTCCATTTGTTAATATCATTCCCGCATAATGTTTCAATCATTTTTAATGATATTGGTCCGTGCTCGCCACCATCTAATTCAATATGTCTCTTTAAATAGTAGGTTAATTTGCTATATGAATTATCATTGGTTTCCGATTGATTTATGATTTGAAAAAACATGTCTGGAATAACATCTTCTCTACCAAAAGTAAAGGCAGAAGCTATGACATGAGGTTTATTTGTGTTTATAACATCAAAAGTGAATTGAATAAATTTTAACGTTTCCGGTTGTAAATTAACTTTAAATGCTGCTTCATTTACAGAGAATCCTTCTTTTATTAAATTGACAAATTGGCCTATTTGAGAGGTGTTAGCATGTATTTGCTGCATAGCATCTAAATACATTTCATAGTGGCTCTTTGGCATGCCTAATTCATTTACATCGCTTTCTTCACCAAGAACAATTTCGTTTATAAATCTTGCTGTTGAAGGGTTAGTTGACGGCGTCCAAGGAAGCGTTGTAGTTGTTAAATGGTTTTGAAGTGCTTTTAGTAGCGACATAAAATCCCAAACAGCAAAAACATGTTGCTCCATGAAGATTTTTACATCATTAATTGTTTTTAAAGTACTGTATAGTTTATGATTATTAAGTTTAGCTCTTAATGGTTCGAGCTCTGCTTCAATATGTTTAATGTTATTCATTGTTGTTATAGAACTAGGGCTTCTTGTCTAAATTCTTCTTCTTCATTACTTTGAATTCCCAATGCGTCATAAATATAAGCAAAGGTTGAGAGCAACTCAGGTTTGCCATTTACAATCGCTACATCGTGTTCAAAATGTGCCGATGGTTTGTTGTCTAGAGTAGTAATAGTCCAACCATCATTATGCTGTTTAATGCGGTGTGTTCCCATGTTTATCATGGGCTCAATAGCAACCACCATGCCTTCTACAAATTTTTTGCCTCTGCCACGTTTGCCGTAATTGGGCATTTCTGGGTCTTCGTGCATTTTTTTACCTAAGCCATGACCTACCAATTCTCTAACAACACCATAACCATGGTCTTCGCAATACTTTTGTATGGCATAACCAACATCGCCCACACGGTTGTTTGCTTTAAATTCACGAATACCTACGTATAAAGATTCTTTAGTAACTTGAAGGAGTTTTTCTCTTTCGGCATCAATCGTTCCAACTGCAAAAGTATAAGCATGATCGCCATAAAAACCATTCTTTAAGGCTCCACAATCTATTGAAATAATATCGCCTTCTACTAATGGTGTGTTATTGGGAATGCCGTGTACCACTTGGGTGTTCGGACTCATGCATAAAGTGTTTGGGAAATCGTATAATCCTAAAAAACCAGGAATAGCTCCGTGGTCTCTAATACAGGTTTCGGCAATTTTATCGAGTTGTAAAGTGGTAACACCAGGTTTAAGGGCTTTGGCTACTTCACCTAAAGCTTTAGATACTATTAAAGCACTTTCGCGCATTAATTCTATTTCTTCTTTTGTTTTTACTACAATCATACTTAAAAAATAATGGCAAAGATACTTAAAATGCTAATAATAGATTTTTGGTTGTTTTGAATGAATTATTTGAAGAAATCAAAAAAACTTTTCTTTTTTTCTATTTCGGCTGGATTGGTGTTGGTAAGCATTTGATAGATTTCTCCCCAACCTAAAAAACCGCCTATATTTCTATCATCAATAAATAAATCGGCATGAATTTTTCTACTCATATCGTTACTGAATGTTTCTTCAGGAAAACTTTTATTTACTGCATAAAAATGAACGCCGTTTTCTTCGCAAAATGCGACAGCTTCATCTAGTCTTGAGCCACTTCTGTAAGTCCATAGAATAAGACGATGTCCTTTTTCTTGAAGCTTTTTTAGTGTTTCAATTGCAAATATCATTGGTTTTCCTATTTGAGGGTAGGCGTCTTCAACAATAGTACCATCAAAATCAACTGCAATAATTAAGTGTTCGGTAAAATTCATTTAAATTATAATAGACTTGAGTTTAACGCAAAAGTACAATAATTTATTTTCAGAAAACCTACTATCTATACTAAAGGATGTCGTGTCATAGCTGCAGGTTGTTCTACACCAATAAGTTTTAAAATTGTTGGAGCAACATCACCTAAAACACCATCATTTATAGATTTTAAATCGTTATCAATTAAAATTACAGGAACTGGATTTGTTGTATGTGCTGTATTTGGAGACCCATCTGGGTTTATCATCGTTTCGCAGTTGCCATGGTCGGCAATAAGTAGGGTAGTGTACCCGTTTTCTAAAGCTGTTGTTACCACATCTTTGACACAAACATCTACAGCTTCACACGCTTTAATGGCGGCTTCCATAACGCCCGTATGTCCAACCATGTCGCCATTGGCAAAATTTAAACATACAAAATCGACTTCACCTTTTTTTAATTCGGGTATTAAGGCATCGCGCAATTCATAAGCACTCATTTCTGGTTTTAAATCGTAGGTGGCTACTTTTGGAGAGTTGCGTAAAATACGGGTTTCGCCTTTAAAGGGTTCTTCACGTCCACCAGAGAAAAAGAAGGTAACGTGTGGGTATTTTTCGGTTTCTGCTATTCGGATTTGCTTTTTGTTGTATTTTTCTAAAACTTCACCTAAGGTTTCAGTTAAATTATCTTTATTAAAAATAACGTTTACGTTTTTATAAGTGTCATCGTAGTTTGTAAGCGTTACATAGTGTAAGTTTAATTTATGCATGTTTTGCTCATGAAAATCATTTTGCGATAGAGCTTCGGTTAATTCGCGCCCACGATCTGTTCTAAAATTAAAAAAGATAATCACATCACCATCTTTAATTTTGGCAACAGGTTCACCTGTTTTATCAACCATAATGATTGGTTTGATAAACTCATCGGTTACATCATTTTCGTAATTATTTTGAACGGTTTTTGTAACGTTAGTCGATTTCTCTCCAATACTATTCACTAATCCATCATAAGCTAACTTAACACGTTCCCAGCGTTTATCTCTATCCATAGCATAGTAACGGCCAGTTACAGTTGCTAATTTGGTGTTTGTATTTTCTATATGATTTTCTAAAGCAGTTAAAAAACCGAATCCAGATTTTGGGTCAACATCTCTACCATCTGTAAAGGCGTGTATGTAGGTGTTTTTAAGGCCAAAATCGTTGGCAGCATCAATTAAACCGAATAAATGTTTTATGTGCGAATGCACACCACCATCACTTAACAATCCTAAAAAATGAACATCTTTATTATTGGTTTTGGCATAGCTGAAAGCATCAACTAAAACCTTTTCAGTATTTAAAGTTTTGTTTTCAACCGCTAAATTAACTTTAACCAAATCTTGATATACAATTCTACCGGCACCCAAATTCATGTGGCCAACTTCACTGTTTCCCATTTGTCCTTCGGGCAAGCCAACATGTAAACCGTCGGTTCTTAAAGTGGCGAAAGGGTATTTTTTATATAAAGAATCTATAAATGGAGTATTGGCATAATCGATAGCGGAAACTTTTGGGTCTGGAGAATTTCCCCAACCATCAAGTATCATTAAGATAACTTTTTTATTCATTTTTTTTAACATTTTTAACAGAATTCAAAGATACTGAAGTTTGGTATAATACAATTGAAAACTAATCAAAAAACCGCTGAAAGTATTGATTTTTAAAAGAAACTTAAAAAATATTGAATCCCTTAAAAATATGTGAATTAAACGTTAAAAATCTGTTATAAAACATTTTGTATGTAACAGATTGTGATTTTTGTCGTCTCTTTAGTATATCAAAAAATAAATCATTAATCAAATCAAAATCATTCATCATGAAAAAAACAATCATTTTTTCCGCAATCGCGTTATGTTTCTCGTTGGGAACTGTTAATGCAAAATCTGCTAATTTTAACGTTGATAATCACAACGTAGTAACCGTTTTGAAAGTAAATTCATTTTGTGTTTCTATTGCTAAAGGCGATATTGAAACGGTAAAAAAGCTACTGTCGTTAGGCGAAGATGTCAATCAGAAATCTGACGGCATGACCCCAGTTATGTATGCTGCTAAGTACAACAGAACAGAAATTTTAGAGCTTTTAATTGCTGAAGGCGCCGATTTAAAGACCAAATCCGATAAGAAAATGACTGCATCCGATTATGCTAAACTACATGGTGCTACCGATGCCCATGCCATTATTGAGCAAGCATTATCAAAAAAATAATTAGAAACTATATAATTATTTTGAGTTAGTCACTAATAAAAACCCTGAATTTCAGGGTTTTTATATTTATAAAGTTTTATGCATTATGTAATGCAAACCAATATCTTCAATATTGAAAGGATTTCCAATGATTTTATAACTAGTTTTTTTATAAAATTCTACAGCGTTTTCTCTAGCATTGCACCAAATAACTTGAGTGTTTTTTTGTTTTAGCAAGTTCTCACCATGTGTTAAAATAAATTTACCTAAACCAAAACCTTGGTATTCATCTAAAACAGCCATTCCTCTAAGTTGGTATTGAAATTCTTCGGTGAGTAATTGGTGTTTGCTTTTAAAAAAAGAACAAACGCCAACCAATTTATCCTCAATGTAAATACCTAAATGAAACGTAGTATTTAAATCATCACCGTCAAAAGTGCAAGTTTCAATAGGTTTTCCAGTGCGTAAAACAGGATGCCTTACTATATATGTTTCTGTTGCGGTTATGTGCTTTATTGTGTAATTCAAAATATCGCTTATTGAAGAATATATTCAAACTTAAACAAAATTATATTTTGATGGATTGAACACTTCTGAATTATTTATCTTCACATAAAAAAGTGATGTCTTTTATATTTAAAATTATTGAAAAGGATGAAATACATACTATAATTCCTTTGGTTGAAAAGTTGAATGATTATAAGGTTTCTGTAAATGATTTAAAAGAACGTTTTAATGATATGGTAACTCAAAATTATGAATGTGCAGGTATATATATGATAATGGAACATTAATTGGTATTTGCGGCCTATGGTTTTGTACAAGGCATTACTCAGGAAAAAGTGTAGAAGTAGACCATGTATATATAGAAGGTGCTTATAGAGATAAAGGTTTGGGTAAAGAATTCTTTAAATGGATTTTCAGTTATGCTAAAGAGAAAAGCTATGAATCAGTTGAATTAAACACCTATGTAAGTAATCATGCGTCGCACAAATTTTATTACAATGAAGGCTTTAAAATTTTAGGTTATCATTTTTTAAAAAAGCTGTGATTTTTTTTGCTACTTAAGAATCTGTTTTTATATATTTGCGCCAGAAATGCGGGAGTAGCTCAGTTGGTAGAGCGTCAGCCTTCCAAGCTGAATGTCGCCAGTTCGAACCTGGTCTCCCGCTCAAAAAGCTTCATAGTAATATGAGGCTTTTTTTTTATTTTAAATGGTTTAATTCTGTGCCAGTTTTAACTTCATAAGGTGCTTTGTTATATTCGAAAATACGCGCAGTTAGGTTTCCTTTTAAAACGATGGAATTGTTTTTTACTTGTAACCAACTGCCTTCACGCAAGCCAATTACAGGTGGAGTGTTGTAATAGTGAAACTCTTTTATCCTGGTTTCTCTAGTTTCGCCCATGTGAGTGCTGTTGGTATCGGGGTCTAAGTAGTGGGGATTGATGTTAAAAGGTACAAACGCCAAGGCATTGAAATTTGGCGGATATACAATAGGCATATCGTTAGTGGTTTTTATAGTGAGACCACATATATTGCTACCTGCACTGGTTCCTAAATAAGGTGTTCCGTTTTTTATAGCGGTTTGTAAGGTTTCAATTAAATTGTTTTTATAAAGCTGGTTGGCTAAAACAAAGGTATTGCCACCACCAACAAAAATAGCTTGTGCGTTTTTTATAGCTTCTCTTGGGTTTTCAAATTCGTGAACACCTTTTACGGTTTTGTTGATTTTTGAAAAAGCATCAGATGCTTTTTTTGTGTAATCTTCGTATGAAATACCCCCTGGCCTTGCATAGGGAATAAACAAAATGCTGTTTGCATTTTTAAAAAAAACAGTTAATTGATCTAAAATATACTCTAAATAACCGCTACCATGAATGGTTGATGTGCTGGCAATAATTAGATTTTTCATTCGATAGGTTTATTTGGTAAAATTAGCCAATTAAGGGTTTTAACAAAAGTTTAAAGCTGTTTTTCATTTTAATTAAGAATTTGTATGCGTTATTTATCGTGTCAAACCAAAAACATGTCAATCTTTAAAGGTAATATTGTTGTATTTTGTATTTGCTTTTGTCAATCGATGCTTTCACAAACAGTTGAGATTTCTGGAAAAGTAGATAATAAAGTGGGAGCAGAAAATATTCATGTTATTAATAAATCTGCACAGGTTTTTACTATAACAAATAGTAAAGGTGAATTTAGAATTTCGGCGAGTTTAAATGACACACTAAGTTTTTCATCAATACAATACCAGCCAAAAATAGTGGTTGTAGATAAAAACATGATATTGTTTAAAGCTATTGGAATTACTTTATATGAGCAAATTAATGAGTTAGACGAGGTGTTGGTGGGTAAAGTGCTTACAGGGAATTTACTTTCGGATATAAAGAATGTTGAAGGTAATGCGCCCATTAATTTTTACGATGTTGGTATTGCTGGATATACTGGTAAACCCGCAACACAAAGTGAACGACAGTTGTATGAAGCGACTACTGGAGGAGGCTTTATACCTTTAAACCCAATTTTGAATGCTATTTCAGGTAGAACAAAACAATTGAAAAATCAAATAAAAATAGAGGAAAAAGAGGAGTTAATGCAAAGTATAAAAGGTCGATTAGCTAAAGATTTTTTTGCTTCAAACCCTATGGAAGAAGAATTTAAAATGGATTTTTTCTATTTCTGTGCCGATGATGAAAACTTTATTAAGTATTGTAAAAATGAAACCGATTTTAAAATATTAATCTTTTTAAGCCATAAGTATAAGCAGTATATGGAAAATTTGAAACTAAATGGACCGTAACTTTTTGGAATGCTTTTGAAACAAACATTGTAAAATAATTACTTTAGCAAAATACAAATACTTAGATTAGCCACATGAAACGTCTATTAATACTGTTAATAATTCCGCTTTTCGCGTTTACCGCCATTCATAAATATTATATAAGTGTTACTCAAATTGATTATTTGCAAAACAAGCAATCGGTTCAAATTACAACTAGAATTTTTATTGATGATTTAGAAAAATTATTACGAGAACGTTATGATGAATCTATAACATTAGAAGGAAATGAAGAACAAAGCACCGCAGATTTATATATTGAACGTTATTTGAACGAAAAAATAAAAATAAAGATTAATAATAAAGAAGCAAACTTGTCTTTTATAGGAAAAGAATATGATGTTGATTTAGTGAAATGTTATCTAGAGATTGAAGGCGTAAAAAAAATTGAATCGTTTGAAATTAGTAATGAAATATTATTCGATTTATATTCCGACCAACAAAACATCATTAAAACAAAAATTAATTCGCAACAAAAAAGCGTTATTCTTATTCCTCAAAACCGAAGTGCTTTGTTAAAATTCAACTAAAAAAAAGTTAATTATTTTAGTATTCTTTGTAATTTTTGGTTTTTTGTAGTAATAAAATAATTATTATTGCAAAAAGCTGTTATTTTTTTAAAGCCTAAAAATTTATAATGATAAAATTCAAGTACTATTTCTTGTCAATATTCTTTATATCGACAACCTTATTTTCACAAAATCAAGAAAAGCAAGAGCGTAAACCAGGACATACCAACACCAATAAATTTAGGCAGTTGTATGATGTGTTTTCAACACCCAATATGTATCGTTCTGCCTCTGGAGCTCCAGGTCCAGCTTACTACCAACAACAGGCCGATTATAAAATGGATATTGTTTTAGATGATAAAAACACAAAACTTTCTGGTTTTGAGATTATTACGTATTATAACAATTCGCCAGACGATTTAAAATACTTATGGGTTCAGTTAGACCAAAATAAGCGAGCAAAAGATTCTAAAAGTCCTTTAATTGAGGAAAGTGAAATTTCTCAAGTTAAAAGACCTGAAGATTTTGTAAAAGACCATTTAACAGATCCATTTGATGGCGGTTTTCATATTGAGGAAGTTAAAGAAGCGAGTGGTATTCCGCTCAAATACACCATTAATAGCACCATGATGCGTGTTGAATTGCCAAAAGTATTAAAAGCAGGCGAAAAGTTTTCATTTTCAATAAAATGGTGGTATAACATAAATAATCATGTTCCTTTAAGAGATCGTTCTGGTTATGAATATTTTGAAAAGGATGGCAATAGAGCATATGTTATAGCACAATTTTTCCCAAGAATGGCGGTGTACAATGATGTAGAAGGATGGCAAAATTCGCAATTTTGGGGGCGCGATGAGTTTGCACTACCTTTTGGGAATTACGAAGTAAATATTACAGTGCCAGCAGATCATATTTTAGATGGTACAGGGGAATTATTGAACAGAAAAGAAATGTTCTCCAAAACCATGATGGATCGTTATGAATTAGCTAAAAAAACATACGATAAACCAGTTTTAATTGTTACACAAGCTGAAGCAGAAGCTGCTGAAAAAAGTTTTTCAGATAAAACCAAAACTTGGAAGCTAAAAGCCGAAAACGTTCGTGATTTTGCCTTTGCAACCTCAAGAAAATTTATTTGGGATATGATGGCGGTTAAAGTGGGCGGTAAAGATATTATGGCAGTTTCCATGTACCCAAAAGAAGGAAACCCACTTTGGGAAGATTGGTCAACAAGAGCTGTAGCAAGTACATTAGAGACGTATTCTAAAATGACATTCGATTATCCATATCATAAAGCAATTTCAGTTCACGCCAAAAATCAAGGCATGGAATACCCCATGATTTGTTGGAATTATGGTCGTCCAAACGAAGATGGGACCTATAGCGACCGTGTAAAATACGGTATGATGGGAGTTATAATTCACGAAGTGGGGCATAACTTTTTCCCAATGATTGTAAATAGCGATGAACGCCAATGGACATGGATGGACGAAGGTTTAAATACTTTTTTGGAATACGTTGCTCAACAGGAGTTTGGCGATAAACACCCAAATGCGCTATCTCCAGAGGATAAAACGTTCCCTTTCGATCGTGGTCCTGCACGTTTGATTGTGCCATATATGGGAGGTGATCAAGATTTTATTGCCCCAATTATGAGTAAAGGTCTTAACGTGTATCAATTTGGTAACAATGCTTATGGAAAGCCCGCTACGGCATTAAATATTCTAAGAGAAACCGTTATGGGGCGCGAGTTGTTCGATTATGCATTTAAAGAATATTCACAACGTTGGATGTTTAAGCATCCAACCCCAGAAGACTTTTTTAGAACTATGGAAGATGCTTCGGCAATGGATTTAGACTGGTTTTGGAGAGGTTGGTTTTATACCACCGATTGGGTTGATATAGGAATTAAAGAAGTGAAAAAATACTATGTATCATCGGAACCTAACCAATATATTAAAAACTATTTAGAAAAAAATGGTAGAACTATAAATAACCTAGTGCCTTTAGTTTTTATGGTTGAAGAAGGAAGCTATGAATTTAAAGAAGAACTTAAAAAAGGAAGTCTATTAGATAATTCAAAACCACTTAAAGAATATTTAATGGATAATTTTACCGAAGCTGAACGTAAAAACATAAAAACGCCTAAATATTTTTATAACGTTACCTTCAATAAACCAGGCGGACTTGTAATGCCAATTATTGTTAAGTACACCTATGCTGATGGTACTTCGAAAATGGAAACCTATCCTGCTGAAATTTGGAGATTAAACGATAACGAAGTAAGTAAAGCCATTGCTTCAGATAAAGAAATAACAGGTATAGAAATAGACCCTAATTTAGAAACCGCCGATATAGACACCTCCAATAATTCTTGGCCTCAAAAAGAAGTTGTAACAGATTTTGATAAGTTCAAGCAAAAAGCAAAGAAATAAAACAGACAGAAAAAGCCAACTAAATAAGTTGGCTTTTTTATTTTTTTTTTTTAACGCCCCATTTTTAAAAGTGAGCAAACAACTTACTATATTTGTAACGTGATACTACAAGCTACATTTTTATTCATTAGTGGTGCAGAAATAGCCTTCATACTATTTATTGTTGTTATGGTTTTTGGTGCCGATAAAGTGCCAGAAATAGCACGAAATTTAGGCAAAGGCATGCGTACACTTAAAAACGCCACCAACGATATTAAGCACGAAATAACCAAATCTGCCGACAAAAATGGCATCGATACCAGTATTGTTTCTGATGTTAAAAAAGAATTGGACAGTGTAAAAGACGATTTAGGTGATTTCACAGGTTCCGTAAAACGAAACATGTAAATCATTTGGGCGTTACCACAAGGGTCGGGCTTTACGTTACAATCTTTTTGTGTCATTGCGGAGAAAATTTTTAAATTTTCTGTGGCAATCTCTTAATTTGAAGCAATTGTATCTTCCTATGGCAAAAAGGATTTTCACTGCAATCCCTAACGCAACTCATCAGCAAACAAAAAGCATTTCAAAAATTAATCTATTTAGCTATAGTTTCCTGCTAATAGTCAATCCATCTCTTATAGGTAATAAAACCGTTTCAATTCTAGGGTCTTCTTTTAAAAGTGTGTTGTAATCTAAAACCGCCTTGGTCGAAACATCTTTCGAGTCTAAAGGCTCCACCACTTTTCCGTGCCATAATACATTGTCAGATAAAATAATACCACCAGAATTCAACTTATCAATAATTAAATGAAAGTAATTAACGTAGTTAGGTTTATCGGCATCAATAAAAATCAAATCAAAGGTTTTATCCAGCTTTGGAATAATGTCTAAAGCATCACCCAAATGCTGAAAAATTTGATGCCCGTATTCCGATTTATCAAAATATTTCCTCTGAAAATCTTCCAGTTCTTCATTAATGTCAATGGTATGTATTTCACCATCTTTTTGCAAACCTTCAGCTAAACATAAGGTAGCATACCCTGTAAAAGTACCAAGTTCCAAAATGGTTTTAGGTTGTTTTAGCTTGGAAATCATACTTAATATACGTCCTTGGTAAGGACCACTAAGCATAATGGGTTGTAATATTTTTTGATAGGTTTCACGGGTAAGTTGTTGTAACAATTCTGGTTCTGCTTCCGAGTGTGCTACTACATAATCGTCTAATTCTTCGGGTAAAAAGTGCATATTTTTTGTCAGGTCGAGTGCGGTCGAGACCTATTTTTAATTCAAAATTCTATTAATCAACTTCTTCTTCGCTGCTTCATCATCGCCACAAAGCCACTGTATCACGTTGTCCTGCCAAATAGCATCACGTTCTACTTCGGTAATAAGGTTTTGTTCTATGGCCAAATCTAGTATTTTTCCGGGATATGACGATTGTTTGGCACTTTCCATTTCACCTAAAGGATACGGATCATCCAACCCCATTAAAACTTGTTTGTAGCCTTGGTTTTTAATTAATAATTGCAAACCTCCAGTATCATGAACTAGCGTGTCAAAGAAAATATTTTTATGCCCAACTGCTTTTCTAGGATGGTGTTTGCCTTCAAATAAATCGGGTCTGCCATCAAATCCTTGTATGCGTCTGCCTAAATTAATCTGCGCCAATTGTCCGCCATGAGCAAAACAAGTTCGCATGTTTGGGTATTTCTCTTGGTAACCATTTAAAGTAAAAAAATGATACGCATCAGCACATTGCGCCAACATCCAAATTAAGTGAAAGCGCCATGATGTATTTTCTAATTTAATAAATTTCTCCCCATCATACGGGTGAATTTCAACAGCTAAATTATATTTATTTGCCAATTCAAAAATAGGCTCGTTTTCAACATCAAAAACACAACGCCATGTGCCAATAGAATCCATGTAATGCGTAGGTAAACAAAGTAGTTGTAAACCAAGTGTTTCTACGCAACGTTCAATTTCCCAACAAGCACTACGCACAAAACCTGGGTGAACCACAAAACCGCAAGTAAATTTACTTGGGTTTTCATGCTGCATACGTGCATTAAAATCATTTTGAAAGCGTAAGGCTTGCTTCATTTCTTCCACACGCAACCCATTACCATAAAGTTGCGATAGGTTTAAAACCACAGCATGGTCTATGTTGTAACGCGCCATCCATTCTAGTTTATCATGTAAAAAGAAACTTGAGTCGGTTACAGGTCGACTCCAATCTTTTTGAAGCATAAATTTTCGGTCTTTATCAACCCAAAAAATCCCTTTTTCTCGCATGAAATCGGGTATTTCCTCAGGATAAGGAAGCAAGTGTGAATGCCCGTTAATGCGAAGTTTACGTGTCATAAAACAGGTTTAAATTTTCTTGGGAGGCTCCATAACATATGTGCATTTGGTACACGTACGCTTTTCTTCGTCGCCATAAAACTTATCGAAAATTTTAGGCATATCGGTTTCAATATTTTCCAATTTAAACTTCTTTCTATATAGTAAATTGTTGCATTTTTCACAGTACCACTGCAAAGCATCTTTCATTTTTTTAGAACGCGGATACTCAATAACCAACCCCACAGTGTTGGCAAGACGTTGTGGCGAGTGCGGCACTTTTGCGGGAAGCAAATACATATCACCTTCGTTAATATGTACGTCTTTTGGCTTATTTCCATCCATAATTTTCAGTATCATATTGCCTTCAACCTGATAGAAAAACTCAGGCGTTTCGTTATAATGGTAATCCTTTCGGTTATTGGGGCCGCCAACCACCATCACAATAAATTCACCATCTTCCCAAACCACTTTATTGCCAACAGGCGGTTTTAAAAGGTGTCTATTTTCTTCAATCCAATCTTTAAAATTTAAGGGCGAAACCAATTTGCTCATATAAAACTTATTTTGGCGTTACCACAAGGGTCGGGCTTTACGTTACAAGTCCTCGCTCGTACCTCGCTGTGGGCTTTCCACTGCAATCCCTAACGCAAATTCTTTACTAATATACAAATACCTAAAAAGTTATAATGATTTTAACACGTTAAATAATTACAAACTTTTGGTACGTCCACCATCAACAGGAACGTTAATTCCGTTAATATAACTGGCACATTCACTTGCTAAAAATGTAATAACATTGGCGGTTTCTTCAGGTTGTGCAAAACGTTTCGCTGGAGTGTAGTTTTTCATTATTTCGGTCATTTCCTCAATAGTTGTGTTTTCAGCGGAAGCTTTAATTTTAATAATTTCAGCCAAACGTTCGGTATCTGTAAAACCAGGCAATACATTGTTTACGGTAATACCAAAAGCACCTAATTCAACAGATAAAGTTTTACTCCAGTTACCAACAGCACCTCTAATAGTGTTGCTTACCCCAAGCCCTGGAATAGGCTCTTTTACCGATGTAGAAATCACATTGATAATGCGGCCAAAACCAGTTTCTTTCATAAACGGAATGGAGGCTTGTGCCAATATATGGTTGCATTTTACGTGCATAGTAAAAGCGTTGTCAAATTCATCTAAACTGGCGTTTACAATATCGCCACTTCTTGGACCACCTGTGTTATTTATCAGTATGTGAAAACCATGATTTTTATCGATAAATTTTATCACCTGTTCTTGTAACTCTCTTGGGTTTGAAAAATCGGCAACAATAAAGTGGTGGTTTTCGCTATTTGGTAATTCCGCTAAAACTTGTTTGAGTTTATCTCTATTTCTGGCAACCAACGTTACGTTTACACCTTCTTTAGCCAATGCAAAGGCTGTTGCTTTTCCAATACCTTGCGTGCTTCCACATACTAAGGCATTTTTGTTTTTTAGGTTTAGGTTCATAATGTTTTAATTTCTCGTATGTTGGATGTTATCTAATTTGTTTGTCAGGTCGAGCGCAGTCGAGACCTATTCCACATCGGGATTATATTTTGAATGTGTCGCATTTCTGCATTCTGCTAAAATTTGTAACATATCAAAATCGCCGTTTGCTAATGCTAACTTTTTCTTTCCACTCCAATTTTTAATTTTCTTTTCAAAATATATTGCCTGATTTACATCATTAAATTCTTGATAAAAAACGAGTTCTAAAGGTCTTCGTTTGTAAGTGAAACAATTTTTATTCAATCCATTTTTGTGTTCTTCAAATCGTCTTGAAATATTGTTAGTCATTCCTGTATAGGTCAAACCATCAGAACATTTTAATATATAAACGAAATAGGATTTCATAGCAAACCTCTCGACTGCGCTCGAGGGGACAAATTTGTTAATTTGATGTTTTGTTTTTCATTATTGTTTCAACCCAGCAATTCTATCATCCTCAAGAATAGCATTGGTGGCTGTTTTTACTTTTTCTAAAATGGTTTTTAAATCGTCCTTTAAATCTAGTTTTCCGTCTGATAACATATTCAAAATGGCTTTGTCTTGTGCGCGACCTTGTAACATGGCTTCTCTATAACCTATATTCACGTTAAAAGTTACTAACGAATATTTAGATGAATATTCGTTTGGAAAATGTTTTTCTAAAGTCATTTCTAAATTACGTTTTTCTCTAAAAACAGCTTGGTTTACATGCCCTTTCATTTCATGAAAATTATCGATTGCTAATTCTGCAATGGCATCGGTGTCTTTTTTTCGTGATGCTTCGTAGATTTTGAAAACGGTTTCCCAGTTGCCTTCATGTTCTTCTAAAACTTTGTCAAACTCCACGACATCTTCAAAAGAGGCATTCATGCCTTGTCCATAAAACGGCACAATCGCATGGGCGGCATCACCCATTAAAAGCGTATTTCCTTTGTAATGCCAAGGAGAACATTTTACTGTGCCAAGTGGTGATGTAGGATTTTTGAAAAAATCATCTGCCAAATTTGGCATTAAATTTAAAGCATCTTTAAAGTACTTGTTAAAGAATTCAATAACACGTTCTTTGGTGATTAGGTTGTTGAAATTGTATTCGCCATCAGCATAACTTAAAAATAGCGTGACTGTAAAACTGCCATCTAAATTTGGAAGTGCAATAAGCATAAATGCTTCGCGACCCCAAATGTGCAATGCATTTTTATAGGCTTTATAATCGCCTTTTTTGGTAGGTAAAATGCTTAGTTCTTTGTAGCCATGTGTTAAATACTCTTGCGAAAAACTAAACAGGAATTTTTTACCCAAATAATAACTTTGACGCATGATGGAACCTGCGCCATCGGTAGCTATAATAACATCAGCATCTTCTATAAATTCGTTTTTGGTTTCGTAATCATGAAATAAGGCTGTGGTTTTTTCAAAATCTACCGATTTACATTTTTTGTTGAAATAGACGTTTACGTTTTTGTGCTTTTCCGCTTCATCTAATAATAAAGCATTAAGTTGATCGCGTGAAATAGAGTTTATATATTCGTGTTCACGACCGCTATAGGGTGCAAAAACCGTGTTGCCTTCTATATCGTGAAGCATTCTACCATTCATAGGAATACAAAGGGCTTTCACTTTATCTTCAATTCCAACCAGTTTCATAGCTTTATTGCCTCTATCTGAAAATGCCAGATTTATGGAACGCCCAGAATCCAAATTTACTTTGCGTAAATCGGGGCGTTTTTCGCAAACCGATACGTTGTAACCACGTTGCCCCATGCGTAAGGCTAGGAGTGAACCACAAAGTCCTGCTCCAATAATGAGTATGTTTTGTTGTTTAGTCATTTAAAATAGCTTTCAATCGTTCTACCAAATAATAGACATCTTGAAACGAATTGTATAACGGAACAGGAGCACAACGAATCACATTGGGTTCGCGCCAATCAGAAATAACACCCGCTTCGGTTAATTTGTTATGTAATGATTTGTCTGCATTTTTTACCGCTATTGAAAGCTGACAACCGCGTTCTTCAGGATTATGTGGAGTGATTATTTTGATGGTGTCTTCACCTAAATCTTTCAAAAGAAACTCTAAATACCCTGTTAGTTTTTTAGATTTTTTAATGAGTTTTTCCATGCCAACTTCATTAAAAATATTTAATGAAGCTTTAATGGCAGCCATGGATAAAATAGGTGGATTGCTCAATTGCCAACCTTCTGCACCAGGTAATTGGTCGAATTCATCACGCATTTTAAAACGCGTTTCTTTATTATGGCTCCACCAACCTGTATATCGATTGAGGTTTTTATTATAGGCATGACGCTCGTGTATAAAACAACCTGCAATACTTCCTGGACCGGAGTTGAGGTACTTATAAGTGCACCATGCAGCAAAATCGGCTCCAGAATCGTGTAAATTTAAAGCGACATTTCCAGCCCCATGTGCACAATCAAATCCTACCATGCATCCGTGTTTATGTCCGAGTTGAGTGATGCGTTTTAAATCGAAATACTGTCCAGTGTAATAATTAACAGCGCCAATCAAGATTAAGGCGATTTCATTGCCTTGCGTTTCTAAAATCGCTTCTAAATCATCGGAAATGGCTAATTCTTCACCTTTTCTAGCTTTCCAAAGTATTAATCCGTCTTTAGCATCAAATCCATGATGTTTCAATTGCGATTCTACCGCATATTTATCCGAAGGAAAGGCATCGGCTTCAATTAAAATTTTATAGCGGGTTTTAGTTGGTTGGTAAAAAGAAACCATCATAAAATGAAGGTTTGCTGTTAAAGTGTTCATAACCACTACTTCAACAGGTTTTGCGCCAACTACTCTTGCCATGTGTTCACCTAAAGATTCATGGTAATTCAACCACGGATTTTTAGCATTAAAATGCCCTTCAACACCTAAAGTTGCCCAATCTTCTAATTCTTGATACACATAGGCTTTTGTTTTTTTTGGTTGGAGTCCGAGCGAATTGCCAGTCATATAAATACAATCGTTACCATCTATATCTTTTGGGATGTGAAATTGATTTCGGTAGGATGATAATGTGTCGGCTTTGTCTAATTCTAAAGCAAAATCGAGACCTAATTTATAATTTGACAAGGTGTGATTGTTTTCGGTTTCTAACAAAAATAAGAATTCTAAAGTTAGGAATGAAGTTAATATTCTCACTTAATTTACTGCTGGATTTTTTGTATATTTAATGAAAACATGAAATTATGAGCAAGATAAAAGAATATACAAACGGAGAAACTACCATTGTTTGGGAGGCTGAAAAATGTATACATTCGGCTATTTGTGCTAAAGGCTTGCCTGAGGTATTTCAACCTAAAGAACGCCCTTGGATAAAAATTGATGCAGCAAAAACAGAGGCTTTGATAAAGCAAGTAAAGGCATGCCCATCTGGCGCTTTAAGTTTTTACATGAATAATAAAAATGATAGGAGCGCTGAGGTTTTAGAAACTAAAGTTGAGGTATTGGAAAATGGACCACTTTTGGTTTATGGCACACTGCATGTAACCCATAAAGATGGCAGAAAAGAAATTAAGAATAAAACAACGGCATTTTGTAGATGTGGTGCTTCAAGTAATAAGCCGTTTTGTGATGGCACCCATACCAAAGAAAATTTTATTGGATAAAAAAAGAGCTTCTACTTATTAGTGGAAGCTCTTTGGATATATAGAGACGCGTAACGCGGAATATTCATTGTTTACATTTATATATACGTTTTTAGTAAGTGTTTTGGATGTTCAAAGTATAAAAATTCTAAAATTAATCCAACGTAACTTTCACATCAGTAAATTTAAGGTTCCAATCGCCTTCTGCTTTTTTATGTTCTAAAGCTATTTTTATACCATTAAAATCTTGATAGTTTTCAAAAGTATTTACAAGGCTGGCTTCGGGTTTGTTACCTCTTCTAAATGCCCATTCTTTAATAATATAATTGTTGTTATAATATATGTCATAAGCATCACCAGGCGTGTACCCTCCTTCATTAGAATATGTTAAAGTGATTTTGTTCATTTCAATTTTGCTTATAGGAGCTTCAGTTTTTACAGGCTCGGAAATTGTTGCGCCTGCATCCCAAACCAATTGAAAAGGAATTAATAGCCAAAACTTATCATTTACAAAACCTTTATCTGCATTTTTTGAAATGCTATCAATAGATTTCCTGTTGTAATTAATGGTGTCATTATCAGTAATTAAAGTAACCTCGTTAGTTTTAGGATGCCATATCCAACTTCTTTTTTCGTTAAAATTAAAAGCTATTTCAGAAACTTTTTTCCAGTTTTCATAGCCATGAGCATTTGCAATTTTTTCTGCTATCGAAAGTTCTTTTTCAGCAACTTTAGTTTCTTGCTTTTGTTTGCAGGAAACATTTGTAATTAAAATAATAAGTAAAATAAGTGGTTTTTTCATGACTAAGATTTTTAGTAAAGATAGAAAACAAGTATTCAAAACTATATTAACTTAATGTTTCTCTTTTAGTAATTCAGGAAATTTAGTCTTAAAACGGTTTAATCTAGGAACAGAAACATTTTGAATATAACTATTATTTGGGTGAAGACGCTCATAGTTTTGATGATAAGTTTCAGCTGCCCAGAATTTTTGAAATGGATATACTTCAGCAGCTATTGTAGCGTTTAATTTTTTAGCAAGTGTTTCTTTTTTTTTGAGAATGATTTGTTTTTGTTCTTCATTTTGATAAAAAATGATAGAACGGTATTGTGTACCTCTATCATTCCCTTGTCCGTTTACTTGTGTTGGGTTTTGTGAACCAAAATAAACATCTACCAAAGTTTCAAAACTTACAACTTTTGGGTCGTAAATAACTTCAACAGCTTCGGCATGTCCTGTTTTGCCAGTATTGCTGGCTTCGTAAGTTGGATTTTTAGTATGTCCCCCAGAATAACCACTAATTACTTCGCTTACACCTTTTATATGTTCGTAAATAGCTTCAACACACCAGAAACAACCACTAGCAAAATAAGCTTTGGCTTTTCCGTTTTTTAAAGGAACTTCTATGGGATTTGCATTAATTACAGCTTCTTGTTTTTTGTTTGTTTGTGCGGAGTTTTGACAGCTAAACAATACTGCAATACATAAAGTGAGAATTATATTTTTCATGTTTTTCTTTTTCTACATAGACGAATAAATTTTCAATACCTTAAAAAATTACTTAAAAAATTTAGGGAATTAAAAAAGCCTTCACATGTGTGAAGGCTTTTTTAATTATGTTGTTGGCAGTTACTTAGCTTAATTTAGTAAATAATTTTGCCATTTTTTCTTTTTGTTCTTCAGCTAATTGTGCATCAACTAAAATACGTCCACTGTGTTCATCTGTAATCACTTTTTTACGAGCTGCAATTTCTACTTGAATTTGCGGTGGAATGGTGAAGAACGATCCTCCAGAAGCACCTCTTTCAATTGGCACAACTGCTAAACCATTTTTTACGTTTTTACGAATTCTGTTGTAAGCAGCAACTAAGCGCTCTTCAATTTGCTCTTGGTATTCCTGAGATTTTCCAATTAAAGCTTGTTCTTCTTTTTCTGTTTCGGCTAAGATTGCATCCAATTCACCTTTTTTATGCTTTAAGTGATTTTCGCGCTCTTTTAAACGTTCTTTAGTTTCAGAAATGATAGCTTTTTTCTGTTCTATTTGAACTTTAAATTCCTTAATGTGCTTTTCGGCTAATTCAATTTCTAATTCTTGAAATTCAACTTCCTTAGTTAAAGAATTAAATTCTCGGTTATTTCTAACATTTTTTTGTTGCTCGCTGTATTTTTTAATTAAAGATTTGGACTCTTCAATTTGATTTTTTTTGGAAACGATATCATTATCGATTACTTCTAAACTTGCAACTAATTTTTCTAATCGGATGTTTAATCCAGCAACTTCATCTTCTAAATCGCGCACTTCTAATGGAAGTTCTCCGCGAACATTTCTTATTTCGTCTATTCGAGAATCGATAAGTTGTAAATCGTATAACGCTCTTAAACGCTCTTCAACAGTTAATTCTTTAGTTTTAGCCATATTTTAAAAATACTTAACAGGATTTGTATTTGTCTTCGATAAAATGATTGCAAAATTAGTAATTTTTTCTGTAAGATATGCAACTAAAAGATTTTTTGTGAATTGCTCACTTTCATAATGCCCTACATCGGCTAATAGAATGCTGTTTTCGGCTGTAAAAAAGTCGTGATATTTTAAGTCGGAAGTTATAAAAGCATCAGCACCAGTGGTTTTAGCGGCTTCAATAGCAAAACTACCCGAACCACCTAACACAGCAATTTTTTTTATGTTTTTATTTAAAAATGCAGAATGACGCACGCATTTGGTGTTCATTTTATCTTTTACAAAGGCTAAAAAGTCCAATTCTGTTATAGAATCTTCTAGTTCGCCCACCATTCCTAAGCCAATATTCTGATTTTTATTCTCTAAAGTTATGACTTCGTAAGCCACTTCTTCATAAGAATGCGATTTAAAAAGTGTTTGCAATATTTTAGATTCTAAATGTTTAGGAAATGTGATGGTTATTTTAGTTTCCGCTTCGGTATGTAAAGTCCCTTTTTGTCCTTTTACGGGATTTGTGTTTTCGTTGCCATTAAAAGTACCATAACCTTCTACATTAAAACTACAATTGGAGTAATTACCAATAATGCCAGCGCCAGCGCCAAATAAAGCTGTTCTAAGGTGTTCAGCTTCATTTTTTGGAACATAGGTGGTTAATTTTTTTATGGTTTCATTTTGTGGAATAAGAATGCGTTTATTTGTTAATCCCAAAATATTACAAATCATATCGTTTACGCCATGTAAAGCATTGTCTAAAGCGGTGTGTATGCTATAAATGGCAATATCATGTTTAATGGCTTTCATTACCACACGTTCTACATAACTTTTACCAGTTAGTTTTTTTAAACCTTTAAAAATAATAGGGTGGAAGCTAACGATAAGATTGCAGTTTTCAGCAATGGCTTCATCTACAACGGCTTCAAGTGTGTCTAAAGCAACTAAAACTCCAGTTATTTTAGTGTTTTTATTGCCTACTAAAAGCCCAACGTTGTCAAAGTCTTCAGCGTAAGCTAAAGGCGCAAATTCTTCTAAATGGTTGATGACGTCTTGAACAATCATGAATTAATTTGTTTGTATCAAAGATAAAATATTATTTTCGCTATGGTGAAACATCCATAACTAAAAATTTAATCATCCAGAAGAATGATTATTTGGATGTTGCGTATGACCTTTAAAAAGGAATAAGTTTTAGCACATGAAATTAATTAGAAACATATCGGTTCCTTTTGTACCTGTGTATTATGCGATTACCAGTTTAAGAAACAGATTGTACGATTTGGGTATAAAAAAATCGATTTCATATGGGTTTCCAGTAATATGTGTTGGTAATTTAAGCGTTGGTGGAACGGGTAAAACACCTATGATTGAGTATTTAATTGATTTATTGAAAGCTGATTATAAAGTTGCAACCTTAAGTAGGGGATATAAACGAAAAACGAAAGGTTTTCAGTTAGCTAATGAATTCTCTACCGCTGAAAGTTTAGGAGATGAGCCATTTCAGTTTTATAATAAGTTTAAAACAGACATTCTTGTTGCTGTAGATTCTGATAGGGTTAATGGAATTAACCAATTAAGACAGCTTGACAATGCGCCAAATGTTGTTTTGCTAGACGATGCTTTTCAGCATAGAAGGGTAAAAGCCGGATTAAATATTTTGTTAACTACATATAATAACCCTTATTTTTCAGATTATGTATTGCCAACGGGTAACTTGCGGGAGCCCAGAAATGGTGCCAAACGAGCAAATATTATAATCGTTACCAAATGCCCCAATAATTTAAGAGATGAAGAAAAAAGTGATTTTTTAAAGAAAATTGCTCCTAAAACCTATCAGCAAGTTTTTTTTAGCTCTATAAACTATTCTAATGATGTTCTTTCTTTAGAAGGTAAAAAAAGTTTAGATACTATAACCAGTTTTTGTTTGGTAACTGGTATTGCAAATGCAAATCCTTTGGTTGAATTTTTAAATGAAAAAGGGTTGCAGTTCGAGCATTTAAACTTTAAAGACCACCATGAGTTTTCGGCACAAGATATTTTGGCTTTAGAAAAAAAGGAATTTATTGTTACTACCGAAAAAGATTTTATGCGATTGAAACATTATACAAGTTTAAAAGATAAACTCTTTTATTTGCCCATTGCCGTTTCAATTAGCAATGAGGCTACAATAAATAAGCTTATTAAAGACTTTGCAACTTGTTAAGTGGTTGCTGATGTATTGTTTTTTGATGCCAATGCATTATAAAGTTTTTTCTCAAACTCTTCCTGTTTAAATGGTTTAGGAATTATATCTGTAAATCCAGCTTCTTCAAACTCATGCATTTTATCTTCAATAGTAACCGCAGTTAATGCAAAAATAATCTGTTCTTTATCAAACGACCTAACAATTTTTGTAGCTTCAATACCGCTAATACCTGGCATATGGATATCCATTAAAACAATATCATACTTGTTGGCTTTTATCATATCAACGGCGTCTTCACCGTTATCTACAATATCGCATTTAAGAGCCATTTTTGTTAAAATCTTTTTGGTAATCATTTGGTTGATTTTGTTGTCTTCAACCACCAATATTTTAACATTTGTTAAATCTAAATCGCTAGCATTGCCACTAAAATATGTTGTTTTAGTTTCTTTGGCTTCCTCAATGGGAGAGTGTTCTAAAGGAATTTCAAAATAGAATGTTGTGCCTTTTTCAAGCTCACTTTTCACATATATTTTTCCTTTTAAAATATCGATTAAACCTTTTACTATGGAAAGGCCTAAACCTGTACCTCCATATTTTCGGTTAATTTGAATTGAGCCTTGAGAAAAACTTTCAAACATGTTGTCCTGTTTTTCTTGGCTAATACCAATACCGTTATCTTCAACTTCAAAACGTAAGGTGTAAATTTTACCTTGTTCCTCAATTTTATAAATCCGAATCCAGATATCACCATCTTTAGTAAACTTAATGGAGTTTCCTATTAAATTGATGAGTATTTGAGAAATTTTTAGTTGGTCAGCTATAAAGTTTTCTGGTAAATTTTTATCGAATTCTAAATGAATTTTAACATTATTGTCTTGAGCCGAATTGTTTAAGGCTAAAACAATATTATTTATTTTTTTCTTTAAATTGAAAGGTTCTGGTTCAACATCTACTTTATTGGCTTCAATTTTATTAATTTGAAGAATATCGTTTATAAAGGTCAGTAAATAATCTCCTGAAAATTTTAACGATTTTAAATGCTGAACTTGCTCTGGTTTTGGGTTTTCTTCCAACAACATATTGCTTAAGCCAGTTACGGCATATAGAGGTGTTCTTAACTCATGGGTTACGGTAGATAGGAAGTTTGCTTTGGTTTTTGATGCTAATTCTGCTTTTTCTTTGGCAATAATAAGTTCTCCATTTTTTTTATGAAGCATATTATTTGTTTTTAGTCTGATGTTATTGTTTTTGTAAAGCGACAGCGTTAATAAAGACAAGATGGTAATTAATGCAACGCTTAAAATAGAGATTAATGTACTTAAACTATTATCGTCTTCGGCTTTTTCTAATTTTTGAAACATTTCATTGTTTTTCTCTAAGGCATCGTTTAAAAGATATTGTGTTTCTTCGTCTTTTGAATAATTAGCACGTTTTAAATTAGTTAGAGAATCTGAAAGTTTAACATAATTATTTAAATAATCTCTTGACGACTTATAGTCTTGTATGTTATTGTAAATCTCACTTAAAGCCAAATAACCATCATTGAGAATGCTTGAGAATTTATTGTCAGTTGCAAGTTTAACACCTTCTAGTGCATAGGTTAACGCTTTTTCGTTGTTGTTTAATTTAGCATGAACTAAACTATGGGCAATTAAAGCATCGCTTTGTGTTTTTAATAAATCGTCTTTTTTTGCCAAGGCTAAAGATTGCTCTATAATATCTCTGGCTTTTTTGTGGTTTTTTAACTTGAAGTATGTTTTGCCTTCGCACAATAGTACATCTGCCAATTCTGCGTTCAAAGCTTCTTCTTCAAATTTTGATTTTGCAGACCGGTAATAATCTAAAGCTTGATTGTAATCTTTTTTGGCAACATAAACATCACCGAATACTTTGTAAGAGTTCCCTAGATTTTTGTTATCGTTTATAAGACGTTGCACTTCTATGGCTTTTGTAAGCGATTTTATAGCTTTATCACTGTCGTCTATTGTAAGTTGAAGCCTACCTTTAATAGCGTAAATGATACCGATACTTTTTTTGTTATCAGATTGTTCTGCTAAAGTTAAAGCATCATCAAGATTTTTTTGCGCTTTGAAGTAGTTGAAGTTTTCCAACTCTGTTTGCGATTGCGAAATATGATAGTTAATGCTATTTTGAAGCAATTCTGGGTCGTCACTTATTGTTTTTTGTGATGAAACCGTTATGCTTAAAAGCATCAATGCAATATATATGTAGTTTTTGATTTGGGACATTTTAAATAAATATTACAGGCAAATATAATTATTTTATCGACAAAACACACTTTTTCTTCGATAAATTACATATTAAGTCAATAATTCTTTTAGAATAGCCTGTTTCGTTATCATACCAGCCTATTATTTTTACCATATTTCCTATAACGGATGTCATATCAGAATCGAAAATACAAGAATGTGTGTTGCCAAGAATATCAATGGAAACAATTGGGTCCTCGGTGTATTCTATAATGCCATTGTACTTATTTTTAGCAGCTTCTCTAAATGCATTATTTATGGTTTCTATAGAAACGCTCTTTTTTACATTAAAAGTGATATCGGTTAAAGAGCCATTTATAACAGGTACCCTAATACCGCAACCGCCAATAACATTTGAAAGTTCTGGGAATATTTTTGTTAATGCTTTTGCTGCTCCAGTAGTTGTAGGTACTATAGATTGACTTGCAGCTCGCGAACGACGTAAATCTCTATGTGGTTGGTCGTGTAAACTTTGGTCCGTAGTGTAGGAGTGAACCGTAGTAATATATGCTTGGTTGATGCCGCACAGTTTATCTATAACATCAATCATTGGTGCTGCATTGTTAGTGGTGCACGAGGCGTTGGAAATAATGGTTTCCGTACCATCAATACTATCATCGTTTACACCCATTACAATAGTCTTTATATCGTCTTCAAGTGGAGGTACACTTAAAATAACAGTTTTGGCACCATTATTTATGTGATTTTGTAAATCTGATTTGGTTTTGAACTTTCCAGTGGCTTCAATAACAAAATCAACTTGATAAGGTTTCCAATTAATGTCTTTTGGATGTTTATGGTTTAAAAGCACCACTTTGTTGTCATTAACAATTATGTGTGTGTTGTTATGTGTAACAATACCATTAAAACCGCCATGTACACTATCGTATTTAAGTAAATGGCTTAGCGTTTTAGCATCGGCTAAATCGTTTATAGCAACAACTTGAATATCTTTATAATCTTGAAGAAGTCTAAAAACGCGTCTTCCAATTCTACCAAATCCATTGATAGCAATATTAATCATAATTAATTGATGTGTTTTTGAGCCTTGTAAGAAGAACGTACTAATGCACTACTTTCTACATGGCGAAAACCTAATTCTAAACCAATGGTTTCGTATTCATTAAATTGATCTGGTGTGATAAATTGCTTAACAGGTAAGTGTTTTTTACTTGGTTGCAGGTATTGACCAATTGTAACTACATCTACTTCATGATTTTTTAAATCTTGAAGTGTTTGAATAACTTCCTCTCGGGTTTCTCCCAAACCAAGCATAATGCCAGATTTTGTGCGTCGTTGTCCTTGTTGTTTTAAATACTTTAAAACACCCATGCTTCTGTCGTATTGTGCTTGAATACGTACCTCGCGGGTTAAGCGTCTAACAGTTTCAATGTTATGCGATACAACTTCTGGTGCTACATCAACAATTCTATCAATATGTTGTTCAATACCTTGAAAATCTGGAATTAAAGTTTCTAAAGTAGTTTCTGGGTTCATTCTGCGTACTGCTTTTACGGTTTCAGCCCACATAATGCTTCCCATATCTTTTAAATCGTCTCTATCAACACTTGTTAAAACAGCGTGTTTGATATTCATTATTTTTATGGAACGCGCTACTTTTTCTGGTTCATCCCAATCTACGGTTTCTGGTCTTCCTGTCTTTACACCACAAAACCCACAAGAACGGGTACAAACATTTCCTAATATCATAAAGGTAGCAGTGCCTTCACCCCAACATTCACCCATGTTTGGGCAACTACCCGAGGTGCAAATGGTGTTTAGTTTGTATTTGTCTACTAAGCCTCTTAATTCGGTATATTTTTTTCCGGTCGGAAGTTTTACACGTAGCCATTTGGGTTTAGCTAGTCGTTCTTCTGGTAAAATATTTAAAACGGTTTCTGAATCCATATGTATTTAAAATAAAGCACAAAGATACAAAGTATTCTTTTAAAAGTATCTTATAAAGACATGAGATACCACACACTAAATCCTATTAAAAAAGCAATACCTAATAAACTTAATAGATGTAGTTTTTTTGATGGATGCCATTCTTTTGGCGTGTGGTTGCTAGAAATTAAAGTGTAATTTATTATGGCATAAAAAGGTGCTGTAATGAACGAAAGAATAGTGGCTATTTTAATGAGTAAACCCATTTCTGAAGCTAAGAATAGAAAAATGAAAACCGTTCCAATGAATAATAAAGTAATCCAAAACGTGTAATTAAATTTTGAAGATTTTTTAAATAATAAACTGGAGGTCTTTGCCATAGCTCTTGGCGACGCGTCTAAGGTTGTTAACGTGGTGCTAAACATGGTTGTAAATGCAGCGATACCAATTACAATATATGCCCAGTTTCCAAGGTTTTTGGTGTACATATTTATTAATTGTCCTGAAAATACACTGGCCGAACTGCTAAATGTTTCCCCACTATGAAACATAACTAAAGTGCCTAAAAGCAAAAAGCCAATACCTATAATTATGGTGCTTAAATAACCCAAATTAAAATCGAATAGTGCCGATTTTGGTGAATATTCTTTAGTCTCTTTGTTTTTTTCAATTGCCCAAAGTGATTGCCATACTGAAACATCTAAAGGTGCTGGCATCCACCCCATAAAAGCTATAAGAAACCCAATTTCTAAAGTATTTGTTGGTAACACTTGTTGAAATGAAAGTGGTTCGGTGTTATTTGTTAGTGCGATACCAACTGCTAAAATGGTGCTAATGGTTAAAGTAATAATGATGATTTTCATTAACCTATCAAGTATTTTATACTTGCCTAAGGTTAAAATAATTAAACAGATAAAAAGTATAATGACTGTCCATATTTCAATACTGGTTATTGTTTTGTTTCCAATAGAAAAAGCTTTAAAATCGCCAAAAAGACTAGAGGCTAAACCTGCTGTTACAATGGTTACTGCTGTTTGAATGGTGAACATAACCGCTAAGTTCAAAATATAATAGGTAGCTAAAACACCTTTGCTTAATTTGTTGTAACCTTCCAATAAACTTTCGCCTGTAGCGGTTGCATAGCGAGGACCAAATTGAAAAAACGGGTATTTACATATGTTTACTAAAAGTAATGCCCATATTAAACCCAAACCAAAATCGGCACCAGCACGTGTTGATTGTACTAAATGTGAAACACCAATGGCCGCACCAGCAAATAATAAACCAGGTCCTAGGTTTTTAAGTTTCGTAACCATCTACTTTTCCTGAATAATTTCAGCTAATAATTTTTTTGCCCGCAATAGCTTCACTTTTACATTATTTATTGGCTCTTTAAGTTGAATAGAAATTTCTTTATAGCTCAACTCTTGAAAGTAACGTAAATTTATAATTTCTTGATAATGTGGCTTCAATTTTTTAATATCACGAAGAAGTTTGGCTAAGTGTTGCTCGGTTATAAGTTCATCTTCGGGCGATGGCGATTCATCTAAAATTTGATATACCGATTTATCATCATTAGAAATGATTTGTGAAATAGAATTTTTTTCCTTTCTCAATAAATCTATATGGATGTTTTTTGAAATGGTAATTAACCAGGTTTTAAACTTGTAATTACTGTCGAAGGTTTCAATTCGGTCAAAGGCTCTCGAAAATGTTTGAATGGTTATGTCTTCTGCATCATTTTCATTTTGAATCCGCTTTAATTGAAAACCATAAACGTCATCCCAAAAGGTGTCTAACAAAAAATTAAACGCTTTTTGGTCGTTTTCTTTTGCACGTTTAATAGCTTCGTTTACTTCCAATGATTGGGTTTTGAGATAAGATTGTTTATAAAGATAGTTAATTGCGTTATAATTAAAAAAACTTCTAAAAATGGAAGCATGATTAAAAGGTCTTGTTCTCCCAATTTTTTCGATGATAAGCCAAAAATCGTGTATTGCAGCGTAAGCCTTATTAATATTAAACCAACTACAATTTGCCATTTAAATGTGGTAATAAGGAGAATGGGTGCAATTACCCAAAATATTAATTGAGTACTGTAAAGCAGGGCTAATAAGATTTTATGGTTTAATTTATAATATTTAGCTGTTGAAATATGGCGTCTTTTTTGTTTAATCCAGTCCTTAAAGTTTGTTTTTGGTAATGATAGAGTAAAACTGTTTTCAGAAAAACAAATGGCTGTATTGTCTTTGGTTGCGACTTGATTTATAAATAGATCATCATCACCCGATCGTAGTTTTATATGGTTAATAAAGCCATTGGCATTAAAAAATTCTTTTTTTGCATAAGCTAAATTTCTACCAACCCCCATATATGGAATACCAACTTTCGCAAACGAAAAATATTGAACCGCTGTAACTAAAGTTTCAAATCGAATAAGTTTATTTAAAAATGATTTTTTTATTTTTGAATAAGCGCCGTATCCTAAAACAATGCTTTGTTTATCAGTAAAATGAGTACACATATTGTGTATCCAATATTTTGAAACAGGTTTGCAATCGGCATCTGTAAATAAAAGATAATCATTTTTTGAAGCTTTAATCCCAAGTGTTAGGGCATATTTTTTGTTGCCCCAAAATGCTTCTATATTCTTAACATCAACAATTTTAATATTGTTGTGTTCTGCAGCAAAGGCTTCTATAACTTCAAGTGTGTCATCTGTAGAAGCATCGTTAATTAAAACAATTTCAAAATCGGGATAAATTTGGGAAATAATTGAAGGTAAAAAATTTTGAAGATTTTTAGCTTCGTTTTTAGCACAAATAATTACCGAAACAGAAAGTTTTTTTGTTTGTTCTTTTTCGGGTTTTATAAATGCAAACTTAGAGAAGAAAAAAACATAATAAACAACTTGAATAACTACTACAGCAATAAAGCTATAGTAAACAAAATCAAGAAAACCCATATAAAACTATGAGTGTTGAGGTTCGTTGCAATCACCAAATTGTTCCGGTGTTTTTCCGCAAAAACCACAGCTATCACCATTTTTATTAAGCATGGGGTTTTGGCTTGCACATGTGCCAGAAAATTTGCCGTCTTTTTTAGCCCAAATTTTTATGGCAATTCCTGCAATTCCTAATCCCAATAAGGCGATTGTTATTAAAAGAAGTTTCATCTGTTTTTTATTGTTTTTTTATAGGTTAGATGTTGCATCCATATTACCATTCTTATGTATGCTGAAATTTTAGTAATGGATGTTTTATCTGTTTTTTTATAATTTACTGCAAAGATAAAGTATTTAGATAATAATTTATAAAAGTTTATTAATTGATGAGGAATTAAATGTAGTCATAAAAAAAAGCCTCATTCAATATTTAAAATGAGGCTTTTCTTGAGGGATTTTGCTATTAAATCTATTGTAAATCTATTTCGGCTACCATATTATCTAGAGACGCTCTTGTGTTTCCGCCTTTAGGTTCAATAGTGATGTTTAAGGCTAGTGCATTTTCAGTATAAGGTAAAAATCTAAGTTGCCTATCGGCTTCATTTAAAATACCAAGACTTACCATTTTGCCTTGTAACTCTGCCCATATTTGGTAGCATTGGTCTTCTGGTAATTTTGGTAAAGACACCACATCGATCATCGATGTTTTTTCTTTAGGATTTATATAAGCAACCGTTTTTAAATTTTTTGCACGACTATTGCCTTGCATAATGTATTTATAAGTATTAGGGTCATTAAGTTCCATAAATTGGTTCATAATGTCATCTAGCTTTTTGTTGTTGGCATCAATGTCGCTACGTAAATCAAAAATTTCATCTACAACCACTTGGTTTTCATCGGCCAGCTTTTGGTTTTTTAGATGTAAAAAATAAGAATTTCCGGCAAATATTAGAGCAGCGATACTGGCAGCTACACTAAATTTATACCATAATTTTTGTTTTGTTGCAGTGTTCATATTTACAACAGGCGCTTCATCAAGTTCAACTAAAATATTATTTAAGATGCTTTTAGGGACTTCAACTGCATTGCTTTTAGCAACTATTTCTAAGTTGTATTGTAATGTGTTGTATGCATTCTGTACTTCCGGATATTTTGAAATATAAGACTCAACCATATCTGTCTCTGCAGAAGTAGTTTCACCTAATAGATATTTTTCTAGTAGGCCAGAACTTAAAAAAGTAGTTATTTTCGCATTCATGACTGTTTTTTTAAGGATGATAAATTTTTTTCAATTCACGCAATCCAATTTTTAATCTCGATTTTATAGTACCCAGTGGAATATCTAATTCTTCGCTGGCTTCTTGTTGGGTCATGCCCTCAAAAAAGAGAGCATTTATTACTATTTGATATTTTTCGTCCAAACTGCCCAGGTGTTTTTGCATATCCATAACATCCTGATTTAATTCGTCCGCCGATATCTTATATACGTTAGAATCTTCTAGTTGGACTTCCTTGCCGCCTTTGTTTTTTTGCGACCTAACTTTATCTATAGCAGTATTATAGGCAATTCTATAAAGCCACGTGAATAATTTAGCTTTACTGGAATCGTACTTTTTTGAGTAGCGCCATATTTTTACAAAACTTTCTTGAAGTACATCCTGTGCCGTATCATCGTCGGCTATAATTTTTTTTATAACACCGTATAAAGCATCTGCATAGTTTTCATACAGTATGGTAATGGCTTTTTTGTCGCCACGTTCCAATAAACCAACTATTTCTTTTTCTATAGATGAAATCAAGGTGAATAGGTTTAAAAAGTTAAAAACGTACTGTTTATAATGTCAAAGTTAGAAATTTCTTTGGTATTATAGGATATTTACTTCGGCTTCTATATAAATATCGAAAAGACGTTTAATGGTTTCTTGTATTAAAACTGAAAGATTTAAAATGTCTGAACCTTTAGCATTTCCATAATTTACAAGTACCAAAGCTTGGTTTTTATGAACGCCATAATCACCAAAACGCTTGCCTTTAAAACCTGCTTTTTCAATAAGCCAACCTGCAGGAATTTTTACGTCATTGTCTGAAACAGGGTAACTGGGAATATCATTAAAATTTTCAAGTAGTTTATTATAATGTACTTTTGAAACTACTGGGTTCTTAAAGAAACTACCACTATTGCCAATAATTTTTGGGTTTGGTAATTTGCTTTCACGAATGGCAATGACAGCTTTTGATATATCTTGAATAGTGGGTTCATTAATATTCATAGCTTCCAATTCAGAAGCAATTGTGCCATAATTGATATAAAGCTTGTGGTTTTGTTTACTAAGTTTGAAGATTACATTAGTGATGATATATTTGCCTTTGGCTTCATTTTTAAAAATGGAATTTCTATAATCAAACTGGCAATCTTCCTTTTTGAAAGTTTCTATAACTAGGTTTTCTATAGAAATAGCATCGCAAGATTCAAAAGTATCTTTAATTTCCACGCCATAAGCACCAATGTTTTGAATGGGAGTTGTACCTACATTACCAGGAATTAACGACAAGTTTTCAAGACCTCCAAAATTGTTGTTGATACACCAAAGTACAAACTCGTGCCAGTTTTCACCCGCGGCAGCTTTTATTAAAACAGAATCTTCAGTTTCTGAAACGATTTCTATACCTTTTAAATTAATATGAATAACAAGTCCGTTAAAATTCTGGGTTAATAGCATATTACTGCCACCGCCTAAAACAAGTTTATTGGAGTATTCTTTTAAAGATAAAATGTGTTTTAATTCTTCAACATTGGAAACCGAAACAAAATGGCTTGCAGTTACATCAATACCAAAAGTATTATAAGATTTTAGTGATATGTTTTGTTCTATTAGCACTAGTCTTTATACACTTTAAGAGCTTCTTTTAAAATATGAACCGCTTTAATTAAGCTTTCTTTATTAAGAACATAGGCAATTCTTACTTGGTTTAATCCCAAACCTGGTGTGGAATAAAATCCGCCAGCAGGAGCAACCATTACGGTTTCGCCATTAATATCAAATTTTTCTAAAAGCCATTGTGCAAAATGATCCGAATTTTTTATAGGCAATTCCACAATACAATAAAAAGCACCTTTTGGTTTAGCTACTTTTACTCCGTCTATTTTTTGTAATTCACTAATAAGCGTGTTGCGTCTGCCCACATATTCTTCAATAACATCGTCAAAATAACTTTGTGGAGTGTCTAAAGCTGCTTCACTAGCAATTTGTGCGTATGTTGGCGGACTTAAACGTGCCTGAGCAAATTTTAAAACCGTTTTTAAAACGGTTTTGTTCTTAGAAACCAAACAGCCTACACGTGCACCACACATACTGTATCGTTTTGAAACGGAATCTATTACTACGGCGTGTTCTTCCAATCCATCAACCTGCATAATGGAGTAGTGGGTGTTGCCATCGTAAACAAATTCACGGTACACTTCATCAGCCACCAAAAATAAATCGTGTTTAATTGCTAATTTAGCCAGTTTTTCTATTTCTTCTTTTGAATATAAATAACCTGTTGGGTTGCCTGGGTTGCAAATTAAAATAGCCTTAGTTTTTGGGGTGATTAGTTTTTCAAAAGTTTCTATGGAAGGCAATGCGAAATTATCATCAATACTACAAATAGCAGGCACAACATTAACGCCCGATGAGGTTGAAAACGCAATGTAATTGGCATAAAAAGGTTCGGAAATGATAACTTCATCTCCCGGATCCATAATGCTGCTAAACAAGAAAAGTAAACCTTCACTAGCGCCAGTAGTTACTATAATGTCTTCTTGGGACACATTAATATCAAATTTATTATAATAAGCGGCTAATTTTTTTCTGTAAGTGTCAGACCCTTCAGAGCGTGAATATGAAAGTATTTCTATATCATTTTCCTTAACTGCATTTAAGGCGACTTCAGGTGTTTTTATATCAGGTTGGCCTATGTTTAAATAGTAAATAGTTTTTCCATCTTTAGTAGCTTGTTCTGCATAAGGTACTAATTTGCGTATAGGTGATTCGGGCATTAAAAGCCCTTTTCTAGATATAGTTGGCATTTTTATTAATTATAAGGCGCAAAGTTGAGAAAATTATCTTAAAGTTTTTTTAAAAAGCTGACTAAAATAAACTTAGTATCATAAAGATTTGTAAATTAAGTGTATGTAAAGCCTAGTTTTCAACTATGAAAAGGTTTGTGATTTTTATAATGTTTGTTTTATTATTAAGTAACCTTGTTTTTTCGCAAGGGCGGTTTACTATTCAAAATAAACACAGATCAGATAAGATAAAGTTTAAGCTTATAAATAATTTAATTATTATTCCAGTAAAAATTAATGGCGTTACACTATCTTTTTTATTGGATACTGGGGTGAGTAAGCCCATTATTTTTAATTTTTTAAATGTGTCCGATACTTTAAAAATAAAAAATACTGAGACTATTTTTTTAAGAGGCTTGGGAGAAGGTGAATTGGTTGAAGCATTAAAATCTAATAATAATATTATTAGAATAGGTGAAGCTATAAATTTAAGTCAGGATTTGTATGCCATATTTGAGGCTAATTTAGATTTAGCTCCCAAATTAGGGTTTCCCGTGCACGGTATTATAGGTAATGATATTTTTAGTGATCTTATAGTTGAAGTGAATTATTCAAAGGAATATTTAAAATTAACAGAACCTGAAGCCTATAAATATAAAAAATGCGGAAAGTGCGAGACCTTTAATTTGGAATTCTACAATGGGAAACCATATATAAATGCAGAAGTTACTATTGATAGTAAAAAAATACCTGTAAAACTATTAATAGATTCTGGGGGAAGTGATGTACTTTGGTTGTTTGAAAACGACTCTTTAGGTATTAAATCAAGCAATGCTTTTTTTAACGATTTTTTGGGACATGGTTTAAGTGGGAGTGTGTATGGTAAGCGTACTAAAATTGATGCATTATCATTAAAGAGTTTTGTTTTAGAAAATGCCAATGTTGCCTATCCAGATAGTGCATCAATTTCAATTGCCAGAAAATTTAAGGATAGAAATGGTAGTTTGGCAGGAAATGTTTTAAAACGATTTAATATTATTTTCGACTATCAAAAAGCGATTATCACACTTAAAAAAAATGCTTTGTTTAAGGAAAAGTTCAGTTATAATAAAAGCGGTATAGAACTAGCACACGATGGTGTTAGGTTTGTTAAAGAAATAGATGATAGGATATTAAAAGAAAAAACGGGGTTGATAAGGAACCATGATGCTATAAACAGCACTAAAATTGTTATCGATACCCAGTACAAAATGTCATTAAAACCAGCCTACACTATTGTGGAATTGCGCAACGATTCTCCGGCTAAAAAGGCAGGTTTGCTTATTGGAGATGTAGTTTTAAGAATTAATAATAAACCAACACATCAGTTTTCATTGCAGGACGTTATGCACGAGTTTTACGATGATTCCGGAAAACATATACGATTGAAAGTAGATAGAAACGGAAAAGTGTTGAATTTTAGCTTTAATTTGGAAAACCCATTTAAAAAAAAAAAAATCCCTAAGTACTTAGGGATTTTATAAATTGGAATTTATTTTTTTATTGCTGTACGATGCTTTTATTGGTTTTTTCTAGTACACTAGCGTTTTTGGTATCAACAACTTCACCTTTAATTTTTAAAGCCACAGTTGGTGTATCTGCATTTGAGATAACCGTAATTGTTTTTCTTATAGGGTTAACTCTATTGGTGTCATATTTTACCTCAATTTCTCCAGTTTTTCCAGGTAAAATTGGCCCTTCGGGTTTTTTTGGAATAGTACAACCACAGCTAGAAGTAACATTAGATATAATTAAAGGTGCATTCCCTGTGTTTGTAAATTCAAAAACACGTACACCGTTAGAACCTTTTTCAATAGTTCCATAATCTATTGTGTCCGATTTAAATTCTATTTTAGCTACCTTGTCTTGTGCATTAATAGCTAAACTTATTAATCCGATAAATAAAATTGTAAATAATTTTTTCATTGTTATTGTATTTGTTTTGTTGTTTTGCTTCTTTTATATGTTAATAACTCAGTCATTTAAGCTATTTAAATAATCTTTTTTGCATTAAAATTCACTCCAAACATACTTATTTTTTCTATAAAGAGCAAAAAAAATAGATAAAGCGCTTGTTTTACGCAAAATCGTTGGTTAAATGTACATATAACTTTTCTATTATAATTCTTAAAAATTGTTAAAATAATACAGTATTGGCTTTATCAATCTGTATTATATCTTTTATAGAAAAAGAAATATAAGTACTTTTGCAAATTATTATTCAAAAACTATTCCAAAGTATGCAAATGCCTTCAAAATACGATGCAAGTCAGGTAGAATCTAAGTGGTATGACTACTGGATGGAACATAATTATTTTCATTCAGAACCAGACGAAAGAGAACCATATACCATTGTAATTCCGCCGCCAAACGTTACTGGTGTATTGCATATGGGGCATATGTTGAATAATACTATTCAAGATGTATTGATTCGTCGAGCGCGTTTACAAGGAAAAAATGCGTGTTGGGTACCTGGAACCGATCACGCATCTATTGCTACTGAAGCAAAAGTTGTTGCTAAACTTAAGGAGCAAGGCATTGATAAAAATGATTTATCGCGCGAGGAATTTTTAAAACATGCATGGGAATGGACGCACGAATATGGAGGTGTAATCCTTGAGCAACTTAAAAAACTAGGGTGTTCTTGCGATTGGGATAGAACCAAATTCACCATGGATGACGATATGAGTGAAGCGGTAATTAAGGTTTTTGTTGATTTACATAACAAAGGACTCATTTATCGTGGTTACCGTATGGTAAATTGGGATCCTGAAGCCAAAACAACACTCTCTGATGAGGAAGTGATATATGAGGAAAAACAAGGGAGTCTGTACTATTTAAACTATAAAATTGAAGGCAGTAACGATATTTTAACCATAGCTACAACACGTCCGGAAACTATTTTTGGTGATACCGCTATTTGCATTAACCCGAATGATGAACGTTTTACACACTTAAAAGGTAAAAAAGCCATTGTGCCTATTTGCAATCGCATCATTCCTATTATTGAAGACGACTATGTAGATGTTGAATTTGGTACAGGTTGCTTAAAAGTAACGCCGGCTCACGATGAAAACGATAAGAATTTAGGTGATAAACACAACTTAGAAGTTGTCGATATTTTTAATGAGGACGCTAGTTTAAATAGTTTTGGTTTGCATTATCAGGGTAAAGATCGATTTGTTGTTAGAAAGGAAATTGTTCAAGAGCTAGAAGCAAGTGGTGTATTGGTTAAAACCGAAACGCATATTAACAAAGTTGGAACTTCAGAAAGAACCAAAGCGGTTATTGAACCACGATTAAGCGACCAGTGGTTTTTGAAAATGCAAGATTTAGTAAAACCAGCTATTGAGGCGGTTTTAGGTGACGATTCTGAAATTAAATTGTTTCCAAAGAAGTTTGAAAACACCTATCGTCATTGGATGGAAAATATCCGAGACTGGAATATTTCACGTCAATTATTATGGGGACAACAAATTCCAGCATACTATTATGGTGATGGAAAAGAAGATTTTGTAGTTGCTGAAACCATTGAAACTGCTTTAGAATTAGCAAAACAAAAAACCAATAATCAACAGCTATCAATAGACAATTTACGTCAAGATACCGATGCGTTAGATACTTGGTTTAGCTCATGGTTATGGCCAATGAGCGTGTTTGATGGCATTCGAAATCCAGAAAATGTCGATATAAAATACTATTACCCAACCAACGATTTGGTTACTGGTCCAGATATTTTATTTTTCTGGGTAGCCCGTATGATTATTGCTGGTTACGAATATAAAGGCGAAAAGCCATTCAATAACGTGTATTTAACAGGCTTGGTTCGCGATAAGCAACGCCGAAAAATGAGCAAATCTTTAGGGAATTCGCCGGATGCTTTAAAATTAATTGAAGAATACAGTGCCGATGGTGTTCGTGTTGGTTTGCTTTTAAGTAGTGCTGCAGGAAACGATTTAATGTTTGATGAAACGCTTTGCCAGCAAGGAAAAGGGTTTGGAAACAAAATTTGGAATGCTTACCGATTGGTTGATGGTTGGGACATTGATAATGCCATTTCACAACCAAATTCTAGTAAAATAGCGATTGATTGGTACGAGTCAAAATTCCAAAAGGCCTTAATAGAAATTGAAGACCATTTTAGTAAATACAGATTATCGGATGCATTAATGGCTATTTACAAATTAATTTACGACGATTTTTGTGGTTGGTTACTAGAAATGGTAAAACCAGCCTACCAACAACCAATAGATGCGGTAACGTATAAATCTATCATTGCTATTTTTGAAGAAAATTTAAAAATAGTACATCCGTTTATGCCATTTTTAACTGAAGATATTTGGCATTATATAGCAGAACGCACACCGGAAGAAGCATTAATTGTGTCATCATGGCCAAAAGCGAAATCTGTTAATGAAACGTTGATAACCGAGTTTGAATTTGCTTCGGAAGTTATTTCAGGCATCAGAAATATTAGAAAAGAAAAGAACATTGCGTTTAAAGATGCTATTGGTTTTTCGGTGATAAATAATGATAAAACAAGCACGTCTTTTGATGCGATTATTAGCAAATTAGGTAACCTTGAAAGCATCAACTATGTGAATGAAGCGGTTGATGGTGCTTTAAGTTTTAGAGTCAAATCGAATGAGTATTTTATTCCTATGGCTGGAAGTATTGATGTGGAGGCAGAAATTAAAAAACTAACTGAAGAATTAAATTATACGGAAGGCTTTTTGAAATCAGTACAAAAGAAACTTTCAAACGAGCGTTTTGTTGCTGGTGCGCCTGAACAAGTAATTACTAACGAACGCAATAAGGAAGCTGATGCTTTGGCCAAAATTGAAACGTTGAAAGCCAGTTTAGCTAGTTTGGGGTAAGAGTTTTGGATGTTTGTTTGCTGAAAAGTTAAATGGATTATTTATGAAAAGGTAATAAGCAAAACTTAAGAATTAATTGTTTTAATTTTGATCAACTAATAAAAATATGACCATTCATCGACATAAGTTGTTGCTTTTTGAGTTGTTTTCATTGTTGATTTAACAAGTTTTTGTTTTTTATTATAAGTATTTTCTATCTCTTTTATAAATCTAAGCGTAGTATCATTGTCTTTAATTTTGTGGCTTTTTACAGAAATTTGATTGTCATTGGTGTCGTAACTGTAAGTGTTTAGATATAATATTTTCTTTGAAATATTCCTATTAGATTTCTCAATTAGATTTCCATTAATATCGTAAGTGTTATTCGTGATAGAAGATAGTTGATTTGGATTTTTATACCTTTTGATTTCTATTATTCTACCTTTTTTATCAAAGGATATAATACTGTTAATAACTGAAGAATCGTTATAAATTTGCCGAATTTCTAATGAGTTTCTTTTTTTATCATATTCATTAAGGAAATACGTAGTTTCTTTTTTTTGTTTAGTGTATTTTTTTAGTCGCATTGTATTTTTTTCATACTCATACGAGCTAAAATTATTTATGGAACTATCTTTGTTGAAACAGGTTTTCTTAATTAAAGTTCCTTTTTTTGAATATTTAAAGTCAATCCACAAATTACAGTTTCCTTTTGTGTCAAAAATCAAAGTCTTGACTATTCGTCTCTTTTTGTCAAATAGTTCTTCAGATTTAACAGAAGGGCTAAATGTGTTGGTAGTATCATCTATAACAAATGAATAACTAATGGATTCAATTCTTTTTGCATCAGATTTAATAGCTTCAGGATTATAAAAATGTTTATAGTTTTTACACGCTGAGAATAACAACAGGAGAATGATGAATTTTTTATTATGCATAAGTTTTTAAATATAAGATGTTATATTAAATAGGCTAAAAGTGAAAATCATATTTAAGAAGAAATGATTATTTACAATGTCTATATAGTTTTGAATTATCTAATTTCAATTTTTACTGCTAATCAAAATATTACTTTTTACGAAACACACTTGCAATAGTTTTTCCAATTTCATCTAGTTTTTCTATCGGTTCTAATAAAGAAGGGTTGTTAAACTCAATAGTATCATTAATACTGTCTGTTTTCATAATGGGGCAAACCAAAATAAAATTATTCGATTTAAAATAGCGGTTTAGGTAAATGGAAATGTTTTTTATGTTCTTATTATAGGAAGGTTCGTCTTTTCTTGTTAAAATGAATATTAAATTATCATCTAACTTAATATTGCTCGATAGCGCTTTTGTATTATTCCAGCTGTCGAAAGTTATAAAATCGGCATCAATAGGGTGTTCTTCATGAATATTTTGAATCACTTTTATGGTTTGCTCGGTACCATAAAAAATTATTTTAGTACTGGTATTATAGGAGATATTCCAAATATTATCCAGCCAAAAAGGAAATCCAATTTCATTTTCTACATGGTTTGGCATAATAACAATATGTCTTTTTATAGTCGCAATGGGTTGCGATGGGTTGTATATAAAGCTGGTGGCATTGCATTTAGATAAAACACCTTCGGTTAAACTGCCTAAAAACGATTCAGAGATATTTGTTTTAACGTGTAAACCCAAAACTAAATCAGTTGCCTTTTTTTCTTTGGCAACGTTTAAAATACCATTCATAATATTCAAATCATAGCGTAGCAATTTATTAAGTTTTATATCAGTGGATGCACCAATTTTCAGGGCTTTGTCCAATATTTTAACAGCATTTGTTTCAGCATTAACATCGGTAGTGTTGTTGTTAATTACATGTAATGCAAATAGCGCGTTTTTGTTTTCTTTCGATTTTATAATGGTACTTAAACTAATTAATTCTTCAACAGTATCGACATTGTTAATGGCAATGAGTATTTTTTCTTTGTTGGCCACATTTGTTTTGTCTTTTGCGGTAGATTGGAGTAACGATAGATTTCTAGAGCCTTTTTGAACTACGAAAGTTGAAATGGTACAGGTTACTAAAATCATAATAATCGTTCCATTTAAAATGCTTTCCCCCAATAATCTTATAGGTTCTCCTGTGGCGGTTTCTCCAATAATTATGTTGTATCCCACCGATACGGTTGCTAAGGTTACGGCAGCATGTGCAATGCTTAAGCCAAAAATAATTCGGCGTTCATCTACAGAGAATTTAAACGATTTTTGTGTTGCCCAAGCTGCTATAAACTTGGCTAAGGTTACGGCAATCGTCATAACAATAGCAACTAAAATGGTTTCAAAATCCGTAAAAAAGGCACGGTAATCTATTAACATACCAACGCCAATTAAGAAAAATGGAATAAAAATGGCGTTTCCAACAAACTCAATGCGGTTCATTAATGGCGATGTTGGTGGAATTAATCTGTTTAGTGCAAAACCGGAAAGCAATGCACCAATGATGGCTTCCACACCCGCCACTTCAGCTAAAAAAGCACCTAGAAATAGAATGACTAAAACAAAAATATATTGTGAAATATGGTCGTGACATCGCTTAAAAAACCATCTGCCAATAATTGGGAATATATGTAAAACAACAAAGCCAAAAACAATAACCGATATAAATAATTGAATCCAAAACTCTGAATTTGTTGTGCCTTTAGTCATGCCAACAATAATGGCGAGTACCAAAAGCGCTAGCGTATCGGTTATCATAGTGCCACCAACCACAAGGTTAACTGAGCGGTTTTTAGTAATGCCGAATTTTCCTAAAATGGGGTAAGCTATTAAGGTATGTGAAGCAAACATACTGGCAAGTAATACGGATGTGAGCACAGAAAATTTGAGTATAAAAACACCTACTAATATACCGAAAGTCATGGGGATTGAAAATGTAAACAATCCAAACAACAAACTTTTAAATTTGTTTTTTTTGAATTCGTTCATGTCTATTTCTAAACCAGCTAGAAACATAATGTAGAGCAAGCCTGCTGTACCCGATAGAATGATACTGCTATCGCGTAGTAATAAATTAAATCCGTTAGGGCCAATAACTGCACCCGCTACAATAAGTCCTAAAATATGTGGGATTTTTAATTTATTAAGAAGTATTGGAGCTAGCAAGATGATGATTAAAATAATAAGAAACTTTAATACCGGATTGGTGAACGGAAGTGAGTTGTCTAAAATGTTTATTAGTAGCATGACCCTCATAATTTTTAACCAAATATATGAAATGGTTTGTTCCGTTTTTCAAAATAAAATAGTTGCCTATTTTATTTTCAACAGGGTTTAAAAATGAACTCTAAAACTAATGTTTGGGGTGATGCCTAAGGAATGGTTTTCCACTTTAGTAACATTGTTTTCACTATCTAAGGTGTAATAGGTGTTTAAAATGTTTTTTTCGTTTGAAATATTCCAAATTGAAGCTCCAACAGTTGCCTTAGAAGTATTGGAAATATTGAATAGGTAAGTTGCGGAACAATCAGTGCGTAAGTAATCTTTTAAATTTGAGCTATTGGGGTTTTGATAAGTTATCACATCATCGTTTGGGGTGTCATTTGAACTTGGCGTAGTAGTAGGTTTTCCAGAATGCCAATTTAAACCTAATGCAAATTTGAAGCTATTGTAAGTATATGTGCCTCCAAATGTAACGGCATGTTTTATATCGGCATTGTTAGGGAAGGATTTTCCATTGTTTAAAGTGTCAAATCTGTAATTGTTTGTGTTGTATGAATATGAAACCCATGTGCTTATTATATTGGTAAATTGTTTGTTTAAAAGCACATCGACACCCTTAATTTCATAACTGCCCGTGCTATTTACAAATTGATATTGATTTTGGAATCCTTGGCTACGAGTGGTAATACCATCTACTTTTTTTATATAAGTTTCTGCACTGATGAGTAATTTGTTTTTATTGAAATGAATACCTGCCGATGCCTGTTTGCTTTTTAAAACGGGAACAGGATATATCGTTCTGCCATCATCGTCAATAAAAAGATCATCATTGTTATTAGCCAAAACCCATCTGCGCTTTTCTATACCTAAAAAATCGTTTTGCAAATCGATAATTTGCGTGGTAGTCTGACTTTTAAATTCACCCAAAATTTCAAGTCTGAAATTATTAAAAAAACGCTGGCTAAAGCTTAATCGCGGTTCGGCAAAAAGCATGTCGAATTTTTGTATGTAATTTAATCGGGCACCTAATTTTAAATTTGTTTTTGTGTTGGTAGATAGCAAATTTGTTTCGGCATAAACAGCATGACTGCGAATCACCTCTTTAATATAGCTTCTAAAAACAGGGTTATTGACATCTTCTAAATTACTTATGCCAACTTCGGTAAATTGATAACCGCCATTTATTTTAAGTTGATGGTGGGGTGCAAAATTAATATCCATTTTTGCTGAACCATCGTAAACTTCATTTTCTTGAATTAAACGTAGATTGTTTGTAATATCGTAATTGGTGGCATCTAAATCATAATTTGATACACAAATTTGTGAACTTGTAGAAAGTGATTTGCTCCAATTTCTGGTATAAGTAATTCCAGTGGCAAGGTTTTGTTGCGATAGTTTGCTGTTTAAGGCTTCACTTCTATCGTTAATAGTAGATTGCTCGTCGTAGTTTAAGCGATTGCTTACATTTAAGAAATGAAGTCGAATTTTGTCTTTTTCAGAAATATCGTATAAAAATTTTAAGGTAACATCATAAAAATAAAATTGTTCGTTTTGTGAAATGGAATTTCTATTAGATTTGGTTAAATCGGAATCTTGAAAAATACGTTTAAAATACTGGTCGTAAGTAGGGGTTAAAACTAAATCGGTAACCGAACGGCGGGAAGATAATTGTAACTCGGTTTTTTTTGAAAGCGGAATTTTAGCAAATCCATCCGCATTAATTAAATTAAAACCTATGCCAGCTTTAAATTGGTTGTCAATTTCGTTAGGCAATTGCATATCAATAATACTCGAAATTCCATCGCCATATTTTGCGCTGGTGCCATTTTTATAAATATGAATGCGTTTTGTGGTATGAGGGTTGAAAGCGGAAATTAGCCCAAAAAAGTGACCCGATTGATACATTTTTATGCCATCCCAAAGAAGCAAGTTTTGGTCGTGCGTACCACCACGTACGTTAATGTTTGAAACGGTTTCGTCGGTGCTTAAAACACCTGGAAGTGCCTGAATGGTTTGTAAAACATCAGGTTCTATCAAACCGGGAAGAATTCCAAAAGTTTCGGGTTTTATGGCAATAGAACCATCATTTAATTTTGTAATACCGGTGGTGAGATAGTTGTTAATGGTAACTTCTTCTAAACGTTGCATTTTAAAACCGCTGGGTTGGGTAACGGTTTTATTTTTGATAACAACAAATCGGTTGTCTAACAATTCAAAATCTAATAAAGTTTCTGTTTTTAGAAATTCTAAAACGTCTTCTAATACCAAATGAGAGTCGGGTAGGGGTGTTTCTATTTCTTTTATGGTTTCATCTATATAAGAAAAACGAATGCTGTATTTTTCTTCAATAATTTTTAAAATGGTTACAAGTGGTTGCTTTTCTTTTTGAATAGATTGCGCTGTTAGGGTGGCAACATTCAAAAAAAACAATGATAAAAAAATAGAAAGGAGTCCTTTTCTACTCACGTTTTAATGTTATAGTGCGGTTTGTTTTACTATAGGTTACGTGTAAAGGTAATGTAATGGCCTTTAAAGCAACGTCCAAATTGTTATGTGCAAAACTGCCAGTAAATAGCTGATTGGAATCGATATTTAAAAGCGTAATATTTACATGGTATTGTCTTTCAAATTCTGCAACCACTTCTTTGTAAGGCATGCTATTAAAGGAGCTTTCGTTATTTAGCCACGAAGGTGTTGAGCGGTTTTCTTTTTCTTTAGCAATTTGTTCCCCATCGATAATTAAAAAACTGTCACCAGGTTTTAATTTCGTTTCTTGAGAATTGTAACTAACCCCAACTAAACCTTCGTAGCAAATAACCTCAAAATAATTGTCCCGTTGTTTTACGTTAAATTGAGTACCATAAACCGTAACGGTTCCTGATTTTGTTATAACATTAAATGTAGACCCTTTGGCAACTTTAAAAAAGGCTTCACCTTCAAGGGTAACATCGCGTTCGTTTTTCCATGAACTTTTATTGAATGCCAAGAGGGATTTTGCGTTTAAATTAACACTAGAGTTGTCAGGTAATTCAATGAGCGTTTTTTGTGCAAATTGGGTAGTGACCGTAGTATCCAGTGTTGTTGTGTAATAGTATAAGCTGAAACAAATAGCAAGTATAGCTGCAATGCGTATTAATGGTTTTACCCAATGAGTTGGTTGCTTTTTAGTGGTCTTAATGGTTTTTAAAACAGTTTCTAATTCAGCAGATACATTATAATCTGCAGCTTTAAAAGCTTGTACACCACTGTTTAACTTAACTAAATCATTATAATCTTCAAGCGTTTTAAACGCTTCAAGTTCTTGATCATTTAGATCGTTATTTAACCATTTCGATATTAACTCTTCTCTGTTCATTATTTATGTATTCAATTATATAACAGTTAACTTTTATTTTTTCCTACCCTGACTTTTAAAAAGTTTTAAATTTCAAATTCATAAATAATCAATCTGAAATCATTATAACTCCTTAATATCTTTCCGCAATTTTTCCAACGCCCCGTAAATACGTTTTTCAACAGCTTTGGTAGAGATGTCTAATATTTCAGCAATTTCTTTAAAGCGTTTGCCTTCCACACGGTTCATCATAAAGGCTTCACGTTGTGCTTCGGTTAAGTTAGAAAGTGCTTTTTGCAGTTTCTCCATATACTCGGTTTCCTGCATTATAAATTCAGGGTTTTCGTTGGTATAGGTTTTGTGTTTGGTTTGTTGGTGTTTTAATACCACCTTTTGGTGTGCAGTTTCATTTAGCATTAAATTGTTGGCAGTAGTAAACACAAAACTCTTTGCTTTCTCGGGGCTTACTTTAGCACAATTTTCCCAAAGTTTAATAAAAGCTTCCTGAACTTTATCTTTTGGGTTTAGCAAATCACCATACTTATAATATAAAAAGTTGTGTAAATCTTTAGCATATTTATTGAATATAGTAGAAAACAAATGCTCTTCGCAAATATTTTCATGTAGTTGTTTAGTCATTATAATTGTTTGATTGTGCCACTAAAATAAGGTTTTTTGACACTTCGACTGTGCTCGGTGTGACAAATTTTGTATTTGAATTTAACTTTTTTTTAAAAAGAGGGTAGGGATTTTTAAAGTTATCCTGTTTTATAATAAAAAAGCTATGTTGAACCCAAAAATCAAGAATCATGAAAACTAAAATGAGAACACTATTACTAATTCCTTTTTTTGCCCTTTTATTGTTTACCTCTTGTCAAGATGAAGTAATTGATATTACAGAACCTACGCAAGAGGAAGCGCTTGTTGCAGCCTCTGAGTTGACAAGTATGATAAGTGCCACGTCTAAAATGGACGGATCTGTCGATAATATTATTGACAGGGCAAGTTGTTTGTTTGTTGAATTGCCTGTTACTGTTAAGGTAAATGGAAAAGAAGTTATTATAGATTCCAAGGAAGACTATAAAACTATTGAAGCGATTTACAATGAATTTGAAGATGACGACGATAAGCTGGAAATTGTATTCCCAATCACCATTGTGCTCGCAAATCATGATGAGGTTGTGATACAAAACCGTGATGCATTAGAAAATTTAGTTAAAGAATGTAAAGGTGAAAACGAAGAAGATGACGATATTGAATGCATCGATTTTCAATACCCAATATCATTTTCGGTTTATAATGCACAATTTCAAGTTGTTAATGTGGTAACAATTGAAAACGACAGGCAGTTACACAGATTTATTAAACGTGTGATTAATGCCGAAGTTTTTGCAAGTCTTAACTTTCCTGTTACTATGGTTTTAGCAGATGGTACTACTGTTACAGTAAACAATAATGCAGAGTTAGCCGCAACTATTAAAGAAGCAAAAAACGCTTGTAATGAAGATGATAATAATGATTATCATGATGATGATTTTACCAAAGAACGTTTAGATACCCTGTTAAAAACATGTCCTTGGGTTGTACACGAATTTCAACGTAATGCGTCGAGTTTAAGCGATTCTTACCGAGAATATCTTATTGTGTTTAAAGATGATAATGTTGTAAAAGTGCGTACAAGAAAAGGTGATATGCTAACGGGTAAATGGACAACTCGTGTTACCAATAGAGGGGCTTTAATAAAGCTGGAGTTCGATACCCTTGTAGACTTTACTTTAGAATGGTTTGTTTACGATTTAGAACCAGGCAGAATTAAATTATATCAAGCAGGCGGAAACAAAATCATCTTAAAGAAAAACTGCGATGTGGTGGTAGATATTACTAAAGAACGTATAGAAAACTATTTGCAAGAATGCTATTGGAGAATAGCACGTTTAAGTATTAATGGTGCCGATAATGAAAAGGATTACATAGGAACACCATTAAAGTTCTTGCCAAACAACGAAGTTAAGTTAAGAATAAATGGCGAGTTTGTTACTGGAACTTACGAAGTTGGTGTAAGAAACATTGGGTTTATTTTGCGAATTACTCTTGATGGCAGACCAGATTTAAAACTAGAATGGTTAATTACATTTTTAGAGCCAGGTTTAATAAAACTTGAAAATGCTAACAATAAAATGGTACTAGAGAGACATTGTTTGGATGCAGATGACGATTTAAAACACATTGATGTGATATTAATCAACGGTAAATGGGAAGTTGCAAAATATGATGATGGTTTGGTACATGTTGTAGATCCAACAGAACAATTCAAAAATTATACAATGAACTTCATGATAAATGGAAGGGTAGAAGTTACTAATACTGTAGACCCTAACACAACGCCGTATAATAAGTTAATTCTAGGTTCTTGGCTAACTTATAGGAATAACGGATTATATCTTGGATTGTATTTTAAAGATCAAACACCGTTTAATGAATTAAATTTTAGATGGAAAATTGTAAACGTATCTGCAAATAGAATAGAATTAAAAGATTTAAGTTCTACAGGTAATGCAGAAAGAATATTAGTCCTTGAAAAGAAAAATTAAGTATGCTTTAGTTAAAAAAGGAACTTAATATATTTGGTTGGTTAGGTTAATTATTAAATAAAGTTCCTTTTTTAAAAGCTGTCAGATAAAATATTTTTGACAGCTTTTTTTTTGTTTGTCTTTTTTGTAAGAACTGCTTCTATTATACATATCAAATACTTAAATTTGCAGTTCTTAAAATTTCAATAAAAATTATGTTCAATAATTTAAGCGATAAATTAGATAAAGCCTTACATGTACTTAAAGGGCACGGAAGTATTACCGAAGTAAACGTAGCCGAAACTTTAAAAGAAGTACGTCGTGCTTTGTTAGATGCCGATGTTAACTTTAAAATTGCAAAAGACTTTACCGTAAGAGTTAAAGATAAAGCACTTGGTCAAAACGTATTAACAACGTTACAGCCTGGGCAATTAATGGTTAAAATCGTAAAAGATGAGTTAACCGAACTTATGGGTGGCGATGCTGAAGGTATTAACCTTTCTGGTAACCCAAGTGTTATTTTAATGTCTGGTTTACAGGGTTCTGGAAAAACTACCTTTTCGGGTAAACTGGCTAATTATCTTAAAACAAAAAAATCTAAAAAACCTTTATTAGTTGCCTGTGACGTTTACAGACCAGCGGCGATTGACCAATTACACGTAGTTGGAGACCAAATAGGCGTTGAGGTTTTTAGTGATAGAGGAAATACTGATCCGGTAGCCATTTCAAGAGCAGGTATTGCCCATGCTAAAGCGAATGGATATAATTTGGTTATTATAGATACTGCAGGTCGTTTAGCTGTTGATGAGGTAATGATGACCGAAATATCGAACATACATAAAGCTATTCAGCCCCAAGAAACCTTGTTTGTTGTAGATTCTATGACGGGGCAAGATGCAGTAAATACAGCAAAAGCCTTTAACGATGTCTTGAATTTCGATGGTGTTATCCTTACTAAATTAGATGGAGATACTCGTGGAGGAGCGGCAATTTCTATTAAATCTGTTGTAAATAAACCTATTAAGTTTATTGGTACGGGTGAGAAAATGGAAGCCATTGATGTGTTCTATCCAGCACGTATGGCAGACCGTATTTTAGGAATGGGTGACGTGGTGTCGTTAGTGGAGCGTGCTCAAGAACAATTTGATGAAGAAGAAGCTAGAAAACTTCAAAAAAAAATAGCCAAAAACCAATTTGGATTCGACGATTTCTTAAAACAGATTCAGCAAATCAAAAAAATGGGAAACATGAAAGACCTTATGGGTATGATTCCCGGTGCTGGAAAAATGTTAAAAGATGTGGATATTGATGATGATGCGTTTAAAGGTATTGAAGCTATTATTCATTCTATGACACCAAAAGAACGAAGTAATCCATCTGTAATAAATGCAAGCAGAAAACAGCGTATAGGTAAAGGTTCTGGAACTTCTGTGCAAGCGGTAAATCAATTGCTAAAACAATTTGACCAAATGAGTAAAATGATGAAGATGATGCAAGGCGGCGGTGGCAAAAAGATGATGCAGATGATGAAAGGAATGAAGTAATTTAGTTTTCAGTCGAAAAAAAATAAAATTTATGGATTTCAAGAAACTATTAGCTTATCAAAAATATTTTGAATTGGCTATGTTTATTTTTGAAGTTTCGAAATCTTTTCCAAAAGAGGAAACATATTCTTTGACCGATCAAATAAGAAGAAGTTCTAGGTCGGTTTCAGAAAACGTAGCTGAGGCTTACAGAAAAAGAATCTATCCAAAACATTTTACAAGCAAACTTATTGTTGCTGATGGTGAAAATTCAGAAACAAGTACATGGTTAGATTTTGCCTTAGCATGTAATTATTTAGATAAAGAAAAACATTTGGAGTTGACCGAACTAGGTATAGAAGTTGGTTAACTCATAAATTATATGATTAATAATCCAAACAAATTTGGAGTAAAGGTTGAGTAAACTGAAAACAAAAAAAGCAAGAGTAAGTCGGTAGAGTGATTAACTGCGACTGCGACTGTGACTGAAAACTTAAGATTATGATAATTTTAGACGGTAAAAAAGTAAGTAACGATATTAAAGAAGAAATTGCGCAACATGTAAGCGACATGGTTTCTAAAAATCAAAAAGTGCCACATCTGGCAGCTATTTTAGTTGGAACCGATGGCGCAAGTATGACTTATGTAAACGCAAAAGTAAAAGCGTGTGAAAAAATAGGCTTTAAATCTACTTTAATAGATTTACCTGAATATACAGAAGAAGAAGAGTTATTGGCAAAAATTAATGAACTGAACACCAATGACGAAATTGATGGGTTTATTGTTCAGTTGCCATTGCCAAAACATATTGATGAACAAAAAGTATTGATGGCAGTACATCCTGATAAAGATGTGGATGGATTTCACCCCGTAAATGTTGGTAAAATGGCTTTGGATTTGCCTACTTTTTTACCAGCAACACCATACGGAATACTCGAATTATTGGAGCGTTATCAAGTTGAAACTTCTGGTAAAAATGTGGTGGTAATGGGAAGGAGCCATATTGTGGGTCGTCCCATGAGTATCTTGATGAGTCAAAAACGAAAAGCTGGTGATGCAACAGTAACAGTTGTGCACAGTCGTTCTAAAAATTTGGCAGAAATAACCAAAGCTGCAGATATTATTGTAGCTGCCATTGGTATTTCGGAGTTTTTAACGGGTGATATGGTTAAAGAAGACGTTGTAATTGTTGATGTTGGAATTACACGTGTTCCAGATGCAACCAAAACAAGTGGTTACAGGTTGGCGGGCGATGTGCATTTTGAAAGTGTGAGCAAAAAAGCAAGTTATATTACACCAGTACCAGGTGGTGTTGGCCCTATGACGATTGCTATGTTGTTGAAAAATACTTTGTTAGCTCGCGAACGAAGAAACGCTTAGAAACTTAATTCTTTTTTCGGCGGGCGCGTTTTTCAACTTTAGGAACAAACTGTTTAGGTATAAATTCCTTAGTTGAATCGTTAAGCAGTTTTTTTAGATCACTAAACTCAGTTTTAGTTAATTCTCTATATTCTCCTAGAGGCATATCTAAATTAATGTTCATAATCCGCACACGTTTTAGTGTTTGTACTTCATAATTTAAATATTCACACATACGGCGTATCTGTCTATTTAATCCTTGAGTTAAAATAATTTTAAACTCATAAGTCCCCAGTTTTTCTACCACACATTTTCTGGTAGTTTTGTTTAATTCCTCTAGCGGAACCCCACTAGACATACGTTCAATAAAAGTTTGGGAAATGGGTTTATCTACCGTAACAACATATTCTTTTTCATGATTGTTACTGGCTCGAAGAATTTTATTTACAATATCGCCATCATCGGTTAAGAGGATTAAACCTTCGCTTGGTTTATCTAATCTTCCAATAGGAAAAATCCGTTTTGGGTAATTTATAAAATCGATAATATTATCTTTTTCTACACTGGTATCGGTTGTGCAAACAATACCTACGGGTTTGTTAAACGCTAAATAAACAAAGGCTTCTTTTGAATTAATGATTTCTTTTCCATCAACATGAACCACATCATTGGGCGCTAATTTTGTGCCCATTTCTGGGATAACACCGTTTATGGTTACACGCCCTGCTTCAATTAGTTTATCGGCTTCCCGTCGTGAACAATAACCAACTTCACTTAAAAATTTATTAATACGTTTTAATTCTATTTCCATTTGAATAAAAAATCAAAAAACCATTTATAATCATTCAATAATACAACAGCAATGGTTTCGTTACCAAATGCCCATTATGGGCTTCATGCTTCAAAAGTACAACAAATCTAGTCGTTTAAAAACTCTAATATATGGGTATATACTTGTTCGTTTTTTAAGCCATGACCAAGTCCTGTGGTTCGTATCAGTTTAGAATCCTTATAATGCTTAGAAATATCCAACGCATCTCTATAAGAAATGATTCTATCTTTTTTATCGTGAATAATGAGTCCTTTGGCTTGGATATCGACTAGGAAGTTTTTAGCAGAAAAATAATCTGGTTCATGGCCATAATGCTTTAAATAATATTGATTCATGGCTTCTGAAACTTTTTTACTGTACCCCATCATTTGAATATAATTATTGATGATTCCAGCAAAGTTTGAAGGGGCTCCTAACGACACTAGTTTTTTAATAGAAGAATGGTATTTATGTAATGAAATTGCTGAAGCCGTTGCGCCAACAGAGTGCCCTATGATGATGTCAATTTTAAATGAATTTGTAATGGCATGGATACATTCAGAATATATAAAGACATTAAATATGTTATTCCCAGAATTGCCATGAGCAGGCGCATCTATAGCAATGATATTATAATTATGGGATTGTAAAATCTCGATGAGGTCTTTCCATCTAAACGCATTACTTTCCCAACCGTGTACTAATAAAACAGTTTCTTTTGATCCGATCCAGTGATAGGTTGCAATGGGAATGTTTTGATAAAAAACGGTTTCTTGTGTAGCTGTGTTTAAAAATGGTACTTCATCATCTTTAATTTTTCCTTTTTTTGGTTTTGAAAATATAAAAACTGCTATATATGCAGCATAATTGGGTGAAACATAGCTAACGAAGTTTATTAAACCTCCAATAGTTTTAATAAGATATTTGTTCATTTAATGCTCTCTGTTTACTAAATCCATAGAAAACGCGGGCATACAAATGGCAATATATTCGCAAACTTCGGTAAACGGATTGGAATATTGTACACGAGTGTTTTTTAAAATTTTTATGGATTGACCAGCTTCTAAAACAACGGTTTCATTTTCAATTATAAACTGTTTTTTGCCACGAATTATAAAGGTGTATTCATCAAATTCGGGTGTCTGAAAAGGTTCGCTCCAACCGGCAGGAGCTTTCATGTGCGCAATGCTTATTTGAGAATTGCCATTGGTCGCTTCTCCAAAATGTTCTTTAATAATTTTGCCATCGGTTGTAGGAACAACAAAAGGATTATCTTGGATGATGTATTTTTTATCAGTCATGAATCTAAATTATTCATTATAAATTTTTCATTCTTAATTATTTTAGCGGTTTCTTCTTAATCATGCCCCCTTTTAAATCTTTAACAATGCCCATAATAATGAAGGCATTTCTATCAATTTTGTCAATTTCGGTCTGTAATTTAGAAAGTTCTAATCGGGTAACAACGGTATAAATAATATCTTTATCGTAGCTGTCTCCACTTTTACCAAAACCGCCTTTTCCAGCATAAATAGTGCAGGCTCTACGCAATTTTTCTGTAAGCATAATGCGTAAATCTTCGTGTTTAGTAGAAATGATGGTAACACCCACATATTCTTCAACGCCATCTACTACAAAATCGACTGTTTTAGCAGCAGCTAAGTAGGTTAATATAGCGTAAAGCGCCGTTTCAATAGATAAGACATACGCCCCAACTGAAAATATTAAAATGTTGATTAATAAAAGGATGTCTCCAATAGTTAGTGATAATTTTCTACTTAAAAATATAGCTAATACTTCGGTACCATCAATTACACTGCCACCTCGCATAGACATTCCAATTCCCAAACCTAAAAAGAAACCACCAAAAACCGAAATTAATAATTTATCTTCGGTAACAGTTGGGTATTCAACAAAGTGAACTATAAATGCTAAAAGCGAAATAGCAGCAATACTACGTATGGCAAACTTAACATTGATGGTTCTTGATGCTAAAATTAAAAATGGCAAGTTCACTAAAATTAAAAAATAACTTAAATCTAAACTGGTAATGTTTTGAAGTAATAACGAAATCCCCGTAGCACCACCGTCAATAAAGCGGTTTGGTAATAAAAAGCCTTTTAAGCCAAATCCAGCAGAAAATACGCCTATTATAATGAAAATATATTCTTTAATGGCATGCGATACTTCAACCTGAAATTTCCTAACTAAAGGAACTATCTGTTTTTTGCTTACGGTTTGATTTTTCTGTTTAGATTGAAGTCGTTTTCGAGCAATATCAACCAACAGTTTTGATATGAATGGATTCATTAAGCCAATTTTTAAAGGTCTATTATTAACCTATTTCTTCATCACTTTGGTTAAAATACCAAATACACTACGAATAAATGTTGCACTTGTAAGTACTTTTACTATGGGGTTCATTGCAGTGCTTTTTCTTCTTGAAGAAGTTGTAGAACGTTCCTTAGAAGTTGCTTTTTCAAGAGCTTCCTTTTCTTGTTTTGCTTTTTCTTTAGCTTCTTCGGCTTCAGCTTGTTCTATTTTTTTATTTAGAAGTTCGTAAGCACTTTCTCTGTCTATGGTTTCGTTGTATTTTTTGACAAGTTTCGATTTTGAATTCAATGTCTTTAATTCATCATCGCTTAAAATATCCATTCTACTCATAGGTGCACGCATCATGGTAGCTGCAAGTGGAGTAGGGCGTCCTTTTTCATCAAGAGCAGAAACTAAAGCTTCTCCTGTACCAAGCGATGTTAAAACATCTACTGTATTGTAGTATTCAGAATCTGGGTAATTTTGCGCCGTTAATTTGATGGCTTTTCTATCGTTAGCCGTAAATGCTCTTAGTGCATGTTGAATTTTTAAACCTAACTGACTTAATACAGCTTCAGGCACATCGGTAGGGTTTTGGGTTACAAAATACAAGCCAACTCCTTTACTACGAATTAATTTAACAATGCTTTCAATTTGATTTAAAAGTGCTTTTGAGGCTTCATTAAAAATTAAATGGGCTTCATCAATAAAAATAACAAGTTCTGGTCTATCACTATCACCTTGTTCAGGAAATGTGGAATATATTTCAGCAAGCAAACTCAACATAAAGGTTGAAAATAACTTGGGTCTATCTTGAATATCGGTTAATCGTATGATGTTGATATAGCCTTTACCGCTGTTATCAATACGTAATAAATCATCTACATCAAAAGAGGTTTCGCCAAAAAATAAGTCGGCACCTTGCTGTTCCAATTCTACTACTTTTCGTAAAATAGCACCTGTTGATGCGGTTGAAATGCGTCCGTAAGCATCATCAAATTCAGCTTTTCCTTCTTGGGTAGCGTACTGCAATATCTTTTTAAAATCTTTTAAATCGAGAATGGGCAGTTTGTTGTCATCACAATATTGAAAAATAACAGCCACAACCCCCGATTGAGCATCTGATAAATCTAAAATTCTAGACAATAAAACAGGACCAAATTCGCTAACAGTTGCTCTAAGGCGTACCCCATCTTGTTCAGAAAGCGTTAAAACCTCCACAGGAAAATTCTTAGCTTCAAACGGAATGCCAATTTGAGCATGGCGCTCATCAATTTTTGGATGCCCAGGACTTGGTTGTGCTAGACCACTTAAATCGCCCTTAATATCCATTAATAACACAGGAATGCCTTTGTTACTTAAATTTTCAGCTAAAACTTGTAAGGATTTGGTTTTTCCCGTACCAGTAGCGCCAGCTATTAAACCATGACGATTTAGGGTTTTTAAAGGAATATTTACTAAGGCATTGGTTACGGTTTCTCCATTTAACATGGCGGCACCAACAGATATAAAGTCGCCTTTACAAACATTACCTTCTGTGATGTATTTAAAAAAAGTTTCCTTCGTGCTCATTTACTATAATTTTTCATAAAAATACATGAAAAATAAAGAAGAAAAAAATCGGTTTTTCTAATTAAAAACCAATGAAATAACATTTTAACTCACATAGAAAATAAAGCTTTTTTGCTTGCCTATCTAAAGGCTTCGTAAATTACAACAATGTTTTCTGTGTGGTTGGTAACATTAATGGAGAACCCGTTGGTATTAAAACTTGTTACAGAGGCAGCAGTTAAGCCCTGTAAATCACCATTTTGATTACAGTATCTAATACTTATAGCTTGACTGCTAGATGCATATCTAGAAATATCATTAATGGAGTTTCCATTACCTCCATTAAATACAACTTGTTGGTTAATGATGCCTCCATAATTAGTTGCATACCCATCCATCGAGCCAAAAACATTTTGGTAGGTGTTATTATTGTTGCCTACTCCATTGTCGGCATTAATAGTATATGTTTCAATATTCGCATAGGCAGTAAATTTAATTTGGCTCGGTTTAAAAGGCAAACCGGAAATGGTTTGATTGCCAGTACCTGTAATTATAAATTTCCCCATGTGAACGGTAGAAGCTAAATAAGCACCAGAATCTGTGCCAGTAGAAATTAAATTTCCTGTATCAGCACTTATAACTGGGTTTGTTGCAACGGTTAACCAAATTGGTGAAGCTGGTGTGCCAGAATTAAATTGAAATTTATCAGTGTTTACGTTATAAATTAGTAAACCATTGGCGGGATTTGAAATGGCATTTCGTTGCACATTCGTTAATCGAGGCACTAAAATACCTTGGGTTGTAGATTCAACATCTAAAATAGAAGAACTGTTCGGGTTGGTGGTGCCTATACCAACTTGAGCAAAATTATAATAATGGCATAATACCATTATTACGGGGAATAAAATTTTTTTCATATTGAGAGAGAGAAAACAATTTACATTTACCGACCAAATGTAATAAAAACATGTTTAAGCACCAAATTAATCGATGAAATGTGTAATTATTATAAATAGTATAATATGTTACTAATTTTTATAATTAGCTCAGTTTCTCTAAATAAATGTACCTTTGCAGCCTAATTATTTAAAAATGAACAAGGAGCTATCAAGCTTAGTGAATAAAGGCGAGATGTTGCCGTTAATGGAAGAGTTTTACACCATTCAAGGTGAAGGCTTTCATAAAGGAACTGCTGCGTATTTTGTTAGAATAGGTGGTTGTGATGTGGGTTGCCATTGGTGCGATGTAAAAGAAAGTTGGAATGCCAATTTACACCCACCAACCGATATTTCAAAAATTGTTGAAAATGCCAAAAAACATAGCAATACCATAGTAGTTACAGGTGGAGAACCATTAACTTGGGATATGACGCCCCTAACCACAAAGCTAAAAGCGGAAGGGTTTCAAATACATATTGAAACTTCTGGTGCTTATAAATTAACAGGTGTTTGGGATTGGATTTGTCTGTCTCCCAAAAAAATGAAACTTCCTACTAAAGAAGTGTATGCAAAAGCCCACGAACTTAAAGTAATAGTATATAATAAAGACGATTTTCGCTTCGCAGAAGAACAAGCAGCCAAAGTAAACAAAGACTGTATTTTGTATTTGCAACCCGAGTGGAGCAAGCGCGATAAAGTGATTCCAGAAATTGTAGATTATGTGATGGCAAACCCTAAATGGAAAGTATCATTACAAACACATAAGTACTTAAATATTCCTTAAAAAAAAGAGACTGACTAAAAAGTGAATTGTGTTTTGTTTGTCAGGTTGATTTCTATGATAAAACCAATATTAACTATCAGTAAGTTAAAATATTTCGACAAGCTCAATATGGCATCGAACTACACTTTTTAATCAGCCTCGTTTTATTTTTTAAAAACAGGACAAAATTATTTAGTAAAGGGTACGCCAACTCTAACAGTTCCCCAGCCTAAATACATAGTGCCTTCATCGGTAAAAGCAATCGAGAAAGCTTCTAACGAATCGCCAGAACTTACAGGTGCTTTAACTCTAATAACATCATTAGCTTCGTTATACGAATACGCACCCCAAACATTGATGTCTTTATTTAAAATAATAGTCCATTCCTTCTCACCAGGAATCGTAAATAAAGAATATTCACCAGCTTTTACCGATTTTCCACCAACTTTCATGTCTTTATATAAAGTAACATTAGTAGCTTCGTTAGCGCCAGTACGCCATACTTTTCCATTGGGAGCTAAAGTACTCAAGTCTCTTTCTTTAAGTTGCGGTCTGCTGTAAACTACTTTTACAAGTTTACTGGTTTCTTTATTGCTGTTAGGATAAGCGGTTACATCCAACGGACTTTTGTCCAAAGAACTAAATTTTTGCGCCTCTATGTTAACAGATAAAAGCATGATAAAAATGCAAGCAATGCTTGTAATAAAGGTTGATTTTTTCATATTTAATTAGTGTTTTTAATTTCCACAAAAGAGGAAATTGATTGTTAATAGTAAGTTTTAAAGTTAAACTTAAAAAGTCTTAAAGTTTTTATAAAAGTCGACTATGAATGTTAAAGTTTACATGTGAATAAAAACATTGTTATTTGTCTGTTCTTTTTAAATAGCGCCCTCTTGGTTCGTCACCTTTATGCAGTACAATGTCAGAATGTAAAAACTGCGCAGCATCTGCCGAATCTTTCACTTTGGAAGTACTGCGTTTTATCATTTCTAGTTCGAATTTAGTTAGTAATGTATCTCTTATTCCGGTGTCTCTCCATGGAGATAAAGGTCTACATTTTTTAAATATGCCTCTAGTCAATACAAGCGCATCCAACAAAGCTTGGTTGGCACCTTGGCCTTTAAACGGACTCATGGGATGTGCCGCATCTCCAATAAGTGTTGCTGAACCTGCATTTTCTAAAAATTCAGGTTTCAGTAATTCTCGGTCATATACGGGATAACCAGAAATCTGAGTTTCCTTAGTAGCCGCTAAAATTTGGGGAACGGGGTTATGCCACTGGGTTCTTTTACAAGCCTCTTCTTTTAGGGCTTTAGTGCCTTGAGTACTTAATGTCTTAGCATCATCTTCTGGCATAGGGAAACTAAGTTGCCACATCAAGGAATTGCTAGCATAAGGCATCATGTAGATGCGTTCATTGCCATTAGCGGTTTGAAATACCGTTGCCGAATCCAGTAGGTCACTATCAAGATCTTCTAGAAGTTCTAAAGGGCAAATGCCCAATATCACAATACAGCCGAGGTAGCGTAACGGCGTGGTATTTTCACCAATTAATAACTTTCGCACCGAACTTCGAATGCCATCGGCTCCCACCACAAGATCTGCTTTGGTGTTTTTTATTTCTCCGTTCACTTCAAAATTTAGAATAACACCTTCACCTGTGGTTTCTTTGAAATCTATAAGTTGGTGCCCCCAATGTACTGCATCATGTCCACCAAGTTGCTCCATTAAAGCAAAGCGTAACGATTGGCGTGCAATATGTATATTACTGCGTTTTGGTGATTTTTTTTCATCCTGTTGCATCCACTTTCGCATGCCCCATTCACCAATCACGTTGCCATCTGTGGTATGAACCACATGTCGTGTGGAAATAACACCTTCATCTAAAGTGAAAACACCAAACCCTTCAATGGCTTTGCTGGCTTGCTGCAAGGTGAGTCCGTAACCCTGAGATCGTGCTTCGAAACTATTATCGCGCTCATAAAGCGTAAACGGAATGCCGCGATGTAAACATGCCACCGCTAGAGCCATTCCGCCTATACCACCACCAATAATGGCAACATGTGGGTAGTTTTCTGTATTGGGAATTGGAGGATATGCCGCAGGAACCAAACCCGAACCCGAACAGGTTAAGCAGGTGTCAAAATGTGCTTTGGGTCGCAAAGGAACTTCCTTTTCACCGTTCGATTTTTCAAATGCTTCCAAGGCTTTTTGGTAGTTGAGTCGTGCTTTTTTGCGAAGTCTCCGCTTTTTTCTACCCAGCCCTTTACATTCTAGACAAAACGTCCAACTAGCCTTTTCATTTTCCTTCTTTTTCATTTCTTCTCCGAATGCGAAGCATTCACGATTTCAAAATTTAACAATAAAAATGCATGAGTAATCCCTAAAGGGGTATTCACAAACAAATAAGGTTTTTTAATTAATTGGATTGAGACACTTTTCAACCATTTTATCGTTACTCTTAATGTAACCAAAATTACCATAAAGGCCCTTTAAGCGCATGGTGCCATTTTTCATTATTATGGTGTCTTTATCCCATCTTTTTTCCCAATAAATTATTCCTTTTTTTAAAGTTCCAACAGCATTATATATGGATCCATTTTTATCAACTCGACATTGATATACAAAATTATTAGGTTTTATTTCTATCCAAACCATTGTTCCTGGGTATTCCCATATTCCTACAACATCACTATTTTTAATTTTGCGAGTTGAAGAACATCCAACAAATATTAAGATAAAAATTAAAATTATAAATTTTCTCATAGTTAATTTTACGTTTATGTATTTAGAGGATTTAATCTCAATTTTCTTGACAAACCCCACTTTTTTTAGTGTTATTTAGTATAGTTCTTTGAGACCAAGGAAAGTTGCGTGTTTGTACGAGGATTTTCTAATTAAAAATCAGAAGCTAATAAAAATGCACTGAATCTTAATTAAGAACTAAAGTTAGCATTATTTTTATAGGGTGTTGCCAACTGGCTTTATTCTTTTATTTCCTTTAAATATTTATAATTATTTCCTTTTTTTATTAAAACATATTGATTCCAAAAATTTTTGTCATTTAGATTGTCAACAGAAAAATTCCATTCGGTTAGAAAACCAATTTGGTCAACAACTTTGCTTCCAAATAAATTACCTTCAATAGCTAAAGGTTCAAAATAGTTCCATTCATATAATTTTCGGGAATCATTAAAAGCCACAAAATAGTGAAGCTTTTTTATTCCTTCTTTGTTGGTTACTAATACTGGGTTAATTGCTAAATCTCTATTTTCTGAATATATTAAAGAATGAACAGATAATTTAGAATAATCGTTAGGATTGTTTTTCTTTAAAATTTCATAAGTTGGTTTAAAAACGTTTTCGTTTAATTTTTCTTCAAATGAAGTGTTTTTTGATTGTTTTTCTTTCCTTAAAGAATCTGCTACAATTTCGTATAGCCCAATATAATTTCGATTATTAATTTCATCAGTTTTCCAAATAGATTCTCCATATTTATCCCAATCTGGGTCTTTTTTTAAATCAGGGACTTTTTCAAATAATCTAGTTTCCCAAAAATCAGGATTTAATTCTGTTGAATTTTCTTTGAAAAAATTCCATTGTTGAAGATTATTAAAATATTGTTCTTCTCCGTCATTTATTGAGTTTGCTTGAAAATAAGTGACTTTTGATTTTTCGTAATACCATTTATCATTGTATTTCACAGCTTTTATAATGTAAGCGTATGTTCTTGGAATTTCTTCGAGAAACTCCTTGTCCTTTATGTTATTTGGCGAAATGATTTTTACGTTTTTATCTTTCTTATTTTTAGTTAATTCTTTAAAATCTTGAGAAGAAACTTGCTCAATAAAAAAAGCTACAAATTTTGTTTTGTTATCATTTAGCAATAATTGAAAAGGTTCATCATTACTATTGGATAAAATGGTTTTTAAAAATTGTTCATCAAAATCTTGTCTTAAATATTCATTTGAAAGAAGATTTAATCTTTCTTGACTTAATTGCTTTTCTTTTTTTAATTTCGGACTGTTAATTGCAATTGTGTAAATAATATCGTTTAATGCTTTGGACAAAGCATTGTTGATTGTACAATTAATTGACTCATTAGTACAGCCAAACTCAAATCCGGGATTATTCCAGTCTCCAATATAAGATTTGTCTAATGTTATTGAGTTTGATATGTTGTCAAATAATTGAATTTTGATTTCAGCATAGGCAACATTGTCTTTTTTGTACAACTCAATTTTTGAGAAATTAAGAACATATTGAAATTTCTCGGTTTCAGATATTTTTTTTAAATTAATTAAAGAACCATTACTTTTTTTGTCTTTTAGAATAATTAATAGATTTGGGAATTTTTCAAAAAAACGATATGCTAAAAATTGCTCGGTAATGGAACTTGCATTTTTGAAAAAATCGATATTTTTAGAAAATTCCATTTCACTTTTTATCATTTCTCGAATGTTTTCGGGTTTTGAAAAAAAATCTTCAGATTTAAGGTGAGATTCTGTTTCTGAAGTATTATTGTTTTTAACAAGACTGTTGTTGTATTCCGTTACTTCTTTCTTGAATGATTTCTCGTATTTTGTTTCATTTGGGGAAAGTATTAGAATTGTTGGTTCAAGTTTTTCCTGTGCAAAAGTTAAGATTGAAACTATTAGAATTATTAAAGTAAATAATTGTTTTTTCATTTGCGTTTTGTTGAGTTCAGCTTGCTGGTAACTCGTCATATAGTAACTTTTGTTACTCGTATCCCTTAAATATGTCAGGATATAGTAAGCTTATTGCTACTGTTATCACACAAATATAATTAATATTTCCTACAATAAAACAAAAAAATCCCGATAGAAAACTATCGAGATTTGTTATTTATTCACTACAATAAGTAAACTATTTATTTTATAAGGCCGCTTTAATTTTTTCAATAACCTCACTATATTCGGTATCAGAAAACGTCGTTTTTTGTGGGTTCATTTCAAAAACACCTCCAAAACCATAACCATCTTTATATTTTGGCACCACATGAAAGTGTAAATGCGATAAGGTATCGCCATAAGCGCCATAGTTAATTTTAGTTGGGTTAAAAGCCGATGTTATGGCTTTCGCTACGTTTGCCACATCGCGCATAAAGGCATCGCGCTGTGCATTGCTTAATTCATGAAAATCAACTCCATGATCTTTATGAACTACATTGCAACGACCCAAATAGGACTGCTCTTTAAATAGAAATAGTTGTGAAACTTCTAAATCACAAATTTTAATCATTAAACTATGTAGCGTGTCATTGTTTTGGCAATACAAACATTCTGAACTCGATGTTTTCATATTAATTTGTGGTGTGTATTATTAATTTTATAATCCAAGAATAAGTGTGTTTTAAATCAACTTATTTTCGCATCACCTTCACATTCATTTCCTCCACTTTTTTGTCAGATAACATAGATGGCGCACCAAATAATAAATCATCACTGGTGCCTGTTTTCGGGAATGCCATCACTTCTCTGATAGATGCTTTTTTCTCTAAAATCATCATCAAACGGTCTACGCCCCAAGCAATACCACCATGTGGTGGCGCACCATAATGGAATGCTTTATACATAGTGCCAACACTTTTTAGCATTTCCTCTTTGTTGTAGCCCATGTTTTTATAAGTTGCTTCTAGGATTTCTGGTTTATGCGCACGCACCGAGCCACCGCCTATTTCGTAACCGTTCAATATTAAATCGTATTGTTGTGCTATAATGCTTCCAATTTCTTCTTCCTTGCCATTCATGTGCTTGTCAATATCGTAAACCGCAGGCATCGAGAATGGGTTATGTGTAAAGGTCCAACGGCCTTCATCGGTTTTTTCGAACATTGGGAAATCAATTACCCAAGCAGGTCGTAATTCCTTTGGATTGATTAAATGCAACATGCTACCAAGTTCTTGACGCACCGCATCCAACGCTTTGTTAGCAGTGGCATAATCGGCAGCTGAGAAGAATACAATATCACCAATTTGTGCATTGGTTGCTTTAATGATGCCTGCAGCGATTTCTTCCCCTAAAAACTTGATGATAGGCGATTGTAAATCGTTTTCATTAACTATAATGTATGCTAAACCACCTAAACCGTGTTGTTGTGCGATAGCAGTCAGTTTTTCAATTTGCCCTTTCGATAAACGTTTGTTACCTTGTTCTTCTGCAGAAACTTTGATGCATTTTACAATACCCCCATCTTCAATGGGTTTACTGAATACTTGGAAGGTGGTGTCTTTAACAATGTCTGTAATGTCTTGAAGTTTTAATCCGAAACGTAAATCGGGTCTATCGCAACCATAAAAATCCATGGCATCTTGGTAGGTAATCACTTCAAACGGACGTAAAATCCATTTGTTACCGTATATTTTTTTAACCACTTCATTAAACATTTTGGTGTTTAAATCGATGATTTGTTGCATGCTCGCATACGCAATTTCAATATCTAACTGTGTAAATTCTGGTTGACGGTCGCCACGAGAATCTTCATCTCTAAAACAACGTGCTATTTGAAAATATTTTTCGTACCCACTTACCATCAACATTTGTTTAAACTGCTGAGGTGCTTGTGGTAAGGTATAAAATGCGCCAGCTTGTTTTCTTGACGGTACAATAAACTCGCGGGCACCTTCATCGGTTCCTGCACTTAAAATAGGCGTTTCAATTTCCAAGAAATTTTCTTCATCTAAAATATCGCGCAATAACTTGATAACCTTGTGACGGTTTACAATCACCCGTCGCACATCGTCGTTTCTGTGATCTAAATATTTGTATTGAAAACGTGTGTTTTCATTGGTTTTTGTAGCACGTTTTATTTCGAAAGGCAGCGTTTTAGATAAATTTAAAATATCTAAATTATTAGCTTCTAATTCTATTTTTCCAGTTCGTAAATTAGTGTTATAATCGTCCTCTTTACGTTGCACAATGGTTCCAGTAACCGTAATAACCGATTCTGGTTTTAGTTTTACCAACTCATCTAAATTCGGGAACGATTCTCTGCTTAAACGCACTTGGAACACTTCGGTACTCGAATCGCGTAAATCGATAAAAATTAATTCACCGTGGTCGCGTACACTGGAAACCCAACCTGCAAACGTTACGTTATTGGTAATGTTTTCTTCCGATATATCAGTAATTAAATGGGTTCGATATTCTTCCTTAACAATGATTGGAATTTGCGGTAAAGCTTCTTCCTCTTTGGCTTTTGTTGAAGTTGATTTTTGGGCTTCGACTGCGCTCAGCCTGTCATTAGAACTTTCAACTTGTAACTTTGAACTATCCAACTGACTTAAAATCCCTTTGCGAATCACTTTACCTGAAGCGCCTTTACCAATAATGGCAATAATTTTTCCAACAAGAATTCCCGCTTTTCCTTGGTTTCCAGCTTTGATTTCGCTGGCAATAGCTTCATTTTCTGAAATGACCTTAGCGATCGCTTCTTGAATTTTTTCTTCCGAAATGGTGTTGTCTTCAAAATATTGGTTGTAGTCAAAACTTCTATCTTTCAAATAGGAAGTAATTGCATTTTGAACCAAAACAGACGTTATTTTTTCATCTTTAAAGAGTTGAAAAATTTCAATAAGATGTTCAATTCTGTGGATGTCAGCATAATCATCGGCACCAATATTATTCACCAAAGTTTTAGCAACAAATGATGGGTCTTGAAGTACATTGTTGATAGTTACAAATGTTTTAGAACGCAACGAATCAGCAGTAAAAAACTTAGCATCTTGAGGTAATACGCCACCATTTATCAAAATTGATTCCACCGCAAAAGGAAGTGATTGGATATCCACATTAATAGATTCTACCGCAGACTTGATGTTTACAAATGGTAAATCGGGCTCTGAAATAAAGCGGTAATCCGCTTCAAATTCCTTTTTACGCATGGTTTTGGTCTGCTTTAAATCGGCATCCCAAAGCACAGTGGTTTGGTCGGGTCTGAATTCTTTATGCTCAATATAATAATTGAACTGTTTTTCAACTTCTTCCTTTAACGCCTCCACCATAAACTTAAACGAATTCAAGTTTTTAATCTCGGTACGTGGATTTAAAGTGTAGCTATGTTTTTTGCGAAGTGACACCGAAACATCTGATTTAAACTCACCTTTTTCAAGATTCGCTTCCGAGATTTTTAAATTTTGAACAATACGCTGAATATATTGGGCATAAATGGAAGCGTCTTCAATGTGACGAATACAAGGTTCGGTAACAATCTCAATTAACGGAACGCCTGCTTTATTAAAATCGACTAACGAAACTGTTTTTTCGTGCATCAATTTTGCAGCATCTTCTTCAATATGGACTTGCGTTAAATTAACCGTAAACTGCGACCCATCATTTCGGAAACAAGATACTTGTCCGTCTGGAATTACAGGGTTATGAAACTGTGTAATTTGTATATTTTTTGGGTTGTCTGGGTATTCATAATGCTTTCTGTCCCAAGAAATAACTTCATTTTCAAAGGATGATTTTACCGCTTTTCCAAAGTAAATGGCCTTGGTAATGGCTTCTTTGTTTATGGCAGGTAAAACGCCCATTTGTCCTGTACAAACAGAACAGATATTATGGTTAGGTGTTTCAATTTCTTGATTTGGGCAAGAACAAAACAACTTGGTTTTTGTATTTAATCGAACGTGTGTTTCCAGTCCGATAACTAACTCTAAATCGTGTGCTTTAAGTGCTGAGTCTAATTGTTCTAGTTCCATTATATCATGTCTTTTAAGAAGTTAGCAAACTTCAAAACAAGTTCGTCGTTATTTTTAGCGGCTGTAATTTGTAAGCCAGTTTCTGTGCCTTGTGGGATAGTTAAAGTTGGCAATTGCCCCAAACTAAACCCAACCGTGTACGCATCGCTTAAATACATGGCGTGTGGGTCTTTTAAGCTGTCACCAATTTTCGGAGGTGTTCCCGGAGTTACCGGAGATAAAATGATATCGACTTCTTTAAAATCGTTTTCAAAATTTTCGGAAATAGAATCTCGAAGCGCTAAACCTTTCAAATAGATTTCATCTGAAAATCCTTGAGATAATACTTGATTTCCACCAACAATACGTCGTTTTGTTTCTTCTGAAAAATTCTCAGAACGGGTAATCGCGTAAGATTCTTTTAGGTTTTTATCCTCAATGCGATTTCCGTAATTACTACCATCTAAACGTGAAAGGTTAGAAGCAGTTTCAGCCATTGCCAAAGTATAATATGTAGAAACCAGAATATCGGATTTAAAGAAATCCAGTTCTTTTACTTCAATACCTTCTGCTTTTATTTTTTCAATAGATGCTAAAAAATCAGCTTTAATTTTAGAATCAATTGCATCACTTTCAATGAAATTTTTAAAATATCCGATGGTTTTAATGTCTTTTGAATTTGAAATGCTTTCTTCTTTAATTTCTTCGGAAGCGTAAGTGGTTTGATCTTTGGCATCTTTACCACTCATCACATTCAACACAATGCGAATATCTTCAACCGATTTGGCGATAGGCCCTACGCAGTCGGTTGATGAAGCATAAGCCATCAATCCGTAGCGAGAAATGCGTCCGTAAGTCGGTTTTAAACCATATACATGGTTATAACCAGCTGGTTGGCGCACCGATCCACCCGTATCGCCACCAATAGAAAAAGCGGTGTAATCTTTCGCTACATTTACCGCAGAACCACCACTAGAACCACCACCCACTAAATTGGGATTGATCGCGTTTTTTACAGCGCCAAATATGGTGTTTTCAGAAGAAGAACCATGACCAAAACTATCGCAGTTTTCTTTTACTAACGGAATAGCACCCGCATCCAATAATTTTTGAATGGCCGTTGCTGTGTACGCCGATTTGTAATTTTTAAGTAAGTCTGAACTCGCTGTTGTGTAAGTGCCTTGCACCATGTACACATCTTTGATGCCAAACGGAATGCCTTCCAGCAAACCAATGCTTTCGCCGTTTGCAATTTTAGCATCTACTTTTGCTGCTAAATCCAACGCCAAGGTGTCTAGTAAAGAGTTTACAGTGTTGTTAGTGTTGGCTTTTAAAGCATCTAATTTTCCTTGAACTAAAGCAGTACAAGTTATTTCTTTGTTCACCAATTGTTGATGAAGTTGTTTTATTTGAGAATTCATAATTATTCTTCTATAACTTTAGAAACCACTAAATAGCCTTTTTTCTCTTTTGGGAAATTTTCAATAATGATTTGCTTTTCCAATGCAGGACTTTCAATCACGACATCGTCTCTTAAATCGTTTAACGACACGCTGTTATTATGATTAATATTAAAAGAGTTGTTATTTGTAGGTTGTGCATTTTTAATCACCTCAAATAATTTGTTCACTGCCTCACTGGGTTGTGCTCCTTTAATACTCGACAAGATGTCGACTGTCATAATTTTACTCATTTTATGAATTTTTAAATTAAAAAAAAGCCCTCCGTATTTGGAAGGCTTTATATATTTTTAAACAACAACCTTCCTGTCCTAAAAATTAGGATTATTGAAATTATTATTGTTATTATTCAACATTGTTTTTTTTATATTGACAAATATATATAGAATAAATTGACTACACACTTTTTTTTCCAATATCCTTATTTTAATTGTCAGATTACTAAAAAACTTAAAGTTAAGTTAGTAGTTCTACAATTTATCTCTAACTATTGTTCATTTAAGTAAAACATTCAATTGATAATTCGTCAACATAATTTAAAAGTTTTGAATTTTTTTGTTAGAAAACAGTAATGACAGAACCTCAAAATATGAGTTTTAATCAATTTTTTGTTTTTTCAAAAATTCAAAAGAAAAAATAAATCGAAAAATGCGATTTAAGGCACTTTTAAAGCGATTTAAGGCACTTTTAAGTAATTAACAAATGTTGATAATTATGCGAATGAGTCGATGAAATGCTTTTTAAAAGCATGATAATTTCGTATATTTGTTTGTGTTCAAAAGGATGCTAAATGCATCTTTTTTTTGTGTAAAAAAATAATAGAAATAAACAATATTAAATTATAATATGAGCGAACCTAAAGAAGAATTTAACAAGCACAATTATTCGGCAGATAGTATTCAGGCATTAGAAGGTATGGAGCATGTACGTATGCGTCCATCCATGTATATTGGTGATGTTGGCACCAGAGGATTGCACCATTTGGTTTATGAGGTCGTGGATAACTCTATTGATGAAGCCTTAGCTGGACATTGTAATAATATTACGGTTATAATTAATGAGGATAACTCCATTACAACCGAAGATGATGGTCGTGGGATTCCAGTAGATTTACATAAAAAGGAAGGCGTTTCGGCTTTACAGGTTGTAATGACTAAAATTGGAGCAGGTGGTAAGTTTGATAAAGATTCTTATAAAGTATCAGGTGGTTTACATGGTGTTGGTGTAAGTTGTGTTAACGCACTGTCAGAACATTTACGTGCAACCGTATATAGGGATGGAAAAATTTATGAGCAAGAATATGAGCGAGGTAAAGCCATGTATCCTGTAAAACAAATTGGAGAAACCGATAAAAGAGGTACAACTGTAACGTTTAGGCCAGATTCAACCATTTTTACCCAAACGGTAGAGTATAATTATGATACACTAGCAAGCAGATTGCGTGAGTTAGCCTATTTAAATAAAGGAATTACCATTCACTTGGTAGATAAAAGATCTAAAAAAGACGATGGTACTTTTGAGGGAGAGACGTTTCATTCTGAAGAAGGTTTAAAAGAATTTATCAAGTTTTTAGATGGAAATAGAGAGCCTTTAATGAAAGATGTTATTGCTTTTGAAGGCGAGAAAAACGGCGTGCCTGTTGAGGTGGCTATGGTTTATAATACCTCGTATGCGGAAAATTTACATTCGTATGTAAATAACATTAACACGCATGAAGGAGGAACGCATTTATCAGGTTTCCGCAGAGGGTTGACCATGACTCTTAAAAAGTATGCTGACGATTCTGGATTGTTGAAAAACTTAAAATTCGAAATTGCTGGTGATGATTTCCGTGAGGGCTTAACAGCTATTATTTCAGTAAAAGTTCAAGAACCACAATTTGAGGGTCAAACCAAAACCAAATTAGGGAACCGTGAAGTATCTGCTTCGGTTAGTCAAGCAGTATCTGAAATGTTAACCGATTATTTAGAAGAACATCCAGACGATGCTAAAACAATAGTTCAGAAAGTAATATTGGCAGCACAAGCGCGTCATGCAGCTCAAAAAGCTCGTGAAATGGTTCAGCGTAAAACCGTTATGAGTATTGGTGGTTTGCCAGGGAAATTAAGTGATTGTTCTGAACAAGATCCTGCAAAATGTGAAGTGTTCCTTGTAGAGGGAGATTCAGCAGGTGGTACAGCAAAACAAGGTCGTGATAGAGCGTTTCAGGCTATTTTGCCATTAAGAGGTAAAATTTTGAACGTTGAAAAAGCGATGACTCATAAAGTTTTTGAAAACGAAGAGATTAAAAACATTTTCACAGCTTTAGGGGTTACCATTGGAACAGAAGAAGATAGTAAAGCATTAAATCTTTCAAAATTACGTTACCATAAAGTGGTGATTATGTGTGATGCTGATATTGATGGTAGCCACATTGCTACATTAATATTGACATTCTTCTTTAGATATATGAAAGAGTTAATAGAAAACGGTCATATTTATATTGCTACGCCTCCTTTATATTTAATTAAAAAAGGTCAAAAAAAGGAATATGCTTGGAGTGATAAAGAGCGTGATGCTATTGCTGAAGAGTTTGGAGGCAGTGTAAGCATACAGCGTTATAAAGGTCTTGGAGAAATGAATGCAGAACAACTTTGGGATACGACAATGAATCCTGAGTTTAGAACCATGCGTTTAGTTCAAATAGATAATGGAACGGAAGCAGACAGGATTTTCTCTATGCTTATGGGCGATGAAGTGCCACCCCGTAGAGAGTTTATAGAAAAGAATGCTGTTTATGCTAAAATTGATGCTTAAATAAAATTCTAATAAAAAAACAATGCCGCTCCAATTGGAGCGGCATTGTTTTTTTATGCTTTTCGATTAAAAATCAAATCCAACCGAGAATTGCCAAACGCGGTTTTTTGGGTTGCCTTCATCATAAACACTACCTAATCCTAAATGGTACCTAACACCTAAAGACATACCGGATTCGGTTTTAAATCCTGCACCAAAGTTCATGCCCCAATCAAAACTTTGTGGGTCAAATTCTTGAGAGGTATCAAACAAGCCAAAATTACTGTCAAACTCTTCCTTGTGAGAGACAGCTAACCCAACTTGTGGTCCAACTTCTAAAAAGAAAGCTTCATCAGGGTAAATTTTTAGCAATAAAGGAAGGTTGACGTAATCTAGTTTTTGGGTAAATGTGCCTCCATTATCTTTTAACTCGTAGCCTTGTTGTGAGTAAAGTACTTCTACTTGCATTGCTACACTTTCAGAAATAAACGATTCACCATAAAATCCAATATGAAACCCATGTCTTTGTCCAGTTTCGGTTTCACCATCAAAGCTTACAGCAGCTAAATTATAACCGCCTTTTAAACCTGCGTTAGATTTTTGTGTTTGCGCATTAGTTGTTAATGCTATTGTAAAAAGGAATAAGATTTTAAAAATTGATTTCATTTTAGATATTTGTTTTTGGGTTATACGTTATTTATTTACCACCGTTTGCCTGTAAATCGGCAATACATTGTGCATCCAATTGAGGTGCTGAATTAGCACCAACTAAGTTGTCTAAACCAGAGCCGCTTTCGGCAGACCAATACATTAAACAACTTTCAACATTACAATGTTTGGCGTGTTCGGTGTCTTCGTGATTCTGTACCATGTTTGCACCTAAATTAGTAAGACCTAAAATGTGACCAAACTCATGAGAGATGACTGTGGTTTCCAAAATAGTACGGTTAGGTTCAAATGGGCTATTACTTAAATCTTGAATGGTTTCTTCATAAATTACAAAGGATGTATTTCTATAGGCAGTTCCTAAAACCACACCTGAATTGGTATTGCTTGCAGATGCACCGTCGGCAAAAAAGGCCCAAACAGCTATTTGGTTGCTGGTATTGTATTTGGTTCTGTTGGCATCTTCTACGGCGATAATTTCTTCATTGGTATAGGTTGCATTTCCTGGTGAAGGAATAGCTCTTGTTTCTACCGTAATGCCGCTAGGTTTAAAAGTGCGCGCTTCTAAAAAACTAACAAAGTTATTAATACTGTTTTGTGTAGGCTTAAAGCCTTCAACATAAACTAATTCAATTACCATACTTTTAAAAGTAGCTTCTGAAAGTAAATCGTTTGAAGAACTTCCGGTGTTTTTTTTATTTGCTAATTTAGTATCTGCAGGTGTTTCTGTATTAGTTGTTGCCTCTTCTGTCGAGCATGAAGCTAGAAGAACAAAAAGCAGTAATAGAGTTGTTGTTTTTTTCATCTTTTTATATTTATTGTTTAGAAATTAGATACTCTATGTTTTTTAACCGTTTTGATTGCTGTAAATTTAATAAGTTGGTTCTTAATATTATTTAAAATAAGCAGCTGTTAGTTTCCCAACAGCTGCTTCACCATAAACATAATGGTAACCAACCAAAAATCAAGTAGGTACTATATTTGAGACAAAACAAGGGTTACTGCTGCATTTGTTGTGCTTTTTAATGAAATAGATGTGTTACTAAAACTTGTTACTTCCCAGTTGTTATTTAATAAATTAAAGGTTGCGTTTCCTGAAAAAGTTAAGTTTAAAAATACTTCAGTTTCAGAAGTTACTTTATAAGTGCCTTCTACAGTGTTAATGGTTGAGTTTACGGCAGTACAGGTAAAATCGTTTGCGAAGTCTATTGTATAGTTTGCATAGTCTGAGGCTTTGTTTACACCTGCGTTTATAAACGATTGTACTTTAAAGGCTCCGTTAACTAAAACAGTTTCTAAATTTTCAGCTTCTTTTTCAGCTTCATCTTCAGCATCTTCAACACCTAAACAATCGTTAATGCTGTTTTTTAAATCTAAATCACTGGTAAGGGTTACTGCAGAGTTATTTGATAAGGTAGCTGTTATAGGATATTTTACAGAGAACAACTCAGTATTGTCCATATTGTTCATGTAAGCATATAATTGTTGTTCAGATTGAATAACCACACTTCCAGTTTGTTCTAAACTTAAGCTATAGGTTAAAATTGTTATTGGGAAATTGATGTCTAAACAAGAAATAGCATCTTTTCCAGCGTTTTCAGCGTCTTCACAGGCATCAATAATAGCATCGTATTCGCCTTGGTTTGTAACAACCACTTCTGTATAATTACTTAATCTAACACTTAAAGGGAATTGTAGTGTAACGGTATCATTATCATTAGTAAATTGTCCTAAAATATTTAATACTGTTTGATAATCAGACTGACTAACAATACTTACTTGAGACCCATTTACCGTTGCAACAACTGGTAACAATATGGATGAACATGATGCGCCATCTAAAAAGTCGTCAAAACTTCCATCATACATTGAAGTGCGCTCTAGATTACTCGCAGTTTCAGAGTTTGAATTATTTGTGTTTGGATTTTGTCCGTTTTCAGTATCAATTTCATCTTGACATGATGTGAATGATAATAGTGCTGTTAAGGCTAGACTTGTAATTAATTTTAAATTTTTCATGATAATAATTTTTTGGGTTATAATATTTTCTTTTTCATAGCGATTTTTTTTCGCTTTTGTATATGTAAGACAACCATATTTATTTTTACCCTACCTTTTTTTTAAAATAATTTCAATTAATTTATTTTTACTGAAATTTGATAGTTAATATTTTAAAGATCGAGTTAAAAACTTACGTTTTGCTTTCATGTACTATTAAGACAACTTAAAATAAATTTACCCTACTTTTGCAAATGTATATAATTCATCAAGCCCTAAAAATAGATTTTTAAATGAATAATAGTGACCATAAACTGTGTGAAGAAATCTACTTCAATACGTTTTATATAGAGCATGTGCAATCTGCCAGTAACTTTGCTTATTATAAATGTGGAGATAAAGATGGTGCTTTAGATTTAGTGCAAGATGCTTTTTCTAAAATTTGGGAAAATTGTTCTAAAATAGATTTCACAAAAGCGAAAACTTATTTATTTACTACCATTAATAATTTGTTCTTAAATACTATTAAGCACAATAAAGTAGTTTTAGAGTACGCAAAAACTTCACCTTATTTAGATAGAACAAATGAAAGTCCTGAATATATTTTAGAAGAAGAAGAGTTTAAAAAGAAACTACAAAATGCCATTTCCTTATTAACAGAATCGCAACGCGAAGTGTTTTTATTAAATAGAATAGAAGGTAAGAAATATAGAGAAATAGCCGAATTATTAGATGTTTCTCAAAAGGCTGTTGAGAAAAGAATGTCTGGAGCTTTAAAAATTTTACGAGAACATATTGAAAATATTTAATATTTAGGTAGGGTAAACATATTTTAAGTTGTCTTGTAATTGGAGGATATAAAAGATGAAAAACGAGAAAAACATATTGAAGTGGTTTGATAACGAGCTTACAGAGCAAGATATTAAAGATTTGAAACAATCTGAAAGTACTCTTGATAAAATAGCTTTTTATAGCAAACAAATGCAAGCGCCTCAAGTAGATGCGCAAAAAGCATTAACAGCTTTTAAAGAAAGAAAGCTTACTAAAAATGAACCTAAAGTGATTCCGCTTAATTTTAAAATGTTTTTAAGAATTGCTGCTATGTTTGTGGTAATGCTTGCATCTTCTTACTTCTTGTTTTTTAATAATAATGTATCTTTTGAAACACAAATTGCACAAAATGAAACTTTAACCTTGCCCGATAATTCTGAAGTTATTTTAAATGCCGCTTCAAAATTAAAATACAATAAAAAAACCTGGGAAGACAAACGCGATTTAGAATTAGACGGTGAAGCCTTTTTTAAAGTAAGTAAAGGAAAAAAGTTTACCGTATCAACCGATGCTGGAACCGTTCAGGTTTTAGGAACCCAGTTTAATGTGAAAGAACGCGACAATTATTTTGAGGTACAATGCTATGAAGGGTTAGTGAGTGTTACTTTTAATAATGAAACAGTTAAACTTCCTAAAGGGAAAACATTTAGAGTTGTAAATGGTGATATTGAAACAGTTGATGATTTTAATGCAGAAAATCCATCTTGGATGCAGGCAGAGACAAGCTTTGAAAAAATCCCATTAAGTCAAGTTGTAGCTGAACTTGAAAGACAATACAAATTAAAGGTGTCTTTAAAAACGGTTGATGCTTCTCAATTATTCACAGGTACTTTTACGCATAAAGACAAAAATATAGCATTGCAATCAATCACGATTCCTTTAAAACTAAGTTATAGAATAGAAGGTAATCAAGTTACGCTGTATAAATATGAAAAATAATAAATGCATTATTTACATAATTCTATTCGTTGTTAATGTTTGTTTTGCTCAAAATAACGCAGCTAAAAGGCCCCTTACAGAAATAATTGAAGGAGTAGAACAAAAATTTAATGTCAAGTTTTCGTATGCTTTTGATGATGTTGCTAATGTGTTTATAGAGCAACCAAACCCAGAGTTTAGCCTAGAGCAAACCATTACCTACCTTAATTCTAAAACATTATTGAATTTTAAAACTTTGGATAATAGGTATATAACGGTATCGGTTATCGAAAAAGCCATTTCTATTTGTGGCTTTGTGTTCGCTTCTGAAAACAGAGAACCGTTATTTGGAGCTTCAGTAGTCGTGAATAATAGTAAAAAAGGAGCGATTACAAACGAAGGCGGAAAGTTTCAGTTAGATGAAGTCCCACTAAATACCATGATAACTATTTCATATCTAGGATTTAATAGTAGGCAATTTCCGGTACAACAATTCTTTTCTGAAATAGCCAGTTGCAAACAAATTGTTCTAGTTGAAAATAAGGAAGAGTTGAATCAAGTCCTTATAACTAAGTTTTTAACCACTGGTTTTCAAAAACTCATAGATGGAAGCACGGTGTTAAACACCAAAGCATTCGGTATTTTACCCGGGTTAACCGACCCCGATATTCTTCAATCAATTCAAACCTTACCAGGTGTTGAAAGTACTGACGAAAGTATTGCAAATATTAATGTGAGGGGCGGGACTAACGACCAAAATCTAATGCTTTGGGATGGGATAAAAATGTATCATTCTGGGCATTTTTTTGGTTTAATTTCAGCTTACAATCCCAATCTTACCAATAAAGTTGTTGTAACTAAAAATGGAACGAGCAGCGAGTTTAGCGATGGGGTTTCCAGTACTATAAACATGTTTACTAAAAACGAGTTAACAGGGAAGTTTTCTGGTGGTGCTGGTGCGAATTTAATAAATGCCGATGTTTTTTTTGAAATACCTATTACCAAAAAAATAGAGTTTCATATTTCGGGTAGAAGATCCATTACCGATGTTTTTAACACACCAACCTACGATAATTATTTCGATAGAAGTTTTCAGGATAGCGATATTAAAACCAATAGCGAAAACATTGAAAACCAAACTACGACTTCCGATTTTGTGTTTTATGATTACACCGCTAAAATATTATTCGATTTAAACGATAATCATAAGTTTAGAGCTAATGTAATTGGCATCGATAATAATTTAGATTATTATGAAAGTATCACGAATAACAATGAAACCAAATCTAAATTGAGCAATTTAGCTCAAAAAAACTTGGGCTTTGGTGGGCATTGGGTGGCTAATTGGAATTCAAAAATAAGCTCTCATTTTACCGCTTATTATTCAAAGTATAATGTAGATGCCAATGATTACAGAATTGAAAGCGACCAATTATTAACCCAAACCAACGAAGTGTTGGAAACAGGTTTCAAATTTAATACCTATTATAAGCCAAATGATTTTTTAACCATTTTAAATGGTTATCAATTTAACGAAACAGGTATTTTAAACGAAACTTCAGTTACAAAACCATTGTACGATAGAGCAAAAAAAGACGTGTTGTTAAATCATGCATTTTACACACAAGCCCAGTATAACAAAGGTGCTACTTTTTTTAGAATTGGTGTGAGGGCTAATTACTTTCAAAAATTTCAAAAGTCAATAATTGAACCTAGATTGAATGTAAGACAAAAAATATCCAACCAATTTGCCGTAAAACTAGAGGGTGAATTTAAAAACCAATCTGCAACACAAATTGTAGATTTTCAAGACGATTTTTTAGGGGTTGAAAATAGACGTTGGATTTTAGCCAATGAGCAAACAATTCCTATTTCAACAAGTAAACAAGGGTCGTTTGGAATTGATTTTAACCAAAATAATTTAAATATAGATATTACTGGTTTTTACAAAACGGTTGAAGGCATTACAGCAAGCAACCAAGGGTTTTATAATAATTTTCAATATATAAACGCCATTGGGGATTATACGGCAAAAGGACTTGAGTTTTTAGCAAACAAAACCGCTGTTAAATACAGTACTTGGGTAAGTTATACCTATTCCATAAACGATTATAAGTTTGAAACCTTTACACCGTCTATATTTCCAAACAATGTAGATATCAGACATTCTGTTTCTATTGGTTTTAATTATGATGTTTTAGAAAATTTAAAAGTATCGGTTGGTGGTATGTGGCGCTCCGGACAGCCTTACACGTCTCCGGTTGAAGGAAATGAAACAGTGCGTTCGGGAAATGTAACCTATGTGAATTATGGTGCACCTAATAGTAAAAACCTAGATGAATTTAAGCGGTTAGATGCTTCGTTAAGTTATAAGTTTGATGTTTATCAGTCCATTAAAGCCTCTTTAAAGATTGGTGTGTTAAACTTAATGAATACTAAAAATATAATAAATCGTTATTATAAAGTAAACCCCAACGATTCTGAATCTACCATTCAAATAAATAACGCTTCTTTAAGTTTAACTCCAAACATTAGTTTTAGAGTTGATTTTTAGGTGTTCTAAAAATAAATGCCGTTTAAAAGCAAATTTTTACGATTAAATGTTTGTTTGTGTAGTTTTTTATATATATTTGTTGAACCCAAAATTAAAAAAATGAAAAAAATTAGCCTACTTATGTTGTTTTGTATAACAACAATTTCCTCAAAAGCTCAAGACATAGATGCCCTTTTAACGGCAGGTGTGAAAAATGCAGAACGCTTTGCAAACGATTATTTAATGCCAGGAACTAATGGATTAATGCATAGTATGAATGCCAATTGGTTTAATACGGCTGATGCAAAACCATTGGGTGGTTTTGAAATTTCAATAGTTGCGAATGCAGCAAGTATTAAGAATGACCATAAATCTTTTTTAATGAATATAGCTGATTATAATAGTGATCCTGATCAAGATTTTACTGTTGAATTTACAGATCAATCTAGCTCAAAGTTAGTGGCTACTGCATTGGGGGAAAATGATCCTGATATAGATATTATTGTTAGATATGAGGATGCTTTTCTAGGTGAGCAACAGGAAAGAATTACATTGCCTAGTGGTATTGGTTCTGCTAGCGCTAATTTATTGCCAACAGCTTTTATACAAGGAGCCTTAGGATTTGGTAGCGGTATTGAGTTGAAAGCACGTTTTGTACCTAAAATTGATACAGAAGATATAGATTTAAGTATGTATGGAGCTGGGTTACAAGTAGAGTTTACAAAATGGCTGCCTGCAGATAAAATATTACAAGTAGCTGTTTCAGGGTTGGTTGCTTATACGCATTTAGATGGTAGTTATGACTTAACAGATTCTTCTGGTATAAACGGTGATAATCAAAGATTAGAAAATGGTACTAACACTTGGTTGTTCCAGTTAATAGCATCAACAAAATTGCCCGTAATTAACTTTTATGGTGGTGTTGGTTATATTAAAGGGAAATCAGAGTCTGATTTATTGGGGACATACACGGTGTCCAATGGACCTTTATTTTCTCAAACGATTACCGATCCATTTTCTGTTTCAAGTGAAGTTTCATCTGTTAGAGGAACTTTAGGAACAAAATTAAAATTAGGTTTTTTTAGATTGAATGCTGAATACCATTTGGCAGAATTTAATGCCTTTTCCGTTGGTATCAATTTTGGGTTTAGATAATCCTTAGTTTTTCAAGAAAATTTTTAATGAATTCGAAATATATAATTGTTTAGTTTTAGTTAGTTTTAATAATGTTTAGTTAATTGAAAAGTGCGAGATTTAATCTTGCACTTTTTTTATTTAGTGTATTTTAATTCGTAATTTAGCATGCTTAAAAGCATATAAGTTAACCTTTTGAAGTTTGTAAATGCAAATTTGTATCCTTAAAAGGAAAATATATCAAACAACTAAAAAATTATTAAAAACTAAAAAATGAAAGTAACAGTAGTAGGTGCAGGAGCAGTAGGCGCAAGTTGTGCGGAGTATATTGCCATTAAAAATTTCGCTTCAGAAGTTGTTTTATTAGACATTAAAGAAGGCTATGCAGAAGGTAAAGCTATGGATTTAATGCAAACAGCTTCATTAAATGGTTTTGGTACCAAAATAACAGGTATCACAAACGATTATAGCAAAACAGCTAATAGCGATGTTTGTGTAATAACTTCAGGAATTCCTCGTAAACCAGGAATGACTCGTGAAGAATTAATCGGTATCAATGCAGGAATTGTTAAATCTGTGTCTTCAAGCTTGATTGAATTCTCTCCAAAAACAATAATTATCGTAGTAAGTAACCCTATGGATACGATGACTTATTTAGTTCACAAATCTACTAAGTTACCAAAGAATAAAATTATTGGTATGGGTGGAGCTTTAGATTCTGCACGTTTCAAATACAGATTAGCTGAAGCTTTAGGTGGGCCTATTAGCGATGTAGATGGTATGGTAATTGGTGGTCATAGTGATACTGGTATGATTCCTTTAACACGTTTGGCAACTAGAAATGGTGTGCCAGTTTCAGAATTTTTAAGTGAAGAAAGATTAAACCAAGTTTTAGAAGATACCAAAGTTGGTGGTGCTACATTAACCAAATTATTAGGTACTTCAGCATGGTATGCTCCAGGAGCAGCGGTATCTGGAATGGTTCAAGCCATTCTTTGCGATACAAAAAAAGTATTCCCTGTTTCAGCGTTGTTGGAAGGTGAATATGGATATAATGATATTTGTCTTGGTGTACCAGTAGTTTTAGGTAAAAATGGTATTGAAGAGATAATAAACATCAATTTAAACGATGCCGAAAAAGCAACTTTTGAAGAAAGTGCAAAAGGTGTTAAAGCTGTTAACGATTTATTGTAAAATATAAGATTAAGAATCTTAAAATTAAAAGTGCCTAAAGTTGTGGTTAAAGCTTCAAGTTTAGGCACTTTGCTTTTTTAGGGCTTTCAACTTTCAAATTAAAATATAAAAGTTGTTAAAATATAACCTAAAATCATATATTTGGCGCATGAAGGCAAAATGGTGCATTAGTGCTTTAATTTTTATTTTTACTTTATTGGGTGTTGCAAGTCACCAACAAGTTCCAGTGCCTAATCAGGAAATTGTATTGCAATTTGCCCAACTAGACGCCTCATCTAACCAAGCCCAAAACACCATTGCCATTGTTAAAAAGCAATTACAGAACATTGGTGTTAATAACATTCAAGTAGAAGAACAAGCCGCAGGTAGCTATAAAATTTCATATTATAGCAATACAGACGTAGCCCATGTTAAAAAAATACTTTCTGAAGAAAAAGAATTAGCATTGGGGGTTTTAACTTCCAATAGAAATGAAAAGCCAGCTAAATTCCCTTTAAAAGATCAATCTAGCCCATACAATTTAGATGTATTTGAAATTCATAAACAAGATGCAAATACAGGTTTTGGCGGGACATGTGGTTTAGAACTAAAATACGATTACAACCGTTTTTTTATTCCTATTGCATCGGTTCCAGCTAATGAAAATGATGTTGAAAATATAGAGCAACTTGAAAAAGAAGCTTATAAATTTCAAAAGAATGTTGCACTTACAATAGATAATACGTCTCACAAAATTCCTGAAGTTAGGGCAGGACCTAACTGTTAAGGAATTTTCTTTCCAAAGAATAAGATCTCACAGGTTTTTAAACCTGTGAGATCTCAAAAAAAAATAGTTTAAAAACTATAATCATCCATAATTTATAATCATAAAAAATAATTGTCAAGTTACTGGTAAATTTTATATTTGCTCGGTTTAAAAAAATTGACTAAAAAAAATCATAATGCAAAACAAAGGACTCGTAAAGTTATTTGCTATTTTGTTTGGTTTGGTAAGTATTTACCAATTATCATTCACATTTAAAGCAAATCAAATAGAAGATGCTGCTAAAGAAGTAGCGATTAACAAAATTCCAGAATCAGATCCAGATTATCGCGCAAAGCGAAGTGCCGAAGAGGCAAACTATCTGCAATCGGTAGCTACAGATACTGTATTTAACATTGGTATTGCTAAATTCACTTACAACGATGTGAAGGCAAAGGCAATGAATTTAGGCCTTGACTTAAAAGGAGGTATCAACGTTATTCTTCAGGTTTCTGTAAAGGATATCTTAAAAGGATTGGCTAACAATACTAAAAACCCTGTATTTAATAAAGCTTTAAATGATGCAGCAGAGCTTCAAAAAAATAGTCAAAACACCTATTTAGAAGATTTTTTCATTTCATTTGATAAAATTAAGGGTGATACTAAATTAGCGTCTCCAGATATATTTTATACCAAAGCATTAGATGGTGAGATTGAAGGTAGCATGTCTGATGATGAAGTTAAAACAATAATCAGAACAAAAATTGATGAATCAATCGTTTCGGCTTTTGAAGTATTGCGTAAGCGTATTGATGAGTTTGGGGTAACATCTCCAAATATTCAACGTTTAGGAACTTCTGGTCGTATTTTAGTAGAATTACCAGGTGTTAAAGATGTAGAACGTGCTACAAGTTTACTTCAAAGTACCGCACAATTAGAGTTTTGGGATGCTTACAAGGGGGAACAATTTTTTAACTTTTTAGCACAAGCTAATGATGTTTTAAAAGAAACTGCTGAGGTTGAAAAAGATTCACTCAATGCAGAACCTCAAGATGAAGAAAATGCACAAGATTCTACTATTGACGATCTTTTAGGTGAAGCAGCAACCGATTCTACAGCTGTAAAAACCGTAAACCCTATTTTCGATTTAATTCGCGGACAAGGTTACCAAGGTGGGCCGGTTATCGCACAATTCGAAATTAAAGACAAAGCAAAAGTTCTTAATTATTTAAATGCACCTAAAGTAAGAGCATTGCTTCCTGTTGAAATGCGTTATGCTAAGTTTGCTTTCGGTAAGCCAGAAAAAGATAGTGAAATAGTAGATTTATATGCTTTAGTTGGTAATAGGGATAATATTCCACAATTAAGTGGTGCTGTTGTAACAGATGCACGAAACGATTTTAGTCAAACCAATAAGCCAACAGTATCTATGCAAATGAATGCTAAAGGTGCTAAGATTTGGGAAGAAATGACTGGGAAGGCATATGCTCAAGGCAGTCAAATAGCTATTGTTTTAGATAACGTTGTATATTCTGCTCCAGGTGTAACTACCGGACCTATTTCTGGAGGAAATTCAGAAATTTCAGGAAACTTTACATTAAATGAAGCTGTCGATTTAGCCAACGTACTACGTGCAGGTAAATTACCAGCTTCTGCTGATATTATTCAAAGTGAAGTTGTTGGTCCATCATTGGGTCAAGAAGCTATTGATAGCGGTACCATGTCGTTTATGATAGCTTTAGCTTTGGTATTGGTTTGGATGATACTTTATTACGGTAAAGCCGGTGGTTTTGCTGATATTGCCATGATTTTAAATATATTATTAATCTTTGGTATTTTATCGGGCTTAGGAGCCGTTTTAACATTGCCTGGTATTGCAGGTATCGTACTTACTATTGGTATGTCGGTTGATGCGAACGTAATTATTTTCGAACGTATTCGAGAAGAAATAGCCAAAGGTAAGGGACAAAAAGAAGCGATTCAAGATGGATTTAGTAATGCCTTGTCATCTATTTTAGATGCCAACATTACTACAGGTTTAACTGCTTTAATCTTATTTATTTTTGGTACAGGTCCAATTAAAGGTTTTGCTACTACTTTGTTAATTGGTATTGGTACATCTTTATTTACAGCCATTTTTATTACCAGATTATTAGTTGATTGGTATGTAAACAAAGGAGGAAAATTAGAGTTCTCTACAGCAATTACTAAAAACTTATTCAGAAACTTAAGTATAGAGTTCTTAAAGAAACGTAAAATTGCTTATATCATTTCTGGAGCATTTATTTTAGTGAGTTTAGGTTCTTTATTTACAAATAGTTTAGATCAAGGGGTCGATTTTGTTGGAGGTAGAACCTACCAAGTGCGTTTCCCGCAAGACGTTAGTGCCTCAGAAATAACAGCTACATTAGTAGGTGCTTTTGGTAGTGCCGATGCTAAAACGTTTGGGGATGCAAATCAGTTAAAAATTACCACTAAATACAAAGTAAATGAGTCTGGTTCTGAAATTGATGAATCTATAAGAAAAACACTTTATACCACATTGCAACCACATTTGGAAGGTCTATCCTATGAGGATTTTATTAACGAATCAGATGGTAAGTCTGTTGGTTTAATGAAATATTATAAAGTAAGTCCAACAATTGCCGATGATATTAAACAAGCATCTTTTTGGGCAATTTTAGGTTCTTTGATAGTTGTATTCCTTTATATTTTATTCCGTTTCAAAAAATGGCAATTCTCGTTAGGCGCAGTTGCGGCAGTTTTTCATGATGTATTAATCGTGCTGGGTGTATTCTCATTAACCTACAAGTTTATGCCTTTTAGTATGGAAATTGACCAAGCATTTATTGCCGCTATATTAACGGTAATTGGATATTCGTTAAACGATACCGTAATTGTATTCGATAGGGTAAGAGAGTATTTAAATGAGCATACCACTTGGGATTTTGAAAAAGTAGTAGATGTATCGTTAAGCAGTACGTTGGGAAGAACTTTAAATACATCGTCCACAACATTGGTTGTTTTATTGTCAATCTTTATTTTTGGTGGCGAATCCATCAGAGGGTTTATGTTCGCATTAATAGTGGGTATCGTAGTAGGAACCTACTCATCATTATTCATTGCAACACCTTTAATGTACGACACAATCGATAAAGCAAACAAAAAAATAAAGAAAGACTAACTCAAATTATTTCTTTATAACAAGAAGCCTATCGTCTTTAGATTGATAGGCTTTTTTGCGTTTTGGGCATTCCCATCCCGATAGCTATCGGGAGGTTAGGTTTTCAGCCATATCTTTTTAAAACGTTATTGAGGACAAAGGACGAAGCAACTTGTTAATTATTTAGCACACCCATGGTTATTGCATAGCATTTTTAAAAAGATTAAGCATGTCAACAGATATTCGAAATGCATTAATCCCTAACCATATTCCATTTTTAAACCAAAACCCGTTCAATTATATTATATATAGTTCCATCAAATAATCAATAATTTACTTTTAAATGGATATACAACAAAGTAATTAATTATATATTTTTGATACAGATTTTAATGTTTCAAATCATTCATTCAAACCATATTTATTTCCTGTGAAAACACAACAACCCTTGAGCAAAAACTTTCTTTTTGTATCGCGTTGGGGCGAATCTTTAGATATTATAAACACTATTAAATTAGAAGGGCATGATGTTAAAATGTTCATTGAAGATAAGGCCTCAAAAGAGATAGGTTATGGTTTTGTGAAAAAAGTAGCCCAATGGGAAAAGCACATAGATTGGGCTGATATTATTGTTTTTGATTATACCGGTTATGGTAAAATAGCCAGCAAATTAAGAGCTTCAGGAAAATTGGTAATTGGAGGTACAGAATATACCGATAATTTAGAGTTAGATAGAAATTTTGGTCAATCTGAATTGCAAAAACACAAAATAAAAGTTATACCATCAAAAGAATTTACCTCCTTTGGTGATGCTATAAAATATATTGAAGCCTACCCAAACACTTATGTAATAAAACCTTGTGGCGAAACCCAAGAACTCAAACAACTCTTGTTTGTTGGTAGTGATGATGAAGGTTTAGATGCCATTCGGGTTTTAAAAGCCTATGAAAAATCTTGGGGTAACGATTTTGGTAACTTTCAATTGCAAAGAAAAGTAAAAGGTGTTGAGGTGTCCATTGCGGCTTTTTTTAATGGTAACGAATTTATTTATCCTATCAACATCACCTTCGAACATAAAAAACTCTTTCCTAAAGAATTAGGTGTTTCTACGGGAGAAATGGGTACTAGTATGTTTTGGACCAAAGATTCGCCTATTTTTGAAACCACTTTATTAAAATTTCAAAGTACACTCGCCAAACATAACTTTATAGGTCATATTGATATTAACTGCATTGTAAATGGCCATGGCATTTATCCGTTAGAGTTTACATCTCGGTTTGGTTATCCTCAAATTTTTATCCAACGAGCTGGTATTAACGAGCCTATGGGTGAATTGTTTTTAAAATTAGCAGAAAAAAAGAAATTCAAAATCAATGTTAAAAAAGGATTTCAGGTTGGCGCTTTTATTGTTGTGCCACCGTTTCCTTATGAAGACAAAAAAACATTTAACTTGTTTTCTAAAGATGCCGTCGTGGTATTTAAAAAAAACGGAAAAGAAGGCGTACACCCCATGCACTTAAAAAAAGTAAACGACGAATGGTTAATTACAGGTAATACAGGTATTGCTGTTTTAGTTACAGGCACAGGAAATACTATGAAAGATGCCCAAAAAATGATGTATAATAGAATTAACAATGTTATAATTAACAACGGCTATTACCGCACCGATATAGGCGACCGTTGGACTGAAGATTCCGATAAACTTTGGTCGTGGGGTTTGTTGTAACTTAATTTTATTGCTAAAATGACTTTTAAACTCTGTACAGAAGTTTCAGGATTTTTTAAAATTTTGCCCAAAGATTGGCAAAGTGGCATTGTGCCTTTTTGGGAAAGCTATAAAGTAACTACCAAATGCTATGTGCTTTTAGAAAATAACCAAATAATTGCCGGTGGTTTGGTGTTTTCAACCTGCCCTCCAGATATGTTATATGCTCAAAATGAATCAAATACATGGCTTCATAAAGGGTACTTGTATTTGGGTTTTATTTATGTTATTAAAGAAAGAAGACAACAAAACTTGGGTTCACTTTGGTTGAATGAGTTAAAAACGATGCATCCAAAACAAAACTATTGGCTAACAATTGAAGATTTAAGGTTAGATGCCTTTTATGTAAAAAATGGATTTGAGCGCATAAAACCTTTAAACAATAATGGAGTAGAGGAGGTGCTTTATGTTTTTGAAGCTTTATTATAATTAATTTATCTTATTGTAGCATTAACAAATACTTGTTGTCAAAGTTTTGATTATTGCTTAGTAGTTGTAACTTTGAGATAATGAAAAAATGAGATAATGAAACTTCCATTATGATGTCTCGATACAAAAAGAGAACAATTATTTATATTGGAAGTAACATGTGACCAATAAAATGCAAATAATATAAACACATGAAATTAGTATTGTCACCAGCAAAGTCGCTCGATTTTGAAACTAAGTTGCCTATATTACAACATACAGAACCGCAATTTTTAGACCAGTCGGAGCGATTAAATAAATTACTTAAAAGAAAATCGGCAAAAAGTTTATCGAAACTTATGAGTATTTCAGATGCTTTGGGACAATTAAATTATCAGCGTAACCAACAGTGGCAATTACCCTTCACACAAGATAATGCTAGACCTGCTATGTATGCTTTTAGCGGAGAAGTTTATAGAGGTTTAGATGCTTACACAATTCCGAAAGAAAAAATTGAAACGCTACAACATACGGTACGCATCCTCTCTGGCTTATACGGCTTATTAAAACCTTTAGATTTAATTCAACCATATCGATTGGAAATGGGCACTAAATTTCCTGTTGGAAAAAGCAAAAACCTTTATGCCTTTTGGCAAAAAACTATTGCTAAAGCTTTAAATGAGGAACTGGAAGATGGTGAGTTGTTTTTAAACCTAGCAAGTAACGAATACTTTAAAGCCATCGATGTTAAAGTGTTAAAAGTACCTGTAATTACTGCTAATTTTAAAGATTTTAAAAACGGTGAATATAAAATGATTATGACCTTTGCTAAACAGGCACGTGGTTTAATGGCACGATATGTTATAGATACCAATGCAAAAACTATAGACGGTATTAAAGGGTTTAATTATGAGGGTTATAATTTTAGCGAACCAATGTCTACCGAAACAGAATTGGTTTTTATAAGATAAGCTTATGCCGTATTATTTAATTTTATTACTTCAGGGTTATTGTATTTACCATGCGTATAAATATAGGAATTCATATTATTGGTATTTTTTAATCATGTTTTTACCCGTTATTGGTTGTGTTATTTACTTAATAACCCAAGTTTATAATAAACGGGATGCGGAAAGAATTCAAGAAGAGATCGTGTCAGTTATCAATCCAACTAAAAAAATTAAAGATTTAGAACAGCGTCTTCAATTTACTGAGACTTACGAAAACAGAGTTAATTTAGCAGATGCTTTATTGGATATTAAGGAATATAAAAAAGCCATACCGCATTATTTAGAGGCGTTAGAGGATAGTTCTCAAAACGATTTTTACGTTACTAATAAATTAATAGAAGCTTATTTTGATATAGAAGATTATAATAAAGTAATTCTATATGCTGAAAAAATTCGAAATCAATTTGAATTTAAAAAATCGAGAGCACAATTTTTATATGGATTAGCTTTAGAAAAGTTAGATGATTTTGAAGAAGCAGAATCAAATTTAAGGAAAATTGATATTCGTTATTCTTTTTATAATGAGCGTTTAGTACTCGCTAAATTTTTAATAGGTAGAGATAAGACACCTGATGCTAAAGATATATTAGAAGAAATCATTATTGAATCTCAAAACATGACACGTCCTAATAGACGCATTTACCAGGGTACTATTCAAGAGGTTAAAAAACTTTTGGCAGAACTTAATCAATAGTCATTAATTTGGAATGGCTTTTTTATCAATACTAATTTTGCTTTCAAGTGAGGGTTTCTTTTTTATTCTAGGGCGTCTAGCTCCAAAAGTGCCTCTGTTTATTTTACCACGTTTTGTTTTTTTATCTCCTTTTCCCATAATTTCTCGTATTTTTAATAGTCTTAAATTACAAAAATTCATATTAAAATCAAAGTAAAGTTGTTTAAACATAAACATCCATATCAACCATTTATACAGCCAGATACTACTAAGCTAATTGTTGGTACACTGCCGCCACCGCGTTTTTCAATGGGCAAACTATTAGAAAAAGATGTCGATTTTTGTTATGGAAGTTACTATAACTCTCTGTGGTTGTTTATAGATAAAATTCATAATCTCAATTTAAAATATGACAACTCTCAACAAGCAATCGATGAACGTAAATCATTTTTAATAGATCATAAAATTGGTGTTTGTGATATTGTTGAAAGTTGTGAACGTGATAAAATTGATGCCTCTGATTTGGGGATGAAAAACATAAGACTTAGAAATTTATTTGGGTATTTAAAAAAATATCCAAACGTTGATACACTTTTATTTACTGGTGGAAACAGTAAAAATGGACCGGAATATTTCTTTAGAAAACATCTTAAGGACTTTGGATTAAAGTTAGAAGTTATTTCTTCTGAAGTACCCAGAATTCATCAATTTGAATTAGCAGATAGTTTTAGCTGTGTTAAAACATCCACTAGAATCGTAAAAACTGTTTCATTAACTTCGGGTTCTGGTGCTGCTAATATCTCAATAAGTAAGCTGCCATTGTATAAACAATTAAAGGCTAAAAACTCTCAATTTAGCACATTCGATTTTAGAGTGATGCAGTATAAAGAATTTTTTTAAAGACTTTTGTTGAATGAAATTTTAAGTAAAATATTTATTTACTATAATCAATACTGTCTCCAACTGAAAGCGACCAAGAATCTACCAAACCCGCATTAACCTCTAAAACATATTTAGCAGGTACGTTTGATGGTAACGAAGTTTCATCAAAAGGTTTGGCGTTTTTCTGAAAACTTACAATTTTAAAAGTATCATTTATATAAATAATGTCTAAAGATATTTTAGTGTTTTTCATGTAGAAATAACGTTTGGTTACATCATCAAAAACAAACAGCATCCCTTGGTTTTTTTTCATGGAGTCTCGATACATTAACCCTGTTTGAATGTCAAAGTCGGTATCTGCTATTTCAATGTCTAAATTTATTTTGGTAGAATCGGTTAATTTAAAAATAGTAAGCTCGCCTTCTTTTTTAAATGAAATATCTGTTTGTGTGATGGTTTTTTTGTCTTTTTTACAAGCAAAAGTGCTTAAAACTACAATAGAAACTAATATAACGTGTTTAAAAAACATTTTATTTAACAGTGGTTTTTGGTTTGTAAACAAACATAAAATACAAACCAATAAGTATAAATGGAATACTTAGCCATTGCCCTGTATTTAATCCAGACCAATTAATATATTCTTCACCTTGTGGTTCTTTTACAAATTCTACAAAGAAACGAACGGTCCATAACAGAATTAAAAACAAACCGAAAAGAAATCCTGTTTGTTCTCTTTTTGTTGTTTTAGAATAGAAATACCACAAAATTAAAAACACAAAAATATAGCAGAACGATTCGTATAATTGTGCAGGATGACGGTAAGGAACGGCATTTAATAACTCTGCAAATTGAGGATTATCGGTAACGGCATTATACGCTTTTTGAACATCATTAATACCAGTTAATTGTACAATTTGACTTTTATAATATTCATCTTGAATAAAACGAACGCCAAAATAAGAATCGGTAGTTTTTCCAATAATTTCAGAATTTATAAAGTTTCCAATTCTAATAAAAATAGCACCCGAAGCGACTGATATAACTACACGGTCTAAAATCCAAAGTAGCGATTTGTAATTGTATTTTTTTCGATATAAGTACATGCCAATAATAATGCCAATAGCAGCACCATGGCTGGCAAGACCTTGAAATCCTGTAAATTCAAAACCCCCTTTAAATTTAAAAGGCAGGAAAATGCTGAAAAAATCTTCAGAGATTAACTCCGATTGATAAAATAATACATGCCCCAAACGCGCACCAATCATGGTTGCTAAAACAGTATAAACAAATAAGGGGTCTAAATATTCTAACGAAACTTTTTCTTTTGTGAAAATACGTTTCATAATGTACCATCCAAAAACAAAAGCAACCACCCACATAAGGCTATAAAAGTGTAATTTGAAATTTCCAATAATCTCGATACCTGTTAGGGGGTTCCAATCAAATTTTAATAGGTACATAAGGTTGTGATTTTCAGTGTTTAATTAGTATGTTTTCTTTAATTTACTTTTGGATTTCTAAAATTTCTACTTCAAAAATTAAATTGGTTTTTGGAGGGATGGCTCTGTTTCCTGTTTCTCCATACCCTAAATGGTAAGGAATGAATAGCGTTGCTTTGTCGCCTACACGCAATTGTTGCAAGCCTTCTTTAAAGCCCGCAATCATTTGTGCTTTAGGGCTTAAATCGGCCACTATGGGCTGGTATTGATTTGCCTCTTTCCGGTGGTCATTTACAATGCCAAATGTTTCAGCTATTTCTAATTTATTGGTGTCGAGTATTTTTCCATCTTCAAAATACAAGGTATAATTAGTTAAAACTTTACTGCTTTCTTTTAAATTTTCACCGGTACCTTTCTCGGTAATGGTATATTTTAAACCAGAAGCTAAAGTGGTAGCCTGTTCTTGTTGGTTACTAAATTTAGCTTTTGTGGCGTTTAAAAGTGCTTCGGCTTTAGCAATTTTTTCTTTTTCAAGTTTTTCAGCTTTAGCAAAATGATCTATAAAAATATTTGGTGCATCAAAATTTTTAGCGGCTGCCCCTTTTTTTATAATGTTTAGCTCTTTTATAACAATATCTTCAATAGGTTTATTACCCGGTCCTGTTTTTGCATTCGAAATGCTATCTTGAATATCTAGACCAATTATAAGTTCGCCAAAAACCGAATGACGATTATCTAGATGTGGTTTTGGGATTTCTGTTATAAAAAACTGACTCCCATTGGTTTTGGGTCCCGAATTTGCCATAGACAAAATGCCTGGTTTGTCATGTTTTAAATCGGGGTGAAATTCATCTAAAAATTTATAACCTGGACTTCCCGAACCAGTACCAGTTGGGTCTCCACCTTGGATCATAAAACTATCAATAACACGATGAAAAATGGTGCCATTATAAAACTTTTTTCCTTTATAAGCACTATCCACCATCGTATTGGTGCCTTCGGCTAGCGATACAAAATTGGCAACGGTAATTGGAGTTTTATTAAATGCTAATTTAGCAACCATAGTGCCTTTTGAGGTAATAAACTCTGCATAGATACCATCTTCAAGGTCTGGATATTGAGCTTTGCAAGATGTAATGGCTATTAATAATGTAATAAATAAGACTTTAAAAGAATTTTTGAATGGGGTCATTACTAATTTGTTTGATTTTGGGTAATAGAGTTTATGGTAACTTCACAAATTAAAGGCATGTTGCTTCCTATCTTATTTTCGTCGCCATAATAACCATATGCTTTTTGAGATGGAAATAAAAAGGTAGCCGTTTCTCCCGTTTTTAAAAGTTTTAAACCTTCCCGAAGTCCTGTAAATAGCTCTTCTCTATCCATAACATAGTTTTGGGTTTTAAGGGCTTCTTTAGAATATATTAAACCCCCATTTAGTGATTTTACATTGTAATTGTAGTTTACGATGTCTCCAAACTTAGGAGTTTCTAAAGAATCAATTTCAACTTTAGTATTGTAGTAGTACCAAAACCCACTTTCTGAAGCTATATAATTATTCTCTTTGTGTAGCTTCATTATTTTTTGAATTTGAGATTGTTCTTGGGCATATAGTTTTTTATTTCGCTCTACTGAAGCGTTAATAAAAGAACCAGAACTCACCGAGACAGGACGTCTGGCTTCGGGTTGTTTACAGCTAATAAAAGCTAGTAAAATAACAATTATTAAATATAGTTTATTCATTGTTTAGGGCTTTATTATAACTAGGCAATATACTAATAAATTTTTCAACGGTATCTTTTAAAGATAAATGGCTCTTTCCACCAGCAGCATTTATATGACCGCCACCTTCAAAATGTGCTCTAGACATTTCGTTTACCGAAAAGGAGCCTTTTGAACGCAATGATATTTTTATTATGCCTTCTTGTTTGTCTTCTATAAAAATAGCTGCTAAAACTATATTTTCTAATGATAAACCATAATTTACAACGCCTTCCGTATCGCCTTTTTTGTAATCGTATCGGTTTAGCTCTTCTTGAGAAAGTGTTATGTATGCAGTTCTAGATTCTGGAATGACTTTTAAATTTGTTAAAGCACAGCCCAATAGTTGCAAACTTTTGTAGCTATTGGTATTATAAATGTTATTGTGAATTTCAGAACCATTAGCACCTTTATCAATTAAATCGGCTATAATCCTATGGGTTTTACTGCTAGTTGAAGGAAATCTAAACGAACCAGTATCTGTCATAATGCCTACGTATAAACAGGTAGCAATGTTGAAGTCGATACCATTTGAATCATCCAACATACCAATAAAATGGTACACCATTTCACAAGTAGAGCTCATGCTTACGTCGCTAAAAATGTATGTTGCATAATCGTCTGGTGATTGGTGGTGGTCAATCATTATTTTAATGGCTTTACTAGCAGCTAAAACAGATTCCATATTTCCTGCTCTGTGTAACGCATTAAAATCTAGGGTAAAAATAATATCTGCCTCATTAATTAAATGATCGCAGGCTTTTGTTTGAGAATCGTGTTTTAATATATGTTGTTCCCCTGGAATCCATTTTAAAAAGCTAGGATAATCATTAGGAGTTATAATTTGCACTTGGTGATTGTTTTTTATAAGATAATGGTAGAGTCCTAAAGTAGAACCAATAGCATCACCATCGGGGTTTTTATGAGGTACAATTACTATTTTTTTAGGGTTTGATAATAACTGTTTAATATTCGAGATATCTTGTTTATTCATAGAGGACGAAGATACAATTTTTTTAAAATTGACAGACTTGTTTTTATTGATAAATACCTTACTTTTGCAGCAAAATTACTAGAGGTTTGTTAGTTTGTTTTCTGAAAAGTTATTTTTTAATATTTCATGAAAATCTATTTATCAAATTATTATAACTGAATAAAATCAAAATAAGACAATGGCAACAAATAGAACATTTACAATGCTAAAACCAGATGCTGTAGAAAAAGGGCATATTGGAGCAATATTAGAGAAAATTTCAGCTTCAGGATTTAGAATTGTTGCAATGAAATTAACACAAATGACCACTAAAGACGCTCAAACTTTTTACGCGATACATAACGAGCGTCCGTTTTTTGTAGATTTAGTTGAATATATGACACGTGGTCCAATAGTAGCAGCCATTTTAGAAAAGGATAATGCGGTTGAAGATTTTAGAACCTTAATTGGTGCTACAAACCCTGCTGATGCTGCCGATGGTACTATTAGAAAATTATTTGCAGATTCTATAAGTGAAAATGCGGTTCATGGAAGTGATAGTGGTGAAAATGCTGCTATTGAAAGTGCTTTTCATTTTTCTGGAAGAGAGATGTTTTAAAGCTTCATAAACTTTATAAATAGAAAATCCCGTAACCATGTTGCGGGATTTTTTGTGTCTTTAAAAAAAAATTAAATAGTAGAAATAAAAAATGTTTTAAATTTTTTATTTGGTTGCCCATTTTCATGGGAATGACAATTTTATTGGGATCCTTGAGATAGAATATCAAGGTGTTTTTCTCAATTAAATTACTTTTACATTTACTGCGTTTAATCCTTTTTTGCCTTCTTTTAGTTCAAATTCAACTTCGTCGCCTTCACGAACTTCGTCAATTAAACCTGAAATGTGAACAAAATGCTCTTTTTTCGAACCGTCTTCAACTATAAAACCAAATCCTTTGGCATCGTTGAAAAATTTTACTGTTCCTTTACTCATACTTTAAATTATTAAATTAATAGTATAAATGTAATGTAAAAAATTATTAAAAAAAAAATGTTTTTCTTAGAAAGTTAATAAAAACAAAAAAGTCTATCAAAATGATTGATAGACTTTTAATGTAATTGTTAAAGTATATGTATTAGATTACTTTTACGTTTACGGCGTTTAATCCTTTTCTACCTTCTTGTAGATCGAATTCAACTGCATCACCTTCACGAATTTCATCGATAAGTCCTGAAATGTGTACGAAATGTTCTTTGTTGTTGTCATCTTCAGTGATGAATCCAAAACCTTTAGAATCATTGAAGAATTTTACGTTACCTTTACTCATGTTATAAATATTAAATATTAATTACTTCAAAAGTACCGCTAAATATCATAGCAAATCATGTATTTTACGTTTATTTTGATTTTTAAAGTTAAATCCAACAAAAAAGTCTATCAAATTGATTGATAGACTTTTAATGTAATTGTTAAAGTATATGTATTAGATTACTTTTACGTTTACGGCGTTTAATCCTTTTCTACCTTCTTGTAGATCGAATTCAACTGCATCACCTTCACGAATTTCATCGATAAGTCCTGAAATGTGTACGAAATGTTCTTTGTTGTTGTCATCTTCAGTGATGAATCCAAAACCTTTAGAATCATTGAAGAATTTTACGGTACCTTTACTCATTGTAATTTATTTATAAAAATTTAAGGGACAAAGGTAGTATAATTTTTTACACATCGATGGTTTTTTGTGTTTTTTTTACTTTATGTTTAAATATGTAATTATCTTAGAATCAATTTTTTAATAATTTCTTTTCCCAATTCTTCATTAAGCATGGTTATTATTTTTTCCTTTCCGTAACTTAATTCTTCTCGTAAAACACTCGAGTTAAGTTGTACATAAAGCGTGTCGCGTTCTAAATTTACAGCGGTGGTGTAGTTGTTAACGCCATTGCCCATAAGGTTTGCCCAAGCATCGGCTACATTTACTTTGTTTAAGCCTTTTTCCAGTTTATTGGTTTCAACAAATTCTTTTAATGCGTCCGAGATGCTTATATGTTCGTTGTTGCGTTTTGCCATATTACTAATTCTTATTCTTAGTTTTAATGATAATTATTCCGCTATTAGAATCTTTTTTGAAATTTTTGAGATTTACTTTTTTAATTGTTTGATTTTCTAACTGATCGTCTAGTTTGTCAAAAAAATCCAGTTTCAAAAGTTCATCATTTAAGTAGATTTTAAAATTGGTATATTCTATGTTATTTTTTAATATTAAAGATTTTAATTTTTTGCTATAAACAGATAATTCGTTGAACCATCTATTGGCAACATAATGTTTTGAACAAATAAAAATAATGCCATTTTTGGCTTTTTCTCCATATTTACTAATAAATTCATCAAGATCAGTTTTGTAAACTGTTAATTCTTGAATTGTATTCGGGTCGATGGAATTTAATTCTTTAGAAGATTTTATGATTTTATCATCAAATATCATTAATGGTTGATTTTCAAACCTGACACTTTCTTTGATTGATTCTTGCTTAGAAATTGAATCGTTATCAGGTATGTTTTGTCCAAATGATTTAGTGATATATATATTAAAAGATATTAATAGCAGAAGTATCAAAAGCTTCATGATTATGGTTTTAAAATTTAAATTATTGGTCTTTAATTAAACGATTATTTTTTATAAATAGATTATTTTATTCACCAAAAGAGCGTGAAACTCATTATAGCTTAAAAATCTCATAAGACTGATGTACTTGTTTCACAGCATTTTCCGTTCGTTCTGCATGGGTGTCGCTTATAAAAAGCTGTCCGAAATCTTCATTGTCAACTAATTTAATTATTTGAGCCACTCTATTTTCATCTAATTTATCAAAAATATCATCAAGTAGAAGGATGGGATTCACATTGCTTTGTGCTTTTATAAAATCGAATTGCGCCAATTTTAAAGCTATTAAAAACGATTTTTGTTGTCCTTGACTTCCAAACTTTTTAATAGGATGCCCCTCTATATTAAAATGTAAATCATCTTTATGGATGCCCACACTTGTATATTGTAAGGTTTTATCTTTATTAATATTTTTTTGTAACAGCGTGGTTAAATTATCTTCAAACAAATCGCTATGGTAGTTTAGTTCAACAGCTTCGTTGCCATTGCTAATCGCTTCATAACGTGCTTTAAAAATGGGAATAAATGTTTTTAAAAAAGCATCTCGTTTTTCAAAAATAACCGTTCCAAAGTCGTTTAATTGTGTATTGTAAACATCTAATGTGTCTTTGTTAAAGGTATGGTTTAGAGCGAAATACTTTAAAAGCGCGTTACGTTGTGCTAGTATTTTATTATAACTAATTAGGTTGCTTAAGTAAGTTTTGTCGCTTTGCGAAATAACACTGTCTATAAATTTTCGGCGGGTATCGCTGCCTTCAATAATTAAATCCCTATCGGCTGGCGAAATAATAACTAGCGGCAAAAAGCCTATGTGTTCACTGAATTTTTCATAAGGTTTGCCATTGCGCTTAATCACTTTGGTTTGTCCGCGTTTTAAGCTAATAACTACTTTTTCGGTTTTACTGTCTTTTTCGTAATCGCCATTAATTACAAAAAAATCTTCATCGTGCTTTATATTTTGAGTAGCAACTGGGTTAAAATAACTTTTTCCAAAGGATAAATGATAAATAGCATCCAAAACATTTGTTTTTCCAATACCATTATTACCAACAATACAATTTATTTTTTCGCTGAAAATGAACGACTTACTATCGAAATTCTTATAATTGAGTAATGAAAGTGATTTTAAAATCATAAAAAAGTTAACTTAAACGGTACACAGAAGATGCAACTCTTTAAAAGGATGTGCAAATTATTGAAAAATATCAAATAAATACCCTTTTAGTTCTGAAGAAAAATTATATTTTTGCGGCGCATTAATTTTAGACCACATACATGGCAACTTATAATAAAAGAGGATACAAACCTAAAACAAAAGAAGAAAAGGTAGAGGAAGTAGAGCAACATTCTACTACGGCCGAAGTTTTTAATACACTTGATGAATCTGCATCTAAAACAGAGGATTTTGTTGCAAAGAATCAAAAATACATTTTTATTATAATAGGTATTGTTGCTGTAGTTGTTTTAGGCTATTTAGGTTACAACGAGTTTGTATCTAAACCAAAGCAAGTAACAGCGATGAACGATATGTTTCAAGCTCAAAAATACTTTAATGATGCTGTAAACGGTACTGCCAAAGATTCACTTTACACCTTGGCTTTAAAAGGTGGTGAAGGTAAATTTGGTATGTTGGATATAATTGAAGAGCATGGTGGAACACCATCTGCTAACTTAGCCAATTATTATGCAGGAACTGCTTATTTGCATTTAAAGGATTATAAAAAAGCCATTGAACATTTAAGTAATTTTAAAAGTGAGGATGAAATATTGGCACCTTTAGCTAAAGGAAACATAGGTGATGCATTTGCACAGTTAAATCAATCTGAAGATGCTTTGGATTATTATGAGCAGGCTGTAGAATTACGTAATAATGAATACACAACACCCATGTATTTGTATAAAGCAGGTGCTATTGCTTTAGATTTAGGTAAAGCCGATAAAGCACTTACTTATTTTAATAGAATTAAAGATGAGTTTCCAAATTCGTCTGAAGCGGGAACCATAGACGTGTTTATAGGGAAAGCTCAGGTATTGGCAAATAAATAATATGGCTACGGCAAACAAAAATTTATCAGATTACGATAAAACAACAATCCCAAATGCGAACAAGTTTCGGTTTGGGATTGTTGTTTCAGAATGGAACGATACCATAACAGAAGGTTTATACAAAGGTGCTTATGACGCACTTATAGAAAACGGTGCGTTGCCTGGTAATATTATCCGTTGGGATGTTCCTGGGAGTTTCGAGCTTATCTACGGAAGTAAAAAAATGCAACAGCAAATGGTAAATGCCGTTATTGCTATTGGTTGTGTTATTCAAGGTGAAACCAAACATTTCGATTTTGTTTGCGAAGGTGTCACTCAAGGTATTAAAGACCTAAATGTATTGCACGAAACACCTGTGATTTTCTGTGTACTTACCGATAATACCATGCAACAATCCATAGACCGTTCGGGAGGTATACATGGGAACAAAGGTACAGAAGCCGCTATTGCTGCAATTAAAATGGCTGAACTGCGTAAAAACAGTTAGTAAAAAAACAATTTTAAAATTCAAATTCCAATAAAGTATTGTTATACGGTATGGAATTTGAATTTGTTTTTTTGGAATTTTTTAGCTTTTCAATCTTCGGTTTCTGCCTATTTTTAAGTATTTTTGAGGTATAAGAACGTATTCACTTTGTTGAAACCGCACAAACATAAAACCTTTAATTACCAATCCTTTTTTTCAAAAGAAAAGAGATCAGATAGTAACTTAGATGACTCTAAGAAGATAGACTTTGTTTCTAAGTGGAAACGTAACAGTGAAACAAGCCGAAAAGTAAAAGGCGCTATGCCAATACGAACACTCATCATAGTTTTGGTATTATTATTGATTTGCATGTATTTGTTAGAAAAGAAATACATGTAACCAAAAACTTAGAAATTATGGGAATTTTTAAAACGCGAAAAAACAAAAAATTTAGCTACACACCACGTTATTTTGACGATAAAGGTGAAGGCAATCCGTTTGAAATTAAACATAAATTTGACGAGCATAGAAAAACCGTTGGAGGAAATGTAGGTTTTAAAACAAAACTAAATAACGCTTTAGACGATCTAAAAAACAACCCAGATAAAAAAGCTGATAGGCGTATTTTAATTATTATAGCGGTGCTGGTTTTTATATTTTTACTAATCATCGAATTTGATTTATCTATATTCTTTTCTAAATAATACATGGCAGACATTATACAGCTATTACCAGATCACGTAGCCAACCAAATAGCTGCTGGAGAAGTTGTACAACGTCCTGCTTCGGTTGTTAAAGAGCTATTGGAGAATGCCATAGATGCAGACGCTACAATTATCAAGCTTATTATAAAAGATGCTGGTAAAACACTCGTTCAAGTTATTGATAATGGTAAAGGTATGAGTACCACCGATGCACGATTGAGTTTTGAACGCCATGCAACTTCTAAAATTCGTACTGCGGACGATTTATTTCACTTAAATACCAAAGGGTTTCGAGGGGAAGCCTTGGCAAGTATTGCCGCTATTGCTCATGTAGAATTAAAAACGAAGCAAGAGCAAGATGAAGTTGGCAATAGTATTGTTATTGAAGGCAGTAATATTGTTTCTCAAGAGGTAGTGGTAACGCCAAAAGGCACTTCAATTTCTGTAAAAAACCTGTTTTTTAATATTCCGGCACGACGTAATTTTTTAAAATCGAATACAGTAGAGTTACGTCATGTTTTTGATGAGTTTCACCGGGTGGCATTGGCACATCCAACTATTAGTTTTGCTCTGTATAACAATGGCAGCGAAACATTTAATCTGCCTTTTAGCAATTACAGACAGCGTATTGTTAATATTTTTGGAAACAAAACAAATGAGAAATTAGTGCCTGTTGAAGAAGAAACTGAAGTTTTGAAAATCTCAGGTTTTGTTGGAAAACCAGAATACGCAAAAAAAACCAGAGGTGAGCAGTATTTTTTTGTGAACGATCGGTTTATTAAAAGTCCATATTTAAATCACGCCATTGCATCGGCGTTCGAAGGCTTGCTTAAAAGCGGTAACCATCCTAGTTATTTTTTAAATTTAACGGTCAATCCGCAAACTATTGATATTAATATTCATCCTACAAAAACAGAGATAAAGTTTGATGACGAGCATACACTTTATGCCTTATTACGATCGGCGGTAAAACATAGTTTGGGGCAGTTTAATATTGCACCCGTGCTTGATTTTGAGCGCGATTCTAATTTAGATACTCCTTACAATTTCAGTAATAAAGAAACTAATACGCCAGTTATTGAGGTAGATAGAAGTTTCAATCCGTTTAAGGAGAATTATACATCAGGAAAGCAAACCACCGCTTTTAAAAAGCAAACCGTTAATAATTGGGATAGTTTGTATGTGGGTTTGGAATCTAAAAGCACCAAAACTGACCACGATTTTAGCGAAGTTCATTTTGAAAGTGAAGAAACTACTATATCGGCGTTTAATGACGAAAATAAAATTGAACAAGCAAAAACGACGTACCAACTTCATAATAAATATATTGTAAGTACTATAAAATCGGGTATGTTGGTTATTGACCAGCATCGGGCACATCAACGTATTTTGTATGAAGATTTTCTCAATAATTTAACCATTAAAGTAGGGACGAGCCAGCAATTGTTATTTCCGTTGGAATTGCATTTTTCTTCACAGGAAATTAAAATTATTAGCCAATTAAAAGAAGATTTAGAACATACAGGTTTTGTGTTTTCAAACGTAACGAATGAAGCTATTGAAATTTCCGGTGTACCTGTGTCGGTTCCGGAAAGCGAAGTATCCATTATTTTAGAACAATTAATTGGCGATGTTGAAAATGAAGTACCCGATACTCATTTTAGTGCTACTGATTTATTAGCAAAATCGATGGCGAAAAGTTTAGCCATTAAAAGAGGACAATCGTTACAAAAAGATGAACAAGAACATTTGGTGAACAAACTATTTGCGTGTAAAGAACCCAATGTATCACCTACTAACCGAACAACATTTGTAACTATTAGTGTAGACGAATTAGATAAAAAATTTATATAAAATATGATGCGAATTTCTGAAACCGTTAAGCATTTAATAATCATTAATATTGTTTTTTGGATTGGGACATTAACAATTGGGCAATTTGGGAATGTTTTTGGTGATTTATTTGCAATGCATTTTCCTATTAATGATGAATTTAAACCTTGGCAAGTTATCACGCACATGTTTATGCACGCTTCGTATGTGGATTATGGTAGTGGACCAACTATTTTCCCTTTGCATATTTTATTTAATATGCTCGGTCTTTGGATGTTTGGAAGTCCTTTAGAACAAATATGGGGTAGGAATAAGTTCTTGTTTTTTTACTTTTCATGTGGAATAGGGGCTGTTTTATTACCTTTTATAATTGATTATATAAATTTTGATTCAATTGTTAAATCTTTAGTAGAAAATGGTTTTAGTAAAAACAGTATAATATCCTTATTGAATGAAGGAAAGATTGATACAAGATGGGCAAATATTGTTGGTGATGATAATGTTTCAAAAATAGCAGAAATATTTTTATCTCCAAGTTTAGGTGCCTCTGGTTGTGTGATGGGACTTTTAGTTGCATTTGGAATGATGTTCCCTAACAGTGAGTTAATGTTAATTTTTTTGCCAATTCCTATAAAAGCTAAATATTTCATTCCATTACTTTTGGGTTATGAAATTTATTCAGGGATTTCTGGAGGAAACTCTATGTTTGGTTTTAATGTTGGTCATTTTGCGCATATTGGAGGAGCTTTCATAGGTTTTATAATGGCTTGGTATTGGAAAAAAAATCAGTTTAACCAAAACCGTTGGTATTAATGAGTTTAAGTAACAACATAAAGTATAAACTATCTCATCTTAATGTTTTAGAAAAAATTATAGCTGTTAACTTAGTTGTATACATTCTAGCATTTTTTTTAAAATTGAACTGGTTTGAGTTGCCAAGTAGTTTAGGTAGTTTTATAGCAAAGCCTTGGGCACTTATTACGTATGCTTTTGTGCATTACGATTTTTTTCATATCCTTTTTAACATGCTTTGGTTGTATGTTATAGGGCGAATGTTTTTAAATTTATTTAGCGCTAAAATGGCTTTAAATATCTACTTTCTTGGAGCCATTTCTGGCGGATTGTTGTTTATGTTCTGCTACACCTTGTTCCCAACCGTATTTGGTGCTAATTCTAATTTGGTTGGTGCATCTGCAGCGGTAAGGGCCTTGTTAATTTTTCTTTGCGCTTATATGCCCAATCAAGAAGTTCGTTTTTTTGTTTTTAATATTAAACTTTGGTATGTTGGTTTAGCCATTGTAGTTTTAGATGTTTTTGGTGTTTTTACAGGAATTAGTAACCCAGAAATAGGGAATGCAGGAGGGAATTTAGCTCATTTAGGAGGGGCATTATTGGGCTATTTTTACGCAAAACAATTGTTGAAAGGGGATGATATAGGAAAAGGGTTTGAACGTTTAATGGATTTAGTTGTCAATATGTTTAAATTTTCAAAAAAAGGGCCCTTAAAAACGGTTCATAAAAATAAAAGTAAGGTGGGCGGATATACTAAAGCCGATTTTAACGAGTTAAATAATCAAAAGAAAATTGATGTTATTTTAGACAAAATAAGCAAAAGCGGTTACGATAGTTTAACTGCAGATGAAAAAGAATTTTTATTTAGGGCAGGGAAGTAGCATGAAAAAATTAAGCACCATAAATAAAATCATCTACGTCATCAATATTTTGGTTGCTATCGTTCTATTACTAGCTTATGCCTTACCTTTTTTATCACCACGTGCATTTTCTGTGTTATCGGTACTTAGCTTGGGAGTGCCGTTTTTGATTTTATGCAATGTGTTGTTTTTCTTGTATTGGTTGATTGGAATTAGAAAACAACTCTTCATATCGTTGGTAGTGCTTGTAATTGGGCAGATGGTTTTTGGCTCTCTATATAAGTTTTCAGCATCAAAAAAAGTTGAAAACCCAAACAATATAAAAGTGATGAATTTCAATGTACGACTGTTTAATCTGTACGATTGGATTCCTGAAAAAAATATAGAAACCAAAATAGTCGATTTCGTTAAAACCGAAGCTCCAGATATTTTGTGTGTTCAAGATTATCGCCCAAATCCAGATGCTAATTTTTCTTTTTATAAGTATAAGTTTGAAAAAGTATCAGGAAAAAAAATACTTACCGGTCAAGCCATTTTTTCAAAGTTTCCTATTATAAATTCAGGTTCTTTAGAGTTTCCAAACACTTACAACAATGCTATTTTTGCCGATGTTGTAAAAGGAAAAGATACCATTAGGGTTTATAATCTTCATCTGCAATCGTTGAAAATCGATACCGATGTAGAAAAGCTGAAGCAAGAAAGTACCTCCCGTATTTTTAAACAGGTTGAAAACACATTCAAACGGCAACAATTCCAATCGGAGATATTTTTAGAGCATAAGAAACAATGCCATTTTAAAACTATTGTTTGTGGCGACTTTAATAATACCGCTTATTCGTACGTGTATAGAAAAATTAAAGGCGATTTAAACGACACGTTTAAAGAGGCTGGAAATGGTTTTGGTCGCACGTATGAGTTTAAATTTTTCCCAGTAAGGATTGACTATATTTTTTCCGATAAAGCATTTTCGGTAAATGGTTTCAAATCTTATAATCAGCATTATTCCGACCATTATCCGCTTATGGCAACTTTGAGTTTGGATGGAGAATAGTTTACAGTCTCAGTATTCAGTCACAGTTTTTATTCAGAAATCAAAAATCGTTGCTCGTTAATCTATTTTAATTCAAAACTTTGCAACTTTGAAGCTTTACAATTTTGAAAATCAAAAACTTTGAGGCTTTAGGACTCTGAATCTTTGCTGCTTTAATTACATCAAAGCACAATCCACCAAATCAGCAATAATATGGATTACCAAACCTAAACCAATTAATCTTGTTTTCTTCGGAATTAAAAGTAATATATAAATACCAATGGCATAATAGGAGTGAAGCGGATGGAAATTGATGCTGCATCTATTGGGGTCGAAAATGGGGTTTGCTAATAAATGGTCTAAGTCAATCAACATCCCTAAAATCATGATGAGATAAGCAAATTTCCAATTCGAATTATAAAAAACCAATGCAACTGCTAGCGGTAATAAAAAATGACAACCGTAATGTGCTACAGTTTGTAACATTAGTAAAGGTTTATGGTTTGAGATTCTAAATAATTGAGCGCATTAGGCCCTTCATTAAACAATAAATCTAAAATACTCAAATTAGGGATGAATCCGTGCTTATCACTAAAAACTTGGGTATAGGTATCAAACTGTTGTGGTGCTTCTTTTTTAGCGTTTACTAAGGGTCTGAAATCAGCAGTGTTTATAATCTCCGTTTGGTAAACTTTAGATTTTGAAGTGTCTAAATCCATCTGTAAACAATCGCAAATCACATCAAAACTTTTCAAATTAAAATCTAAAATGAATTCGGCTTTAGAATGAAATAAAGGATGAAGCTCATCTTCATAATATTCAAAAAAAGGTGATGTTCTATAAGCTGAAAGCAATGATTTCCAATGTAAATCTTGCCATTTGGTGTCATTAAAAATTTTAACATCCCGATACTTCTGTCTATTCTTTTGGGTATGGATTACAGGAATATTTAATGCCAGTTTACCGTTTGCGCCATAAATGTAAGTGCGGTTTCTATAGGTTTGTTTTAAAAAATTATCATCAACTTCAAATACCACGCTTTCTGCATTTACTAAGGCAACAAAATGCGCAATGTTTGGGAAGTATGTGGGGTGGATGATAATGTTCATTTGTTCTGTTATTCCTGCGAAAGCTGGAATCTCTTTCATTGAATCTGAATTATTTTAAAATGGATTCCTGCTTTCGCAGGAATGACAAATTAACTAGTCTTCTTTCTCGCTCTCCATTTATTAAAACCAATCCATCCAAATAACAAAACCAAGAAAGGTATAAGAAATGAAGTTGCTTTGCCTTCACCACTAACCGTTGTAAAGAAACGTTCCCAACGCGGTTTTTTACCATCCCAGCTCATCCAAATGAATACGGGTTTCCCAACAACATGGTCAAAAGGTACAAAGCCCCAAAAGCGTGAATCAATTGAATTATGGCGGTTATCACCCATCATCCAATAATAATTTTGCTTAAAGGTATAGGTGGTCGTTACTTCACCATTTATTAAAATTTGGTTGCCTTTTACTTGCAGTGTATTCCCTTCATATTCGGTAATAACACGTTTGTAGAGTGGTAAAACTTTTAGGTTTATATCGATTGTTTTTCCAGCTTCAGGAATGTATAAAGGACCCAAAAAATCAATATTCCAATTGTAATCTGGGTTGTGGGGAAACATACTAGAGTTGGGGTCTCCTTTTGTAGCTTTTGCTGGTGTAATACTAACCACATTTGGATTATCTCTAAACTTAGCTAAAGCTTCATCAGAAATCGCAGAAAAATAATAGGTGTTTTTATCATTTATAATGCCAAAACCATCCGTAATATCATAGCGCTCTTTAAGGTATATGGGATTAAATTGTGATGTTTTAGGCTGAACATAATAGCTGAATTGTAAATGTGCTCTATCTGGTAAAACATTCTGTTTTCCGTTTATGTAAACAAAACCATTGCGAACTTCTAACGAATCACCCGCAACTCCAACACAACGTTTTACTAAATTGGTTTTTTTGTCAATTGGTTTATAGTAGTTTCTATCTGGATGAAAATCGTTCATATCCAACAAGGTATCTGCTGGCTGATTAAAAACTACAATCTCATTTCTTTTAATATTTTCAAACCCAGGAATTCTAAGGTAAGGCAGTTGCAGTTTGTTTTTCCAAGAACTACTTCCTTTATGGTCGTCAAATAAGTAAGATTTCTTTTTTAACCCAGGTATGGTATCGTGTACCATAGGTGCTCCAACAGTCGTCATGGGCACTCTGGCACCATAATGAAATTTGCTAACAAAAAGAAAGTCGCCCACCAACAACGATTTTTCTAAAGATGACGACGGAATGGTAAACGGTTGAATAAAATAGGTGTGAACAATGGTTGCCGCTACAATAGCAAACAGTATAGAACTTACCCAATCGCCCGCACCGGATTTTGGTTGTAAACTTCTATTTTCAATATATTTAACATCAGCCACATAATTCAAGTAGAAATTGTAAAATCCTAAGGATATAAGAGCTAAAAACGTGTCTAAAGTTGAGTTTTTTCCAAAACTTCTGGCGGTTTCTACCCAAACCACAGCTAACATAATTAGATTAACGATTGGTAAAAATAACAGTATAATCCACCACCAAGGGCGATTGATGATTTTCATTAATATAATACCATTATACACTGGTACAAAAGCTTCCCAAGCTTGTCTTCCAGCTTTAATGTATAATTTCCAAGTACCTAAACCGTGTATTACTTGAATAATCAAGATGAAAATAAACCATTGCATCAATGTCATAATCGTAATTTTTATTTTTAGTAGCTAAACTTACTCAAGTTGTTACGTGTTTTGTAAGGATTAACCAATATTTAACACATCGTTCATAGTGAAAACGCCTGTTTTTCCAACAATCCATTCTGCAGCAATAACAGCACCTAAAGCAAACCCTTGTCTGGTATGAGCTACATGCTCAATAGTAATGGTATCTACTTCACTTTCGTAATTTACGGTGTGTGTTCCTGGAACATCTTCAATACGTTTCGCAACAATAGGGATTGTTTTTTCAGCTGTTTCATCAAGTTTCCAAGCTTCAAAATTAGCGTTGTTTGCAATAATATCATTTGCCAAAGAAATAGCAGTTCCACTTGGTGCATCTAATTTTTGTGTGTGATGAATTTCTTCCATAGAAACATTGTACTGTTTTAAAGTGCTCATCATTTTAGCTAAGGTTTTATTCAGCTCGAAAAAAATGTTTACACCCAGACTATAATTTGAAGCATAAATAAAAGCGCCTTTCTTTTCTTTGCAAAGGTTTACGGCTTTATCGTAATCATGTAACCAACCCGTAGTTCCAGAAATTACAGGAACACCATTGTTGATACAGTTTGAAATATTATTAAAAGCAACCGTAGGAATACTAAAATCGATGGCAACGTCGGCTTTGGTAATATCATAACCTTCATCACCTTTATCTACGGTTAAAACAATGGTATGTCCGCGTTTAATAGCTATTTGCTCAATGGTTTTTCCCATTTTTCCGTATCCAAGTAAAGCAATGTTCATTTGTTTGTAGTTTTTTAATTTGCCAAATGCCCATTATGGGCTAAAATTTAAAATTTAAAGTTAATCCAAGATTGCTTGTTGCATCAATCTCATTGATTTTAAAATGTGGTGCCAAAGATAGGTTTTCATCTACATTATATTGCATTAAATGTGCATCTACATTGGCGTCTATAATATTTAAGGCATAAATACCGAGTGTTACCAAAAGTGAAATTTCTTTGTTTTTTCGGTAAAACTTTTGTCCACGTTGTAAGCCATCGGTCGTAACGCGTGGCGTTGATAATTGGTTGCCTTGAGAATCAAAATAAAACTCATCGGTTTTAAAACCTGCAAGTCTGCTTTTGTAGGCATCTCTATAGCGGTTGTATTCTTTATTATTGGTTGAATAAAAATAGATACCAGTTGCTAATCCACCATAAACGATGGGTATTTTCCAATATCTTTTGTTGTAGGCTTGCCCTAATCCAGGTAAAACAGCCGAATAAAAAGCGGCTTTTGCTGGAGAAAGCGGATTGTAAGGGTTTTTAATTTCAATAACAGAATCAACACTAATGGCTTCGGGTAGCTCTTTTTTTTTGTTGTTTTTTTCTTGTGCTGATAGAAAGCAGCAAAATAATAGTGAGAATACGCTAACTATAAAGAGTTTATTTGGCACCTTCAACTAATTTTTTAATACGATTAAAATCTTCTTCAGAATGAAACGGAATGGTAATTTTTCCTTTTCCATTCTTAGAGACTTTAACGTCTATTTTATGCCCAAAGTATTCCGAAAAGGCTTTAATACCTTCTTTTATATGGTTTGGGGTTGCTTCACTTTCTTCTTTTTTAGTTACTACTTTTACTTCTTGAGTGGTATTGTAGTTTCGAACCAGATTTTCAGTATCTCTTACCGATAGTTCGTTTGAAAGTACTTTTTCGTAAATGTCTAATTGAATACTTGGGTCTTCAACTGTAATTAAAGCACGACCATGTCCCATGGAAATGAACCCATCGCGCATCCCTGTTTGAATAATAGGATCTAACTTTAATAGACGCAAATAGTTGGTAATGGTAGAACGCTTTTTACCAACACGTTCGCTCATTTGTTCTTGCGTTAAGTTGATTTCATCAATTAAACGTTGGTAGGATAAGGCAATTTCAATAGGGTCTAAGTCTTGACGTTGAATATTTTCAACCAAAGCCATTTCCAACGATTCTTGATCGTTTGCAATACGTATGTATGCAGGAATGGTTTCTAAACCTATTAATTTTGATGCTCTAAAACGACGCTCACCAGAAACTAATTGGTATTGGTTAAAGCCTAATTTTCGAACGGTAATAGGCTGAATGATGCCTAATTCTTTTATAGATGACGCTAATTCCCGTAGCGATTCTTCGCTAAAATTGGTACGCGGTTGAAATGGGTTGACTTCAATAAAAGCAATATCCAATTCAATAATATTACCAACAACTTTATCCGCATTTTTATCTTGTGCCGATTGAATGTCGTTACTTGGGTCTTTTAAAAGTGCCGATAAACCTCTTCCTAAAGCTTGTTTTTTAATTGCCTTAGCCATATTTAAGCGTTTTTATTGATAATTTCTTTAGCCAAACTTAAGTAATTGCTAGCGCCTTTGCTAGCGGCATCGTAATTGATAATGCTTTCTCCAAAACTTGGAGCTTCACTTAATTTTACATTTCGCTGTATGATAGTTTGAAAAACCATATCGTTAAAATGTTTTTGAACCTCTTCAACTACTTGGTTTGATAATCTTAATCTCGAATCGTACATGGTTAGTAATAAACCTTCAATATCTAAATCTGGATTATGTATTTTTTGAACACTTTTTATGGTGTTTAAAAGTTTACCTAAACCTTCAAGTGCAAAATATTCACACTGAATGGGTATTATTACGGCATCGGCAGCTGTTAAAGCATTTAGTGTTAATAAACCTAAAGACGGTGCACAATCAATTAAAATATAGTCGTAATCGTCTTTAATTTCTTGCAAGGCTTTTTTTAGCATATATTCTCTAGCCTCTTTATCAACAAGCTCTATTTCGATAGCAACTAAGTCGATATGTGCAGGAATAAGATCTAAATTGGGCGTTTCGGTTTTTATGATGGCTTCTCTTGCTGAACTAGAGTGCTCTAAAAGTTGGTAGGTGCCTATTTCTACGTTTTCTACATCAATCCCTATTCCAGAAGTTGCATTTGCTTGAGGGTCAGCATCAATAAGTAATACTTTTTTTTCCAGAACCCCTAGTGAAGCGGCTAAATTTATGGATGTTGTTGTTTTTCCAACGCCTCCTTTTTGATTTGCAATTGCAATGATTTTACCCATTAAATGATTTGGTTTTATGAACGGTAAAAATACAATTATTTATGAGGAATAAAAACCCAAATTACAAACATTAGATTAAATAAAACGAGGAAAATGAAATTCTTAAAATTAACCGATCAAAATCTCTAAAATTTCAATAGCAGCATCACTAATTTTAGTGCCTGGGCCATATATGGCTGTGGCACCTGCATCTTTTAAAAACAGGTAGTCTTGTTTGGGTATTACACCACCAACAATAACCATAATATCATCACGACCGTATTTTTTAAGCTCCTTAATAACTTGTGGGACTAAGGTTTTATGTCCTGCCGCTTGTGATGAGATACCTAAAATATGAACATCGTTTTCTATGGCTTGTTTTGCTACTTCTTGTGGGGTTTGAAATAAGGGTCCAATATCTACATCAAAACCAACATCAGCGTAACCCGTAGCAACTATTTTAGCCCCACGGTCATGACCATCTTGTCCCATTTTAGCAATCATAATACGGGGTCTTCGGCCTTCTTGTTTGGAGAAACTATCGGCTAATTCTTGGGCCTTTTTAAACGAGGCGTCATTTTTTATTTCTTTACTGTACACACCAGAAAACGATTTTATTTCAGCTTTATAACGACCAAATACTTCTTCAAGTGCATCACTAATCTCTCCTAGTGTGGCGCGTTGTCTAGCTGCTTCTACTGCTAAAGCTAGTAAATTTTCTTGTTTAGTGCGAGCTGCTTCTGTTAATTTTGATAAAGCGATGTTTACTTTTTCTGAATTTCTTTTAGCTTTAATGGTTTTTAAACGCTCAATTTGTTGCTTACGCACCGTTTCGTTGTCAACTTCAAGCGTTACGATAGAATCTTCTTTGGTAAGCTTAAATTTATTAACACCCACAATAATATCTTGATTTGAGTCAATACGAGCTTGCTTTTTTGTTGCTGCTTGTTCAATACGCATTTTGGGGATGCCCGCTTCAATAGCTTTGGACATGCCTCCAAGAGCTTCAATTTCTTCAATAAGTGTCCATGCTTTTTGAGCAATATCATGGGTTAATTTTTCAATATAAAAACTGCCTCCCCATGGGTCGACTGTTTTTGTGATTTTGGTTTCTTCTCGTAAATAAAGCTGTGTGTTTCTGGCAATTCGTGCCGAAAAATCGGTTGGTAATGCAATGGCTTCATCTAAAGCATTAGTATGTAAACTTTGTGTACCACCAAAAGCGGCTGCGGCTGCTTCAATAGTCGTTCTAGCCACGTTATTAAATGGATCTTGTTCTGTTAAACTCCAACCAGAGGTTTGGCAATGTGTTCTAAGAACAAGTGATTTTTCATTTTTCGGGTTGAATTGTTTTACTATTTTAGTCCAAAGCATACGTGCTGCTCGCATTTTGGCAATTTCCATAAAATGATTCATGCCAATAGCCCAAAAGAATGAAAGGCGCGGAGCAAATGTGTCTATATCCATGCCTGCATCCAATCCTTTTCTTATGTATTCTAAACCATCAGCCAATGTGTATGCCAATTCAATATCGCAGGTGGCACCAGCTTCTTGCATGTGATACCCTGAAATACTGATGCTGTTGAATTTGGGCATGTTTTTACTGCAATATTCAAAAATATCTGAGATGATTTTCATGGATGGTGCAGGAGGGTAGATGTAAGTGTTACGAACCATAAACTCCTTTAAAATATCATTTTGAATGGTGCCAGAAAGCAGTTCTGTTTTAACACCTTGCTCTTGTGCAGCAACAATATAAAATGCCATAATGGGTAAAACAGCACCATTCATAGTCATAGATACACTCATCTTATCGAGTGGAATTTGGTCAAAAAGTAGTTTCATGTCTTCAACCGAATCGATGGCTACACCTGCTTTTCCAACATCGCCCATAACACGTTCGTGGTCGCTATCGTAGCCTCTATGTGTTGCCAAATCGAAGGCTACAGAGAGTCCTTTCTGTCCTGATTTTAAGTTGCGCCTGTAAAAGGCATTACTATCCTCAGCGGTAGAAAACCCTGCGTATTGTCTAATAGTCCAAGGTTTTGTAGCATACATGGTGCTATAAGGTCCGCGTAGGTAAGGAGCTATTCCAGCAGCAAAGTTGAGGTGCTCTGAATTTTCAATGTCTTGTTTCGAATAGGTTGATTTTAATTCAATCCCTTCAGCTGTAACAAAAGTTTCAGAAGCTTCTAATTTCGGTTTCCCGAATTCAGTCTTTATTTTAATATGCTGAAGATTTTTTCTAGACATTATAAAATCATTTTTTGTAAAAATGGGTCGAAATTCACATCAAAACCTGTTAATAGTTGGACGTATATAGTTTTTTTATTTGCTGATACAATGTATGATGAGTTAAAGCTTGTAATTAGTTTTTTAGTGTTTTCTATTTTATGAATTGCCTTAAAAATTTGAATGCCATTGTTGGTAGTGTATTTTGCAGTTATTTTGGTGAATTCTAAATCGGTAGTTCTTGAAATTTTTTCATTATTCATGGATATCATGCCTAAAATATATTGGGCATCACCTTTGTGTATTGGCATATACGGCATGGTATTTATGGTATATGTAGAGCGGGTTTCTTCATCGAAAAAAATGTGAAAGTTGCCCTCCATGTTGCGTAAAGATTCCAAGCGTTTAATTTCCAGTTCATAATCTTTTTTACTAGCTAAAGAGTCTAAAAGCTTTTCATACCCTGCTCTTGAATATTTTTTAAAGGCCTCTGGTAAATAAATTTTTATTTGGTCTTCGTTTAAAAAATGATAGTTACCTTGAACGTCTTCAATATTACTAACTTCTATCCAGCTTTTAACGTCTTTAGCAATACTTAAACAGGAAGTGCTAAACAGAGTTAAAAAACTAATTAGAAAAAATAATATGAAGCGGCTTTTATTCATTTTTTAGTCGTTTTTGTTCTAATGTTTCGGCTAGTCGTTTTTCAATAATTGGCTCTATTATGGTTTTTCTTTGATGCCTTTTTACAAACGGATAAAGCTCTAATTCATCCTTCATAATATCATTAGGGTTGGGGTGTTTATTCGTTCCTAATAAAACAATTTCAGTAGTATCAAACTGTTGCTGCTCTTTAGTAGCGTTTTCTTTAATTTTTCGTTGAATGGTACCTTCTTTTAACTGCTTTAAATAGCCGCCATTCGTTTCAATATCCTTAAATAAAACTAATGCTTTTTCAGCAAGTTGATTGGTTAAAGATTCAATATAATAAGATCCATCGGACGGATTGTTCACCTTATTAAAATAGCTCTCGTGCTTTAAAATTAAAAGTTGATTACGAGCCATCCGTTCACTAAATGCATTGGCTTTTTTATACATAACATCGTATGGTAAATTGCAAACTGTATTAGCGCCGCCAAGTATGGCGCTCATACATTCAGTAGTGCTACGTAATAAATTGGTGTTGTAATCGTATATGGTTTTATTGCGTTTTGTGGGTGACGCTGTGATAAGGCATCGAGTAATAGTTTGATATTCTGAAGCTAGAGTACTCCAAAGTAAACGTAAAGCACGTAATTTGGCTATTTCAAAAAAGTAGTTGGAACCTATAGAAACTTCAAAAGTTATTTGAAGAGTTTGTTTGGTTTCTAAGTCAAATTCGCTATCAATAGCATTTAAGTATTCATTGGCATGAGCAAGTGCATAAGCTAATTGCTGAACCATGTTGGCACCAGCATTTTCAAGTAAGGCGATATCTATATTAAAAGATTTGGTTTGTTTTACGATAGTTTTAAACTTGGAGAAATCGTCGTTTAAGTTATGAAACCAATTACCGGATTTTGCAAGGTTTCCAATAATATCAGTTTGAATACAAATTTCGCTTTTTGAAGCTGCCTTTCGACTGCGCTCAAGGTAACATTCGTTTAGTTTATTGATAAATGTTTCTGAAAGAAATTGAAGTTCAAAAAAAACAGGAATATGATCAAGATTTTCCAATAAATTTTCAATAGAAACCTCTTTGTTAGGGATAATAAATTTGATGCTTTCTGTACCCCGTTTAATAGCTTTAATGGCTTTTTGGTTTGATTTTTCAACATTGGCAACAAAAATAGTTTGACAAATTTGCCATTGCGTTGCTTTGGTGTTTGAAACTTCTGGGAGGGTTTTTAAATCTTCAGAATGGTAAAATGGTTTTACCGAAATGTCTTCGTTGCTTTTCCAAATAAGCGTTTCGTTATAATCAGCACCGTTTAAATCGAACTGTATTTTTTGTTTCCACTGTTTTGCTGAAACCGAATTGAATTCATCAAACAAACCATTAATCATTTTCTTTGGTTTTTAAACTGTCTTCGTATTCAATTATATAAATCTCCTCATTATCACGTTTCATATAATATTCTTCACGTGCAAATTTTTCTAAACCTTCTTCAGTGCTTAAGGTTTTAATAGCTTTGTTATCTTTTTCAATTTCTTTTTGATAATATTCTTTTTCACTTTCCAAAGCATCAATATCCGTATTCAATTCATGATGGATTAACCACGAATTAGCATCAAAAAAAAGCATCCAAACTAAAAATACTGCTAAGATAAGTATGAATACATTTCTAAACGGTTTGAATATTTTATGCTTAAAAAAGGTCATATTTATAGCTTGTTATTAATAATGGTACGAACAATATCAACCGCCACTGTGTTGTGTTTGTTGTTGGGTATAATAATGTCTGCATATTCTTTCATAGGTTCTATGAATTGGTCATGCATAGGTTTTAATGTGGTTTGATAGCGTGTTAAAACTTCATCTAAATCTCTACCACGTTCAGAAATGTCACGTTTTAATCTTCTTATTAAACGTTCGTCGGTATCGGCATGCACAAATATTTTAATATCGAACATATCTCGCAATTCGGGATGTGTTAAAATTAAAATGCCTTCCACAATCATTACTTTTCTAGGGTGTGTAAAAATGGTATCGCCCGTTCTATTGTGTTTAACGAAAGAATACACGGGTTGGTGTATAGGCATACCGTTTTTTAGATTTTTAAGATGATTTTCTAAAAGATCAAAATCGATAGACCTTGGGTGATCAAAGTTAATTTTTATACGCTCATCATAACTTAGGTGTGTGGTATCTTTATAATAAGAATCTTGCGAAATAACACCAACTTCACCTTCTGGAAGTTGGTTGAGTATTTGATTTACAACGGTTGTTTTGCCGCAACCTGTTCCTCCTGCAATTCCTATAATAAGCATTGATAGTTTTGTTAATTAGGCATTACAAAGTTAGTTAAATGTCAATCAAATACTGTGAGTTATTTTATTTTTTGATTTTTGAAACTTCTGTTTCGGTAACCATTTTGTCGTTTTTATTGCCCCAACTGTTGCTAATGTAATTCATAACATCGGCAATTTCATCATCGCTTAATCCTAGAGGAGTCATAACGCTGTTGTACTTTTTACCGTTTACAACAATGCTACCTTGAAGTCCAAATTTGATAGCTTTAATACTGGCTTCTCTGTTTTTTAGATAATCTGAATTTGTTAGTGGCGGATAAATGCGTTCAACACCTTTTCCGTTAGGTAAATGGCAGGATACGCAAAAATCAGTATAGATTTCTTTACCTCGTTCTATACTGGATTTTAAAGCACTTGTTTGTGAAAAACTTGTAAATGTAATTGAAAGTGTAACGAATAAACTTAACTGGAGTAACTTCATAACTATTTATTGTTTTAATTTTTAGGTACTATTTTAACGATGCCCTTGCCTTCTACGGCTACATAAATATAACCATCTGGTGCTTGAACAACATCTCTAATACGCCCAGTTTTTTCTATTAGTTTTTCACGCTTAATAACTTTTCTATTATCTAAAACCAAGCGTTCTAAATATTCAAATTTGAGTGAGCCTACTAATAAATTGCCTTTCCAATCGGGGTATTTGTTTGATGTAACAAATGCCATTCCGCTAGGAGCAATAGAGGGTACCCAATAAAAAAGAGGTTGTTCCATACCTTCTTTTTTAGTAATATCTGTAAAAGATGTTCCGTTGTAGTTAATACCGTATGATATCACTGGCCACCCGTAGTTCTTTCCTTTTTGGATGATGTTGATTTCATCCCCACCTTGTGGACCATGTTCGTGCTCCCAAATATCTCCGGTTTCTGGATTCTTTAGTAACCCTTGCGGATTTCTGTGCCCGTAACTATAAATGGCTGGCTTTGCGTTTTCGGAATTAACAAATGGATTATCTGTAGGAATGCGTCCATCTTCATGAAGTCTGTAAATTTTACCGCAATCGCGTGTAATGTCTTGTGGGTTTACATCGCGGTCGCCACGTTCTCCAATAGAGAAATACAAATAGCCCTCGTTATCAAATTCTATTCTAGAACCGAAATGTTGACCTTTTTTGGAGTTAGGACTAGCTTTGTATAGCACTTCTTTTTCAACTAAAGTATTGTCTTTTAGTTTAGCACGCATAATAGCAGTGTTACCACCATCGTCTTCACCTTCAGCAGAAGCATATGAGAAATAAATCCATCCGTTAGTTTGGTAATTTGGATGTAATTTGATGCCCATAAAACCACCTTGACCACGTACATAAATTTCAGGCACACCTTCAATTAAGGTTTTTGTGCCATTTTTAAAATGAATAAGTTCGCCTGCTTTTTCTGTTATTAGCATACTGCCATCTGGTAAAAAGGCCATGCCCCAAGGGATGTTTATATCTGAAACAACTAATTCTGTTGTATAGTTTACGTTTTCAGGATCTTGGGCTTTTACCTCAGATTCGGTTTGTTGGGCACAAGCACTTAAAGAGATTAAAATTATGGAGAATACGGTATGTAGTTGTTTCATCTTTTTTGTTTTTGATATAAATTTAGTTAAAAGATATAACTTAAGTTTATTCCTGTGTAATAATTTATTGGATTGCCTGGGTAATAGTATCTAGGGGCAGCACCACCAAAGCCAGTAGCATTGATTAGAATTTGTGATGCATAATGTTTGTCAAAAATATTATCTAAACCAAAGTATGCATTTAATTTAAGATTCTTATTTATTTGGTTTTTGTAACCTAATTTGATGTTGGTTAAACTGTAACTATCAGAAAAAAGTGAATTGCTGTCTGTCATAGGAATACGCCCAACATATTGGTAATTAATGGTTGTAAATAATCCTAATTTAGTATCAAAGTCTATACCAGTATTTAAAACATTTGAAGGAACTCCTGTTAATTTATTGCCAGAGAAATTGTTTCCATCATCAATAAACTCTTTAAACTTAAAATTGTTGAGGGTGAATGAAGTATAATGATTAAGAGAAAAAAAATCCGCCTGCAACCATTGGTATTTTAAAACCATTTCTAAACCATCGTGTAGTGTTCTTCCGGCGTTTACTCCAATAAATTGGTCGTTTCCCGTTCTTCTGGCAACAAGAAGATTTTGAATATATAACCTGTATAATGCCAAATTAAGTTGTAAGCGGTTGTTGATGAACGATGAGCGCGTACCAACTTCAAAATTCCATCCAGTTTCTGGTTTTATGTTGGTATTTATTAAACCATCGGGCAGTAAAGTTTCGGCAGTTGTTGGCGGAGAAAACCCATGACTTATATTGGAATACGCACTTATATTGTTTGTGAAAACATGTGAAATTCCAAGCTTAGGCGATAATATGCCTTTGAAAGAGTAAGCACCCGATTGGTCTGGGTTTTCATCTGTAACAAATCGATCTATTAGATTATAAGATGTTTTGTTGAAATTCAATCCAAAAGAAAGTGTAGTTTTCTCTGAAGGATTGTAATTGGTTTCAAAAAACAGGTTGTAATAGTTGCGTTTTTCTTTAAAATCGGAGAATTTATCACCTTCAACACTACCGGAGCCGGCAGGATAATCTTGATATAAATTTTCAAAGTTTATTGATTTATACGAGTCTTTAAAAAACTCGCCACCAAGTGTCCAATTTAGTTTTTTAAAAGTACCCAAAACCCGACTTCTTATGCCAATTGCAGATATGTTTTCCGTTAAAATGTCGAAAGGCCTAGGTTCGTAAGCTTTTTTAAACGAAGTAAAAACACTGGTTACTTGTTTTATGTTGCTATTATATTGATGGTTCCAGGAAGCCCCTAGAATACCACGTTGCGAATCTTCATGTCCTTTAGATTGAGCCCAAGTAAATGCTGCCGATTTCGGATTATTTTTATAAGCATTTTCGTTGATAGAACTTGGTATAAATCCTTTTAAATCAACATAACTCGCTAAAAATGAGATATCGTCTTTATTACTTAAAAAATGATTTGTATTAATTGTAATTGTTTGCCGGTCGTATGAGTTATTGTCTCTATATCCATTACTGTGTGTGTTACTGTGAATGACTCTAAAGCTGTTTTTGTCTGTGCCGTGGTTAATATTTAAAATGCCTTTTATGAGTCCGAATGATCCAAAAGAAATATCACTTGCGGCAGTGGTTTGATTTAGAAATGCACTTTGTGGAATTAAATGAATAGTGCCACCAAGTCCTGCACCATAAATACTGGAACCAGCACCTTTGATGATTTCAAAACGTGAGATGGAACCTAATTCAAAATCCTCAATAGTTGTCTCACCGGTTCCAGAAGTTAACGGAATGTCTTGAAAATATGCCCTTATTTTAGAAGTTCCGTAAAGATTTCTTGAACCAATACCTCTAATTGAAATTTTGTTGGTGTTTAGTGCCCCCGATTGCATAAATACACCAGGAACTCTATTTAAAACATCATTAAGGTTTGTTGTGTTTCCACGCTCAATATCTTTAGAAGTGATAATATCGATGGTTGAATTTGCTTTTTTTAGTTTTTGAGGAATATGATTTGTGTTAACAATAACTTCATTTAATTGTGATGGATTTAATTGGAGTTGAATAATTGTATATCCAGGTTCTAATAGCTCGTTTTTTTCTTGGTAACCTGTTATGGTAAATTGATAAATTCCCGTTTGTTGCACTTCAAATTCCCCTGAATTATTTGAAATTACAGATGTATTGTTTTGGGAATTTATAACTGTTGTATTTGGGATAGACGTGCCATTTTCGCTATCAATAATTCTGCCTTTTATAGTTTGTTGGGCATAGGTAAAGGAAATACAGATAAAGGAAATAACTATGGAAACTGTTTTCTTTAAAATGTATAAGTTAGGTTGAATCATTTAAATTTGATTAATTTTTGAGCTTAAAAAAAACTTAATATAACTTGATTTGTTATAAAAAAATTTAAAAATAGATTTTTTAAAATTAAATAAAATATTTAACAGGAATATTATTTAAAAAAGTATATTTGCATCCCGTTAGAATAAAATAACCTTCGGGGTGTAGCGTAGCCCGGTTATCGCGCCTGCTTTGGGAGCAGGAGGTCGCAGGTTCGAATCCTGCCACCCCGACGAACCTAGTTTTAGGAAGTATCAAAACACTGTTAATTGTATGATTATCAGTGTTTTTTTGTTTTTAGGCATTTTGTTTGATGCCAAATAAAAACGAAAAACAACATATAAATGGTGTGCAATCAGGTGTGCAGTATCTTACCAAAATTGTCGTAAATTTAAAGAGCATTTAAAAGCAATTTGACTTTCGTTTTTTTTTTAAAATGTCAAACCAAAGCCGTTAAAAATGCAGACAAACAGTACCTTTTCAATTATT